>JBGSQT010000035.1:0-54676 GCA_041737965.1 Spirochaetota bacterium | reverse complement strand
AATAAAAGCTTTCGCGGCTTGACGGATGACCGTTTTTCTGAAATACTCCACATTATTAATTCTAGGCCTCGAAAGTCTCTTGGATGGAAATCCGCCTGTGATGTCGTTGCCTCTATTGCATTGAAAACTTGAAGTCAGGGCACAGAATACTCCTCGTAAATAAAAAAATCTTGAATATTATTCATCGCTGCGATAGAATGAGCTAATATAGATACACGGGATAGAATTATGCAGATACGATTGTGGGGTGTGCGAGGCTCTCTGGCCACACCGATTTCCAACGACGAATATTCCGGAAAGATCCGTCATATATTGAAAAGCGCCATCGAGTACGGCCTGAAAAGCGCTGATCAGATAGACGGCTTTCTCGAGACAATGCCGGAAATGTACCGTTGCGTATACGGCGGCAACACCACCTGCGCGACCGTCACCTCCGACAGCGGCCTCATGTATATTATCGACTGCGGGTCCGGGATCAGGCCGCTGGGGGACGAGCTGATGAAAGGCCCCTGCGGCAGAGGGGAGGGGGTGGTGCACATTCTCCTCACCCATTATCATTGGGATCATATACAGGGACTCCCGTTTTTCAAACCGCTCTACATAAAGGGCAATGAGATACACTTTTATTCCATGTACAATGATCAGGAGGAATACCTGAAAAACCAGATGAGGCCGCCCTATTTTCCCGCTACGTTCGAGGGCACCCCTTCTACAAAGTATTTTCACCATCTGGACCCCAAAATGAAGAAGACCCTGATGCTTGAGGACGATCTCGCGGTGGATTTTCATTCGCTGAAACACCCTGGCGGAAGCTTTGCCTTCAGATTCAGGCAGAAAGGGAAGATTTTTATTTTCGCCACGGACGCTGAGTTTACCGGGGAGGTTTTGGAAGCGCAGAACGCGAAGCTCGATTTTTTCGAAGCCGCCGACCTTCTGGTGCTGGATTCACAGTATACCCTTGACGAATCATTTATAAAGATCGACTGGGGCCATACAAGCTATACAATGGCGGTCAACTGCGGCATCCGATGGAACGTGAAAACCCTGGTGCTTACCCACCATGATCCCTCGTATACAGACGCGAAGCTGTATGAAAATTTCAACGGAGCGATCGAGCACAGAGACAATTCCAGGACTGATACCCCGGAAATACTCATGGCCACGGAAGGGAAGGTTTTTGACCTCTGATGCGGCCAGGAAGATGAAACGCGGAAAACCATACATCGCGGCGGCTCTTGGAGTGATTGCCGCTGTCTGCATGGCGGGGGCCCTGCATGCCCAGAGAACACGGTCCAGCCTCAGCGCCGGGGAACAGAGAAGCGCGGAAAAGGGACTGAAAGACAACCGCTATTTTTTTTATTTCATAGACAGCTCGATTTCCAACGGCGGGACCGATGAGGAAAAAAAAATATTCCGGGAGGCGGTCCAGCGCGATATCATCGCCCAGCTTCTTTACATGAAATTCCTGTTCTCCGATTCCTTTCAGGAGATACGGAAGTCGCAGGAACTGCTGATCTCCCTTTACAGGACCTCGCTGAAGCGCGATATAAATGACACGACGATGATACTCAACCGCTTCGCCCAGAACGTGATAAAATCCGACACGGCTTCGGCGCGAAATTATCTCAGGCTCGGGTACAGGGAAATGAGCTCCGGCAGGATCAGGCTCGGCATGGCCGACAATTACCGGGAAAGCCTGTATTCCATGAGGCTCTATGAATACGTGGCCGCGATAAAGAAAGTGCATCAGGGGAAGCGCTTCGCGTTTTTTTCCATACTTGAATCAACACTGCCGGTCGGCGAAGCGTCCGAATTCGGTTACATGAATTACAAGGAGCTCCACCGGGCGGTGGGGGAGCGCGCCGCCGCGGCCTCGGGGATAGTCCCGCCCGATGAAGGGGCCGGCCTGATCGCGCGGCTCAACAGGCTCGACGGGCTGAACAGAAAACGTCTTTACTACGAGAGGCGAAAGAGAAATGAGAAGGCCGGGGAGATCGCTGCTGAAATCGAAGGGCTGAAAAAGGAAATCAGGGAAATCGATGAGGGGCTGGCCCTGAAATATGGCGAGTACAAGGAAAAAAAAGAGCTTTATATGCTTTTTCATGCGGACAGCTATTACAGAACCCCGGAAGACAAGACCCTCTTTGATACGATATGGGAGGACCCCAGACTTCAAGAAATCAAGGATTTCGGGGAATACCTGAAAAAACAATAATGGAGAGTCGGACCATGAGAAACGCCCTGCTGACGGTCACCCTTCTGCTCGTGGCGTGTTCGAGGGAATTGCCCGCCGAACACCTTTCTGAGCTTGGGTTCTATTCAAAGCCGTCTGAAATAATCGCGACGCTTGGCGCCAAGGCCTCGACGCCGGCAGAGCATTACCTTCTGGGCCGCGCCTTCCTGGAATCGAAAGACTACCGGCTCGCGGTGCTTCATTTCGCCAACAGCGCGTTTAAGGGCCATTTCGATAACGGGCTCCGCCATTTCCCCATACCGGTGTATCGTTTTTTAACCGGCTTCCATTTTAAATCAAAATTTTACCCGGACGCCGCGTGCGAACTTGCGAAGCTGTATTACATGTACCGGGAGCACGAGTATGCGGTGAAGTTCGCCGACCTTGTTCCGAAAAACGGAAGCGGGCTGTATCGCGATGCCATGCTGGTGAAGGCCCAGTCCCTTGTGTCCCTCGGACGCAAAGCGGATGCGCTCGGGTGCCTGAGCGACCTTCTGAAGTCGTATTCTGATCCGGGGTCCCTCTCCATCATACATATCCGTATCGCGTCGATTCGAGAGTCCGAGGGTGACGGGGCCGGGGCGCTGGCGGAATACGGGAGGGCCGTGTATCCGGACCCGTCAGGCTGGCAGGCGGTCGTGGCAGCGAACAAGATCGCCCTCCTTATTGATAAAAATACTGCGGACTTTACCTCCGATGAGAGGATTTCCATCGCAGAGGCTCTGTACCATGGCGGAAAATACAGGGAAGCCGCCGCACTCATTACGGATGGTGGCGATCAGTCCGGCGGTTTCCGCAGAGAACAGCTTCTTGTAAGGTGCCTGACGAGGAGCGGGAAGGCGGCGGAACTTCCGGGCAGCGGGGAGGATCGCGTCGATCTTGTAAAGGTCCATGGTGATGAGCTCTGGTCCATGGGGAGGAAGGCACAGGCGATCGGTCTGTATATGAAAATCATCCAGTCCAAAAAGGAGCCGCAGGCAAGGGAAGCGATGGAGCGCACCGCGCGATACATGGGATCGAGGAAAAGTGCCGGGTCCCGGGAGATCCTTGAGGAATATGCTGAAAAGTACCCCGCTGATCCGAATACCGCGGAATTTTTGTGGCTCCTTGGAAGGGAAGCCATCCGGAAAAACGACACCGGCGATGCTCTCAGGTATCTTGCCGAGTCGGTGAAGTCGTTCCCGGAATCGTCGGATTCGGGCAATTGCAGATTCTGGCTCTATCGGCTGAAATCGGCAGCGGGGGATTCTGCCGGTGCGATGAAGATCGCCGAGGATATGGCGTTCTACAATCCGGATTCGTCCTATACCTGGAGGCTTTTTTCCCGGTTAGCCGGAGAAAGTTCCCTTGAGGAATTGGAGGAGCAATACCGGAAAGCGTCGGGAGAAAGTGCCGGCAGGGCAATGCTCTACCATATGCTTTTGTTTATAAAACAAAAAGACATCGCTGCCAGGACGAAAAGGATCGGCGGCATCGATCATCCGAAAATGAACGAATACGGCTCCTTTGGAAAATATTTCAGGTCGTCACCTCCTTCGGGCACGCGGTTTCCGGACATGGAAAAGTATTTTGAAACAGGAGACATTTCCGGAATATACCGGGAGATGCAGCTCGTGCCGGACGATGAAAGGTCCAGGCGCGAGCTGTACCGGGCCGTCGGATACTTCGGACGAAAATACGGATACGCACACCTCGGCGTGTATGCCGCCATAGAGCTGATGCGGCTTGATTCAATCAAGGAAAACATCGCTGTCATGCCGGAAGATGCCGTAAGGACGCTGCTGCCGAAACCTTTCGAAAAATGCGTTAAGGAATCGGCGGGACGCTTTAAAGTCGATGAGGCGATGATTTACTCGCTTATCAAAGCGGAATCGCTTTTCAATCATACCGCGGTCTCCTCGGCCGGCGCGGTGGGACTCATGCAATTGATGCCGGCGACCGCCAGGGGGATCGCCCGGGACATCTCCATCCCGAAGGGGTATGATCTCAAGGACCCCTGCACGTCGGTACTTTTCGGGACCCAGTACATATCATGGCTAAGGGGCTTTCTCGAGGGGAATTTCGATTACATGGTGGCGGGGTATAACGGCGGGGCCGGCAATGTCCTGAAATGGAAACGGCAGCTCGACGCGCCGGATATGGATTATTACATGGAGTTTGTCCCTTTCGAGGAGACCAGGTTTTACATTCTGAGAACGGGAAAGTTTCTTGAACAGTACCGTGCGGTGTATGGAGAGTAGCCGATGTTTCCGGCGCAGATATTTGTCCCAGGCAGAAGAGTGTTTCTCATCTGGTTTCTTGTCTTAACATGCCTCAACTGCTCATTTATCGGACTGCGGGGTGAACCGAATTCAAGGATTGAGCTCCGAAATGATCAATATCCCTACCATCGGGTCCTTGCGCCGGCGGGATACAACATGCCGGGTGTTCAAAAATTAGAACTGGGCAACCAGGAGGTGAGGGTGGACCTCTATTCCAGGAGCTTCGCTCAGGGTGAGGTCTTGTATCTTGAAATAGCCGGAAAAGACGGCGATCCGGGAAATCTGACCGTGCATTCAGTGCAATTTGGAACACACCCCGTCGTTCCGGTGAAAAGAAAGTGGGGTTACAGGGCCCTGGTGCCGGTGCCACCGGAACAGGAGACGGGTAAAACGCAGCTGACAGTCTCGTATAACGCCGGGAGCGGCCGGAATAGTGTTCAGTCTTTTGTTCAAATAATGAAGGCTGACTTTGCCTTCAGTGTGCACCCTCTTGATCTCGGCAAGTATTCAAATGTCGACCACAAGCTAAGCCAGGAAACGCTCGAGTTCATCAAACAATGCGTGGAAAAAAAGCGGAAGGCGTTTTCAATGAACAATCCTGATAATCTCGACGAAGTGTTTTCTCATCCCAGGAACATGCATTACGTAACGTCGCAGTTCTGGTCAAAAAGGCTGTACATGCGGTACCGGTACAAAAGCAGGAGAAAAGTGAGGCTGCCGAACCAGGTCAGCATCCACGGCGGTGTCGACCTCAGGGGTAAAACAGGTGAGCCGGTGTATGCAATCGCCGGCGGGAAGATCGCCCTGGCTGATAAATTGTATTATGAGGGGAATTTTGTTGTCATTGACCATGGTAACAGGATTTTTTCATATTATATGCATATGAACGACCTTTCGGTAAAGGAAGGGACAATGATAAAGGCGGGAGATGTGATCGGACACGTGGGTTCCACGGGCATTTCCACGGCATCACACCTTCATGTGTCTCTTGTCATTCAGGGAATTCAGGTCGATCCCCTGAGCCTGCTTTCCCTCCCTCTGAAGAATTGATTTTCCCGCATTCTTTCTCCCCTGTTCATGTATTAATTTCGTCATTCAGGAAAACATGCATCATCAACGATTCCGGCAGGGTCATTAGAGTCCCGGGAAAAAAAGAAAGCCGGGTGTTGACCCGGCATTCAGAATGATTCTGCGATGTTGGCTCAGGATTAACGCATTAACTGCAACACTGTCTGCGACTTTGTGTTCGCCTGCGCGAGCATTGAAGTCGCAGCCTGGGTAAGGATCTGGTATCTGACGAACGATGTCATCTGTTCCGCCATGTCCGTGTCCCTTATCCGGCTTTCCGACGCCTGTACGTTTTCGTAGGCGTTCATAAGTCCTCTCGCCGCATGCTCAAGCCTGTTGTAGTATGCGCCGAGGTCCGCCCTCTGCTTTGATATCGTCCTCAGGGCTTCGTCAGCAAGTCCTATGACCGCGTTCGCTTTGCCCGGGGTGGAAATCGATATAAAAGTAAGAACCGTGGGGTTCCTCAAGCCGAGCGCGGCGGTCGTCATCGTCTCGATGAATACCCTTTCGCGCTGATGCATGTTGGGGCCCATGTGGAACCACATCGACGCGGTCGGATGAAGTCTTGCATACGCTCCGGTAAGAAGCTTCATTTTGTTGAATTCCGCCTGCGAAGCGATTCGATCGATTTCGTCCACCAGTTCGGACACTTCCACCTGAATAAGCTGTCTGTCCTCGGCGGTGTAGATGCCGTTTGCGGCCTGAACCGCAAGAACCCTGACCCTCTGGATGATCTCGTGAACCTCGCTCAAGTATCCTTCCGCGGTCTGGATCATCGACATGCCGTCTTCGGTGTTTCGTTCCGCCTGTCTGAGACCCTGAATCTGAGAACGCATCTTTTCCGATACCGCCAATCCGGATGCGTCATCCCCAGCCTTATTGATTCTCATACCGGAAGAGAGCTTTTCGATATCGCTTGTGAGTTTCCAGTCGTGGAATTTTAAGGTCCGGTGTGCGAAAAGTGCGGCAACGTTGTGGTTGATAATCATACTGTTCCTCCTTGAAATACTTGGCTATCTTCCCTGATAGCCGCTGAAACCGAGAGATTTCAGTTTTTTAATCGTCATATACGGATAATCCCATGAATTTAATAATAGGCAGTTATAAATGATTATTCGAATATATGGATTAAATATGCTTGAAATCGCCTGTTAATCATCGAATTTAAAAAAATTAAAAATCCATTATCCTCATGGCGCGTTTTTCAATGAAGTACGGGCATGGATGATTTTTGGCTCGTTGAATATTTCGTGAATGATATTGGCCGGCATTCTGTGATGGTACGCACTTCGTGCATGCGGGATTGCTGATAATTATTTCTTGCAATTATTACGGATTATTCAGAGTTTATCCGGCGGAGAATTAAATGGTACAATTCAGGGGCGGTAAATCGAGATTTTCCATATCCGGAGGCGGTTTCGATCCGGGTGGTTTTTTTCGGCGTGTGATCGATACCGTGTTATGGTACGCAAGGGAGCACAGGACCATAACTATCGGTATCGGAGTGGGGATAGTTATCGCCATGATCGTTATAATCGCCCTCGACATCCGTAAAGTGCGCAGTCTGTCCGATTTCCGTCCCGACGTGACCACTAAAATTTATGACCAGCACGGCGTACTCATTGCAGAGCTTTTCAAACAGAAACGTGAAGTGGTGCCGCTCAACCGTATCCCGCCCAATCTTGTGAAGGCTTTTATCGCCATAGAAGACGAAGATTTTTATGACCATCACGGAATCAGCATCAAGGGTATTGTCCGGGCGTTCTTCGTGAATATGTTCTCCGGGAGAGTCAGACAGGGCGGCAGTACGATTACCCAGCAGCTTGCAAAAATTTTACTGACATCCGGGAACAGGAACATTTTCCGAAAGGTCAAGGAAGCCTTTATCGCCATTATGATTGAAATAGGATATTCAAAAGAAGAAATCCTGAGTTTATATCTTAATCAGATTTTTCTTGGCCATGGCGCCTATGGAGTCGAATCCGCGTCACGTTTTTACTTTAACAAGCATGTCTGGGAGCTTAATCTGGCTGAGAGCTCTCTTCTGGCGACCCTTCCTTCCGCTCCGAACAGATTTTCACCGATAAGACATCCGAAGTCTTCGATAAACAGACATAAGGTGGTTCTTGCACGGATGGTTGAATTGGGATATGTTTCACCCCGGGAAGCGGAAAGGGCTTTCATGACTTTTTGGCCGGATTATCTCCATCAGATCAGCGACGTGCCTCCCACTGCGACCGCATGGAGCAATCGGGTGGACAAGGCACCGTGGTTTACCGAGTATCTCAGAAGGATTCTTGTGGATAAGTACGGCGAAGAGACAGTATACGAAAAAGGTCTGACTGTACATACGACGCTGGATCTGAAGAAACAAATCGCCGGGCAGCGGATTTTAAAAAGCCGCCTCCGGAATCAAACGACCAATTCATCGAATCTGGCGTTCAGAAATAGCGATTATGTTATTGATAACTATCAGGATGATGTTGTGTTTTATTCTCTGCTGTTCGGTGTGCCTGAATTTCAAAAACGCGGTTCAAGATTCGATGAGCGTATCAATGACTCCATCCAGTCGGATTTGTTAAACGAGCTGGATATTCTAAATTTTGTCGCCGGTATTGATTCAATATCATCGTTTCTTGACGAATACCGGAGCAAGAATCTCGTGGATCAGGATTTCCAGCAGGTCGAAGGATGCATTATTTCAATCAACCACACAAACGGATATATCGAGGCCATGGTCGGCGGGAGCGAATTTTCGAGTATAAATCAGCTGAACCGGATCTTCCAATCAAGGCGTCAGCCGGGGTCAGCTATAAAACCGCTTCTGTACACCGCGGCGGTTGAAAGCGGCGCGTTTACGCCCGCCACCGCAGTTCTGGATTCCCCGGTGGTGTACCTTGACAACGAAGGCGGTGACTGGGTGCCGGAAAATTATGAGGGCGAGTTCCAGGGTTTTTTAAGGGTAAGAAAGGCGCTTGCGCTGTCCATCAACATCGTATCCGTAAGAATCGCCGACGCCCTTGGGATTGAAACAGTTATGAGGTATTACGCCAAACTGCTTGGCTTTGATAGCGAAACGGCGAGAAGGCGGATTCCCAGGAATTTTTCCATTGCCCTAGGTTCTATTGATGTCACACCATTTGAACTTACCAGGGCCTATGCGATCATCGCGAATGGCGGAAAGGATGTACTGCCCTTTGCCATACGGTATATTCGAGATAGAGACGGCAACATGCTGGAGAATCAGGAACAGGATATTCAACGTCAGATAGAATCGCGGACAAGCGACGGTTCAATCCAGATAATCAGGTCGGAAACAGCTCAACTGATGATAAATCTTTTAAGATCCGTGATCGCTGCGGGGACTGGTGGTGCGGCGAGTCCAGGGCGTCCCGCAGCGGGAAAAACCGGCACTACCAATAGCTGGCGTGATGCATGGTTTGTCGGGTTCACTCCGGAGCTTACCACGGGCGTCTGGGTCGGTTATGATAGACTGGGGCTGACGCTGGGGATCGGTCAATCCGGAGGGGCCGTTGCTGCTCCCATCTGGGGCGAATATATGAGGGCAGCCCTGGCGGACACTCCAGTGCATGAGTTTCCTTCTTACGCAGGTCTAATCGAGCATGATGTGTGCGCGAAGTCAGGATTATTGCCATCTGCTAACTGCAGGGACATTATATCAGAAGTATTTATCCCGGGTACGGTACCTGAAAATTCGTGTGATCTCTGTTCCAGGATTGTGAACAATGTTAATCTCGCGGAAAAGGGACCTGGTGAGAATATCTCACAGACTCAGAAAAGAGCAATCATCACGAATATTAAACGGAAATCAGAGGATTCCGCCATTGATGTTATAGGTGATGATTTGCTGAGGAAGTGAGTAATTACGGGGTGATTTCCGGTACGCCCCAGTATATTTTCCAGCATACTGCACTTTCGATCTCTTCATAAATGATAAAGTAATTTATAAATGGATAGTTATCTACAGTATGCTTAATTTTTAAATTATTGCAAAATAAATTGTATAATTCATCAAAATATAAATCAAAAGCTTCGGAAATGAGGAGCGAAATTGATTTCTTACAAAATTTTCTTAGATCTAAGCATATTTCATAATCATTTTCTTGTAATCTTATATGAAATTTACACCATTTATTTTTTAATCTGCGTTGATACCGTACTGCTTTTGTTTTCTGACAGTAATTCTGTTTTGAATGAATTATTTTATGCAGCAGGAAAATAACAATATCAGATCGTGATGTCTGAGATTTTTCTGAAATATCGTCAATTTTTGCTTTTGTTGATGATTTTAGATTAAATGTTGTCATTATACTCATTGGTTTTTTCCTTTTATTGTATTTCTTAATAAACGATTTTGACATTGAATTTGTTAAAAAATTTTTAAATTAAAGAGGAGGGAGTAATGAGTGTAGATAACTATATTCTTAAAAGAGAAAATTCAATGTTGTTGATAGTTGATATGCAGGACAAGCTATTCGGGGCGATGGATACGGAAAACCAGAAGGAATTAATAAAAAATAATATTATAATGATAGAAACAGCAAAGACCTATGGTCTGCCTGTTGTCGTGAGCGAGCAATACAGTAAAGGTCTTGGGAAAACGATAACTCCAATAGCAGAGCGGATCAGTGATATCATGACCCATGAAAAAATGACGTTTGATTGCCTAAGAGACAAGGACCTTGAAAATGCCATCATGGGTGCTGATCGGAATACTGTCATTATTACCGGAATAGAAACACATGTCTGTGTTCTTCAAACAGCGTTGAGTTTGATAAAAAAAGGGAATAATGCGGTTATTGTAAGCAATGCGGTGGCATCAAGAAAAAACCAGGACCGCGAAATGGCCTTGAAAATGCTTGCAAGTGCCGGTGCGGTTGTATACCCCTCTGAAACGGTATCATTTATGCTTATTGAAAGAGCCGGAACCCCTGATTTCAAATACATGGCAAATTTTTTTAAATGATTTAAAATTAATAAATCGGACGCCTCATTCTGAGTATATTCCTTCCTTCGTACTCTCCGGCAGGTATAAAGAGTTTTTCCAGCCCTTTAGGTATGTACGGTACAAGAGATTCGGTCAGATTGAGGCTGTCCGGGTCCGCGAATTTTTGTCCAAGATGAAAAATTGAATTAATTGAATCTGATATTATTTTTCCTGTTTCCCCCCTCTTTTTATACACTGTCGTACCTAGATGAATCGCTATGCGGTATGATAATAAAATATCATTTTTAAAGTATTCAGCGCTGATTATATTCCTGTTCAAAATCAGGCGGACGCTGGTTAAAATTGCCTCACATGTTTTGCCATTAAAAGGAAAGAGTATCAGACCGCCATAATCTTGCCACATCCACATTTTTCCATTTTGGGGAATCACCACATCTTCAATATGTTTCTGAAATATTGATAAAAGCACATTAAGATTTTCTCCGCTATAACTTGTTCGTAATTCCTTTTTGTTGTCAAGCTCGATGAACATCATGCAAAAGGTATATTCATTACCCGTTTTTATGCCTGACCAGCTGTTACCGGAAAGAATATATTGTGCGGAATCTGCAGATGATGGTGAATCAGATATATTTAACTTTCTGAATGCCGAAGCATCATTCAAACGTTTGCCGGTGATTCCCTTTTTTAGGAGATTTTTGCCGATATAATCAGATGCTCCTGTAAAAAAAACGGCCGCGGGATCATCGAATTTACCCGTGGTATCGATAATCCCATAAGAAAAGGTTTCGGGATTGTTGAAAAGCTTCAATATTTTTGAATGTTCCGATGACGGATATGAATTAATATCAATATAAAGAAATACATTTACCGGGGTTTTTTTCATAAACTTTTTAATATCCCCGGCCGGGTGAATTGTTATCGACATGTCCTTGCTTTTCTTGATTTCAGAAAATGATTTTATCAGGGTTTTATTGTCTGAAAATACTATTATATTCATTTATTGCTCCCATTGAAGATGATAATTATACAATGTGCTCCCTTTATTGTCGGAGATCGAATTAAAATGCTTCGCCAGTTCTCCATCAAGAGAAGAATGTATATTCAGGCTTACGGTCAGTGAGTTCGGCTGCGTGTGGCGGGATTCTATGTCAATGACAGTTTTAATCGTTTCATTTTTATTTAATTCTTCCATATTTTCCGAATAAACACAATACCCGGTATGAATCGCCGTCCTAATGCCCAGTGGATTATCAAGCCTGTTTTTCATCAGGTTATAAAGGAACAATTCATGGAGTATTTCTATGCCGCTTAACGTTGCCAGTTTATTCTTATTTGAAAAATAAAAGGCCACAAGACCTCCATCGCCTTCCCAGTTCCAGATTCTTCCAAACCGGCGGTCGATAGAATTCTCCACTATGCCCAGGAGGTCATTGTATGTGGTTTTTATCATATCTTCGGGATATTTCCTCACGAGCTCTGAGTTGCCGACAATGTCCAGTCTTAGAAACGTGATCACATATTCATGATTATTCCTCAGTACCCCCCAGTTTCTTGTCTTTCGGACTTCCGGATTCTCGATGAACATTTTGTTGATGTGGTCGAAAATATAGCCGTGTTCGTATACTTCCTTTATCATCTCGCGAAGATATGAAACCCGCACTTTTCTTCCGAAGTATCCGTTCGTGTTGATTTCTATCAGCAGACTGATGAAATGAGGCAGTATTTCAAGACTCATCAAATCAGTGCAAATCTGCCGGGCGGCATCTCGATTGGGAATCGGAATGTTCAGCGGGAAGCCGGTCCTTTTCCGCAAGTCATATCCGCTTACCAGCTCTTTTACAAGTGTTTCCATCACTTCAACACTCGCTGATTCCGCAAGGGATCTGATTAAGAAATTTTGAAGGCTTGAACTTATTTTCATAATGACCATCCAACTTTTTACATGCATACTTTGACGATGGGGTGAAGGAAAATTAAAGAGAATCCCATTTTATGGTGGAACCTTCAAAAACCGGCCCGTCCACGCATGCTCTCTTCATTCCGTCTGATGTTTCTATTGTGCATCCCATGCAGAGTCCGATGCCGCAGCCAAAATAGTTTTCCACCGATATCTGCACCGGGACTTTCCCCGCGGTCTCAACGATAGACCGCATCATTGCCAGTGGCCCGCAGGTATATATCCTGTCGAAATTTTTTTCTTTCAAGACTCTCTCCGCCGAGTCCACGACTGATCCCCTGGTCCCGTAAGTGCCGTCATCAGTCGTGAAAATGATGGAATCGGTGTTCTCCCTGTATTCCTTTTCAAGATAAATGGATTCCCGGGAGCGAATTCCGTAAATATAATGGACAGTATTGTTAATCTTCCTTAATGCTTTGGCCAGAGGAAATAAAGGTGCATTCCCCACGCCGCCTCCCGCCAGTAGCACGGTTTTTGATTTCTCCATTGAAAAACCCCGGCCCATGGGTCCGATTAGGTCGATCTCCCCGGGTTCGAGACGGCTCAGAATATCAGTCCCTTTGCCGACGACTTTTATCACCAGATCAAGAGTGTCTCCATCGCAGTTGAATACTGAAAAGGGCCTTCGCAGCAGCGGATCGGTACCGTTACACACGCGTACATTGACAAACTGTCCTGGCATACATTCGCCGAAATCATGCCGTATTCTCAGCATGTAGTGTCCATTGCTCACAAGTATCGGTTTTTCTAACAGCGTTGCCATCGATTTCACCTGAATTCGCGGGCCGCAATGGTGCCGTACACCGGACCCCGTGGAGTAAGCGAAGATTCATATATCGAAATATGATTGAAAGCGGATTCGCCGTAATGTGTTGAGCCGTGTTTCTGAAAGAAATCAATCAGATCGTGCGGAACCGATGATTTATGTTTTATTCTTGCGATGGTCAGGTGGGGAGTGAACCCCCTTTTTTCCCTGGCAAATCCGTGTTTTTCAGACAAGGTTTCAACATCGTTATGAATTTTTCTTATACTATGTATGTCTGTTTCGATCCCGCACCAGAATACCGAGGGATTTTTCAGCCCTGGGAATGCGCCGGTCCCTTTTATCCTGTACGGGAGTGGTGAAGACGGGAGCGGAATGGCATCAAAATCACCTTTCATGGATGATAATTTTTCGTCATCAATGTGGCCTAAAAATTTCAATGTTATATGATATTGTTCTGACGACACGACTTTCAGCGACCTGACATTTTTTTCCAGGGTTTTGGCGAGCATAACAAATTCATCTGTTGCCGGGAATTGCACTGGGAGGGCGATAAAAACCCTGTGTCTGCGGTCCTCCTCCCGGGTCATTCTATCCCTTCGAGTACGGGTGGAACTATGATATGGTTTTTGTTAAATTCAGGGGCGATACGTTCGATCTCTTTAATGTCCATTGATTCGGAAACGATGTCTTCCCTGAATACATTTCTCATCGGTACGATATGGTCGGCCGGTTCAACGGTGCTTGTGTCAAGTTCGTTGATCTTTTCAACATAAGAGACTATATCATTTAATTGTCGTGCGTATTCCTCTTTTTCCTCTTCTGCCAGGACAAGACGCGCCAGGGATGATACTCTTTCAATTATTTTTTCATCAATTATCATTCAATTTTCCCGCATTTCTTTTTATCATGAAACCCTCAGATTGCCTATATTCCTCTTTCCGCAGGTTGAAATCAATACTTTTTTTACCCCCATTCCATTCAACATCTATGCGAATAATAAAGTCTTTCAACTTCGACGGGGGGCATTCAAAGGTGATTATTCTCAGTGCCGTTATACCGGGATTGACTTCCTCCTCCTTGTATTCCTCTGTCTCGGTGTCGTAATCTATATCCCTTACGCTCCTGCGTAGAGATGTCAGTTTGCGGTACGCAAACAGTTTGTGAAAGTCCAGCGATTGGTACGCCGGGGAATGAAAAAACTCCGGTATTTGCCTATCCGGAATTGGAGCCGTAAACAAGTCGTTCTGGATAAGATGAATGCTGGGGATCGTGACTGCCGAAGACGAGCTATTCGATATTATTAATTGAAAAAATGCCAGCGGGGGAAGCCGGAAAGATCGCCGGTTTGCGTGCGATGCGGTGTAGCTTTTTGCACCGGAGATATGTTTCCATGACCTGCAGTCAAGAGGCTCGATGAAAATACGTCCCCATGATGTGTCACGATATGATATCGGGGAACCGCGGCGAAAGAAATGCATCCCTTTATCATCTATGGTGTTCCGGATAATCCTGTCTCCGCCGGAACAGGATAAAAGAAAGACAGGTGCCGTGAAGATAAGCATCAATAAGTTTCTCATGGATTGAATCAGCGCATATAAATCAAATTGTCAATAAAAATTGATGCAGTTGTCTGGATAATCCCGTTCATGCGGCATGATTCATCATTATTATCAGGCGTTATGATAAATTAATTGAAAATAGTTGATCGGCCCTGTACATTGTCCTGCCGGTGGAATATATGTTATCGATTCGAAAAATTAAATTAGCCTTTGCGCTCCTTACGGGCACCATACTGTTCGGCGTGATGGGTTATCATTTCATTGAAGGGATGACTTTTTTTGAATCACTGTACATGACCGTGATCACGATCAGCACCGTCGGCTTCATGGAAGTGAGGCCTCTGTCGACCCCCGGAAGGGTCCTTACCATGGTTATCATTAGCACCGGTATCGTGATAGGCGCCTACACGTTAGGCACTCTGTTGAGAATGTTGATTGAAGGTGAAATCCGTAAGACCTTCGGCAGGAGAAAGGTGGAACGTATGATATCATCCATGAAAGATCATTTTATTATTTGCGGATACGGAAGGATCGGAAGCCTGATATGCCGTGAGCTTCTCGCCCAAAAGATAGATTTTGTCGTAATTGAACGTGATCCTGATATGGTGGAGGAATTGGAGCGTGAAAGGATACTCTTCCTTCCCACAGACGCCACCAATGACGATTCTCTGCTGGAAGCGGGGATAATGAGGGCCCGCGGGATCGTAACAGCGGTCAAGTCAGATGCGGACAACGTGTTTATCACCCTGACCGCCAAAGGGATTCGACCGGACATATTTATCGTTGCCAGGTCCTCCGATGAAGGGAATGAGTCGAAACTTCTCAGAGCGGGCGCTACACGGGTGGTTTCACCGTATTTGATCGGGGGGAAGCGGATGGCCCAGATACTTATCAGGCCGACGGTGGTGGATTTTATCGATATCGCAGTAATGGAAAGCAGTCTCGGCCTGATGATGGAAGAGGCAAGAGTGAAACAGGGGTCCCCCCTTGTGGGTAAAAATCTGATTGAAAGCAATCTGAGAAGGGATTACGGCGTGATAATCGTGCTCATCAAAAAAATGAACGGCGAGTTGATATTCAATCCGGTGCCGACGGAAATACTGGAAAAGGATGACGTGATCGTTGTGCTTGGTAAAACAGATGATATGAAAAGACTGAGGAAGACTATTTAGATCCCGGGAGATTGTTTTTATTTTGGGCTGATTTTGACTGATTATGGAAAATTTTTGAGATCTTTTTCAGCATATCGTCAAGCTTGAAGGGTTTCGGGATGAAGAGGTCGATAATATTCTTGTATGACGGGATATCGTCCACGAGCCAGCCTGACAGAAGAATGGTGATGGTTTTTTCATCTATTTCTTTTATCCTGGCGGCAAGCTCGATGCCTGTTATACCCTCAATTCCGTAATCGGTGATGACCATGTGGTAGTGCTTTTTTTTGAATTCCTCCATCGCTTCGTTCCCGTCGGCGCAGATGAACACCCTGTTCCCCATTCGGTCGAACAATTCAAAAAGAATTTTCTGAAGGGCCGGTTCATCCTCCACGACAATAATGTCGAGGTCCCGCAGTCTGTATTCAGGTTCTTCCTCCTCTTTTTCCTGCCGGTCCCGCACAAGCCTGGAGGGGACTATTATCTTAATCGCATAACTCTCCTTTGATTCCTCTTCGATAATCTTCACGCCGATTTTTTCCGCTGTCTGCCGGATGTCGATGCCTGAAGATGAATATTCGGTGTGAAGTTCGGCATCTTCCTGTAGGCCTCCGTGATTGACTTTTACCTGAAGGTTGAGGTCCCCGTTCTCCTTCAATGTCAGGTCTATGGATCCTTTTGTGGTGATGAAGTCGGACACTTTTAGTATCGCCGATATGACCACCTCCCTGAGATGCTTCGTATTCGTCCGAACGAATACATTGGAAAAATATTTCCTCTCAATAGTTATTCCACGTTTGGCGTCTTTTTCCTCAATTTTAAACTGAAGTCTGAAAAACTCTATCGCGTCCTCAATTATATTGATCAGGGGTTCCGTAAATTCTTCCTGCAGGTCGTTGTCTTTCGAAATGTAATTGTTGAATCTTCTGATCTGATGGACTATCTCCATCGCCGATTCTTCGATCAGCTGTATCCCGTCAAGCACGGATTCCTTTTCGGTTATCTGCAGGAGGAGCTGGGTCTTGCTCATGATTACATTTATGGTGTTGTTGAAAGAATGAAGGAGTCCTTTCGTAATGTTGTTGATCAGGTTGACCCTTTTCATCGACATGAGGCTGTCTTTCATCTCCTTGAAAGTCGTGATGTCATCGAGGATCATTTCTACAGCCGTAATATTGCTTTCCTGAATGATGGGAAACAGTATCAGGTTTGCTATTTTTTGCGCACCATTTGCGGACGCGATTTTAACTTCTCCTAACCGCTGGAAGGCCGCGGTGCCGGAGGAAATATCCAGAATTGCGTTTTTGATGCGGTCAGCGTCGTAAATAAACACCGATTTGAGCTGCACGGCCGCCCCTTCCTGGATGTCATTCATGGAGATGCCCAGGAAGCTTTCCGCAGTCTGGCTGATCCTGATGACCTCGCCTGGGGCATTGAACCGAATGATGGGGACCGGGGAGAATTCATACAGCATCGAATCGTAATTGAAACTCTCCTCGGATATTATGGGATGGGTCGATTTGTCGAATGAAAGAATTCTGTCATCCACTATGTTCATAAGTACGAGAATTGAGGTGACGTTTTCTCCGCTGTACATCGGGAACAGATAAATTTCTACCGGCAGTTGAGTGCCTTCAGGAGTGTTCAGCACCGCGAAACATCGTTTCTCCTGCCCCTTGAGGGCGCTCAGATATGATTTGGCGATTCTTTTTCTGTATTCCGGAAAGAAGGGGTGCTCCCAATCGAGCCTTACCGAATCGCTGTCGGAAGGGAAATAGTGCTTGAAGGAGCTGTTGCCGAAAATAAGCATGCCGTCGCTTCCCAATATGCAGACGGGATAGCGCAATGATTCCAAAATCTGGAATTCCGGCGGTGCGGGAGACTGATCGTCTCCCGCTTTCTTTAAAAACTCGGAGTTCATTTCTAGGGGTTGGAGGTATCGGATCACTTAAAAGAGCGAATGTTGATCAGATACCGTTCCTTTGCTTTCAGCTCAAAATCCACCTGTTTCGTTTCCTGTATCCTTCCGTCATAACCGATGTAGTCGACATACGCGCTGTACTGGCCCGGATAGAGGCGCTGTCTGCCCAATTGAAGGTTCGCCGGAAGGGTGTGCCAGCATCTCAGGTCGGGCTTCATTGACGCGAAGAGCGCCACGCCCGTACCCGCCCCCGCGACCGTGCCGATGAGTCCGGAAAACTGCCCCACCGTTCCCCCGATCCGCCGAGCCACTTCTTTCGCCGCAAGACCCGCGCCGATTGATGTCGCAGCTTTGAGGACGATGGAAGCGGCAAGCTGCGCCTTGAGTCTCCCGTAATCGTCCTCAAGATTTCTAACGGCCGTATCCGAGATGTTTTCAAGCTGCAATGTGCGGAACGAGAGCGCTTTTATCCTGACGTTCAAATAGTTGACGGAGTTGGAGCGGTGGACGAATTTTGGGATGGGATTCTCCGCAGTGCGCAAAGTGCCCATTATGGCTGCCACGGACACTCCAACCGCCAGGCTTTTGGCGATTGCACCGCTGGCTATGGAGGCGTTTATCGTGGCGTTCATGCCCGGATCGTTGAGAAGATTGCCGCGGGAGACTTTTTCCGCCCCCTGTCCGGACTGGAAGATAACGATCACTTCGCCCGTATTGTTGAATTTTTTCTCCAGAGTGATGAGGTCGCGCCTGGCCATATCAAGTCCGGGCTGTAACTGGAGTATCTGGCGCAGTTCAACGGCGGCGTAATCCCTGTCCTCGTCGCTTTCTTTCTCGTCTGCCACGATTTCATGGGCGATCGATGTCAGGTATTTGGCCATGATGTTCATTTTGTACCTGGCCTGGCCGGACTCGTCCTTGATCTTCGCGAGTTCATTATTGACCCGTTTGAATTCCACCGCAGCTTCCTCATACTGTTTCATCATCAGGAAGTTAATGCCGATGTACATGTTGATGAGCACTTTTTCGAAGTCCTCTCCCCGGTAGGTTGTTGACGTCGGGTTTGTCATGAGCGCTTTCACCTGCTCGGAGACGCTTACCGGCGTTAACTTGGCCATTTCGGAGGCGCGGAGCAGAACCTGGTTGCTTTTTTCGAAATTGTTGGCGATATGAAGCATGTATCCCGCTTCCATCATGAAAAGAATCTGGTCACGGCCGGAATTGTTGACCTCGGGTAGGAGCATTCTCGCCGCTTCAATGGTTTGTCCCCGGTAAAAAAGGTCCTCCGGCGCCCTCATGGCCTCGCGGTAATCCCTCCCGCCGCAGCCGGAGAGGAGCAGTAAAATCATGAACAAAAATGTATATTTATATTTCATGTTGACCCTCATTGACGATTCAGTATGTCGTTACCAGCTGTATGATCGGGTGCTGGCTACCTTGTAGAATTCCTTCTGGTCTGACCACGCCCTCTGACCCGTGGCGAGGTTCGTGAGCTTGAAGGTCACCACGATATACTGAATCTCTTTGCCGCCTTCATAGCGGACGTTGTCATCGATCCTTCCGGTAAGGATAAAATTTGGGGAACGAAGCGTTCCGACGGGAATTGAATAATTTTCGTCTATGAGGCCTGACTGGGCCTTTTCGATTTCTTCAAGCGTGTCTTTTATGAAATCATCCTCTTCAATGGCGATTTTCTTCTTCACCAGGTTTGTGACGATTGCGTTGGAGAGCATTTTCGTCTGCACGTGCTGCGATGATTTGTTGTCCACCTGTTTGACTCTTACGATCGCGGGGCCTTTCCAGTCATTTTTAAAAAAATCGTATATGGAATCGACCATAACCTTGGTGGTTTCCGTGACTTCCTTTGGTCCCCATTCCCTGGAGCCCTTGTCCGTGGAAGCGTCGCGATACTGGACTCCTCCGCCGCAACCAAGCGTGAAAAACAACATTGTGACCGTTATTGCGAGTATTGTCTTTTTCATTCTTTAAAACTCCTTCTATTGGTTTTCCCATCCCCTGGACTGGATGGAATGGTTGGTTCCCGGTAAAGTCTCACCGGAATAATATGCTTATTTCAGGTCTGATCCTACTGTAAGAATATGGTACTCGTCAATTGAAATGTCAATTAAGTAACGATAATAATTAACATTTTTCATCGATGGGAATTGCGGCTGTACTGCCCGGAAAATATACAAAAAAATAATATTGCATATTTTAAGATGCAATATGTTTCAGAATCATTCTGGTATGTACAGCGCCGCACTCCAGGTATTCATGAATGGCTTTAAATAACGTATTCATGTACTCTTTCATTGAGCGGTCAAATAGCTGGGGATGGAACCCGTCTTTTTTTGTTGTCATTGCGATTATGTTTTTCCCATTAAAGCCGCGGCTCTGGATCTCCCTGTCCCGTACAAATATCTCCTCGAATTCTTTCAGCGGGATTGCGTAAATTCCCGCCACTTCCCTGTCGTTGAAACGGTATTCATCAAGCGGCCTGTTATTAAAGAGAAGATACACTTGCTGGAATTCCCTGTGGAAAAGGTTGCTGCTGATTTCCTCGTACCGAAACAGGCCGAGATCGACAAGTTCCGAATCATGGGGGGAGATGCCGATCTCTTCTTGAGATTCCTTTTGAATTTTTCCGGTTGCAAGACCGAAAGGAACATGGCCGCCGACGGTGATGTCCAGGCAATTCGGGTATTGCTCCTTATGCGGCGCCCTGTGCTGGAAGAGTATTTCAGGGATTTTGCGTTCGGTCGTGATTATCCACAGGTGCACTCCCTCATGGGGTATGCCGCGCATGTGGGCTTCCTTTCTGGAAACCTGTCTGCCCGTGGGCCTGGCGTTGGACCAATCCCACTCTTCGATTATTTCCTCTGCAGGTGTATCGCCAGGGCAATTCACAGATGCTCCAGTCATTTTTTATTTTATTCCCGAATCCGGTTTACCGATATCAAAAATGTACATCTCTATAAGGTTTATATATGGAAAAAAGCAACAAAAAAACAGCCTCATTGAGTGACGTGAAGGTCGTCAATGTCCGGGTCAGGAAGAAGGGGTTTCCCCTGGGGATTTTTTTGCTGCTCTTCTTCATGCTCGGACTCCCGGTTTCCGGAGGTGTCATAGGCCATTTCGTGTACTCCGGTTCCAGGAGCATTGAGGTGATTGAATCTTACACCAGGGACTACTCCCGTTCTCTGGTCGAAGCCCTTGCCGGCGCCGCTGAACTCGGCTACAGGAAGGGGTCCCGTAAGGCGGTGAAGGAGCTGTTCACCGACGGGACCCGGAAGAATACTTTTGACGAGGCGTTTTTCGTGCTTAAAAACGGGACCCTTGCGGCGCATTCAAACAGCGATGTCGAAAAGGAACTGCATGGAAATATCGCCAACGATGAATTTGCCTATAACACCGATCTGATTCTGAAGCCGCTGCTGACAAAAAGCAGGAACACCCAGTTCACCGATTATAATATCGTTTCAAAAAGAATACCCTTTAACAGGATGGAGCGTTCGCTGCTGAAGCAGTATCTGTACAGCGGGATCGACACGTCGGGATGGCTGGTGACCAGGGCGGTTTTTTCGGGCAAAGAACCGGTCGGGACCGTCAACCTGATTATCGGAAAAGACAGAATATTCCAAAGCGTTATGGAACTCCGAAATGAGAGCATTTATATGCTGGAGGCCGCCCTCGGTATAGTATTTTTCATTTCTCTTGCGGTATCCCTGGTTGTTTTTATCCGTTACAGGAGCATACAGAAAGACGCCATCGCCATATCGGATTACAATGCCGGGGCCGAGGCCACCTCGGGCAGGCGGGTTCGTTTTGAAAAGCCCGACGCAGAGACTGAAGGGGCTGTATCTTCCGAATCCTTTGCCGCGCACCCTGGACATCCGTCATCCCTGTCGTCGCACGGCGGAGAGGCGATCCCGGTTGAGCTTCTTGACGATGCGGGGAACGGTAGAACCGCGGGTGAAATACGGATCATCGAGATTGCGGCCGCGAGAAAGGCGCCCCCGCGGTCTTCAGGGGAGACGCCGACGGCATTAAGGAAGGTTTTTGACGAGGAGAGGGAAATCAGGGACGCCATACCGATAGAAAAAAGAAGGAGCTCGTGATGGTGTCGATTTATCACACCACGGAATTTGGAGGGTCGGGGGCTGTCATTGTCATCGAGGGGCCGCTGACAGGAGAATCGGCGGCTGACCTTGAGAGCTATGCCGGCACCCTGATGAACGGAGGGGTAAGGGCGGTGCTGATTGACGGATCCGGCATGGAATACATCGCCTCGTCCGGGATAGGCGCCATTCTTGTGATCGGAAGAAAGCTCGGTGACACCGGCGGAGCGCTTGCGCTGTGTTCCCTGAACACGGAGACATCGACCCTTTTCTCCCTCCTGGGATTCGGGAAGGAATTCATAATCACCCCTTCGAAAAGTGAGGGACTCAGGGAACTTCGACGGTTGATTGACCTTTCCGTGACCGAAAAAGCGCGCGCCCGGGAGCCTGTCCAGGGGGCGGCGAAACCGGGCACCGATGATTCCGGAATGATTATTGCCCCTGTAGCCTCTCATGCGCCCTCAGCGCCCGTTCCGGCGCAGGTCGAAACCGTTTCCGCGCCGGAACCCGCCCCCGCCGCGGCATCCTTCCAGCACCCGGTGATCGTTGAATGCAGGGAATGCGGCTCGCTGGTAAGGGTAAAAAAAAGCGGGGATTACCGCTGTCCCGAATGCGATGTCGAGTTCACCGTGTTCAATGATATGTCGGTGGCGATGTAGCACCCGTCACATTCGGGGAATGGCCGCAGCTTGCCTTCATTTTTGCTTGACTTTTCAGGACATTGGACGCTTTCTTTTTACTGCGGGATGAAAAAATATCGGCGTACAATGCGGGGTGGGGCATTTCATGGCTGTTGCTGAAGGAAAAAGCTTCGACTACCAGGACGATAGCTTCATTAAAACCGAGTACCTTGAAACGATTGAGTATGCAGGTCTTCCCCAGGATATCACCTATGAAACCGCGGAGTTTGCCGCGGTATGTCCGTTTTCAGGGCTTCCTGATATCGGAACAGTGACGATCACCTATATACCCGGCAAAAAGTTGATTGAATTGAAATCACTCAAATACTATTTTGTCTCTTTCAGAAATGTCGGCATTTATCAGGAAGCGGTCACGGACCGCATCTTCAGGGATCTCATCAAATGCCTGGAGCCGAAGCATCTCACGGTGAAGACAGTGTATAATATCAGGGGCGGCATTCTGTCGACATGCCTGATTGATTCCGATCGGGTAAAGTAGTGGTTGCGTGAAATCTTCAGTGACGCCAGCATCCTGCGAGCGTTCAGGTGTTATAATATGCAGAAGTGTAAGAGTGTAGCCGGTTTCGCGATGCTGCTGGTCCTGTGTGCGGGATGCGGCGGGGGGGATGACGCGCTCAGGCGGTACGGGTTTCGGAATTTCAAGGTCGTGGTGGAGCAGGACGGGCTTGTGAAACAGACCGAAAACGGCGAAACCGTTCTGGAAAGAAAACCCTTTAAAATCAGGCTCTATTTCATTGACAACGACAGCGTCTTCGTTAACGCGTCTTTCTCGCCGGCCGGATACGATGCCGCGCTTGGCGGAGCGCCGATACAGGAGGTGCCGGGCTTCGACGATCCCGCGATATCAGAGGAGCCTTTCAACAGGGACCAGGTCCTGGTTGTTTCGGGCAGGGTCCCCGGGTTCTGGTACTATGCCGGCGACAATGAGCATCGATTCAATTCCATCGCAAAGATCAACGAACTGCTGGCATGCGACAGGGATATTTCAAAAATAAGGAATTTTGATTCTCCGGAAGAAGTGGCAGATATCAAGTCGATGCGGCAGGATACGTTATATCTCGTGTTCGCTCAGTTGAGCTGGAGCGACGATTACACCAGGAAGATAGAGTATAAAAGGGAATGCCTGAAAATCACTTTTACCGCGGCGAAATAGAAAATGGGTGAAGCGGTCCTCATCCCCTACGATAAAATGAAGGAACAGGTCGAGCGGGAGCTGTCCCTGTTTCTTGACAGGGGAAACCTGTCGGCAGGCGTTTCTCTCCCCAAGTTTTCCTATGAAAAGGATTCCACCTGCATCTCCTTTGCGGTCCCGCAGTTAGGGGACTCCGTCATCAAAAGCGTCATCTCCCTGATCAAGCAGCATATCGCCCAGGTCCGCATCCACGCCTTTGACGAAGGATACTACGCGTTTCAGGCGCTCAACAAAAACATGTTCAATACCGACAACATGCTGGACAACTTAAAGATCGAGTTCTTTGACCTGTCTACTTCTTCAAGGGCGGAGATAACCAAGAAGGGGAGCCTGGGGCAGGAGGAGATAAACCTTGTAGTGGAGATATTCAAAAGCGTCCACATGCTGATTCAGGAGGACCCGCTGGTGCGTCTGGGAAAGCTCGGCGCTTCGGTGATTACGGACAACTCGGGTATCGGATGGGATTATATCGCCGGGTACGACGAGGTGAAACGCCATATCCGCGAATCCATCATACTCCCCCTGAAAAATCCGGACCTGTACGATTCGATCGCGCGGATGACGCGCAGGGTCTTCGAATCCAACAGGCCCAGGGCCATCCTCTTCGAGGGCCCTCCGGGTGTCGGAAAAACGACCGCGGCCAGGATCATCTCCGGCGAGGTCGACATCCCGCTGATATATGTTCCCATCGAATCCATCATGTCCAAATGGTACGGGCAATCCTCCCAGAACCTTTCCGGCATCTTCGATGCCTGCGAACTGATGGGGGGGGCGATTATTTTTCTCGATGAGATTGATTCGCTCGCCGGATCGAGGGACCAGAACATGTTCGAGGCCACCAGACACCTCCTGTCGGTGCTCCTTCGCAAGCTTGACGGCATCGACGCCGCCGCGAACACGATCACCATCGGCGCGACAAACAGGAAGGCGGACCTGGATCACGCGCTTATCAGCAGGTTCGATCAGACCATATCGTTTCCCCTTCCGAATCAGGCCGAAAGAGCGTCGATTTTTTCCAATTATGCCGCCCACCTCAATGCAGAAGAGTGCGGCATACTCGGGCAGCGGGGGGACGCGCTCTCCGGTCGGAACATCAAGGACGTCTGCGAATTCGCGGAGCGCCGGTGGGCGAGGAAAATCCTCGTTAAAAAACTTGAGCCGGCGCCGCCTCCTTTCGAGTATTACCGTCATGCACTGCAAGTATTGAAAAAGTGACGCCTCCTTTTTTATATTGACTTTTTCGCCGAATCGCCTACAATAATCGACAAAGAATCCCCGGCGGACTCATGTGGCCCCGCCCGATTTTATGAGGAGTGTGCAAGTGGAAAACGCCATCACCAGCAGCCTGTGTCGGTTTAAACTGTCAGACGAGTCCCTCCTGTCCGATGTTATTGTAAAAGCCGGCATCGGGGACGCGTTCGATGAAAACAGGTGTTACGAGTTTTACGCCGACGGGTTTGTCGTGCAGCAGATCAAGGCCGGAGACCCCATTGAAATCTACCGCGAGCGGTTTTTCGACATCCGCAACGGCATTTTCGACACGATGGCGGGCGGCGACCAGATGGTAAGAAGCCGGCTCATGAGCGACGTGCGTCTGTCGTCGCGGCTTATCGGCGCGATAGTGTTTATCCACAGGGCGATCGCCGAGGGGGACCTGAGCTCGATTCTGGGCAGAAGATTCGTCATAATAAAGGAAAAACCGGGGGCTCCGACCCTCTACCACATATCCAGGGAGACGACTGTCATTTCCCACGTGGGCCAGGGCCCCCCGTGGGCTGAAATCCCCACGATTTATCTCGGGCTAAAGATTTTCGACACTCTGGCGGCGGAACAGAAGAAGGGCGAGAGGAAACTCTTCGACGCCTTCAAGATGCTGCTGATGATCGAGGAACGTGCCATTGAAACCGGGTACACCCATGTGGAGGCCTATCCGCCGGAAATGTCACTGGCGCTCAATTCGCTTGTCGACGAGGTGATCAGGTACACCCTCGAGGTGGAGCTCGAGGAGGAGCCGGTGGCGGCTGCGCCGGCCGAGCGGGTGCGAAAATTCACCGAGAGCAACAGGAAAACCTACCTCAGGGAGCTTGACTCGCGGCTGAGGGGGGACGATTACAATTTCGACTACGAACGGACCGTCAAGGCGGTGAAGAGCCTGGAACGTCTCGCCCGCCGGTACAAGCAGAGCGGCGACGACGCGTCTCTTCGCGAAATCGTGCGGCTTCTCGTGGCCGCTTCGGGCCATGACATACATGAGGTGAGGAACAGGGCGAACATCGTACTTGAAAGAGTGTTCGCTCCCAAGGAATTCGACGCCCCCCTGGCGACAAGATTCATAAACATAATCGCAGGTTCCTCGCATCGGTTTGATTTCGAGCTTTCCGATCCTGAAGGCGAGTATTTCGTGAGGCTGTACAGGAACTCGTCAGAAAGGCGATATTCGCTGGAAAAGGACATTCAATTCGAGGATGTCCCCCTCGTGTGGGAGCCGTCGACATCGAGGTTTTACGCAGAGTGCCTTTTTAACGAATACGGCCATATCGATTTCGTCGTATACAGAAAAAAGCAGAAGAAAAACGAATGGATAAACGTGCCCGGCGCCAGCGGAAGGATAAATGTCATGCCGGACGTCCGCGGAGAGATAATTCTCGAAGTGTTTCCCGACATACACGGACACGCGAAAACCTACTGGAGGGACGAATCGGGGCATCCCGGCCTGCTGTACAATGAAAACGGAGAGGTCATCCGTCTCGGTAATTTCGCCGACATCACGTGCCATCTTGAGTCGATAAAAGAAAAGTATCACATAACGTCGATATATCTTCTGGGAGTACAGAAAAGGGGGAGCAACCGCGAGGACTGGGCCCCGGAAGCTTCGTCTCCGTCCCCCTTCTCCCCGCTCAGCCTTGTGGACATCGAGCCGTTTCTCGGCGGCGAGCAGGGGCTCATCGAGCTTGTGAAGCGCGCGCATTCGCTGGATATAAAGATTATCGTGGACATCATTCCCCATATCAACAGGCGAAGCGGCCATCTCCCGGACGAGCTTGTGGTTTTCACCTACAATCACGAAGGTGTCCTGGTCCCGAGGGCTTCCACCGACGGGCGGTACGGTTCCTGGGACGACGGGAAACTGCTGAATTACCGAAAGCTTGAGATCTGGGAATGGCTGATCGATTCTATCGCCACGCTCATCGAAAAGTACGATGTGGACGGGATCCGCTTCGACTCGGCCCACGCCGTTCCGATCATGATGAAGAAAAACAATTTCCCCTACTACTACAGCAACAAACGAAACCACGAGGAGATGGTGGAGGGGACCATCATCGTCAACGACAGGGAAGACGATCATTTCATGACAACCGGGTATTACGACTGCGCGTGCCGGGATATCATCGCGGTGCCGATCCACTTTTACCTGATGCTCAACATCGAAAAAAAGCTGAGGGAAAAGAAGAAGGATTTTTTCGTGTACATCGCGGAATGCTTCTGGGGGCACGAGCGCTTCCTTACAAGGACCGGCATAATACCGTATAATTCGTCGCTTTTCAAGATCTGCGAGAACATCATTCACGGCAAGACAGACGTCAGGGAGATTTATCATCTCTATGATAATTATTTCCCGAATGTGCTGCCTCAGGGCACCGAGCTGCTGGGTATCCTTGGAAACCATGACGAGCGGCGCGCACTGAATACCTTCGGGCTCCGGGGACTCCGGGCCGCCATTACGCTCACTTCATTTATGAGTAATATAATCATGGATTACGAAGGGAGCGCCGACGGCGAGGGATGGAAGGTGTTCCTGGACAATATATACGTGAACTGGAACCAGTTCGAATACGCCGCGCACCGGAGCCTGGACACGATTTACCAGGAACTGTACCGGTTCCACAGGGATGCCCGGGGTAAAGGGTATCTCGTATGGGCGAACAATACCATGGTTGCCGCGGCGATGAAGTTTACCGAAGGCGGCGTGTGGATCGGCGCGTTCAATTTTGCGGATTCAAACCAGGGGGCGTCGATCCAGTTCGACAATCCCCAGCTTCCCATTCCCGGCGGGGCCTGCTACAGGATATCGGACCCTCTTTTCTCTCCGGTCACCGGACAGTTTACCTATTATGTCGGCGAGGAGCTGAGAGTGTCCAGGCTCAACACCGTGGTCTCGTATACCGAAAGAGTGAAACTGCTCCGGCTCGAAGAGGTCGATATCAGGGACCACTACAGCGACTTTATCAAGGATTCCTTTATCCGGCTCTGTGAAATGGCGAATGTCGACAAGATTCAGAAGAATTTTTCGTTTTCAGAAATTCTCAAGCACTGCGGGACTTATGCCGGGATCACTTCCTTTATCAAAGAAAAACTGGTCCCGCTGTTTTGGGAAAACATGCGCGGGTATCTCGAGCTCGGCCTCAAACGCGCGGCGTTCTATCTGGTAAAGAATAATTATCTTGAAGGCCGCGCGCTGTTAGAGTACGGGCGTGACATGGCGAAGGAAAAAGACCAGCACCTCAGGGAAATCGGGAACGCCCTCATTTTTCACAACCAGCGCGGGTCGCTGGTGTTTATGTCGGCGGAGGCCGATCCCTTCTCCAAGAGCGGAGGGCTCGCGAACGTGGTGTACGAACTGCCGAAGGAGCTTGCCAGACTGCATGAGACGGTGTATGTCATTACGGGATTTTACAAAAACGGAGATCCCAAAGCGGTGAAAAGGATGATGGACGCGGCCAAGAAGTACAACGTCCAGTACACCGGCGAAAACGTCAGATTCAAAATCATGGATACCGAATACGAGGTGGGGGTCCACAGCGCGACGGTGGAGGGCGTAAAGTTTTTTCTGCTGGAGCACTATGAACTGTTCGACGGGCTCTACTGGGGGTACACCTCGGAGGAAAAACTGAGGAGGAGGATCGGTTTCGCCCGGAGCTGCGCCGAGGTCATCGTCAGGTTCAACCTCAATCCGCACTATACTTTCACCAACGACGCCTATGCGGGGCTGTTTAACGGCATCGTGCGGTGCGATCCCTATTACAGCAACAACCCGAATTTCATCCGCAATACGTATCTCCATGTGATCCACAACGGAGGGTGGCAGTACTTCGATTCCTATCACCGGTTCGAGCGGGGCTTTGATCTGTTTAATCTCTTCAACCTTCCGTCATGGAGGGGAGGCGAGTTCTGTGACCCCGTCCATCATGACCGAATAAGCTGTATGGCCGCGGGGATTCGCTTCGCCAGCAGGTCGATAACGGTAAGCCCCTCATACGCCCAGCAGATCATGTACGCCTGCGACGGTCTTGAAAGGATATTGCACAATGTCGTCGGGATCAGCAACGCCATTGGAAGGGACTTCAAGACGATGATAACGGAACGTTTCGAGGCGTCCGGCTTCGTGGGTGAATACGGAGATCCCCTGATCAAACACATCAAAAACAGCAGGGATCTCCTGAAGAAAATCGAATCGCGCTATCCGGAAATTTTGAAAGGGATCCGTGAGGTCGAATCGGTCAAGGACCCCGCCCGCCGGTATACGCTTGTCCGGATGATGCGCAAGCTCATGCTGCAGCTCCAGCGCGGCCTGAAGGTCGATCCGGATTGCATACTGTGCGCCATGATCCACAGGATATCGGAGCAGAAGGGCTTCCAGCTCCTGCTCGAGGCGTCGGAAGGAGTCTTTAAAAATCTGGGGTTCCAGGCGATCATCGGGGGCGCGGTCGCGTCCGGGGACCAGCGCGGAGAGGAGATCCTCCAGGGGCTGTTCAACCTGAAGAATTACTTTCAGGACATGGTCGACGTGTCGGTGGGTTTTATGGACGTGAGCGTGCCGCTTCTCTGCTGTGATATTTTTCTTATGCCTTCAATGCATGAGCCGGGTGGGATATCTCAGCTCGAAGCGTTCAGCGCCGGCGCCCTCGTGGTGGCCAGGGCGACCGGGGGCCTTCGTGACACGGTCCATCCGATACGGTCCATGGGCGATGAGGTTCGCGGGAACGGCTTCCTCTTCTCCGATTTTTCTCCCTGGTCGTTTTATGACGCCATGGAGAGGGCCGCGAATTTTTTCAGGAACAACGGCGACGATATGATTTACAAAGCCAGAATGAACGCCGAAAAGTCGATTTATTTCTGGGACAAGCCGGCGAAGCAGTATATCGAGACTATATACGAAATGACGGAAACCATCCGTATACTTGACTAGTACAAAACAAAACGGGATAGAAACTATCCCGCTTGTTGCAAAAGGTCTATCCTTTTATGACTGCCCTTTCTGTCAAGGAAGACCAATTAGAGTGTAAAATGATTAATTATATTTTCGGTAAAATGCCGGGAAAATTAACAAAAATTTTTTATTTCAGAATTTATTTTTCATCGAGATAAACACCATATGCGCGCAAAATACAACATGAGCCTGCTGTTTTTGTGCATTCTCCTGTCAGCCGGCTGCGCCGCGCCGGAAGACGCCGGGAACGATGGCGCAGTAAAGGATTTTTTGAAAAGCATCGACGGCGAGCCGGTCGTGCCCAGGACGGCAAACAGGCTGTATATATCCCCTCTGCGGGACCGTACCGGCGATTATCTTCCTTTAAGCAAGCTGAGCATACGCCTCAAGGAATCGGTCAACAGCGACGGCAGGCTGGTTGTCGTGCAGGAAAAGGACCGTTCCGATCTTCTGCTCGAGGTGTCGGTGAATGAATACGCCATCCAGAATATAGAATTTGACGGTCTCGGGCAGCCGGTTAAAAAAAGGATCCGCATCGTGGCGGGCGCGTCGCTCTACGACATGCGGAAAAAGAGGCCGGTGTTTTCGGACCCTCTGATCCAGGCTTTCAGGGTGTATTCCGATACGGTTCCGCCGGTGTCCGCGGAGCTCCAGGTCCTTGATTCGGTGATTGACGAGCTTGCCAGGAGGATCACCGCGAAAACGGTGTCTGGCTGGTATACCCAGTATATGAACATAATCGAAAAGGGCGGAAGATGAGTCCTCTCGCCAGATACCAGAATTCCAAACAGTTCCGGAAGGAGCTTGAATCCGCAAACCCTCTCCATCCCCTTTATCTGTTTCTCGGAGAAGAAGAGGGTGAAAAGGACAAGGTTATAGGTTCGATAGCGGACCGCCTGTTTCCCGGAATCGACGATCGCCGGGGCATCTCCTCGGTTTTCTACATGGAGGAGGCGGGTGAGCTGGCAAAAGCGGCGGAATTTGCGGTGTCTCCGTCCATGTTCGTCTCCGCCAGGATGTGCGTCATCAGGGACGCGGACAAAATCACGGGCGGAAAAGCGGCGGCTCAGCTGATGCGCGACCTTGTGGAAAACCGTGATTCCGGCACCACCGTAATCATCACCGCCGCTGAATCGAAACCGCCCGCGGTATTGCCAAAAGATATTCTTGATCTATTCAAAGTCGTGCAGTTCTGGCGTCTTTTCGATCAGGATATCCAGCACTATGTCGTCAACAGCATCGGGAAAATGGGGATGGAGATTGAGGTCGCGGCGGTCGAACGGCTGCTCGACCTTACCGGCAGGGACATTAAAAAGGTCGACGAGGCGCTGGAAATGATCCGGTTTTCCGGCGAATCCGGCATCGTGACCGTTGATATAGTGAAAAATTTTGTCCATGACGTGAGGAGCACGAACATATTCGATTTTCTGGACCGATTTTTTTCCGGAAGCCCGTCGGCGCTTAATGAATTGAAAAAACTTCTGGATGCCGGTACGCCGGATCTTCTCATTCTGACAATGATCATGAAGGAGGCGGAAACCATGGAGCGGTACAGGAATTTCCTCGACCGCGGCATGGACCCCGACGAAGCGTTGAAAAAAGCCGGGGTGAACCCCCGCGCGGCGGAGCATTTCACCAGAAGGGTCGGGAAATTCGACGCGAAAGCGCTCACTATCCTTTTTTCTGAGATCGCAAGGGCTGACAGCGCCATTAAGAGCGGCGGAAGATCGAAGTTTCTTCTGTCCCATCCTCTTTTTGATCTCACCTCGGCAATGATCCTTAGAAAGAAAACTTCTTCTGCCCGGTGATGATTTTTTAAGGAATCATGTCGCGCGCCGCCGCGTCAGTGAACATGTCCGTGCTGATGGAAATAATCCGCTTTGGCCCCCGGATCTCCCGGAAAAATTTCGGTGAGCGGCGGCAGGAGAAAATATATCTTGACTTGAGTTTGTTTTTCGTGTATCTCTAACATAGAAAATTGAATAAAAGGAGAGTGTTATGGCGGATCAAAAAAGACCAACAGTCGCAACGGTATTTGGCATTTTGCACATAGTGTTCGGTGCAATCGGGATACTCGGAATATTTACAATCGGAAGCCAGTTCTCATATTCGGCGCTTATGGGAATATTAAGGCTCCTTTCGATTGCGGTGAGCGGACTGCTCCTGGCGGCAGGTATTTTTCTGATCATGAACAAAAAGATGGCGGTGGATTTAAGCAAATACTATGCCATTGCCTCTCTTGCCGTAACCGTGATTTATGCAGTCTATTTGGTTTCCACTCTTGGCATGGTGGGTTTCTTCGCCGCCATCGTGACGATTCTCATAGGCGTGATCTATCCGGTTCTTGTATACCTGCTCATCGTCAACAATGCGGAAGTGAAGAATTTCTATTCCTCCCAGGCATGAGCAACTGAACGACAAAATGGGGGCCGCCATAGAGGAGGGCCCCCGTTTTGTTTTTTGCGCCTTCAATGAATAAATATCTTGACAACAGTGGATTTCGCTCATTATCAATGAGTGATCAAATTAAATTACAGTAAGGAGGACAGAATGGCTGTTGCTTCTTTAATTCTCGGTATTGTGGCAATAGTTTTTTCGATTATTCCCGGAGTTAACCTGTTCGGAATCGGCCCGATTGCCGGCGTTGTCGGCATCATCCTCGGCGCTATTGCGCTGAAGAACCTCAAGGCCGCGAACCAGCCGACGGGCATGGCCATGGGTGGTCTTGTCACTTCGATAATCGGCGCGGTGCTCGGTCTTCTCATCTGGATCGCCTGCGCGGCCTGCGTGTCAGCCGGCTCCAGGGCGTTGCAGGAAGCGGGAAAAGACCCCAATATTCAGAAGTCCTTCCAGGACCTTCAGAAGGCCGCGGAAGAAATGAAAAAAATGAACGAACAACAGAATCGTTAATCCCCAAAGCAGTCATCGCCCGGCACCCAGCCGGGCGTTTTATTTAACAGGAAAAATTAAGTGACGGAAACAGCGCGTAGGGAGCGTAAAACGATCCTGCCTGATGGCGGTCGCTGCTCAGGGTGAAGTCTCCGGCGAGCATTGTAAAGAGATTGTCGGTGATCATGCAGTCCTTGACGCGTCCGGCGATCGCCCCCCCGTCGATACGATATGCCAGGTCCAGTATGCCTGAGAAATCGCCGGTAAGGGTATTGGACTGGCCTAACCCGATGAACTGGTCCACCAGTATGCCGCTTTTCATGCCTTCGATCATGGACCCTGACGGGGCGGACCCCTCCTTAACGAGAACATTGGTAAAGGAGGGCGAGGGGAGCGTCGAGTATCCCCTGGTGCCGTTGCCGGTCGGAGGGAGCCCGAGAAGTGACGCGTATTTCAGGTCGGTGATAAAGGACGCCACTGAGCCGTCCTCTACAAGGTTTTTCCTTTGTGCCGCGGTCCCCTCGTCATCGAATGGATAGCTGAAAGGGGAGTTTCGAAGCGTCGGGTCGTCGGTGATCGTGAGTGAAGGGTTGAACAGCCTTTCTCCCAGCTTTTCCGCGAAGGGCGAAATTTTTTTGTGTATCGATCTTCCGTTCAGGCCGGTGAGCAGAATTCCGATCAGCCTGGAAAAGGCCCTGGGGGTGAAGATGACCGGGACCGTTCCGCGCCCGCATGAGACGGTCTTCATCGCGTTCAGGAGCTTCTCCCTGACGCGGGCGGCCGGTTCCTCGAGGCCTTCCGGTTTCTGCGATGAGAGCCCCTCCCAGATGTCGACCTTGGAGCCGTCGGGAAAAATGTATGTGAGGGATACGCCCGCCGAATAATGGGAGCTCTGGTAGCTTTGGTCGAACCCGCGGGAATTGACCAGGCGGGCGGCGGAAACTGAGCTGCTGATGCCTATGTCGACAACGGCCCCGGGGAATTCGCCCTTCAGGGAATCTATGACCGACTCTCCCTTGACGAGTTCGCCGCTGAGGGAGTACCCGTCTATTGCGGGGTTAAAGGGCGACCATGGGGCCTCCCCGTTTTGCGGCAGATCGAAATTTTCAGGATCCCCGAAAGGGGCGAGTTCCAGGGCCCGATGCGCTGCCCGCGAAAGACCGGCGATGTCGTTGGTATGCGAAAAGCCGGTTTTTCCGCCGACATTGACGCGCACGCCGTATCCCAGATTTTTTTTATGCTGAATCGAGTGGATCCTGCTGTTTTTAAAGGAAACGGGTTCGCTGAATCCGCTGACTTCGATGATATCGAACCATTGCGCCTTTTTTTTCAGCATTGACAGAGTGGCGTCATCGATCATTCTTTGCCGCCTATGAGCACGTCTTTTATCATTATATGGGGTCCGCCGAATGATACCGGCAGGGGGCTCTGACCCCCCTTGCCGCACCCTCCCAGGCCGCCGAACATTTTTCCGTCATCTCCTATCATCATGATGTTTTTCATCGTGGTGAATACGTTTCCGGACAGGACGATGTCCTTGAACATGCGGCCCTTTTTCCCCCCCTTGATTTCGTAGCCGTAACCGCAGGTAAAGGTGAACATCTCGAGATTGGTCTGTCCTCCGATGACGTCGATCGCGTATATGCCGTCGTCCATACTGCCGAAAAGCTCGCCGCGCGTATGGGGCCCGTTGCCGATATAGGTGTTGGTCATCCGAACGATCGGCTGGGTGAAGACGCTGATCGCCCTTGCGTTGCCGGTGGCCGGTTCGTTCATTTTGGCCGCGGTCTCCCTTGAGTGGAGCCGTCCGGACAGCACGCCTTCCCGTATCAGGAACGTCTGCGAAGGGGTGGTGCCTTCATCATCGAAGGGTATATACCCGGTGTGATCGCGCAACGTGCCGTCGTCTATAACATTGAGTTCCGGGGGGCCGAAAGACTTTCCGATGACCATGATGTCCCTCATCGGCTTGTTTTCATGGACAAAATCCGCCTCAGAGAGGTGGCCGAAGGCCTCATGGATGAACACTCCCGCCAGTTTCTGGTCGGCGATGATCCTGTATTTTCCGCCTTCCGGCGTTCCCGCGTCAAGAAGGTCCGTCGCCGTTTTGGCGACAAATTCCGCGGTTGCCTCATGGCCCTGCACGATCTCGAATCCTCCATACCCGGCAATGGATTCGTGGAAGGGCTGTATTGCGGCGCCGTCACGGGCGATTGAAGTCAGTGAAACGCCGGAAAAGGACTTTCGATAGCGGAAATCGACCCCTTCGCTGTTCAGATAGGCGTACTCGGATTGTAAGTCACGGTAGAGCGCCCTGGTGGTCTGGATTTTTCTGGATGATTTCAGGATGTCGTTGTACTTTTTTATGAGCAGGTATTTTTCCTCAAGGGGGACATCGGCGAAATCCCTTTTTACGTCCGTGGCGAATTCCTGGATTCGCGGATTCGACCTGGTCACGGAGGATTTCTCCCTTGCGGTCACCGCCAGCGCCAGCTCCCTCGCCCTCCGCGCGCTCCACTCCATCTCGTTAAAATCGTTGAACGAGACGAAACCCCACGCGCCCTTCGCGAGAACGCGCACCGAGCCGCCCATGCTTTCTCCCGAAGACATCGATTCGATCTCGTCTCCCGAGAGCGATATTATGGTGGATATGCCGGACGATATCCGGATTTCGGCGTACTGGCAATCCGGCATGCCGAGGGCTTGCCGGGCCCGGTCGGTCAGTTCTTTTGTCAGGATGGTCATGCGTTGCCGTATTTCATAAGTCCGTTCCGTATCACCTCTTTTGAACGGGCGATAAGCCTATCTACTGTGCCGTCATTGTATCCGTCAATCGGAATCGGTTTGTGGATGACAAGAGCCGCCTTCCCCGGGAAAAGCGCGGTGCTGTTCGCGGGAAGGATGTCCCTTGTCCCTATGATTGAAAGAGGCAGTATCGGCAGACCAATGTCAAGAGCGAATTTGTACGCGCCTTTTTTAAAATCCAAAAGGCTGCCGTCTTCGCTGCGGCGGCCTTCCGGGAAAAACATGATCGATACGCCGTCCCTGATTTTTTCCTTTGCGCGGTTTATCGCGCCGACCGCTGCTTCATGGTTTTTCCTGTCGATAAATATGTGGCCGAGCCGGTAACAGGAGGGCCCGATGATCGGGACTTTTCTTAATTCCGCTTTCATCACCCATTTGAAATCAATGGGAAGCCAGCCGTATATGACGAAAATATCGTACTGGCTCTGATGGTTCGCCACCATGACATAGGATTGGCCGGGTTTGATATTTTCAAGACCGAGAACGGTGACCGACATGGGAGTGATGAAACCGCTGTAGCGTGCCCACAGGACCGCTATTTTCGATGCGGAAACTTCTTTTTTCAGTAATAATAGCATCAGCAATGCAATAAACAATACAGACCATCCAATGCCCAGCAGGGGGAAATATACGGTGTGTTTGTATAGTTGATAGAGATTGAACAGGATTCGATTGTCGCGCAATCGCCGCATATCCGATTCTCCATAAATTTCATACTTGATACGCGTGAAGAAACAGGAAATCAAGAAAAAAAAACGGCTCACAATGGGAAATATATTTCGATTCAATGACCGGTTTTAATAAGAAGAAAAGATTTTTTTAAGAGAAACTGCATCATTTCAGAACACGATTTTTTTTTCAGCCTTTTATTAAGGTATTCATTATATTGTTTCATTGTAGTTATTGTGTGGTGCTATATAAATAAACAAAAAAATGTAAATGTATATTTATCATCACAAAAATGCCTGGTGTGATTTGCGTTTGAAAAAAAAATTGTATTATAGAATTTATTCAATATGACGATACTATGATATAGATGGAATCCATGGAAGGAGGTGAATGAAATGGAAGTCAGATTAGTAGGTAATCCACAGTTGACCTCAGTGCCAATTGATCCTGAAATTTTTTCCTTCCACCAGGCAGAGGATACCGATGGAAAGGTGCCCATTAACAACTCCATACAAAACAATATCGTGAGAGAAATACACGATAAAGTATTAATGGATTTAAAGGATGTGCAGAATTTTTTGTACATGCTCATCGGATCCGACGTTAAAGTGGAGCCGGAAGGCGATCATGTCGGTATGAATGTCAATACGCTGGTATAATGTGACCCTGGTATTGTTGGACAGTTGACGATCAATAACACAAGCGCCCATTTCGGATGCCCATGCGAAAGGGGCGTTCGCGCATGGCCCCTTTCCACTCCGAGTATCGTAATTCAAAAAAAACTGCATATACATGAAAAATTGTTGACCTGTTTGGCAATAAATGTATTTTTTTACAGAATCAGGTCATTTCTTTCATGTAAAATTGTATATTTATTTTAAGCTGCTTATACGCTGTAACGGTGTAGTATAAAAAATTTGAAAGTTATGAGGGCGTAATAACTGCCGATAATGTAGTGAGCGCGTTGCCATGGAACAAAAGAAGGAAAGCACAATGAGCAAAGAACTGCAGGATCGGGCCGATAGAATGATGAGAGAACTGCGCGACGCCCTGGCGCCGATAAAAAAAGAAATAAGAAGCCTGAAAAATCTATCCGGCGATGCAAAATAATCCATTACTCAGTTGTACGAGGTTACGAAAATGCCACCGAAAGGCGAAAGGAGAAAGCATCAAATCATCAATACCGCGAAAGAGATGTTCATTGAGAATGGTTTTCAAAGCACGCATATCGGACAGGTTTGCGAAAAGCTGAACATCGCGAGAGGAACCGTCTATCAGTATTTCAGCAATAAAAAGGAGATTCTTTACGCGATTCTCTACACCGTGATCGAAAAAATTGAGGATATTTTCGATCATGACGACCTTCAGGAATTCTTCAAGTCAAATCCTGATTCTGAATACGTGATTAAATTCATCGGGAAGAGGATATCCGGCTGCATCTCCGTATTGGTGAATGAACCGATTGTCATCAAGCTCGTTTTTAAGGAAATAATCGGGATCGACGCTGATGTGATAGAAAAGGTCAACGAGTCGCTGCTTAAAATCGCCAAAATAATCGGCAGAGAAGTCAAGGAAATCAAGGCCAGGAACATATATAAAACCAATATCGATCCCGAGATTACCTCATCCATGATACTGGGCGGAGTAATGATGCTCGTATATGAGTATGAAAAGAAAAATCTGAATATTCTCGACAAAACCGTTATCGAATCGATCACCGATAATTACCTGAAAGGCGTCCTGGCCAACGTGTAATATCCGGGCGGATTGTCTCTGCGCGGATACTTCGTCACGACCGTTTCCTGCCGATTACAGCCGGAAAAAACAGCCGGCCCGATGAATGTACTTGAAATAATAGTACCGGAGGGCCATTGTGATTCCAATACGCCGTAAAGGAGCCGAAGTATCTTGATGGGAAGGCCAAATCATGCCATGAAACGGTTTTCAACAACCAGGATCTCCGTGATGACGATGGCGGCGTGTTGCGTGATCGCGATTATGCCGGATTATTTCGTCGCGGGTAATCTCCACGCCCAGCAGACTCCCAATAAAGCAGAGGAAATCAAACAGCGGGAGCAACTCCAGAGGATCAGGGAGCTCACCGAAGATATCATTTCAGGCGATGAGGACGACGGCGTTGCGGCGGTTCGATCTCTGAAGTCGCTTGGTTCAGGTGACATGCTGGAACTCTGGGTTACCCTGCTTGAAAAAACCAGGCTTCCCCGCACAAAAATCGAAATAATCGGGCATCTGTCCGGAACCTATGACAGGCGGATGGTGGTGCCTCTGGCAAAGGAGCTTTCCAGCCCGTACATCGAGGTCAGGAGAAGCGCCGCGGTGGTGCTCAAGAACTACTCCGATGACCGGATTTATCCGTTTATCCTTTCCCTTTCCACCAGTTCAAATCCGGTATACCGGATTTACTTCATCGAGGCGATGAATTACCTGTATGATCGCCGGTTTTATGAAATGCTCATAGGCATGACCAGGGACCCGAATAAATCCGTAAGGATTTTCGCCCTGAACTGCCTGCGGTCCAACGGACTCGCCGAGGCGATACCCCTGATACGCAATATGGCGCTGGGGGACGCAAACGATGAAGTAAAGGTCAACGCGATCGATATTCTCGGACACTTCCAGGACAGGGGGGCCCTGTATGTGCTGTTAAAGACCCTGGGCGACCAAAACAGGGACATACGCTATGCCACTTCCAGGACATTCTTTCGTCTCGCCATGGCCAATACGGCGATGCCTCTTTCGCAAAGGCTTATGTCGGAAACAGAGGACGATATCAAAGACATGATCATGGACACGATGATCAGGGTGAAAAACGGGGGAAACATCAACGGACTTTCGAGCGTGCTCTTTAAGGACCCCGATGAGGCGCTTCGGGTAAAATCGGCCTATGCCCTCGGCGTCATCAGGGACAATCATGCGGTGGCCGTGCTGATGCAGGGAATGAGCGATCCATCCATGAAGGTGAGGGCGGAAATCGCGAATTCGCTGGGAATGTACAAGACTTCCGACAGCATACGCAGTCTGCTCGAAACGGTTGAAAAAGACCGGGAAATATACGTCCGTTCCGCCGCGCTCTACTCGTTGAAAAGAATCAACGATCGAAAATCAGCACTCCAGCTTTTCGATGTTTACTCCAGGGAAAAGGACGCGCTTTTCAGCGAGATGCTCCGGTCCGTTATCCGCCATTTCATGCAGAGATACCTGTAGGTCCCTTCCATGACCGGCGAAGAAATTGAAAAGGTAATGACAAAGCTGAGGGAAAAGTACCGCGACGGAACGAAAAAATTCGGCGGCAGGTGGTTCGATCTCGAACAGCTCGATCAGAGATACAGGCACGCGATGGAAAACAGGATGAACATGGAGGGGTTTGTCCTGGCGGAAATATCCAATTACGATAAAATTTTAGATCGATGCGGCAAGGGGAGGGACCGGAAGTCCGTGTCCGAAAAGATCGACCGCATACTGGAGGAGCACGCCGCCAGGATAGCTCACTATCCGGAGATCGTGTTTCATCCTTCTGCAGGTTTTGAAATTGCCCGGTTTTACGGCGCGCTTTCCGAGCTGGCGCGGCATTATATGGCGATATTCTGGCATATCACGGCCCGGCAGGATATACGGAAGCCCCTTGCCGAATTGGAAGAGAGGCTTGATTTTCTGGCCATGCCCAGGGGGACGAATCCCTCGAAGCGCATTCAGGACCACCGCGCGCTTCTCTCCAGGAAAGGAGTTACTGAGCTTGAAATTGAAAGGGACAAAAACGAGTACCTGAAAGAATCGGCGTTTCTTCTCCATGACATTGTCGATTTCTGCGAGTTCGCGATCCAAAAAAAGGACCCCGCCTGGGAGACGCCATTGCGCATGGACAAACTGTATCTTGAAGAGAAAAGAAAAAAGGCTGTGATAAAAGTATTCACCGGCATGACCGGATACGGGGCGATCCTTCTTGTCAGGGACTACGCCGCGGGTATTATCGAGGATTTCCGCCTCGGGGCGTTCAGGCGGCAGGCCGCGGATTGATGACGTTATGCGGATTCGAGCATAAGGCGGTCACATCCTCTTGATGCAGACCGCGGTGATGTCGTCGTCCTGGTCGCGGTAATCCGTATATTCATACACCGAACTGATGACGAAATGCAGAATGTCCCTGGACGAATACGAATTCTGCTCCATTAGTATATCGCTGAGCCTCTTTGTTCCAAACATGGATCTCTCTCCGTTTATACTGGCGTACGCTTCGGTCACACCGTCGGTGTAGATAAACAGACAGTCCCCCTGCTTCAGGAAAATTTCACTTTCATTGTATTCCGCGCCGTCATCAAAAAGGCCGATAAGCGTTCCGGTCTGCTCGAGCTGTTCTACGCGGTCTTCGTCAGCGTGATACAGCAACGGGTTCGGATGCCCCGCAACGGTGTACCGAATTCTTCCGGTTGACAGGGAGATCTGGCACAGGATTACGGTGCAGTAATAATAAAGGCTCTTGAAGTCCCTTGTCGATGCGCTGTTCACCTGCGCGGTGATATCCTTGGGGCCGTTCCCGGGGCGCGATGAGATCCTGAAAATCGTCCGGAATTCGTTGCCCACGTAAGAGGAGGCGATGCCGTGTCCCGAGACGTCGCAGATGATGATCTGGTAGGTGTCTTTATCGATGAAATACGCGTCGATAAAATCTCCCGAGAGCTCCTTCGCCGGGAGATAGGTGGAGGCGATGTCGAAACCCGCTATGTCCTTGAAATGAGGCATCAGCGATACCTGTATCGTGCGGATTTTCTGTATTTCCCTTTTATATTCCTCATTGTTCACATGAATCACCCGCTCGATCGCCGACCTTTCTCCCAGAATGTCCAGAAAACCCGCGTACATCGAAATGACTTCCCTGTCGTCTGAATCGAAGGGTGTGCCTTTCTCGAACAGCATGAATCCGCAGGATGTCCCGCCTTCCGCAAGCCTCATTATGGCGATCCATTTCCGAACCGGGCCTTTTTTGATCTCCGCGAAATAAATTTTGTCTATGTCCTTCAGGTTGATGCTTCCGGCAATCTTCGTGATATCCGTGAAGGACGCCGCCGGGCCGAAAACCCCGCTTGAGAGCGGAACGATTTCCCTGTCGGCAATCCGGAAGGCGGCACACGAGTCCGCGCCGATAATGACCTGCAGCTTTGACGCGGACCCGACCCGGTCTTCCAGCGAGCTGAGGTGCATGCCGGCCTGTATGAACAATCCGAATTCCTGGAATTTTCTGTTTTTCGCAGTAAGAGCGGAATTGAGCTTCCGGAGTTTTTTTGCCGAGCCGATGATCCGTTCGATGAGCGCGATCTTTGCCCGGATTTCGTAAGGGATGAAAGGCTTTCTGATATAATCGGAGGCGCCCGCCTCGTATCCTCCGGTTATCGTCATCTCGTCCGCGTGCGGCGTGATGAGGATTATCATCATGTCGGAATACTCCGGGCTGTTGCGGAGGGTCTTGCATACTTCGATTCCGTCGGCGCCGGGGAGGTCAACGTCAAGCAGCAGAATGTCGGGCCTGTGCCCGGCCGCCGTTTCAATGAACTGGCCGTAACTGGCAACAGCGGTTACGGAATGCTTTTTCAGTATCTCTCCCAGGGCGATTCCGGCCGCGGCGTCATCGTCGATGACCATTATCCTTAGAGGGGTTTCTTTTCGTGTCGCTGTCATCCTGTCTCCATAATGATTATCGTATCAAGGTGGGTTGAAATATATCAAAATATTCTTGATGCTCCCAATGGGGTTTTTATTGACAGGACAATGTGCGGTCAATATAATAAATTTTTTTAATAATCAAACAATACGGTACGCCATGGCACGGAGAATAGTACAGTTTTTTGTCGAAAGATCGCTGCTTGTGAATATTATCACCGTCGGGGTGCTTCTTGCGGGGATTATGTTCCTCATGACCGCCCAGAGGGAGGCGTTTCCCAGGGTGGCGTACAACTATGTGGTGATCACGACGATATATCCCGGCGCTGCCGCCGAAGACGTCGAGAAGCATCTGACCGTTCCGATCGAAGACCAGCTCAGAGAGGTGGAGGGAATCGAGGAGCTGTTCTCGTTTTCCCTGGAGTCCAGATCGGTTGTGGTTATCAAGCTCGATCCCGATCTGCAGGACAACGACCGCGCCGTCACCGACATCAGGGACGCCATCGACCTTGTGACCGATTTCCCTGAAGACGCTGAAGACCCCATTGTCCGGGAGCTGACCACGTCCCTACTTCCGGTCATTGAGATCTCCGTGGTAAGGAAAAGGGGCGTGAGCAACGATGATGATGAGCGCCAGCTCCGATGGCACGCCCGGGCGCTCCAGGACATTTTAATGGAGCTCCCCGGGGTCGCGAAGATTGACCGACAGGGTTACCGTGACAGGGAGATGATCGTCGAGGTCGATCCGGTCCTTCTGCACGACTATCATATCGGGTTGAATGAAATAATCCGCGCCCTGAACCTGCGGAACCTGAATTTTCCCGGCGGGACCGTTCGCGTCAACGGCGAGGAAGTCATGCTCAGGACGATCGGCGAGGTGGACACCGCGCCGCAGATCGCGGGCGTTCTTGTCAGGGCCAACGACATGGGCAACTGGGTCCATCTCAGGGACGTCGCCTCGGTGAAAGACTCCTTTCGGGAAAGGGACATCATCATCAACAGAACAAACGGCGAGCGCTCGGTAACCCTGACGGTTCTGAAAAAGGAATCAGCCGACATCATCGAGCTGGTCGACGACATAATAGCCCAGATCGGGCGATTCAGGAGCCAGTACGGCGCCGATTACGACGTCATCATATCCCAGGACATGTCCTATTTCGTCAGGCGCCGTCTCAGCGTGCTTATCGGGAACGCCATCATCGGCTTTATCCTTGTCTTCGGGGTGCTTCTTATAACCCTGGGATGGAGGATCTCCCTTGTGACCGCCATGGGCATCCCGCTGGCATTCGCGGGGACGTTCGTCTGGATGGGGCAGTACGGCATAACCATCAACCTCATGTCCATGTTCGGCATGATCATGGTGCTGGGGATGCTGGTGGACGACGCCATTGTCGTGGCGGAGAACGTCTATTCATATCTGGAAGAAGGCCTTCCGATCAAGGAGGCCGTGCTCCGTGGCACTTCCGAGGTCATATCGCCGGTTGCCGGAACGATTCTCACCACAATCGCGGCCTTTTTCCCTCTAATGTCAATGGGCGGAATAATGGGAAAATTCATGTGGACGCTTCCCGCCGTGGTGTGCGTGGCCCTCATCGCCTCATGGATCGAGTCGATGTTCATTCTTCCGTCGCATATTCACGACCTTGAGGAGCGAAGAAAGTCGAAAGTGCACGAGGCGGTCAACAGGGAAACCGGGCTTTACCTGAGGGTCCGCGCCCGTTATGCCGGTATTCTCCGGTTGGTCCTTTCGCACAAATACAAGTTCGCCGGACTGATCGCGGTTTTCTTTGTCGGGACGCTGTTGTTCGCCGTCTCCAATGTTAAATTCGTGCTTTTCCCCTCCGGAAAGATCGAGCGTTTCGTGGTAAAGGCCGAGGCGCCCACAGGCACCTCGCTTGAAGACATGAACACGAAGATGATCGGTGTTGAAAAGCTTCTGTCCGGCCTCCCGAAAACGGAACTGGACAGCTATCTTACTCTTGTGGGAATCCGAAGAACACAGCCCATGGACCCGGAGGAAAAACGGGGAAGCAATCTCGCCACGGTGATTGTGAACCTCAGGCCTGAGGAAAACCGGAAGAGGAAGGTGAGCGAGATCATTGAAGATATGCGCAGAAAAAGCGAAGCTATAAAGCACCAGTTCGTAAAAATCGAGTTCGGGTACACCAAGGAGGGCCCGCCGAGCGGAAAGCCGGTGAATGTGGCTGTCAAGGGGGACGATTTTTCGGTGCTTGAAAAAGTTTCGGCGGAGGTGAAAAGTTATCTCCTCTCCATCAAGGGGCTCAAGGACATCAAGGACGACCACGAGGCGGGTAAAAAAGAGGTGCGCATTCACATCGATGAGAAGAGGGCCTCCATCGCGGGCATAAGCGTGTTTGATATCGCATCCACCATCCGCACCTGTTATGAGGGGACAATCGCGACCCGGATAAAGAAGAGCGAGGAAGAGATAGAGATACGGGTTGTTTTTCCAAAGCAGTACCGCGACAGGCTCGAAAGCCTTAAAAACATCAGGCTGATGAACGCCCGCGGCAACCTGGTGCCGCTCATGGAGGTCGCGCGGTTCGATACGCCGGTGACCGGCCTTGCCGCGGTGAACCGCCAGCGGTGGAAACGCGCCATCACCGTCACCGCCGATATCGACGAGAAGTCCAAGGACGTGACCTCACTGTCCGTCAACAAACTCCTGATGGAGCGGTTTGCCGATGTCGGCGAGCGCTATCCGGGGGTGCTCCTCGATTACCGGGGAGAGTTTGAGGAGACGCAGGAGTCCTTCGAAAATCTCGGGCGTTCCTTTTTTATCGCGATTATCATTATCTATATCATCCTTGTTGCCATTTTCAGGTCCCTCAGCCACCCGCTGATCATCATGGGCGTCATTCCGCTCACGCTTGCCGGCGTGATCTGGGCGTTTTTTTTCCACGACGCATTTTACCGGCTTTTTCTCAACGACACCATGCCGCTGTCCTTTCTCGCCCTGATGGGGGTGGTGGGTCTCACCGGGGTCGTGGTGAACGATTCCATCGTCATGGTTGACTTTATCAGGAAAAAACGGATCGAGGGGCTGCCGCCGGTCGAAGCGACAATAACAGCGGCGTCGGGAAGGCTCAGGGCCATTTTTCTTACCACCATCACCACCTTTTTCGGCCTCATCCCGACCGCCTACGGCCTCGGCGGAAACGATCCATTCCTGAAGCCGATGGCGATTTCGATGTCCTGGGGGCTGATGTTCGGGACAATGATCACGCTCTTCGCCACGCCGGTATCCTATCTCATCCTCAGCGATTTCCGCCGGCTGTTGTTCAGGAAAGACAAGGACGCGGACAAATACGGCGTATCCCCCGACGTCGAGATAAAGAGCCTGGAGGAAAGAATCAAACATGACATTGAAGCGGAGATCAAACACGACCTCGAGGAGGAGTTGAGGAACGAGATAAAGCGCCATTCATCGGCACCCGGCGGCGGGGGGGAAGGCCCGAAAAGAGGCGGGAAAAGGAAAAAGTAACGCTATTCCGTGAACGCGAGGGAACGGTTCTGCTGTTTCTCGTAAAAGACCCAGGACAGCTCCGCGCCGATGATAAACAGGAAACAGGTATACCATATCCATATCATCAGGATGACGATGATATTGAATGAGCCGAAGATCGACGAATAGTCGTTGATTTCGGTTATGTAGTAAGAGAAGAGGCTTTTGACGATTTCATAGCTCAACGAGGCGAACAGGGCCCCTTTGAAAAGAGACAGGTTGTTCAGTTTTTTCGGCGGAATGAACCGGTATATTATGAATATTATCAGCGAGTTTATCACCAGAGTGGTGAAGGAGGTGATGATAAAAGGGACCTGCTCTATACCGGTCACCAGGCGATGCAAGAAATGGATCGAGTTCAGCCGCTGAAGGATATACTGCGAAATCTCGATATTACGCACAAGCGCCATTATGTTTGATACAATCGTAAGTACAAGAATGAAAAACGCCATGCCGAGAATGATGATAAAATGGCGGATTTTAGCCTTCCAGTAAATTCTGCTCTCCTCTATCCTGAATGCCTTCTCAAGGCCCCTCTCCACGATATCGAACACGAAGCTCCCCCACCAGAAAAGGAAGGGTATCCAGATAAAGGCCAGGTATCTTTTCTTGTATACGATCCGGTCGAGTATGGAAATTATTTCGTCGATGTTCACCGAAGGGAGCTGCTGCTTGATCTGGTCGAAATAGAGTATCGCGATTCTGTCGGGATTGTAAAAATAACTGAGTACCGATATCACCACAAGCGACGTCGGTATGAAGGATATGAGAAGAAAGAACGCCAGGGCGCAGGTGGACAGTTCGCCGTCATGCTCGGCGAAATTTTTCATCACGGAGCGGAGGTCCGTAAAAAAAAATTCCCGAAGGCGGCCGAGAAGCTTCAGGATGAAATGGAGTGCCTTTTTTCCCGCTCTCCCGAAGGGTCTAATCATCCCTTCCCCCGAGTATTCCCGCTCTCAGCAGAAAATAGATAAGAGTCATCACCGACGATGCGGCCGCAGCGACATAGGTCATGGCAGCCGCCGAAAGGACGCTGCCGACCCCTGCGAGTTCCGTGGAAGAAACCATGCCGTATCCCGCAAGCATTTTCTTTGCCCTTGAGGAGGCGTTGAATTCCACCGGCAGGGTGATGAGCTGAAACAGCACCACCGCGCTGAAGAGTATGATTCCCGCCTTGACCAGACCCAGGGCGCCCATGGCGAAACCGATGAGGATCACGATCCAGGCCATGTTTGACCCTATGGACGCAACCGGCACCAGCATGTTTCGAAGCATCAGGGGGGAATAGGATTTCGCGTGCTGTACGGCGTGCCCGGTTTCGTGGGCCGCGACGCCGATCGCCGAAATGGAGCTGCTGCGGAACACGTCGGGCGAGAGCCTCACCACCCTGCGGGCGGGATCGTAGTGGTCCGAGAGAAAACCGCCGGTTTCAACGACAGACACGCCGGACAGCCCGTTTCTTCTGAGTATTTCGGCTGCCACCTGGGCGCCGGTGAGTCCCGACCGCGTGCCGACGCGGGAAAATTTGCTGAAGGTCGATTTCACTTTAAATGAAGCGACCGCGGACAGAATCAGGGCCGGCGCGATCATCATTATGTAGAGCGGATCCAATCCGAAGAACATCTCATCCTCCATGGTCCGGGGACCATTGTACTGACAGGTTTATTCAGTGTTAAATCATGGAATAAGTGTGAGAAACATCTTTCATGTTACAAAAATGTCAGTCATGAGACAATGATTTTTTTACGCTTCCTTATAAAAAGTATGGCAAATACGCCGCCGGGTGGGCATATTATTTTTGCGTGATCGGGCGGCTTTTTGATGTGCGGAGGCCCGTTGAAGCAGATAATTGTCGGCGCCTGTTTGTTTCTGTTTGACATAACCGGAGCCCTGGGGGGATAATTGCTTTTTAGCGAAATGGAGACAAAAGTGAAGATTTTATATACTCTAACCCGGTGCCTTCTTGCCGCGTCACTCTGCGCGAGCGTCCTTGCCGCGGGCGATGTGTACGCGCAGGAGCGGGGCGGCGCTGTTGTATCGCCGGAAGAAAAAGGCGATGACTCGGTGAATACGCCGTGGTCGCTTTACAGTTTCGGGCTCTATTACAAATACAACGCGATTCAGAGCGCCGACAGGGACCCGAGAAACAGGGACCTTGATCTGGCACTGGATTATTTCAACCGGTCCCTCAAGGGGAGCAGGGACCCCGGCAGCGTGTATGATCAGATATCGGACTGTTACTGGTATCGGGAAGAATACGACCTCTCCGCACAATACGCCCGCAAATCGATCGAAGAGAAAGGCAAAAGCATTCAGCCCTATATGAGGCTTTACAGGATTCAGGTGGCAAAGAATGAATACGTAAAGGCCGCAGAAACGCTGGAGGAGTACAGCGCCTCGTTCCCAAAGTCCCTACAGGCAAAGTATGAGCTCGGAGAGCATTATTTTAATCGCATGAAGGACATGAAATCGGCGCAAAAATCTTTCACCGGCGTCCTCGAGCTGACCCGGAATGTGCCGTCGCAGGAATACTACCGGAAGAATTCCTTTATCTACCTGGGGTTCATCGCGTACCGGCAGAGGAAATACGGCACTTCCCTGAGAAATTTTCAAAGGGCCTTTGAAATGGACAATGACGACCTCGAGGCGCTTTTTTTCCTGTCCCAGCTGAATATGATGCTCTACCGGATCGACGACGCGGAAAAATATTCAGAGATGTACCTCTTGCGCAACGCCGAGAACCAGCAGGTCCATTCCATGATCGGGAAGATACGATACATGAAAGAGGATCCCCGGGCGATCTACCATCTGGGACGGGTAAAGGACGTGCAGAACATCGAAGGGATGATCGCCTCAGGGCTTTATTACGAGCGTCTCGGCGACGACGGGCAGGCGCTTCCGCTTCTTAATCTGGCGCTGAAGTATCAACCGGGTGATATCCCGGTCCGTCTCGCATTGGCGCGGGTCAGCCTTCGAAAAAAGGACGCCGAGGAGGCCTTCAAACAGTATACCGCGGCTGGCGTGCTCATGTTCAAGGCCGGACTACACGCACTGGCGGTTAAAAATCTGGAACGGGCCGACTCTATCAACCGGGGAGTGCCCGAGGTGCTTTATTACCTCGGCAGGGCCGAAGAGAAGGCGGGCAATTATGCGGCGGCGATACGCTATTATAAAAAAGTGAACGACGCTGCGCGCAACAGCAACATCGAGCTTCATGTCGGCTATCTGTACGGCGTTCTCAAGGAATACGACGCGGCCATGGGGCAATTCAACGCGGTTATTTCGCGCGAGCCGAAAAATCCCCAGGCTTATTTTTTCAGCGGCCTCGTGTCGATATGGAGCGAAAATTACCGCGCCGCGGAACGCGACCTGAAAAGGGCGATATCCCTGGAGAACGATCATGAGCCGTACTATTTTTACCTGGCGGTAACGATGGAGAAGACCAGGCGGATCAACAAGGCCATCGATTACCTGAATCTGGCGATCAAGCACGACGATAAGAGCGCCAGGTCCTACAATTATCTCGGTTATCTCTACGCGGACAACGGCTTGAAGCTGGACAGGTCTCTTGAGCTTATCAACAGGGCCCTGGAGCTGGAGCCCGGCAACGGCGCCTATGTCGATTCACTCGGATGGGCCCATTACAAGAAGGGGAACTACCGGCTCGCGCTGGAGAAACTGCTGCTTGCGGAAAAGCTTTTGAAAAAGGCGCAATCGCCGGACCCGGTCGTGTACGATCATATCGGCGACACCTATTTCAGAATGGGCGAGAGGGTGATGGCGATTCGGTACTGGAACAAATCCATCGACCTTGAAAAGAACGGCGATATCGAGCGGAAAATAAGAAACCTGCAGAAGCAGATGAAAAAGGAGTGATGCAGATGAAGCATCTGATCGCGGCGGCAATGATGTATCTGATGGTGGCCTGCGCCACGGCCGGAGTGGATGGGACCGCGCCCGGTGAAAACGAGAAACTCAAGGAAAACCACGAAGAGACGATGGCCCTGATACGGGGATTCAACGAAAAGGCCGTCACGTCCATAGAGGGGAGCTTTTTTATCGACGGGTTTTTGCAGAATAAAAAATACAAGACAATCGGGAACGTGTCGTACTCCGCGGCCCCGGAGAGGTTGAATCTCATCATCACCGATTTTATTTTCAAAAGCCCCATCACCACCGTGGTGCAGGACGGGCGCGAGTTGAGCATATATTTTCCCGTTGAAAAAAAGCTCTATGTCGATTCCGTGGACACCATACGGCTGAAAAACTACAGCGACATCGATTTTAATTTCGCAATGCTTCATGGCGTGCTCACCGGCCGCATACCGCTGGTCAGGGGGCATCGCATCGTCAGCTGCGTCAGGGATGAAGCGAAAAACGCCAGGTTCCTGATCGTGGAAAACGACGAATTATTTGAAACGATCGCCTTCAGGGGGGACATTCCGGACAAGCTGCTTTTTATGGATAAGAAATCAAAAAAGCGGGTCGAGTTTTATCTTGGCAGGCCGACGGTTTCCGGAGATTCCGTTTTTTTCAGGAACATAAAGATCGTGGCAAAGGATGAAGGGATCAACCTGACCATCACCTTCAACAGCCTGAAGCTCAACGGGCCGGTCAGGGTGAAGAACGTTTCCGAAATGAACTATCCCAGGAATATCAGCATAATCAGGATGTGACGTCACGACACGTCTTCAACTGTCCAGAATGCTCCGTTATGGCGGACGGTGAGCCGCCTTCCCGGTCCGCGGTCGTTGTATTCAAAAACCACCGCGGGCCGGTGGGCTCGGTAAAACTCCGCCGCCTCCCCGTCGGTGAGCAGGTCGAATGCCCGCCAGACCGACCGATCTGCCGCCGCCTCGTTGATTTTTCCGCTCCATCCGAACGGCTGCCGGTCTCCGTCAAGAGGCTCCGCGCCGGGCCCGGCGGAAGGGACAGTGATCCTGACGATGCCGCCTGCCTGCGAAAGCTCGTGAAACCCCCGGTACTTCGTGAATATCTCGATCCTCTCGAAATTCATCGCCCACCCGTCCACAAACTCGCCGCTCTCATCGAGGCCGAACGGGGTCTCCAGGGAGCCCAGCGACGCCGCCTCCCGCTCCCGCTCAATTACGTACTCGTTGAATCTCAGGTTCCCGGCGCCTTCTTCGATCGTCGCCATTGCCGCCTCCAGATGCCCCTTCCGCGACTTCCCTGCACAGAAGGGGCAGGCTCATCGTCATACAATCCGGACGGAGGGACAACCATTTTTTTCATGTCTTGGCCCGATTCGGACGGCACTGAAAAATATACGGAGGCCCGGAAAGTGTTTGACGGTGCCGCAGTGAGGGTATATCAATAGGGACCGTTCTTCCGGGGGGGTAATTTATGAAAACAGTTAAACTGATTGGGATTGGTGCCGGCGCGCTTCTGGCCGCGGCGATCATCGCCGGGTCGGTTTTTCTCTGGAAGTTGTCGCACCGGGCGGTGCCTGATTATAATTCATCGGTCACCCTGAAGGGGCTCGGGGCTGACGTGACCGTGTACAGGGACAAGTTTGCAATACCTCATATCTACGCGAAAAACGAGAGGGACCTGTACATGGCGGTGGGATATGTCATGGCCCAGGACAGGCTGTGGCAGATGGACCTGCTGAGAAGGGTCACCCAGGGAAGGCTTTCGGAGATTTTCGGCGACAAACTCATCGAGGCCGACGTCCTGTTCCGCTCCCTGAGGATCCGGGACAACTCCGAAAAACTGCTGGCCGAGCTCACGCCCGGGGAGCGGCAGGCACTGGAGGCCTTCGCCGAGGGGGTGAACCGGTATATTGAAAGCCGGAACGGCTCGCTTCCGCCGGAGTTCGCAATCCTGAAATACCGACCAGAAAAATGGGAAATCATACATTCACTCAACCTTATCGGCTATATGGCCTGGGACCTGGCCTGCGGCTGGAAGGAAAAAATCATGCTTCACCGCATCAGGGAAAAAGTCGGGGAAGATCTTTTCCGGCAGATAGAGGCCGACGCTGCAGGTGACACGCCGGTGGTTCCGGGGTACGCACGGGATGTCGACGGCCGGTTCCGCGACGCGGTGCGAAGGATCGCCGCCGCGAGCCGCGCCGTTTCCGATGCAGGCCTTCAGGTGTTCAGCGCCAGCAACAACTGGGCGGTGTCGGGGAGGCTGAGCGCCACAGGCGCCCCGCTGCTGGCAAACGACATGCACCTCGGATACGGAATGCCCTGTTTGTGGATGCAGATGCACCAGGTCGCCGAAGGGTCGCTTGACGTGACCGGAGTCGCGCTTCCCGGACAGCCGCTGATCATCGTGGGGCACAACGATAAAATCGCCTGGGGAATGACGAATCTCACGGTGGACAATGTGGATTTTTACCTGGAAAAAACAGCGGAGGGCGATCCCGCCCGGTATCTCTTCAGGGGGAGGGCGATCCCGTTCGAGACCAGGACCGAACGCATTTCGGTGAAGGGGGGGCCTGCGGTTGAAAGAAAAATCCGGTTTACGGTCCACGGCCCGATGGTGACCGACATTAAAGACACCGGCGGACTCGCGGTTTCGATGAAATGGATGGGCTCGCTGAAGAGCAACGAGTTCCTGGCGGTGTATCTTCTGAACAGGGCCGGCGACTGGAACTCATTCAAGGCGGCGCTGCGAAACTTTGTCGCGGTGAGCCAGAATTTCGCCTATGCGGACAGGAAGGGTAACATCGGCATGTACTGCGCCGGAGGCGTCCCGGTCCGGATGAAGACGCCGGGGATGGACGTGGCGCCGGGATGGGGCGGAGAGTACGAATGGAAGGGGACCGTCCCCTTTGAGGAAATGCCGAACAGTTACAATCCGCCGCGGGGGTTTGTCTCATCGGCGAACAACCTTCCGGCGGCGAAATACCGCCATTACATAAACGGGTGGGGCTTCGCCTCTCCGGAGAGGATCGACAGGATTAATGAGCTCATTGGTTCGAAAGGCAAAATAACCGCCGAAGATTTCATGAAAATGCAGGTTGACGTCACGTCATCCCTGACGCGGAAGGTAAGGGACACGCTGGTGGCGGAGCTCGGCGCGGAAAAAACCCTCTCTGACAGGGAAAAATCGATCCTCGCCGTAATGGCGAAATGGGACGGGGCGCTTGCCCCGGACAGCGCATCGGGCGCGTTGTGCGATGTGTTCTTTCTGAAAATGATACGCAACACCTTCGAGGACGAGCTGGGCGGGGAGCTGTTCAGGGATTTCATCTCTCCCCGGTCAATCCCGGTCAACGCCCTGAGGAAAATATGGGGGACCGGGTCGGCGTGGTTTGACAGGGTTGAAACGAAGGGCGCCAGGGAGACGTTCCGGGACATCGTGCTGATGAGCTTCCGGGACGCGATTGCCGAGCTTGATGAAAAATGCGGTTCCGGGGGCTGGGCCTGGGGAAAGCTGCACCGGTTGAGGCTCGAGCATCCCCTGGGGAAGGTGAAGGCGCTGGACATCATATTCGGATTGAACTCCGAATCGTATCCTGTCGGCGGGAGCTTTCATACCATACCCCAGTTCGCCTACCGGTTTTTTGAGCCGTACGCGGTGCTCCACGGCCCTTCGCAGAGGCATATTTACGATCTGGCCGACTGGGACCGTTCTCTCAGCGCGGTGCCGTCCGGGATAAGCGGCGTGCCGGCGAGCGTCCACTATCTGGATCAGGCGCCGCTTTTCATGAAGGGGAAGTACCATGAGGACGTCACGAGTCCGGGAGCGGTAAAGGAGAGGGCAAGGTACATCATGATTCTGGGGAAAGGCGGTGAATAATCCATTCGTACCGGGTGACCGGCATATCCATGAATTCACCTTCAAGGCCCTGTTTCTCGGCATAGTCCTGGTGATACTGATGACCGCGGCCAACGCCTATATAGGGCTCTACGCGGGGCTCACGGTGTCGGCGTCGATTCCGGCCGCGGTTATATCCATGGCCATACTCCGGGGAGTGCTCAGGAAGGGGACGGTGCTGGAAAACAATATCGTCCAGACCGTCACCAGCGCAGGCGAGTCCATCGCCGCGGGCGTGATCTTCACCGTCCCCGCGCTGGTGCTGGTCGGCGCATGGAGCGGCTTCAGGTTCTGGCCCACGGTGATGATCACGCTTTCAGGCGGGCTGCTGGGGGTCATTTTTTCGATCCCGCTCAGAAAGGCGCTGATAGTGGATGACCGGGATCTCGTCTATCCGGAAGGGGTCGCCTGCGCCGAAGTGATAAAGGCGGGAGAGGCGGCCGGCGGCGGGTTCGCGGCCATAATTAAGGGCTTTCTGCTGGCGCTGCCGGTGAAATTTTTCGTGACATCTTTTCAGGCCGCAAGGGGGGGCGGTTCCCGCGGGGTCCTGGAAACCGCGGCGCTCTGGAACGGGAGGCCGTTTTTCTTCGGATGCGACGCGTCGCCAGCGCTCATCGGCGTCGGATACATCGTGGGACTCGAGATCGCACTGCTCGTGTTCGGCGGCGGAGCGGTCACATGGCTTGTCGCGATCCCGCTGTCGGCGCTCCCCTCCGCCGCGGGAGGAGATACGCTGTCCGCGGTATGGGACCTCTGGAGCACAAGAATAAGGTACCTCGGCGTCGGTGCGATGCTGGTCGGGGGCCTCTGGTCCATCATTTCGATCCGGAGCGGCATCGCCAAAGGAATCATCGCCATCCTGAAACGGCGCAGCCGCGGACCCGCTGAAGCGCGGCCCCTTCGCACCGACACGAACATATCGATTCAATCCATGGCGGTCATTGCGGTCGTTGCGCTACTGCTGATGTACCTCCTTTTCAGGGACGTCGCCGGAGGGGTGCTGTTTCCCGGAGTGCTCGTGCTCGGAATCGCCGTCCTCAGCTTTTTCGCGGTGGCGGTTTCCGCCTACATCGTGGGACTCGTGGGGAGCTCCAACAACCCGGTATCCGGCATAACCATATGCGCGCTGATGATCGTGGCCGGGATATTCTATCTTCTGGGAAGGAGCGGCGGCGGCGCCGTCACCGCGGTCCTCTGCGTCGCCGGCGTCGTATGC
>JBGSQT010000043.1:0-60680 GCA_041737965.1 Spirochaetota bacterium | reverse complement strand
GCTCGCCGGGACGAGGAGCGCAGCGAGGTACGCTGAGTTGTGCGAAGGTTTTTACCCCATTAAACAAAAAAATCAATTCTTATTCTTTTTCACTTCATTTATCTTGTGTATCTTTTCAAATGTCATTCGATATCCAAGTGTATTCATTAATGAATTCAATGTATTCACAGTAATATTAGTAATTTTATCAGATCGAATATTTTGAATAATACTGGTTGAAACTCCAGATTTCTCAGAAAGCTTTCGAACTGATATATGATTTTCATCCATTGCTTCAAGAAGAAATTCCTTAATTAAGAATTGAGTATACTCTTTATCAAATTTCTCCTTTTGTTTGGGATCCTTCATAAAATCATCAAAGGTAGTTGTCATTTTATTCTTTTTATTCATAATATTCACCTTTTTCATTTCGTAATAAATAATCTTTACGGAATTCTATTGCTTTCGATTTCTCATTTTCAGGTAATTTTTGAGATTTTTTATAAAATCCATTCGTAATTATAAGCTTTTTATTCTTTACAAAGAATGAAAGAAATCTATCAGGTTGTGGTTTAAATGCAAAAATATCATCACCTTCATATCGGAACTTCGTTATATCATTAATTTTACCGAATTCACCAATGCGTTTGAATAACATCAATAATTTACGCTTTTGGGCATCTGATAAATTCCTATAATACTCAAATGCAGGACTTGTTCCATTATTATAAAAATACTATTCAATGGTATAGAATTGACCAATGTACGCGATGCAATTAGCTTTATCCATAAGACAATGTATCAAAATAACGATACATTGTCAAGTATAATTCCAATTACACAGAAGATTAATAACTTATAGGTGGCACAGAAGAGGGGTAAAAACTTTCGCACAACGTGCAAACGTACCCGACGTTGACGACTTGCACGCGCGATATAGTGGAGCTAAACTGTTTTTTGGTCAAGCATAATTCATGGAAGGAGAGAGGGAGACAATGTGCCGAGCCCGGAGTAGTGGAGGAATGCAGGAGGATATACCTGGGCGAGGCCAAGCGACCGCCAGGGAGCGCCGCGGGTACGTTTTGTTATGTGCAGATTTGCCCGAGTGTGCAGGCATGTGTTGGTTTCAGTAAGCCACATGAGAACGGGAGGCGCGGAGGGGAGCTACCGCTATGTAATAACAGATAAGACTACCAGACAATCGTGAAGATGGGATGACTATAGTACAAATAGCGAACAAGACTTTGTAAAATATCTTTCTCCTCCGTGCCGTGATAAGGGATAGGATAATACTTTTTGGGTCGGTGCCTGCGCACTCGAAGCCGGCCGCCCACCGCTATGTAATACAAAAGATTTATCCGAAGTGGAAGAGAATGGAAATAAGAGAAATAAACTGGCGAAGTAAACGATTACAACCTTTAAACTCTTTAATATTATGCGGCCGGCTGCGGCAAATTTGCACATAACTAAAAGTATCTGAATTTCAAAAATTGTTGATAATCATCATAAAATAAGTCTGAGAGAATCACAATAAAAAATTCATTATTATTGAAAAATGTTTATTAAAACTGCTATATGTTCGTTTCTCAATATAAATATTAGTTATTGGGAAATGCTATGAATGAAAATCTTGATTTGTTATTGCACACATTTCATTTTAAGGGCGACCCGAAGTATATTTCGAACGATGATATTGCCGGTTTTTTTAATAAACATAGGGATTCAATCACCCTTGAAGATTTTGTATGTATTCGTCATTATTTTATGAATACATTGAAACTGAGCAGATACATTTTTTCAGAGCTTGAAAAGCGCTTTTCTGTGAAGCAAGGCGACTCTATCCCCGTGGATTCTCTCGGTTTTCATCCTCCGGAAATGGAGAGGTTTCTCCGGTATCTTCAGCTTAAAAGGTATTCCAGGCGGACGATTGCATCGTATTCCGGAGCGCTGAGGAATGCATGCAAATGGTTTTCGATTGAAAAAAGTAAATCCATCGATAAGGTTGCTCCTGCTGATTTACATGACTATTTCATATATCTGACAAACACGAAAAACGCATCGCTTTCGCAAATAAGGATTCATCGGTTTTCGCTGCAGATATACTTAAAGGCTATTTTTAATCGCGATACGGACTTTTCATTTATTGAGAAAATTCGCGGTTCGAAGCACATACCGGTGGTTTTGACCAGGAATGAGATAACGGCGATTCTTAATTCGATAAGGAATATCAAGCATCGCACGATGATAGCTTTGATGTATTCAGCGGGGTTGCGTCTTTCGGAACTGCTCAATCTGAAGGTTTCGGATGTCGATTGCGCCGGATTGACGGTCCGGGTCAGGGAGGGTAAGGGGAGAAAAGACAGGATAACGATTTTTTCCGACAAGATCCGTGAAGACCTGGAACTGTTTATCGCGGGGAGGAGCGGCGAGGAATACCTATTCGTGTCATCGATGCTTGACCGGCACGACAGGAGGAGGAAATTATCCGGAAGGACGGTGCAGATGGTGCTGCATCGTGCGGCGGAAAGAGCCGGCATCAAAAAAAATGTGACTCCCCACAGCCTCAGGCATTCCTTTGCCACACACCTGCTGGAGAGCGGTATCTCTCTTCGGTACATTCAGGCGCTTTTGGGGCATAAAAATATCTCCACCACTTCGATTTATACACGGGTGACCAATCCGGGAATCAGGGGTATTAAAAGTCCTCTTTAGCATTCATTTATCCACAGGCCGGATCGCCCCCGGAGTTTCATATTTCGATGCCACACGGTCAGTTGGTCTGTAGTTTCAGGATTATGTCGCATTGAATTGTATAGCATAGGTTCATCCCTTAATGCGTGCGGTATCATTGACGCTATAATTCATATTTAGAATAAGTATTGGTATTATGAGACATAACGCAGCTAGAGAGGTACATAACAAAAAAAGTCTTATACACGAAAAGGTAATTGTTATGAAAACATACTAAAAAATGTTGACTTCTACGGCAAATTCACTATTATGGAGTTACTTTGGCGGGTAAATGCATTTGTGCATCAATTTTTTATTATTGCATGCATACAATAAAAAGCGAGTTGCGTGATGAATGCTGAAAAAACGTCCATGATCACCACAATGGTTGAGCGCGGTGAGCCAGTAAGCATATCCTTTTATTATCCTTCCGGAAACACCTTGAAGTTCCTCAATTCGATTCTCATTAAACTGCTCGAGAGGGACAATAAGATATTTCTCCAGAATACCCTGATGACGGTGCTTCGGGAGATGATAGTGAACGCGGTCAAGGCGAATTCCAAGCGGGTCCTTTTTGACAAGATGAACCTGAATATCTACGACAGCGGCGACTATCAGCGGGGCATGGAGGCGTTCAAGTCGTATATCGTGGAGAACGAGGAATCGGAGAAAGAGCTTAAGAACGCGAACCGTCGGGTCATTTTCGGGCTTAAGAAAGTCGATCAGGGGATAAAGGTCATCATACAGAACACTTCCCGCATACACCCGGAGGAGTTGGACCGTATCGGCAAGCGCATAGAAAAGGCGAAAAAATATCAGGAATTCATGGAGATATACGAGGACATCAGCGACGACACGGAGGGGGAGGGGCTGGGGATTCTCCTTACCATGCTTTTCCTCAGGAATTCCGGGATCGGCGAGGACACCTTCAGGGTGATATCGGACGGCGAGATCACCCAGTCGTCCTTTGTGATCCCCAGTATGCTCAAGCCGGTGGAGATCACCAACGAGATCAAGGCGAGGATCCTGCGCGAGGTTGACGAGCTTCCGACATTTCCGGAGCACATCCACGTGCTGATGAATCTGTGCCGGGACCCGGACGCCTCGATCAAGGAGATCTCCGACAGGATCGTGATGGACCCGTCTCTATCGGCGTCGGTGCTCCGGCTTTCGAATTCGGCGGGTTTCATCACCGGCAAGCGGATCGAGCTTATCGACGAGGCGACGATGGTGATCGGCCTGAAAAACCTCTACGGCCTTCTCATCGCCTCAAGCGCGAAAAAAATACTGGAGGAGCGCTATACCTATTTCAAGTCGATATGGGACCACTGCAACAAGACCGCGGTCTACGGAAGGGTGGTCGCCGCGAGACTGGGGCGCCGTGACGTGATGGAGCAGTCGGCAGTGGCCGGCCTTCTTCACGATCTGGGGAAAATCGTGCTCCTGTCCATCAACGCGTCGCTATCCGAATGGATCGCCGAGATGACGGTGAACAGGAAGATACGGACGACCACCGTGCTCGAAGAGACCGCCATCGGGATGTGCCACTCAGCCATCGGCGAGCTCATCGCGAAAAAGTGGAACCTGCCGGGATACCTTGTGGAGACGATCCGGTGGCACCACGCGCCGCTTTCGGCGGGAGATGAATTCAGGGACATCGTATTCTCGGTGTATCTGGCAAATAAAATATGCGGCATCGAGACGAAACGGTACGATTTCTCTTCCATAGAAGACCAGGTGCTGGACCGCTTCAATATTCAGGGGGAGATGGATTTCGACAGGGTTCACGAGGAATGCAGGGAGCGTTTCGCCCGCGCCAACGCTGAATTCTGATCGGTGCCGTTGACGGCGATTTGCGGGGCCGGTGTTTTGATGTCTGGGATCTCCCTTTCGCGCGTTTTCTATTCCCGCCGTTTTCAGCCGTCCCGTTAAAGAGGAGGTTCCGGTTCCGGCCCGCCGCAGTGATCGCCCCCATGCGTGAGTCGTGTGTCGCCCATTCAGATTCTTTACCCGCCGAACGATCATCATGCCCATTCCTGCAGTCCCTGCCGCCGAAAAAGCTGAATAAAAAAATTTGATGAATTGTTGCTGCAACAGGAGAATTTTTATATATTATTAATTGCTAAATAATTAAACTCCCATGGCGAAAGACTACTACACTACTCTCGGCGTTTCCAGCGGCGCTTCCGATGAAGCGATAAAAGAGGCTTATCGCAAAGTCGTGAAGCTCCATCATCCCGACGTCAACAACTGCGCCGCATCCAATGAGCGTATAAGGGAAATCAACGAGGCTTACGCTGTTCTCGGCGACCGGGAACGGCGCCGGTATTACGACGATGCGCTGCGGAGGGAGCGGAGCGGTGCGGCGCGTATGCGGCAGAACGATTCGGAATACTGGAGCGGCGGGCCCGCACAGCGCGGCGCCGAGCCTTTCAGGCAGGAAGGCGTTGGCGGGAGCACCCGCCGCGATTTTTTCCGCGGAGGATTCGCGGGGGGGTTCGGGGGCGCCTTTTTCAGGCGGTCATGGTACAGGGAAGTTGAAGAGGAGCTGGTGTTGTATCTCTCTTCCCGGGAGGCGGCCCTGGGTGTCACCGGGGTATTTGCGGTGCGGGCCAGAATACCCTGCGGGCAGTGCGGCGGCGAAGGGTACTGGTACCTGGGGGTCCCCTGTCCGCGCTGTCTCGGCCAGGGGGCGGTTCAGGAGACGGTTTCCATGGACCTTCATATCCCGCCCGGAGCCGCCCATGGGGATACGTTTATCGCCCATGGGGGGATGAAAGGTGATATTCTTTTCCGGTGCAGAATAGTCATTGAGAAGCTATAAACACCCCTTCTTGTGATAATTTTCTTCCTTATAAAGATAGCGATAGTTATCCCCTGAAGAATAAGTGACACAATATATTAGACTGTTAATGTAATAGTCCTTTTCTGTAAAAAAATTGCTCACAATACATGAAATTATTGCACACCTGTTGACGATTCAATCAGGACACTATATATTATGTGTAGTAGTTGTTAGCACTCAATAAAGACGAGTGCTAACAACAGTTAAAGGAGGTTTATCATGAGATGGGGATTGGTTAGAAGAGAGAATACTGAAAGAGCGTTGAGTAATCCATTCTACTGGGATATCGACACACTGTTCGACGATCTTTTTTCTTCGAAGGCGCTTGGTTCAACAGAAGTTTTTCCGCGGGTGGACGTGGCCGAGGACGACAGGGCGATACGCGTGACCGCAGAAATTCCGGGCCTGACGGAGAAGGACATCAACGTGACCGTGGAGAAAAACGTGCTCACCATTTCCGGCGAAAAGAAAGAGGAAAGGGAAGAGAAAGATGAAAAGAGGAATATCGTGATGTCGGAAAGGAGGTTCGGTTCTTTCTGCAGAAGCATGAGGCTTCCGGAAGGGATCAAGGCGGAGGAGATCAACGCGGAATTCAAAAACGGCGTGCTCACCATCGATCTCCCCAAGAGCGAACAAATCCAGCCGAGGAAGATTGAGGTCAGGGCGCATTAAACCGGCTGGACCTCAGGCCCTAACGGGTACGCGGGGAATGCGCCTGAGGGTGCCTTCCCCGTTTTTGCGAGAGGGGCCGCCTGTCCATCTGATGCAGACTTTAGGATATGCGGCAAACGATTCCGATTTATTGGATACTGACTGATTGAAAAGGAGAAAAAAATGAGTAAAAAAGGGAAGATTATAGGCATAGACCTGGGAACCACCAATTCCTGCGTGGCGGTAATGTCCGGCGGCGAACCGGTGGTGATCCAGAATTCCGAGGGTCAGCGCACGACCCCTTCCATAGTGGCCTACACCGCGGGAGGCGAGCGGCTGACCGGACAGATGGCGAAAAACCAGATCATCACGAATCCGGAAAACACGATCCGGTCGGTGAAACGGTTCATGGGGAGGAGTTTCGGCGAGGTAGAGGGGGAGAGGAAGACCGTCCCCTATACGATTCTTGACGACGGGAAGGGGGGCGTCACCATCCGCACCGCGGCGGGGGACGTATCGCCCCAGGAGGTGTCCGCGCGCATACTGCAGAAGATGAAGCAGACCGCGGAGGATTATCTGGGCGAAGAGGTCACCAGGGCGGTCATCACCGTTCCCGCCTATTTCAACGACGCACAGCGCCAGGCGACCAAGGACGCGGGACGTATCGCGGGGCTCGAGGTTGAGCGGATAATCAACGAGCCGACGGCGGCGGCGCTTGCTTACGGGATGGACAAGGGCGCAGGGAACCGCAGTGTGGCGGTATACGACCTCGGCGGAGGGACCTTCGACATCTCCATACTGGAACTGGGTGACGGGGTCTTTGAGGTGAAATCCACCAGCGGCAACACCCATCTGGGGGGGGATGATTTCGACCAGCGACTTATCGATCACCTGATAACGGAGTTCCGGCGTCAGACCGGTATCGACGTATCCGGCGATCCGATGGCGCTGCAGCGGCTGAAGGAAGCGGCCGAAAAGGCGAAAATCGAGCTGTCAGCGAAATCGCAGACGGAAGTGAACATACCCTTTCTCACCGCGGACGCAGGAGGGCCGAAACACCTGGTCCTTACAGTCACCAGGGCTTTGTTCGAAAAGCTTATCGGCGACCTGGTGGAGTCCACCGAGGAGCCCTGCCGCAGGGCCATGGAGGACGCGGGGATGACTCCCGGTGACATTGACGAGGTGATACTGGTGGGGGGCTCAACCAGGATACCGGCGGTACAGGACACGGTGAAACGGCTTTTCGGAAAGGAACCTCACAGGGGAGTGAATCCCGACGAGGCGGTGGCGGCCGGCGCCGCGATCCAGGGGGGGGTGCTGTCAGGCGACGTGAGCGACGTCCTCCTTCTGGACGTGACGCCTTTGTCGCTGGGGATCGAAACGCTGGGCGGCGTCATGACCCGGCTGATCGAACGGAACACGACCATTCCCGCGAGGAAAAGCCAGGTTTTCTCCACGGCGGAGGACAATCAGCCGGGTGTGTCGGTGCACGTGCTTCAGGGCGAGCGGGAACTGGCGCAGCAGAACAGGACGCTGGGAAGGTTCGAGCTTTCGGGTATCGCGCCCGCGCCCAGGGGCCTGCCGCAGATAGAGGTTTCCTTTGACATCGACGCAAACGGGATCGTTCACGTGTCGGCAAAGGACCTGGGGACCGGAAAGGAACAATCGGTGCGGATCGAGTCATCCAGCGGGCTTACGGAGACGGAAATCTCGCGCATGGTCCGTGAGGCGGAGGAGCACTCAGAGGAGGACAGGAAACTGCGCGATCTGGTGGCGGCCAGGAACGAGGCAGACAGCCTCATCTACTCTGTTGAGAAAACCGTCCGTGAACAGGGCGGAACGATAGACCAGGATGCACGAAGGAACGCCGAAACCGGGATCGCCGCATTGAGGCAGGCGATGGAATCCGACGACCCGCAGAGGATACGGGAGGCGATACAGTCGTTCCAGGAAACGGTCCGGAACCTGGCCGCAGGAAGCGGAAACGGCGCCGCACGGGATGCGGGGTCAGAGCAGGAGAACGCCACAGGCCCGGCCGCGGCGGAGGGCCGGGACAGGGTCTATGACGCGGAATTTGAAGTGATGGATGATGAACGGAAGGCAGGCTGACGCCATGGTTTGTCTCTATTGTTGGAGTGAGGCCGATAGTTATCGGTAGAGGTGGATAACTATCGGCTCTTTTATTTATATATTGGCAATAATTTAAAAATGTATATATTTGACGGGCTCTGACCCCGGTTTTAGACGGATCAGCCCCTGACGGGCTCTGACCCCGGTTTTAGCCAGACCAGCCCCTGACGGGCTCTGACCCCGTTAAATTCATTGACAGAATGAATTATATAGTCGTTAAATCACCCCGGTGCCCGTGGAGTGGATAACTATCGTCTCCGGGGGTAAACCATACAAATAGCTGCAACGAGTGAGTCACATCATGTCACCATTTACCTACGGTTTGAAAAAACGGGCGGCAGGGATTCTTATATCCCTTGGAAACCGACGCCGCCCCTTCAGCGTTACGGACGCGGAGAACATGCGCGTCCCCCTCGGAGCGCCGGCTCATTACAACGACAGTTACTATTTCACGGGCCACGACGACCGCGGGAACTGCATCATCATGCGACTCGGATTCCGCGGAGACGGCGAGGGGGAGTCGTGGCTTTCGCTTTTTTTTGACAAGAAATCGTACAATCTCGACGGCGGCGGGTGCGTTATGCCGGGCGACAGGAGCATCGGGAACCTGGCGGTTCGGTGCCATGAGCCCGGTTCCCGATGGGGGCTTGCCTTTGACGGCGGCCTTCGCTGCGGCGGCAAGGAGGTGAGGGTGTCAATGGACGCGGAATTCATCTCGCCCTATCCCATTTTCAATTTCAGCTCCCAGATGCCTCCGCATACCATGGCGGAGGCGATGGCGGCTGAGCGGTGGACTGGCCGGTGGTTCAGGGAGCTCTCCGGCTGGCACCAGACCCATTACGAGCAGGCCGGGGAGATTTGCGGCGAGGTCCGGATCGGAAAGAAAACCCATAACCTGAAGATGAGGGCCATACGGGACCACTCGTTCGGCCCGCGCCGGTGGAGCGACATGAACCGGCACGTCTGGCTCGCAATGGCCCTTGATGACGGGAGATTCGTCAATTACAGCCTGGTATCGTATCCGATACTCCGTCACATCCGGGCCGGATTCACGCAGAGGGGCGATCGTTTCGTTCCGGTTATCGGCGGGAGCCGCCTGGACGCGCTGAACCCCGGAGGGGAGCCGCCGGAACGATTTGATCTCGACATTCATCTCGGTGACGGATCGAAAATCAGGGCAACCTGCGACAACGGCGCGCGGTTCAGCTGGCTTATGGGAAGGTCTTACCGGGTGACCGAAGCGGCGGCGAGGTTCGATTACGGCGGTACGCCCGGCCGGGGTATCTGCGAATTCGGCTACAGGGTCAAGGGAGGCGGGTGATTTATGGAACAAACGCCATCAGCTGTTTGCGTCCCTCTCGGAAGCGACGAGTCCCTGCTGGCCGGAGGCAAGGCGGCCGGTCTCACACGGTTGATCCGGGCCGGGCTCAGGGTGCCGGAAGGGTTTGCGGTGACCGGCGCGTCCCCCGATTCGATGCCGCAGGACATCGGGGAGCGGTATGAGGCGATGGGGGGAGGCCCGGTTGCGGTCCGTTCCTCCTCCAGCGGCGAGGACGGCGACGACTTCTCCCACGCGGGACAGTACGAGACCGTCCTGGATGTGCGCGGGGCCGGTCAGGTACGCGACGCGGTGATACAATGCCTCCGGTCCCTGGAAAACGCCAGATCCGCCGAATACAGGAGCCGTTTCGACGGGTCCGTCACAGCGGCAATGTCGGTGGTGGTCCAGCGGCTGGTGCAGGCGGAAAAGTCCGGCGTAATCTTCACCGCAGATCCGCTGAGCGGCGACACCGGCAGGATGGTGATCAACGCGGTGCGGGGTATCGGCGAGTCGCTTGTGGGGGGGACGGAGCCTTCGGACCAGTACGTGTGCGGACGCGACGGCAATCCGGTTGAGAGGCACCTTCTGCAGGGGGAACCGGTATTAAAGGATGACGAACTCGCCGTTATCATAAAAGAGGCGGTCGCGGCTGAAAGGCATTTCAATCGCCCCCTCGACCTCGAGTGGGCCATAGACGGGGAGGGTGTCCTCCACTGGCTCCAGGCCAGGCCGATCACGACGGGCGATGCGGCCGGAATCAATGAATTCGACACCGAGGTTCCCGATCCTTCAACGATGTACACACGGTGCAACATAGGCGAGATGCTGCCGGGTGCGGCGACGCCGCTTACCATATCGGTCTTCGCCGAGGCGATCGACTTCGGTTTGAGGGACATGTACGTGTACAACGGCGTCATCAGGAAGGGCGATACCTGCCGTTTTATCTGCAGTTTCTACAATCACCAGTTCATGAACTTTTCGCTGATGTCGCGGGTTGCCGGAAGCATCGCCGGCGCCACGCCCCAGGGGCTCGAGCTGAACATCATCGGCCGCGCCCTGGAGGACCGGGACCGAATCCCGAAAAAACGGTTTCCTCTCCGGCTGCTGAACTCGATACGCTACTTCCGCTACATCGGCAGGTGGAAGAGGAGCACGAAGGAGTTGGAAAAGGCGGCAGCGACGTTCAGTATCGACCTTTCCGGCGATGATCCAGGCGCCATGTACGCCCAGTGCGACCGGAACATGGGCTTTCTGTTCCGCCAGTACATAAACCATTACGTGAATTCTGCCTATTCTGGGGCGATGAACGGCATCCTCATGTCGGTGCTTGCGGGAGGCGGCGAGCCGACGGTGGCGCATTTCGAACAGGCGGCGTCGTATCTGGTGAACATTCCGGATATCGAGAGCGCCGACGTGGTCTCCTCGCTTGAGGAGATCGCCCGGTCTGTCGCGTCCGATCGAGAAGCCGCCGGCCGCTTTATCGCCCTCGCGCCGTCAGAGGCGGTGGAATGGCTGAGTGACGGCCCCTGGGGCGAACGATTCGGCGGATTTCTCCGGCGGCACGGGCACCGCTCCATCCGGGAGGCGGAACTGCGCGAAATCGAGTGGGCGGAAAACCGCGAGGGACTCATCGCCACCATGCAGTCCCTGGTGCGGGGAGCCCTGGCCGGAATGGGTGCGCGTGTGAAAGGCACCGGTGCCGCGCTTCCGGAACACCCATCCCGGGCCTTTCAATGGGCATTGGGTCATGCGAGGAAGGGGGTTGCGGTCAGGGAGTATTCCAAGTCGCTGGTGATAAAGGTTCAGCACCAGTTCAAGCTCGCCTACAGGAAAATCGGCGTGCTCCTTGCTGAAGGGGGGGATATCCCGGACGCGGACCTTGTCTACTTTTTCACTCATCAGGAACTGGGTGCGCTTCTTTCGGGACAGAGGCGGCTCATTAAAAAGGCCCTTCGCCGGCGCAGGCTTCTGGCGGAGCAGGGATCGCTCAACTTTCCCGAAATCTGCCGGGGGAAGCCCGAGCCTATAACTGCAGGACAGCGGGACGGTGACGGCGTAATGAAGGGGATTCCGGTGAGCAGGGGAATTGCGGAAGGGACCGTGCGGGTGGTGCTCACCGCAGAGGATGCCGGCCGTCTGGAGCCGGGTGAGATAATGGTGGCCAGGTTCACCGATGTGGGCTGGACCCCTTTCTACGGCGCCGCGGCAGGTCTCGTCACCGAGATCGGGAGCGCACTGTCTCACGGCGCGGTGGTGGCCAGGGAATACGGCCTTCCCATGGTGGTGAACGTCGCAGGGGCCACGGAAATCCTCGCCAGCGGAGACCGGATCCGGCTGAACGCCTACGACGGCTCCGTCACCAGGATTTAGCCTGCTTTCTCCCCGCAGTGGATTGCCGCCGCGCCGAAAAACAGCCCTCTGTGGGTTATGTTGACGAACCCGGCGCCGGCCATCAGCGAGGTGAGCTCTCCGGGAGGATGAAAATGCCGCGCCGAATGGGCGAGATACCGGTACGGGCCTCTGTCGCCGGATATGAAGCCTCCCAATAATTCCACCGCGATTTTCAGGTACAGGTTGAAAAACAGCCGGATAATCCGGTTTTTCGGCTTGCTGCTCTCGACAATGACGAACCTCCCCCCGGGCCTGATCACCCGCAGGATTTCTGCAAGGGCCGGGTCCCGTTTCGGGTTTTTGTACGAAAGATTTCTGAAGGCGAAAGCGATCCCCACCGAGTCGAAGGAACCGTCGGGGAAGGGGAGCGCGGAAGCGTCGCCCAGCACGAAGGGGACGCGGACCTTCATCTTTTCGGCCTTGCGCACCGCGGCGGTTATCATGCCGGGACTGAAATCGAGGCCGGTGACGGCGGCACTGTCTCCCGCGATGCCCGCCATCGTCACGGCAAGGTCGCCGGTGCCGCAGCACAGATCAAGGACTGAGGAGGGCGATTTCTCAAGGCAGAGGCGGGCCGCCCTGCGCCGCCAGGAGCTGTCCATGCCGCAGGTGAGGATTCTGTTCATGGAGTCGTAGGACCCGGGTATGGAGTCGAACATTTTCCGCAAGGGATAAAACGCTTTCATGTCAGCCTCCGAACATGGACCCCATGACCGGTCCCAGAAATTCCTTCACCATGCCGGAGAGTTCGTCCGCCTTTATCAGCGTTATGCAACAGACCGCGCCGTTTTTTTCCCAGCTGATCACCGCCATCTTGTCCCCCGGTTTTATATTGGCCCTCTCCCGTACGTCCTTGGGGAGCACCATCTGGCCCCGCTCGTCAACAGTGGTGAGCGACTCTATCCGGCAGCACCCCTGCCCGTCTTCGCCGCGGCAGGTGCAGGTGTTTTTGTCTTCGTTATTCTGTTGCATCGTCGTCTCCTATGTGTCTCAAGTGTGACACTGCGCCGGTTTCATCTTCCTGTCAAGAGATTCCGCTCATCCCGTGTCGGATGTGAGGCGAATCTCACCCTCTTATTCCGTTCCTTTCACGCAGGATGCCGAAATTGATTAATTCAGGTTTCCGTACCGGATGGATGTTTTTTTATTTTTCAGCTGACACTTTTATGCTCTTCACGCTTTTCATGAGCGCCCCAATGTCGATTCCGTCCCGGTCAAGTTCATCTATTAAAGACTGGGCGAAGGTGTCCTGTAACAGTGTTTCTTCCGCAAAGGCGGATTCGCCCAATATCCGAATGTTCCGGAATCCACTCTTTTCCATCATGGCGAGGTAACGTTCTTTCAGCTCCGCGCCGGCGACGCATCCCACATAAGCATGGATCGATTCCCGCACCCTGTCCGGGAGCTCAGCGGTGACCACGATGTCCGAGACCATAAATCTCCCTCCCGGCTTCATCACCCGGTAGGCCTCCCGGAACACGGCCGCCTTGTCCGGGGAAAGATTGATGACGCAGTTTGAAATCACCACATCCACCGTATCGTCTTCAACCGGGAGGTTTTCGATCTCCCCGAGCCGGAACTCCACGTTGTTATACCCTGCCTTCGCCGCGTTGTCACGAGCCCGGGATATCATTTCCGGGGTCATGTCCACGCCGATTACCGTGCCTGTCTCGCCGGCCTTTTGTGCGGCCAGAAAACAGTCGATACCGGCGCCGGAACCGAGGTCAAGGACAGTGTCCCCTTTACTGATCGCGCCGAGGGCCGTGGGGTTTCCGCACCCGAGACCCAGGTTGGCCCCTTCGGGGATTGAGGCAAGATCCCCGTCACTGTATCCGGCAAGTTTTCCAAGATCCCGGGTAGATATGGAGGGACCGCAGCATCCGCATTGCGATCCTGCGCCGGCTATATCGCCGTACTTTTCCCTGACCTTTTCTTTTATTGAGTTTTCTCCTTTGTGTGTCGAAGAACCGCAGCATTCAAATTTCATTATTAATTCTCCAATCATAAATATCAGAAAAATCAGAATTAAATGAATAGTACATATAATCAGATAAATAGTCAAGCATGAACAGGAAATTTTTCATTCTTTCAAGAAAAATGAAAAGCTCCTGTCAGCTTACAAGAGAATGCTACATATGGTAAACTGGCTCTGACCCCAGGTTATGGGCTCTGACCCCCAGGTTATGGGCTCTGACCCCCGGTTATGGGCTCTGACCCCCGGTTAGGGGCTCTGACCCCCGGTTATGGGCTCTGACCCCAGATTAGGGGGCTCTGACCCCAGATTAGGGGGCTCTGACCCCGAAGTTTTGTGTATTGATGTCAATATGTGATTGAAAAAATGACAATGGTGATAAAAAATGTATAAGCCATTAATAATATCAATTATAAGGAAGAAACACATGAAAAAGGCATCGATAATATTCGTCGCACTTATCGTTGTGATCGCAGTCGGATTTGCGGGTTACCTGGCCTATCTGGGCGCTTTTTCCACTCTCTCCGTTACCGAAATGGTCACCGGCCCCTATGAATATGCCTATGAGGAGCATCACGGCGACTACAAGGAGAGCGCTCCGGTATTTGACCGGGTGTACAAAACCCTTCAGGAAAAGGGGATTCCGATCAGATTCGGGTTCGGTGTATTCTTTGATGATCCTGCCGCGGTTCCGGCCGACCGGCTCAGGAGCCATTGCGGCATGCTCATCGAACGCAAGGACATCTCCAGAATAACCGGATCGGGACAGGCAATCAAAACGGGCAGTATCGGCGTTCAGAAGAGCATGGTTGTGGAGTTTCCAATAAAGGGCTCACTCTCCTACATGATAGGGCCGATGCGGGCATATCCGGCAATCGCCGCCCACGCAAAAAAGAGGGGGCATCGGTTTGAGGTGAGCTATGAGGTCTATGACGGGGTTGACGGAAAGATTTATTATATCGCCCCCATCAGCGCCGGCACAAATCACCGGTGACCAATAGCCGCGGCGAACCGTTGGAGGCGGGGTTCGCCGAATTTTGGCCTGTCCGGGATAAATGTGTTGAAGAAAATGGCGCACCGGCGCAGTATCGTCCATCCTATGAAACGAATTAATTATCCATGCATAGCGGCATCGGTTGCGTGTATTTTTCTTTTACTGGCCGTTTTTTCCTGCAAGAAGGAAGAGTTTCCTGAGCCTGAAAAGGTCTTCAAACGATGGTCTACGTCGCTGAAAAGCCTCAACTACGCCGAATACCGCGCATGCGAGGCCTTTCCGAAAGAGGAGGGTGTGTTTCGGGACATGTATCGCATCACCTACTATACCGATTGCACGGTTCGCGAATTTGAAGACATCGACAACGACAAGACGAAACTGGACGCAAACGGCAACAGTTACCAGCAGAAAAAGGTCTGGTTTGAATGCGCCGAGGTCCGCCGTGATACCGGAAGGCAGGTGAGGGCGCTTCGCGGCGAAGTCATATTCATAAAATATCTGAACGGCGAAAGAACCGGTCACGGATGGCTCATGTGGAACAGGTCTTTCTACCGTATGGAGCCATAGGTTAACGCAATGAGACTGTACGAACTGTTTATCGGTTTCAGGTACCTGAAATCGAAAAAGAACCAGGGCTCTATTTCGTCGAACACCCTGCTGTCGATGTTCATCGTGTTTCTCGGCGTGTTCATACTCATAGTGGTGAACTCGGTCATGAACGGGTTCCAGGCCTCGATAAAAGACAAGATACTGGACATCGATTCCCACATCACCGTGTCGCATTCCTTTAATGACGGAACAGGCTCGGCCATCCGCGATTACCGAAAACTCGTGAAAAAGATCCTGACGCTCAGGGAGGTGCGATCCGTCGATCCCCTCATCCAGGGGCAGGGGATTATCAGGTACCGGAGTTTCATTTCCCCGGTGATGATTCGCGGCATCGGGACCATGAAAAAATTTCCCGACGACGTCAGGAAATTCGTGCGTCAGGGGGAGAAAGATCCCGGCGGTAAAACCGGCGTGTATATCGGCGAGGAGATGGCCCGGGACAACAACATCTTCATCGGAGACAGAATCGAGCTGATAGTCCCCAAAGGCCAGATGACGGCCAGCACCGGGCTCGTTCCCGGACTGGGGACATTTAAGGTTTTGGGACTCTTCAAAACAGGATACTACGATTTCGACACCAAGATGGTGGTGATGCCGCTGCCGCAGGCGCAGAACCTCTACGAAATCGGCGACTCTGTCTGGGGTATCGGCGTGAAGATCCACGACGTGTACCGCATGCGCGAAGTCTCCTCCATAATCCGCAGTACCATAGGGTTCCACTACATGACCCTGACCGCGGAAGAGCGCAATCAGAACCTGTTTTACGCCCTGAGACTGGAGAAGCTCATCATGACCATCATTCTGCTTCTGATCATCATATCAGCAGGTTTCACCATCATGGGAACACTCGTGATGGTGGTGATGGAAAAGCGCAAGGCGGTGGGCATCCTGAAATCCATGGGCGCGGGCCCCAATTCGATCATGGTAATTTTCGTGCTTGAGGGTTTTTTCATCGGCGTGATCGGCGCCTTCGCGGGCGCAATCATGGGCATGGCGGCGGCGATAAATCTCGGCGCAATCATTCAATGGATCGAGGATATTGTGAACGACATCGGCGCCTTTGCGTATGAATTCTTTGATCTCGGGTTCTTTTACCATATAAACATCGTCCCGAGGCACGTGTATTATATAGAAGGAATTCCCACCCAGGTGGTGCCGGAATTCGTGGTGTTCATCACCGTGTTCGCCGTGTTTCTCTGTACCGTGGCGGCGATATTCCCGGCATGGAACGCGTCGCGTCTGAGTCCGGTCGAAACAATACGGTACGAGTAGGAGGGCGCAGTGCCGGGTGAACCGATCATCGTCGCTGAAGGTCTGGAAAAAATATACGGCTTCGGAAGGAGCGCACTGCGGGTGCTCAAGGGCGTCTCGCTGACCGTCGAAAGGGGGGAGCTCGTGTCCATAGTCGGCCCCTCTGGAGCGGGAAAATCTACACTGTTGAATCTCGTCGGCTGTCTCGACCATTTCCAGAACGGCAGGCTTCTGCTCATGGGGAGGGATGTGTCCCATCTTTCAGTGGAGGACCTTGCCGGGTTCAGGAACAGGGCGGTGGGATTCATTTTTCAGCAGCACAATCTGCTTCCCGAATTTTCTGCCCTGGAAAACATAATGATGCCCCTGCTCATACGGAGAACCGCCCGGGCCGAGGCGAAGAAGCGTGCCATGGCGATGCTTGAGCGATTCAATCTCACGGACCGGTCTCACCACAAGCCTTCCGAGCTGTCCGGTGGCGAATGCCAGCGCATCGCGGTGGGGAGGGCCATCGTCGGTGAACCGGACCTTATTCTGGCTGACGAACCCACGGGAAGCCTGGACAGCGTGAACTCCCGCAACCTCACCGAAATTTTACTCGATCTTGGACGGGAGAAAGGGTGCACCATCATCATCGTCACCCACGACCGGTCCATCGCGTCCATGATGGAGCGGACCGTGTCCCTGGTGGACGGGTCCATTACGACCGACGTTAAAAAATCTGGATAAAGAGATTCGATAACGCGTGTGCGGCCAGGGCGGGGTAGAGCGATCCCCTGATCCGGCGGAGCGCGCAGAGTGCCGCGCCGGCGGTAAAGTACGCGGCGGCGAGCCCCGCGCCGTCGGGGAGATGCACCGCCGTGAAGATGGCCGAAGAAATCACCCCCGCAGCGATGTATCCTATGCTCTTTCCGGCCACTTGAAAGAGCAGGTGCCGGAATACCAGCTCTTCCAGCACGGGACCAGCGGTGACTGAGAGGAGGAGGGTTATCGCCCCCGGAATCGGGTCGATCGCGCCGACCGAGCCCCCTGAAAGAAAAAGAAACATCGCGGCAACGCACAGCCCCGCAATGCACCCGAGCGCCGAGTCCAGCGCCCGGTTTCGCGAGGAGAGCAGGATGTCCACGGGTGACTGGTTGAAGGCGGTGCGTAGATACCCTGCCACCACCGGGATCAGCGCAAGATGAATCCCGCCGCCGGCCAGGATTGTCTCGATGAAGAGAATTCTCTCGTCTGTGCCGCGGCGCAGGGCGAATGCCGCTGCGGCGGAGGCGAGCACCGTGAAACCCAGAAGGGTGACGCCGGCAATCGAGGAGAACTCCGTGATGCGCCGCCGTTTTTCCGCAAGGGCATGCATGCGCCGGATAAAAATTCGAAGTATCGAGGTCTTTTCTGCGGTGCCGAGGCCGTCGGCACTTTTCAGTGCGTTGTTGAGCCGTTCACGCTCCTTTTTCCCGATGCCGGTCAACAGCGGGGACCTGACCGAATATGGAAGAACGCTGAAGATGTAGGCCGCTTTTATCCGCCCCGGAATCATTGTGCCCCTGTGCAATAATCTCTTGACAATGTTTTTATCCGGTACTGAGTATAGTCTTTGTTTTTTCATGACGCAAGCCTTTAGTTGGATCATTTTCGGAAAAACGCGCCTTTAGTGCATGTGTTATATGAGAGTTTTTTTGTCGAAAGAGGCGATATCTCGATTCCGGTTTGAGGGTTATGGCAGGAAGCATAGAAACGATAACGGACAGGGAAAAATTTTCTCATATTCTGGATACGTATTTTACCAGGACCTCTGTATTTCTACGGACAAAGAGCGGAGACCTGAACATTCAGTATCTCGGTTTTTCCGAAGGACGCGTCGCTTTCAGGATACCGAGGGTGAAGAACACTCCGGAGCTGGTGCTTGTGCTCACGAGACACGGTGAGAGCACAATTTACACCACCCTCAAATATGTCGAAAACAACGAGGACACCTTTATTTTCCTGCCGGTAAAATTCCAGATCATTTCCGGTGAGAGGAAAGAGGCCAGGACCACGGTAACCATCGAGGGTAACGACAAGAATGTCATCTTCGCGAGCAATATGATGTCTGACTTTCTCATACAGAACTGTCTCATGGCCAACGAGAAAAAACTGGATATTATTAGAGAATCGCTGATATTCGATCTTCAGCAGAAATTCGACCGGATTCGTATCGTGTTCATGCACGAATCGAAGAACGACCCGAGATTGAAGCATATCCAGCAAAGCACCACGCCTATTTTCATCCCCGACATCGGAGTCGCGCCTGACGAAAAAAACCTGCAGTCCTTCAACCATTATATCAATGAAATTTACGCAAAAGATTACAAGCTGACCAGCGACAAGACCCTTATATCGGAAGCCACTGTGTCGGTGCTGTACAGGAACTTGATCCCCTACGGATACATTCAGGTCAATAATCGCAGAGTAATGACCGAAGGGTTTCTCACCGTAGTTAAGAGGATGGCCATTGTGGTGAGCGAATACTTCAAGAAAGAGAACATTATCCCGGTGGTGAAGGAAAGGTTCCTCATCTCCGACCTTTCTCACAGGGGGATGGGGGTGGTCTTCAGGGACAGGAGGCTTACGAGGTACTTTCGCCAGGGAGGCCTCGTATCCTTCGACATGATGCTTCCGACAAACAAGAAGGTGATAATAGGCGCGGTGGTCAGAAACGTCATTTTCAACGACAACGGGATCATCAAAGTGGGTTTCGAGATTAAAGACATCGACGCCCTGAGTGAAGTCAATTACGACGAATATCTTGAAAGCATCGGCATGACACCCGGGTGACGCCGGCCGCCCCATACGAAATCCCTCATTTTTCTACTCATTCAAATTCCCCTTTCTACCGATAGTATACACAGTACCGATAGGTCATTCCACGGAGGGAAGATATGGATAATCCTGTAGCCGCCCTTGAAAAGGTGTTGTCGAGGGAGAAGGAACTCTACGAAAAGGTGTACGCGCTGGAAGACGCGAAGAAAGAGGTTATTCTTCGCAGGGACGGCAGGGAACTCGAACGGCTTTCGGCGGAGCAGGAACTGGCATTGCGGGAGATCCAGCACCTCGACGAAAGAAGAATAAAGGCCATCGACCAGTACCGTAAGCTCTATCGGCTCGACGACTGCGCCAGGGATATCACCCTGAGCGACGTGGTCGGCTCGATGGACGAGGATTCATCTAAGCGGCTCATGGCGATCGGGATCGACCTAAAAGACCTTCTCCTCAGGCTCAGGGACCTTCAGAGCATGAACAGCGGACTTCTTCTGGACACCATGGAATTTTACAGGATACTTCTATCGGGGCTTAAAAACGGCGTCTCCCTCGACGCCGGATACTGCAGGAAAGGCCGTGAAGAGGGAAAGGTTGCGGCGCCGGTGCTTTTTAACCAGACAGCGTAGGGGAGGAATACAATGCCTTCGACATTCATGGGGCTTGAAATCGGGAAACGGGGACTGATGTCGCATCAGCAGGCGCTTCACGTCACCGGACACAATATATCCAATGCCGACAGCAGGGAGTACTCACGGCAGAGGGTGGTCATCACCGCGGCGGACCCGCTCTATCTTCCGAGCCTGAACAGGTCCAACACGCCCGGCAATATCGGCCAGGGGGCGGTGGTGCAGGAGGTCCAGCGGGTGCGGGACAACTTCATCGACGACAGGATCGTGGCGGAGAAGAACACCATGGGCTTCTGGAACACCCGAAACGAATTCATCCGTCAGGTCGAGATGGTGTACAATGAGCCGTCGGAGGATTCGATCAGGGGGAGACTGGACGATCTCTGGAGGGCCTGGGAGGAGCTTTCGGTCCATCCGGAAGAGCGGTCGACCCGGGAAGTGGTGAAGGAGAAGGCGATTGGCCTCACCAACGAGATTCGGAGCGCCTACAGCCAGCTCAGGGAGCTTCGGCTGAACGCCAACAATCAGATCGCCCAGAGGGTCGAGCGGATCAATACGCTCTCGTACAACATACGGGACCTGAACGAACGGATACTGAAGTCCCAGGCGCTGGGGGACAACCCCAATGACCTGATGGACCGCCGTGACGCGCTGATCGAGGAGCTTTCGCAGATCGCCGACATCTCGGTGGGGAGAAGCGACCGTGACGAAATGATCGTTTACCTTGGGGCGGAAAACCTCATACAGGGGGAGGTCGTGCGCCCTCTTCAGACTGTCATGGACCCTGAAAACGACGGAATGCTGCGCGTGGTCTGGCGGGACACCGGCAGGGACATCACCAACAGGGGGGGGGAACTGGGGGCCCTCGTGGAGATACGCGACAGGGTCATCAGGGAGAACATCAACGACGTGAACGCCTTCGCGATCAACCTTATGGACCTCACCAACGAGGTGCACCGTGACGGTTTCGGCCGGCAGGGTGAGACGGACCAGGAGTTTTTCACCCACGTCCCGGTGAGTGACAACGTCAACGGCAATTTCGACCTTAACAGCGACGGCGTCAACGACGTGACCGCCATATTCAGGGTCTCGGGCGCCAACAGGATCGACGCGTCCGCCGCCATCGGCGTTGCCGGAACGCTCACCTTCGTCACCAACGACGCGCTGGAGCAGCAGGTGCAGATCGATTACAACGCAGAGGACACGGTTCTCTCCGTCATACGCCGGATAAATGACGCGCAGATCGGGATATCGGCGTACCTGAACCACAATTCACAGCTGGGGCTCAGGGCCACCGTGGCGAGGGACTCGGACAACCGCAACTTCATGATACGCCATATAGAGGACTCGGGCCAGATGCTTGTGGGACTTGCGGGAATTCTCGCCCGGAGCGGGCCCCAGGGCGCCTTCGATTACCACAGGGTGGACGATATCAGCAAATTCATCCCAAGCAGGGAGCACATCACCTTTACGCCCGAGTTCAACCCCGCCTCCTATATCTCGGTTTCAGAGAGGATCACGGGAAACGTCGACAGGATCGCCGCGGCCCAGGGGCAGGACATAGGCGGGACCGGAAACCCCAATACCTCCAACGGCATCGGGGACGGAACCAACGCGCTCCGCATCGCGCGGCTTCGCCACGTAAACTCGATGGTGGACGAGAGCACCTCCTTCAACGATTTTCTCGTGTCCATGGTTTCCCGAATCGGAACGCAGGGGGAGGAGGCGGAAACAAGGGTGCGGACCCAGGAGACGCTCCTCACGAACCTCACCAACCTCAGGCAGTCGGTATCGGGCGTCAACCTGGACGAGGAGATGTCCAACATGGTACAGTTCCAGCACGGCTACAACGCCGCGGCGAGGGTCATATCCATGGTTGATAAAATGCTTGAGACTGTCATTCGGATGGGGGCGTAAACCATGAACAGAATAACAAATCAGATGATGAATAACACCATGAATTTCAACCTGAACAGGCACCAGGTTGACATGGACAGGCTCCAGAGCTCGCTTGCCACCGGCAGAAACGTGCGGTTTCCCAGGGACAACCCCATCGCCGCGACAAACCAGATGATGTACCGGACGAGGCTGACAGAGATGGAGCAGTACCTCTCCAACATTACCGAATCGAAATCGAAACTGGACGAGGTTGACACCGCGGTCCAGTCCACCCTCAGGATATTCCAGCGTCTCAGGGAACTGGCGGTGCAGGGGGCAAACGGCATCTACAGCTCCTTCGAGCTCAAGGAGGCGGCGGCAACGGAGATAAACCAGCTCCTCGAGGAACTGGTGAACATCGGCAATTCGCGCAACGCCACCGGCAGGCCGATTTTCGGCGGCTTCCAGACGGGCACCGAGGAGATACCGAACCCGTTCGTTCCGATTTACCAGACGCTCACCGCCGGAAACCAGGGCGACGCCATGATCGGAGTGGAATACCGCGGCAACATCGGCGAGATCCTCCGCGAGGTGTCCCAGGGGGAATACCTGGCGGTGAACATTCCCGGCAACAGGGTTTTCTGGGCGACCAACCAGACGCTCACCTCGTACCAGGACGCCACCGATTACACCGCACGCACCAACCAGACGATACGGATCGACGGGGTGGAGATAAATGTGTCGGCCGGCGACAACATCGACATGATCATCGACAAGATCAACAACGCCGGGCTTTCGGTGCGGGCGTCGAAGGGGGGGAGAAACAACCTGGTGCTGGAATCGACCACTCCGCACCAGATGTGGCTCGAGGACATGGGGAGCGGCACGGTGCTTCAGGACCTGGGCATGGTGAGCGCGAATTTCCCCAACCCGCCGAACAACATTGACGAAAGGGTCACCGTCGGCGGCATGTCTATATTCGAAATGGTGATCCAGCTCCGGGACGACCTGGTGAGGGGCGATCAGGAGCTGGTGGGCGGCAGGGATCTGGGGCTCATCGACATGGGGCTGGACAACCTGCTCAGGCACGTCTCGGCGGTCGGCGCGAGGCAGAACAGGGTCGACGAACTGACCCGGAGAACCGAGACCGACAAAACAAACGTGACCCAGCTTCTTTCGGAAAACGAGGGGATCGACGTGGCCGAGGAGATAATGAACTTCCGCTACCTTGAGAGCGTCCATCAGTACGCTCTCGCGGTCGGAGCCAGGACGATCAGGATGACGCTGATGGACTTTCTGAGATAAGACAATCGATAGCGGAGGACCCGAGAATTGGGATTAATGGTTAAAACGCGACCCTTCGGCGAGATTGAAGTGGATGAGCGTCAGGTATTCGATTTTCCTGACGGGATACCGGGATTCGATTTCGTGCGCCGGTTCGTATTACTTGACACGCAGGACACGGCGTCCCCTTTTAAATGGCTGCAGGCCCTTGAAGAGCCGGAACTCGCCTTTGTGATCATACGGCCGGTCGACTTCCTGGGCCAGTACGAGCTGGCGATATCACAGTCAGACCTGGAAGCGACCGGCGCGAAAACGGCGGATGAACTGCTGGTGTTCGCGATCGTGACGATACCGGAAAACCCCTCGGAGATGACGGCGAACCTTCAGGGTCCGGTCATCATGAACCCGAACAAGCGCCTGGGCAGGCAGGCGATCTCCCTCAACGACAAATACCATGTGAGGCACAACATCCTGGCGGAAATGAAAAAAATTGCCGGTGCCGGGGGGTGATGCCATGTTAGTGCTTGCCAGAAGGCTGAACGAAAGCATAATGATCGGCGACGAGATCGAGGTCGTTGTCATCGACATACGGGGCGACCAGGTGAAGCTCGGGATAAAGGCTCCGAAAAAGGTGGCGGTTCACCGCAAGGAGATCTATCAGGAGATCAAGCAGGAAAACATCGCGGCGCTTTCCTCGGATTTCGATCCATCAAAGCTCCGGGAGCTTTCCGAGTTCTTCAAAAAAGGCGAGGAACGAAAGAAGAAAGAAATCGATAAAAAGAAGGACGGAGAGGAATAAACCCGGTGACGCCGCATATCTTCTCGCCGCCGACATGGATGCTTCTTTTCTTCGCCGCTGTCTTTGCATCGAGGGAGTATCTCACCTATAAAGGAAACCTGAAGGCGAAGTATTACCTCACGCCGCTGGTCACGCTTTCCGTGGCGGCGGTCGTTCTGGCGTCGGCGGGACGGCACGGTATGGACGCCTACAGGGGCCTGATACTGCTGAGCCTTCTCTGCGCACTTGTGGCCGACACCATGCTCATGGTGGTGGAGGTGGACCTGCTAAAATACGGAATCCTTTATTTTCTGGCGGGGCACATTTTTTACATCGCCGCTTTTTCCCTCGATTATTTCTTTTTGCCCCGGAACATCGCAACGGCGGCGGCGATAGCGGGCGCCTGCGCGGTATTTTTACTGAAGCTGAAAGGGCGCACCGGGCCCATGACCGTGCCGGTGATCATGTATTGTGCGGTCATCGCATGCATGCTCTTTTTCGCGGTTTCCGGGCTGAACTACGGGTTCGACAGGCCCAAGGTATTCATCGCCCTGGGCGCGATGCTTTTTGCCGTGTCCGACGGCGTGCTGGCCGTCAACGCCTTCGTGAAAAAAATCCCCCACAGCACCGTCATCACCTGGGCCCTGTACGGGCCGGCGCAGATGCTCATTGCGCTTTCATGTTTCGATTGAAAACCAAAACCCGGCCATTGAAGTGCGGCAGCACTTCTTTTCAGGAAAGATAGATGTGCCGCACCCCGAAGAGCCGCACGCGCCCCGGCGACGCGCAGAAGGTGCGGTCTCCGGAAAAGGGGAGGATCATCGGCTTCACGAAGTCCCGTTTCGCGTAGATAGTGCGGCCCATCCTGTCGGCCCGGTGGCTTGCCCGTCCGTGGTCCAGCACCAGTATCCTGAACCTCTTCCGTTCAGGCGGAGCGCTTTTTCGCAACAGGTTTTTTATCACGGAAACGCCCTGATTGTATGACACAATGAGGGACCCGTCATCTTCCCACGAAAGAACACGGAAGTCCCCCGGTTCCAGCACTTTCAGGTCCCGGCAGGATGTGATAAACCACGAACCGCCCTGTTCAAAGGTGACCCACGCGTACGGGTAGTCTGCCGGGTCCGGTATTTTCACCGACCGGGCGTCACCTGAAATTTCATGATGGGAAAGGAGAGGGAATTCCTCAAAGCTCCGGTCTCTCTGCTCCTTGATTTTGCGCATAAGCGAGTCAAGAAGCTCCAGGTTGGCGATCCCGTTTTCGCGGTTTTTTCCGTACCGCTTTACGATCGCCCTGAGCCGCTGCACATGTTCCCCTCCCTCTATTGTGTTGCTCCCCGAATAGAGGGACGAAAGCTCGTCGATATGCCGGATGAGGTCGTCATACACGGTTTCAAAACCGCCGTGACTTTGCTCCAGGAGGCGCAGGCATTTGAGTATTTCCTGGTGCAGCTCCTCGATGCTCTGAAGGCCCGCCGACCAGAACTCCGCATACCGGTCCATTGTTCCGGTTGCAGTGATGGCGCTTTTTTCACCGTTCATTTCGATGATAAATATACACGCCCGCCCGCCGCGAGTCAATAAAATAAATACCGTACGGTTCAAATTGCTTGACGCGATGCGTTCATGTCTGTAATAAGGAACAGCGCGTACGGGCCCGCTTTCAGGGGGCGATGAGGGGGCGCGGAAAAACCCGATCTCTTCCGGAGTCAGTCATGATAGGCAAAAGGATTCGTCTTCAGAGAATACTCAACAGGAATACAGGGAAAACGATAATCGTCCCGATGGACCATGGAGTCACCGTCGGGCCCATACACGGGCTCATAGACATGGCCGCCACCGTGGACAGCGTGGCGTCCGGCGGCGCCAACGCCATTCTTATGCACAAGGGGCTTGTTGAGAGCGGACACCGCAGCAGCGGCAAGGACATCGGGCTGATCGTGCACCTTTCGGCAAGCACCGTGCTCGCGCCGGACTCCAATGCCAAAACGCTGGTCTGCACGGTGGAAGAGGCGGTGAGGCTCGGGGCGGACGCAGTCTCCATCCATGTGAACATCGGCGCGAATACGGAGTCGGAAATGCTCTTCAATATGGGACAGATATCCAGGGCGTGCCGCGACTGGGGAATGCCCCTTTTTGCCATGATGTACACCCGCGGCGCCAAGATAAAAAACGAATACGACGTGTCGGTGGTAAAGCACGCCGCCAGGGTCGGCGCCGAGCTGGGGGCCGACATCGTAAAGGTGAACTATACCGGTTCCCCGGAGTCTTTCAGGCAGGTCGTTGAAGGGTGCCCTGTGCCGGTGGTGATCGCAGGCGGCGAAAAGATGGAGACTGACGAGGAGATACTTGAAATGGTGACCGGCGCCATAAGCTCGGGCGGCGCAGGCGTGTCCATAGGGCGCAACGTGTTCCAGCATGACGATCCCGCCGATATCGTCAGAAAGATTTCCCAAATCGTGCACCGGGGCTGACGATGAAGCAGGTCTGGCTCAGTCTACCGGAGTGGAACAAGGAACTCGTCACCGAGTCGATCGAACAGGGGGTCGACGCCGTTCTCACCGGCGAAGACCTGGCCCCCCGCATCAGGGAGCTCGGCAGGATCGAGATTATCGCCCCTGCGGGCGGGGACCGGCTCGTTCCGGGCGAAGTCGAGGTGGTGGTGATCAGGGACAAGGCGGACGAGAACCGCGCCGCGTCGCTTCTCCAGACAAAAACTGTGGCGGTCCGGACCACGGACTGGGACATTATTCCGGTGGAAAACCTGATCCCTCAGGGGTGCGGCCGCCTTTTCCTTTTCGTCAGGAATCTTGAGGAGACAATGGTCGCCACGCAGATACTTGAAAAAGGGGTCGCGGGCGTGGTGCTGGAAACTGATGACCCCGGCGTGATTGCCGGAGTGGTCCGGCACGTCAGAGACCTGGACAGGGAGTCCCTCTCCCTGGAGAGCCTCACCGTGCGCAAGGTGGTGAATATCGGCATGGGAGACCGAGTGTGCGTGGACACCTGCTGCAACATGGAGCCGGGGCAGGGCATTCTGGTGGGGAATTCCAGCCAGTGCCTGTTTCTGGTACACGCTGAAAATCTGGAAAACCCCTATGTCGCCCCCCGGCCCTTCCGGGTGAACGCCGGCGCGGTGCACTCGTACGTCCGGGTGCCTGGAAACAGGACCAGATACCTCGGCGAGCTCAAGACCGGCGATCCGGTGCTTCTGGTGAACAGCCTGGGTGAGACCGACATCTCCTTCGTCGGCAGGTCGAAGATCGAAAAGCGGCCGCTTCTGGTCCTCTCCGCTGCGGACCGGCAGGGGCGCGTCCATACCGCGGTGCTGCAGAACGCCGAAACCATTCGCCTTGTCGATGAGGACGGCGGGGCGGTCAGCGTGGTATCCCTCAAGGAAGGCGACAGCGTACTGGGGTACGTCGAGTCCGGCGGAAGGCATTTCGGCATGGCGGTGGACGAGACGATAAAGGAGCAGTAGCGGGACGTCCGTACCGATCAGTCATTCCTATAAACATTCGCACCGGTCCTTTTAAACATTTAAAATAATACTTAAATACCCTGAGAATCAAAACTAAGGCTTGACTCATAATCCATAGTGCATTACTATGATTTTTTGGCAGCTGCTGATGCGTACTGTAATTGAAAATTACAATGTAATCATTATCAAATAAAAAGAAGGAGAGAGACCATGGCGAAAAAAATGAAATCGATGGATGGTAACATGGCCGCTTCTCATGTTGCATACGCATTCACGGAGGTCGCGGCGATTTATCCCATCACACCGTCATCGCCGATGGCCGAACAAATTGACGAATGGGCGGCCTACGGCCAGAAGAATATTTTCGGGAATGTGGTGCGGGTCGCCGAACTGCAGTCCGAGGGGGGCGCTGCCGGCGCGCTCCACGGCTCCCTGCAGGCGGGAACACTCACCACGACATTCACCGCGTCCCAGGGGCTTCTGCTCATGATTCCCAACATGTATAAACTGTCGGGCGAGCTCCTCCCTGCGGTCTTTCATGTGAGCGCCAGGACCCTTTCCACCCACGCGCTATCGATCTTCGGCGACCATTCCGACGTCTACGCCGCGAGGCAGACGGGCTTCGCGATGCTCGCCAGCGGGGGCGTGCAGGAAGTGATGGACCTTGGGGGCGTCGCCCACCTTGCGGCGATCAGGAGCCGGATCCCCTTTCTTCATTTCTTCGACGGATTCAGGACGTCCCATGAAATTCAGAAAATCGAAGTGATGGATTACAATGATCTTGCGGCGCTCCTGGACAGGAACGCGCTGGATGAGTTCAGAAAGCGTTCTCTGAACCCTGAGCAGCCGGTCACGAGGGGGACCGCCATGAACCCTGACATATTTTTTCAGGTCAGGGAGGCGTCCAACAACTATTACACCGCGGTCCCGGACATAGTCGAGCAGTACATGTCGGAGATATCGAAACTGACCGGACGCGAGTATCATCCCTTCAACTACTACGGTGCGCCTGACGCGGAGGACATCATAGTGGCCATGGGGTCCGTGACCGAGACCATCTGCGAGACAGTCGATCATCTTATCGCCAAGGGGGAGAAAGTCGGGCTGATCTCGGTCCACCTGTACAGGCCTTTCTCGAAAAAGTATTTCATGAAAGTCCTTCCGAAATCGGTGAAACGCATCGCGGTCCTCGACAGGACCAAAGAACCGGGCGCGCCGGGCGAGCCCCTCTATATGGATGTTCGTGATCTCTTTTACGGAGAGAAGAACGCGCCGCTCATCGTCGGCGGCCGGTACGGCCTCAGTTCCAAGGACACCTCTCCCGAGGACATAATCGCCGTGTACGACAACCTGAAACTGCCGGAACCGAAAAACAGCTTTACCATCAGCATCGTCGACGACCTTACGTTTACCTCCCTTCCGGTCAAGGAGCCGGTGAGAACCGTCCCCGCAGGCACTTTTTCGGCGAAATTCTACGGCCTCGGCTCCGACGGCACCGTGGGGGCAAACAAGAACTCGATCAAGATAATCGGGGACAACACCGACATGTACGCGCAGGCGTATTTCGCCTACGATTCTAAGAAGTCGGGAGGGGTCACGATATCGCATCTCAGGTTCGGCGCAAAACCGATTAAGGCCACCTATCTCATCACCAAGCCTGATTTCGTGGCGTGCCATGTGCCCGCCTATATCGACCAGTACGACATGCTGCGGGGGCTCAAAAAAGGCGGAACCTTTCTTTTTAACAGCATCTGGGACGAGGAGGAGGCCAAGCGTCGTCTTCCCGACAGAATGAAGAAATACCTCGCCGAAAATGAGATTAAATTCTACATCATCAACGCGACCGAGATCGCCGCTGAAATCGGGCTCGGCACCAGGACCAATTCCATCATGCAGGCGGCGTTTTTCAAGCTTTCCGGCGTCATTCCCTACGAGATGTCGGAAACAATGATGAAAGAGGCGATCAAGAAAACCTACGGAAAAAAGGGGGATGAGATCGTCAAAATGAATTACGCCGCCATCGACCGCGGCGGGGGCGAAATAAAGGAGGTGGCGGTCCCCGAGAGCTGGAAGAGCATCGTGATAAAGGGTGACGAGGCGCACGGCGATGTTCCGAACTTCGTCGGAAAGATCGCGGATCCGATTAACCGCCTGCTGGGCGACGACCTTCCGGTGAGCGTGTTCGCCGACATGCCGGACGGCACATTCCCCCAGGGGACTACTTCATACGAAAAGAGGGGGATCGCGGTAAACGTCCCTCATTGGATTCCCGAGAATTGCATTCAGTGCAACCAGTGCTCCTATGTATGCCCCCACGCGGTGATCCGCCCGTTCCTTCTCGACGCGAAAGAGGCGGCCGGCGCGCCCGAGGGAACGGTACTTCTGGATACCAAGGGGAAAGGGTTCGAGGGCCTGAAATTCAGGATACAGTTGAGCCCGCTGGACTGCACCGGCTGCGGCAATTGCGCGGACGTGTGCCCCGCAAAGGAAAAAGCGCTGGAAATGAAACCGCTGGGGACACAGCTTCAGGAAGACGGGCGGTGGGACTACATGCATCACAACGTCACCTATAAAGACAATATCATTGCCAGGAACACGGTGAAGGGGAGCCAGTTCTGCCAGCCGCTTTTCGAGTTCTCCGGCGCCTGCTCCGGCTGCGGGGAAACACCTTATATCAAGCTGCTCACCCAGCTGTACGGAGACCGGATGATGATCTCCAACGCAACCGGTTGTTCGTCGATTTACGGGGCTTCCTCGCCGTCAACGCCCTATACGGTGAATTCGAAGGGGTGCGGACCCTCCTGGGCGAGCTCGCTGTTCGAGGACAATGCCGAGTATGGCTACGGCATGTATCTCGGCGTCGAGCAGATGAAGACGCGGATATCGGACCTGATGGACCGCTGCCTTGAGAAAGGAGCGTCGCCGGAACTGACCGCCGCCGTGAGCGATTGGAAGTCGGGCAAAAACGATGCCGAAAAATCGAGGGAAGCTGCGGCGAAAATCATTCCTCTCCTTGAAAAAGAGAAGAATGAATTCACCGGGGAGATACTGAAACTCAGAAAATTTCTGGTGAAAAAATCAGTCTGGATCATCGGAGGCGACGGATGGGCGTACGACATCGGATACGGCGGTCTCGACCATGTGCTCGCGTCCGGTGAAGACGTGAACGTGCTCGTGCTCGACACGGAAGTCTATTCCAATACCGGCGGGCAGTCGTCGAAATCCACGCCGACCGCGGCGGTGGCCAAGTTCGCCGCCTCGGGGAAAAAGATCAGGAAGAAGGATCTTGGCATGATGGCGATGAGCTACGGGTATGTCTATGTGGCCCAGGTGGCCATGGGGGCAAACCAGTCTCAGTATCTCAAAGCCGTCACGGAAGCCGAATCGTATCCAGGGCCTTCGCTGATCATAGCCTACTCACCCTGCATCAACCACGGACTGATTGCGGGAATGGGAAAAACCCAGCAGGAGGAGAAGATGGCGGTGGAGAGCGGGTACTGGCATCTGTTCAGGTACAATCCGCTCCTGGAAAAGGAGGGGAAAAACCCCTTTGTCATGGATTCCAAGGAGCCCGACTGGTCAAAGTTCCAGGAATTCCTGAAAAAGGAGATCCGGTACACGTCCTTGAAGAAAACATTTCCGGCTTCTGCAGACGAGTTGTTCAAAGCGGCGGAAGAGAATGCGAAATGGCGGTACCGGTCATACAGGCGGCTGACCGGCGAGTAAAAATCCTGCATATGGAAACAAAAGAGGCCCGGTCGAAAGTCCGGGCCTCTTGATGTATGGTATGTGTAAGTGCACCCGCGATTGCCGTGTAAGTAGTGATTTTGAACCTGGTAAACCAGGTGGGTTCCCTCACGGGGGTGATGATCTTCTCCGAAAGGAGCGTGATCGTTGCCCTCAAATATCGGGATCCCTTTAACAGTAAGTTAGGCTCAAAAGCATCCTAATACCTATCACGAGCAACGCAGGCATGTAGATAATACTGAAGACCGGGATATTTATCAACAAATTTTTATCATTGACAGTATCGGTACGGTTCAGGCATAAATGAATCTCATGCGAAAAATGGGGTTTGCAAAGTAATCAAGAATCCAAGAGGGACCAGATGTTATACGACTATTTTTCATCCTTTGAAAAAGATATGATTCCGGCAAAGAAATCCGCCAAGGGGACCCCGGTGAAGAAGGGAACCGCAAAGGGGCCCCAGAAAACCGCCGGTAAGGGGAAAGGGCAGTCAAAAGTAGCGGCTGAAAAGCCCTTCAACCCGGATATGCTGGCTGAAAAGCTGCAGAGGATAATCCCCTCCAATCTGGTCATATCAAAGGAAAGGCCGGTTGACAGCAGCGGATTTTCGCCCGAAGGCGCCGATTTTATAGCGTACAGGGAATACTGCAGGGACCTTGTCAAGATAATGGGCGGTTATGTACCCTGCGAGCTTGTTCACGGCACCTATCATGTGGTAAAAAACCTTGACAGGGAATCGCTTTACGACGCGCTCAAGAGGGTCGTGAACCTGAAAAAGCTCGACAGGTTTTCAGGCACCCCGGGTGAAGAGCCGATCATTCCGATACCCGCCTTCATTATTGCACTCGAGAGTTCGTACAATTTCACAGACCTGAAAAACGATCTTATCAACTTCTACATCAATAAGAGCATCGAACACAGCTTCGAGATGGATGTCCTTCTCATCATGAACAGGGGAATCATGGTGAAAAACTGGAGGGAAAAACGCAGTTATATCGCGCTTGAAACATCGGGTGACACAATGCTTTCGTTTTTCATACTGATGAATGAATACCTGGAAATGAGCAGGGAAAAACCCCTGGATTTCAGATCCTATACGAAAAAGGACATACAGTACAAAGAGTACTGAGAGGCGGGCTATCCATCGGGGTGCCGTACTATTTTATGGAATATTCTTCTTGACATTTCTATCTTTTTTCATTTCAATAGAAAAAAAACAGAGGAGAAGTGCTTTGAAAAAGATACATCGGGTAATGTTATCTTCGATATTGTGTGCACTCTTTGCGCAATGGATCATCGGCGACGGGCTGTACGCAAGGACGAGCAAAGACGTGATTCTCGTTCTCGATACCTCGCTCAGCATGAAAGGATACGGCGGTAAGGACATCTTCAACCGGGTCAAGAGGAGTATAACGCAATATATAGACAAACTCGAAGACGGCGACAGGGTCACCTTTATGACCTTTGATACCGACGTTCGGATGTATCCGACAGTGCTGGTGGATGATGAAAACGACCGCGATATCATAAAAAAATACATTTTCATGACCGAAGCGAAAGGACCGTGGACTTACACCTACAAAATGCTGGGCGAAGTGTTCCAGAAAACCGACGAGGTTCAAAAAAGCGGCGAGGGGAGACAGGCGGTTATCGTCGTAATGACGGACGCTCTGGACGACCCGCCTCCGGGGAGCAGAGACAAAAGGTTCGACATCAAGGAGATTTCCTCCAGATACGGACAGAAGGACTGGTGGATATATTTCGTGAGTTTCAGCAACCTGGCCCAGGACAAACGGCTTTCGAAAATGAGAGATGCACTCGAAAAAGACCTTAAAGCCGTGTCCAAAACCTCAAAGGTTATCGACGCGGGCATGGAGCCTGAGAAAGCGATTGGAAAGGATTTTCAGCGTGACGTGAGGGAAATGGAGGAGCAGAGCTCCTCGCCATATATCCCGATACTGATTGCCGGTATTGCGCTGGTTCTGCTGGTGTTTCTGATCGTGTTCCTGAAAAGAAAGTCGGCTGAAAAGGTGTACGGCCGGCTTGAGTATTGGAAGAACAATGTGATCGATCCGTATCTCTCGTCCTATGATCTCGCTGCGCGTCCCTCGCGGGAGGTTTCAATAGGCAGGGGCATCGGCTGTTCTCTGAATATAAGGGATTATGAGCTTGAAATCCCCTTCACCCTCGTTGCCGAACGGGATAAAAGCGGAATAAGAATCAAGATGGTGGCACCGCCGAATTATCCGATCGCCTTAGTAAACAGGAAAGAGGGGGAATATCTGGAGGACGGTGATATCTTTTACGCTTCCAATTATTCTTTTAAATATTTCGTTTCATAATGCCGAGGTAGATAAAATAGGAATTACCTGAAAAATTAATTTCAAATAAATCTTGACATCAAGAGGGCGTACTGATAATATATTCCAAATTTTGGGAACTATACCATATTTTGTAATTCCATTAAATTACTGTATCCAGTAGAGTCCATTTAAACAAAAGGAGGATTCTTTAATGTCATTAAGTCAATTGCCAAAAAGTCCGAACAAAGTGCACCCTACTATTCCAAGTGCGGTCGGCTCCCGTGAATCGCTGGCCCAGGAAGGCAGGGACAAAGTCGCTGAGGCGAGATTGGTATTGGATGAGACCGCTGATAAAGTGTTAAATCAGATAATGAACAAACTCCCTGAGGATGTTCTATCAAAACTCGATATCATGGGTGGTCTCAAGGAAAAGATATATAACTATATCAATCAGACCTATGTAAACATGTTCAACCGGTATACGGTGACCATGGAAGACGAATTTATCAAAAAAGTCAGGGACTTTGTTGATAAAGAGGAATCCAAGGGTCTCGCCCGTTATACTCCGAAAGAGATCATCGAGATCCTCGACAAGGTCGGAGGGGCGGACAAGTTCCACACCGGTGAGATCGAAAAATCGATCGTCAACATGTACGGCCACCTTCAGGGCCATATCCAGAGGGGAGTGAACGACCTCGAAGTCGACACCAACTCTCTGCTTCGTCAGAAATCGGACGTCGGCGCCCTGGTTCGCGGAGAAAACGCGTATGCCATTCTCAAATGCGTCTTCAAAGACAATGAGATGAGGCCGAAATACGTGTATGACGTAAAGCTCTCCATAAATGTGCTGGAAAGCGAACTCATCAGCCCGATGTACCACTATCAGGTGACTGTCGAGTCTCTTCTTAAAGACGCCATCCAGAAGCACATCCAGGATCTCATCGAGCGCCAGGTTCAGCAGTTCAACGACGAGCTCGTTGACACCGGTAAAACCGAACTTTCGGCGAGCGAAAAGATGTTTGAGAGGATCAAGAGGATCGAGAACTTCACCGACGACGAAAAGGAAGACGAGAAATCACGGCGATACACCATCATGGCGAAGAAATTCCTCGACAGGATCGAGGGACTTCGGGCCGAGATCGATATCGACGAGTACGATCCGCTGAACCTGAGGGAAAACATAAAATTCATCATAGATGAAGAAAACATCAGGAACAGGGGCTATAACACCGCGGTCAACTCGATTACATCGATTCTTGATACCAGTAAGCTTGGGTATCAGGTTGCCGATAACATGAAAAACGCCCGTGTATGCCTTATCAAGGAATACGAGGAAGTGGACAAAACCCAGCTGCCGGACGAGCGGTATGAGATGAGGGTTGCGTTCTACGATCAGAACCAGATGAGGGAAGAGAAGAAAGAATACGACAAGCAGATGAATGCGTTTACCGAAGAAATTAAAATGTGCTGGGACGTCGTTCACGCGTATTATGAATCTAAGAAACGATTCCGCGCACTGAAGGATTTCGACGATCTGTACAAACGCCTGATGTCAAAGAAATGGAGACTGGCGGTCGAGGAAAGGAAAAACGATCCCAATGTGCCGCTCTGGAATGAACTCGGCGAGATGTATAACGAGGGTTCTTTCGTGGAGCAGAACAACAGGACCTATGAAAACAGAAACAAACATCTGAAATACAAAGTCAAGTATCTCAGGGACATCCTTAAAAACATGCACGGGTTCCAGAACCCGGTTGAAAGGGTCATCCTTGACGAAAGGATCAGCTTCCTTGAAAAGAAATTCAATGATTTCGCGTACAAGGTGAATCCTCATCACATACAGCCCGGACTGGTGCTTGATATCGACATCACCACCATAAAGAAAAAGCAGTATATGATGAAAAGCATGGCGAACGTGCTGAACGAGTTCCTGTATGGCATATCCAAAGGGTTCTCAGACGCCGCATTCGCGACATACAGTAGAAGGAGATCTACCGTCAGGGCGGACATCAATCAGTCTTTCTCTGAGGAGACAGAGGGAGAAAGCCTCTTCGAATCGGCGTACAAAACAACCGATACGAGCGGAGAGATCAGGGGTTCTGTCGATCTGTCCCCGGCGAAATCGAAGAAAAAAAGCTCGGGACTTAAAGAACTGTAAAAAGAACGGTATTGTGAGAATCGAAAAGAGGATGCATGGCCTGCATCCTCTTTTTTTCTTTAAAGGCACTTTATCGACTACAAAATGCTTGCAAATAATTGCATAAATAGCATAATAATAAAAAAAGGGTGAGGTGTGCATATCATGGAAAGTACCTATTTCGCACTCGCTTCAAAAAGCAGCTTCAACAAGGCGCTGCGGCACTTCTACGCGGTGAACGACACCGTAGGCGAGGTGGAAGCAAAAAGGAATATCGCGGATGTGGTAAATGAGGCGCTGGACAGCGGGGAAATAAATACCGATCAGGTCCTGCCTATAGTCGGCGCGATCATTCGGGACAAATACGGATACAGTTTCGATTCATATACCCTGACGATCAATCTGTCAGAATTCAGTAAGATTACCGAGGAAACTGTTAAATGGACGGCCCTGGACATGCTGGTGGTGTATTTCAATCCCAGCGGTGAAATACTTCTGATCAACCCGAAAAACCAGAATCATTGGGAGCGCGCCCGGGAGCTCGTGGTGGACCAGCTTGTGGTGGTATATGCCAAGTTCCTTAAAGAAGACAATAAAAAAACCGAGATTGAGGCAATCAATACCCTTGAAGAGATGATCGCGGGAAAGGACGTCTTTGTCAATAAGAGTTTTATCGATCAGACGGTCGTGCCTAAAATGCCCGCGCCACCCAAACCGGCGGCAGGCCCGGGACCCGCGGCTGCAGGGCCCCAGGGTAAAAAGAAGATGACCCAGAAATACGGCGTCCAGGTGACCAACGAACTGTTTCATAACGGCAATGTGGAGGCCTGGAAGAAGATCGTCGAGAGCTTTAAAACAAAGCATCCCGATCTGGATGTGTATATATATTTCGAAGGGGAGCTGATTAACGATATAAATTCTCTCTTTAAATGGGGAAAGGTAAAACACGGAGATTCGATATTTTTCCAGGTGGCCGGCGAGGACATCCGCGGAGTCTCGAAACTTCAGAAGTATCTTCATGAAGGGGCGAGTCCGAGGTTCGAGCAATTTTTGAAGATAGGCGTCGGCAGGGTTCTCAATCTGTTCTAATTCAATATTCCGGAGAAGAGACATGGATAACATAATATATTTTAACAAAAACTTCAAGCAGATAGACGATAAGGTCAAGAACCGTCTGGGCATCAGGGGACGGAGGGCCGTGGAACTGGCGGCGATGGGGCTTCCTATCGCGCCCGGTTTGATAATCGACTCGGAGATGACGAAAAAACTGCCCCAGGTGAACATTAAGGAGAGCCTGAAAACGCAGATCGCGCAGATTGAAAAGGAAACAAAAAAGAAATTCGGTGATCCGACGAAACCCCTGCTTCTCAAGGTCGTGTTGAGTTCGGACCTCAACGTGCCGTATTTCCCGTCGATCCATAACATCGGAATGAACGACAAGACGGTTGAAGGTTTCGGCCAGTTTACGGGAAAGGAATTCGCGTACGGCGAATATCTGTTCCTTATGAGAAATTTCGCGAGAAAAATCCACGGTACATCCGAGGAGGAGATCAAAGAAATCGAGGGAAAACTGTCGAAAAAGCCGACGGTTGACGATTATAAAAAGACCATTGATGCGTTTAAAAAACACTTTGGAGAAGCTTTCAGTGACGATGTCTTCGATCAGTTGGGCCTCATTCTGAAAGGCGCATCGGTGAAATATTGCGATTCGGACATAGACGTGGACAACACGCTCGCCATCATGGTTCAGGCCATGGTGTACGGGAACTTCGGTCCTTCTTCCTACGCGGGGAATTATTATACAAGGAACATCGTTACCGGGGATTCGGACATACAGGGAAGCTTTCTGCAGAACGAATTCGATTTCGGCGACGGGAAGGGGAAACCGATCAACAAGATTGAAAAAAAATACTTCGACCAGTTCACCGACATTGCGAAGAAAGTCGAGGAAAACTTCAAGGAAATACGGGATATCAAGTTCACCATCGAAGACGGGAATTTCTGGCTTGTGGAACAGAGGGAGGTTGACGAAAAATCGACACAATCGCAGATCAAGACCCTTCTGGATCTCACCAAAAGAAAAGTCGTTTCTCCCGAATACACCGTCATGAGCATCAAGCCGAGCCAGCTCAACGAGCTGCTGCACCCGGTGATTGACCCGACCACCATAAAGAGCGTAAAGAGCATCAAGGGCGGGATCTCCGGCTCAACCGGCGCCGCAATTGGACGGGTCTTTTTCTCCACACCGAAGCTTCTTGAAGAGCATAAGAAGGCCATCATGCACGGTGGCGACACGAATCTTATTCTGGTGATGACCGCATCATACGCGGAAGACGTGAAGGCCATCGAGGTTGCCCGCGGAGTCATTACGAGTGAGGGCGGTTTTTCGTCTCACGCGCCGGTCGTCGCGAGGAGTCTCGGCAAGGTGGCCATGGTCCAGCCTGAAATGAAGATCAGGGGAAATACCTTTACTCTTGCCGGAAAAACGGTAAAGGAAGGGGATTACATCTCAATCAACGTCCCCTATTACGAACCGCCGACTCTGTATCTCGGCAAGGTGGGGCTCATCGAGCCTGATTTCAAGAAAAACGGTCTGTTCGAGTTTCTTGAGCTGACGCAGCAATTCATCGGCGATTTCGACGCCCGGTGCAACGGCGACCAGCCCAAGGACGCGATCGTGGCCAAGGAATTCAATGCCAAGGGGATCGGCCTCTGCAGGACTGAACATATGTTCTTTAATGAAAAGAGGATCATGAAATTCAGGGAGATGATCGTTGCCGACACCGAGGAGGAGAGACGCAAGGCGCTCAAGGCGCTGCTTCCGATGCAGCGATCGGATTTCTACGACCTCATGAAGATAATGGCCGGAATGCCGGTGACGATCAGGCTTCTGGACGCACCGCTCCACGAATTTCTTCCAAGGACCGAAAGCAGCATGGTGGAATTTATCCAGTACATGCAGGGGAAGGTGAAGGGGATCAAACCGGCGGACATCAGGTCGCGATGCGACGAGATGGCGGAAATGAACCCGATGCTCGGGCACCGTGGATGCCGCGTTGCCGTCACCTATCCGGAGATATATGAAATGCAGTGCCGGGCCGTGTTTGAGGCCGCGTGCATGCTCAAAAAGGAAGGGGTGGAGGTAAAACCGGAGATCATGATCCCGATAGTCATGAGCGAACAGGAGATCAAGTTCCTCAAAAACGGGAAAAAGATTGAAGGGAAAGTTGTCAAGGGGATTCGGGACATAAAGAACGAAGTGCTGGAAGAATACGGCGTCGACGACCTCGAATACAGCGTGGGGACGATGATCGAGCTTCCGGCGGCCGCGCTGGGGGCCGGGAGGATCGCACAGTACGCCGAATTCTTCAGTTTCGGCACGAACGACCTGACTCAGACCACCTACGGGCTTTCAAGGGACGACATCAACTCCTTCCTTCCCGACTACTCGCTTTTTGACCTGATGAAGCACAACCCTTTCAGTTTTCTGCAGGACGAGGTAAAGGAACTTATCGCGATGGCGGCCCAGAGAGGCAAACTCACCAGGCCTGACATCAAGATGGGGCTCTGCGGAGAACACGGCGCGAATCCGGACAATGTCGAATTCTGCATGGAGGCGGGATTGAATTACGTTTCCTGTTCGCCATATTCGATACCGCTGGCCAAGCTGGGGATTTCGCAGATCAACATCAGGAAAATGCAGGAAGAGAAATAGATTCAGCGACACGCATTGATTTGTAAAAAAAAGCGGCCGTCCCATTGTGACGGCCGCTTTTTTTGTCGCGTCGATTTATTTATCCAGCGCGGTGATGGCGGGAAGCTTTTTCCCCTCCAACAGTTCCAGAAATGCGCCGCCGCCGGTGGAGATGTAGGACATCTTTCCCGCGAGACCGGCCTGATTGACCGCCGCAACGCTGTCCCCGCCGCCCACTATGCTCAGGGCGCCCGATTCGGCGATTGCATTGCCCACGGCCAGGGTCCCCTTTGCGAAATTGGACATTTCGAACGCCCCCATGGGGCCGTTCCATATCACCGTTTTGCACTTGGCGATGGTTTCGGCGAAAAGTTTCATCGAATCCGGCCCGATATCGAGCCCTATCATCGATTCGGGGATACTGTCGGCGGGGACGACGTCCACGGGGGAATCATTGCTGAATTCAGCGGCCGTGATGATGTCCACCGGAAGGAGCATGGTGACCTTTTTTATTTCGGCCTCGGCGAGAATTTCCTTGGCGGTGTCGACCAGGTCCTCCTCAAGGAGCGATTTCCCCACTGACATATCCTTCGCCTTGAGGAAGGTGAAGGCCATCCCCCCTCCGATGAGCAGATAATCCACCTTGGAAAGGATGTTTTTAAGCGCGTCCAATTTTGTCGAAACCTTGGCGCCGCCAATGACCGCGCAGAGGGGTCGTTTCGGGTCAACCAGGGCCTTTTTGAAAAACTCGATTTCGTTTTCCAGAAGAAACCCGGCCGCGCATTCCTTCACGAACCTGGTGACCGCCTCGTTTGACGAATGAGCGCGGTGGGCTGTCGCAAAGGCGTCATTGACGAACACGTCCGCAAGAGAGGCGATCTTCTTTCCCAGCTCAAGGTCGTTTTTTTCCTCCCCCGGATAGAATCTTATGTTTTCCAGAAGCGCCACGTCCCCTTCCTTCAGGCCGTCCAGGACTTTTTTCGCCGGCTCGCCGACTTCGTCTTCAACAAAAAGGACGGGCATGCTCATGAGATCCGAGAGTTTCTCGGCCACGGGTTTCAGCGTCATTTCCGGCTCGAACTTGCCCTTGGGGCGGCCAAGATGGGAGACGAGAATCACCTTGCCCCCCTGTTCGACGCAGTGCCGGATTGTCGGGATCGTTTCGCGGATCCTGGTGTCGTCGGTGATATTAAGGTCAGCGTCGTAGGGAACGTTGAAATCCGCCCGGATCATGACGCGTTTCCCTTTCAGTTTCAGTTCTTTCAGATAATGTATCGCCATAATGACTCTCCACGCATTGATTGGAATGAATTGATAAGAAGGAATATTCCGCCTTCAGTATTCATGTATATCAAAAGTCGCGGCGCGTCAAGAGTTTTTGGGCAAGTTCCCTCTTCTTTTGGCGGATAAGGACGATCCGGGAAATTACGATCGAGGCTTCGTAGAGGAGCATAAGGGGAATAGCGACGATCACCTGCGAAAGAAGGTCCTGCGGGGTGATCAGCGCGGCGATGACCCAGATGATCACGTAGGAGTATTTCCTTTTCGTACGCAGGGCATAGGGGGTTACGATACCGATCCTGGTGAGGAGCATGATCGCCACCGGGAATTGAAAGAGGAGCCCCATGGCAAGGCTGAAAAAAAGGAGAAAACCGAGATAGTCGTCGGCCCCGATTGTCGCCTGGTACTGTGACCCGATCATGCCCAGCAGAAAGTCAAGCACCATCGGCATGAGCAGCGCGGAGACGAAAATGACGCCGGAATAAAACAGGACCACCGATACGGCGACTGAAAATTTAGAAAGACTCCTCGCCTCGACCGATACCGCCGGCCTGACGTAGCGCCAGATATGATACAGGATAAGCGGGAGACTGAGCACCAGCGATGAGAGAAATGCCAATTTGATGCGGAATAAGACTCCGCCCGCAAGTTTGAATATATTGAGTGAATGTCCGTGAGCGGTCATGGGCCTGGTGATGACGGCGATAAGCTGGTCGGAAAAGACGAAACCGGCGATTGCGATTATTAGCACCGCGACAATGCAGATGATGGCCCGGCTTCTGAGTTCGTCCAGGTGGTCCACCAGGGACATGGGGATGTCACCCCTCCTGAGGGCTTCCGGATCGAGGTCCTCGTCGTATGCCGAGAGTTTGGCTTCACCGGGGAGCGTCACGTTCTTTTCATAAAGCGGCAGAGCCTCGGCGGGACCGGGTGTTTTTTTTGTCCTTTTTCGTGCCGGCAACGGGTTATCCTCCTTTCTGGGAGATGTTATTGAAACCGCCGGCATGATGGGATGTCAAGTGTTTTCATGGTATGAGAGTGAGGCATGTCAATAGAAGTGCTCTGCCGGGGGGATGAAATGTTCCGGAGGGGGACACCGCTGAGGCATATTCAGGTTGACAGATACCGGAAGTGAGACCACTGTTACTAAAAAATACATCCAAAGGCCGCAGTACGGGTATACCGGGGGCATGTCTCTGATATAACCTTGAGACCCCGCCGATAGAATGCAGTCCCGCGGGCGAATACCCAGGGACGTGGCCCGGCTATTATGATTATTAGAGGAGGATTCAGGTGAGCGGTTTGAATTACGGTCTGGAAGACAAGGTCGCCGTGGTTACCGGCGGGAGCAGGGGAATCGGACTGGAGCTGGTGAAAAGACTGCTTGAGGAAGGCGCGAAAGTCGCCTTCTGCGCCAGAAAAAAGGAGAGCATAGACCAGGCGTTGTCGGAAATGGGAGGCGCCGGGGACCGTGTTCTGGCAAAAACCGCCCATGTGGCGAAAGAGGAAGAGGTCAATTCCTTTATCGACGAAGCCATCGTTCGTTTCGGAAAAATCGATATACTCATCAATAACGTGGGCATGAACCTGGTGACGCCGTCCGTTGTCGATACAGAGCCTTCCCTCTGGCAGAAAATCATCGACACAAACCTGACCGGCGCGTTTTTAAGCTCCCGGAAGGCGGCGGCGGCGATGAAGGGACGGAAGTCGGGGAAGATCATAAGTATTTCGTCGATTGCGGGTCGAAGGGCTTCCCCTGCAATGGGCATATACGGCGTCGCCAAGGCGGGGGTGGAAATGCTCACAAAGGTGCTCGCGGCGGAGCTGGCGCCGTTCAACATTCAGGTGAACGCGGTGGCGCCTTCCATGGTAAGGACCGATTTCAGCAAACCTTTCTGGTCCAATGACGAGATCCGCAAAGCGGTGGCCGGCAGGATTCCCCTTGGCAGGATCGCCGAACCGATGGATGTGGTGCACCCGGTACTGTTCTTCGCGTCACAGGGTGCTGATTTCATTACTGGGCAGACCCTCCTCGTGGACGGCGGGTCCAGCGTGGTGTGACGCCAATGATCGCTGCGGGAATAGACATCGGTTCGATCATGACCAAGGGGGTTCTTCTCGGGGACGAAGGAATTATCGCGACCCGTATTATTTTTACCGGATACAGCGCGGAAAAGGCGGGGCAGAGGGTTTTTGAGGAACTCCTGGCCGGGGCCGGCGTGGTAAAAAACAGCGTCCATGGGATAGTGGCCACCGGGTACGGCCGGAACCAGGTCCCCTTCGCGGACAGGGCCATGACGGAGATCATCTGTCACGCCGTCGGCGCCTTTTATTCGTACCCGGGTGTAAAGACGGTCATCGATATCGGCGGCCAGGACAGCAAGGTGATCAGGGTGGACGAGAAGGGGAAGGTCGAGAATTTCGCCATGAACGACAAATGCGCTGCCGGGACCGGCCGTTTCCTGGAGGTAATGGCGCGAGTGCTGGAGGTGAACCTCGAGGAATTCGACGGCATGTCGCGACTTGCGGAAACACCGGCGAAAATCAGCAGTACCTGCACGGTTTTCGCGGAATCCGAAGTGATCTCCCTTATTTCAAAAGGAGAAAAAAGAGAGAACATCATCGCCGGAATACATGATTCGGTGGCGTCGAGGGTTGCCTCCCTCGCGGGCCGCGTCGGCTGTGTCGAGCCGGTGGTGATGACAGGCGGCGTGGCACTTAATGGAGGCATCGTGCGCGCCATGGAGGAAAAGATTGGGCTTGCCATTGGGGTACTGGATACGGCCCAGTTGAACGGGGCCCTTGGCGCGGCGGTGATGGCGCAGGAAAAAGCCGCGGTCCGATGAGGCAGCGGAGTATCATGGTCATAATTGGCATTTTCAAGAACTGCGCGTAATTAATGAATTGACAACGTCCGGCACTTTTTGTATTTAAAGAAGGCTTACATTTAATCTTAAAATTTTACTTACACGCTTTTGGAGGTGACGATGGCGAAGTTCAAGGAAACATCGATGGCAGCCATTTTCCAGAACAGGGTGGCTGAACTGGGAAACAGGGCATGTGTTATGTTTAAGAAAGACGGGAAATGGGTCGACCTTACCTGGAATGATATGAACAAAATGGTGCATGATCTGGCCTATTATCTTCTTTCAATAGGAGTAAAGAAGGGGGACAGAATCGGGCTGTTCTCTCCGAACCGGTACGAATGGTGGGTGGCCGACCTGGCGATCCTTTCGATCGGCGCGGTGAACGTTCCGATATACGCGACAAACTCGGCCGAAGAATCGGAATACGTGCTCCAGAATTCCGAATCGAGGCTCTGTTTCGTCGGTACAAAGGACCATATGGACAAAATACTCCAGGTCAAGAAAAACCTGAAGAAGATGAAGGAAATAATATTATTCGACAGTCTCGGCAAAATGCCGAAAGGTGTCCTTCAGCTTAATGAGTGTCTTGAAACAGGACAGAAATACAAAAAGAAAAATGAGCTGGAAAAGAGGATAAACGCCATAAAGCCGGGCGATCTGGCCACGATTATTTACACGTCCGGTACAACAGGAAACCCGAAGGGCGTCATGCTCACCCATGACAATTTCGTGCAGGACGTCTTACTCACGACCCAGGAAATCGGGGACCTAATTACGAAAGAGGACACCTTCATGTCCTTTCTTCCCCTCTCGCATTCTCTGGAAAGAACAGTGGGCGAATACGGCGCGATCGTGTTTGGGTCAAAGACCGCTTTCGCCGAAGACGTGTCAAAGCTCATGGAAAACTTCCAGGAAGTGCGCCCCACCATTCTGGTGAGCGTGCCCAGGATCTATGAAAAAGTGCACGCCGGAATCCTCGCCAAGGTGGCTGACGCTCCGGGGCTTAAAAAGAAGATATTCCAGTTTGCCATGAACCAGGCGAAGCAGAATCTGCCGTTCCAGTGCTCAATGAAACCGCGCACCGGTTTTTTCGCCAAAAAGTACAATCTGGCGGACAAACTCGTGTTTTCAAAGCTGAAAGCGACGCTCGGTCTCGACAAGCTGAAATTCGCCATTTCCGGCGGCGGCCCGCTTTCGGTTTCCGACGCTGAATTTTTTCTCGGCATGGGGATGACGATTCTGGAAGGGTTCGGTCTCACCGAAACCACCCCTGTCACCAATTACAACAGGCCTGGCAGGATAAAGATAGGGACAGTAGGCCCGGCGATTCCGAAGACAAAAGTGAAGATCGGAGAGGACGGCGAACTTCTTATCAAAGGGCCCCAGGTAATGAAGGGCTATTATAAAAATCCGAAAGCCACCAAGGAAGTATTCACCAAGGACGGCTTTTTCAGGACAGGTGATATCGCCACGATAGACGAGGACGGTTTCGTCACCATCACCGGCAGGCTCAAGGACCTCATCATCACCGCCGGCGGCAAGAACATATCGCCCCAGAACATAGAGAACAGCCTGAAAACCTCGAGATTCATCGAGCAGGTCGCCGTTCTCGGGGACAGGAGGAAATACCTCGCCGCGCTGATCGTGCCTGATTTCAACGCATTGGAGAAATGGGCGAAACAGAACGGGGTGTCCTACACGAACAAGGACGATCTGATCACCAAGCCGGAAGTGAACAAGGCAGTGGAAGAGGAGATCGCGAAATACACCAAGCAGTACGCCAGGGTGGAGCAGATCAGGAAATTCAGGCTGCTCAACGCGGAGTGGACACAGCAGACGGATGAGCTGACGCCGACCCAGAAGGTGAAGCGCCGCGTCATCGATCAGAAGTACGCGAAAGAGATCGAGAGCCTGTATCCCCCCGATCTGGACTGACCTGCAGAGTTTAGTTGACACCGGCGCAGCGGTCCCACGGGGCCGCTGCGCTTTTTTATGCGCACGGTTCGCGGTGTTGTGAGACGGCGTGATATTACGCATTGGTAAAATATGTCCCTTTGCGAGAAAAATTCTGGACAATTTCGTCCCACTCTTTTAGCAAAGCACCATTCAAGGAGCGTACGATGAAAACGGCGCGTTACAGGATAGAAGTATATGCGAAAATCGCCGACGCGCGTTGCGAGGCGGTGAGGCTGAAGCTCTCCAGGCAGGGTTTTCCGGTAAAAACCGTGTTCATGAGCGATAACTATCTGATTGACGCGGAAATATCGCCGGAGATGATCGAACAGGCGGCGACGCTCTTGGTGCAGCCTGTGGTGCAGGGATATCTGATAAACACCCCCTATATGCCGGAAGAGTTCACCCATGCGGTGGAAATCGGGTTCCTCCCCGGCGTCACCGACAACGTGGCGCACACGGTGCGGGAATCCATCAGCGACCTGTTAAAGCGGGAGCTTGACATGGAAAAGTCCGTGTTCACCACGGTGACCTATTTTTTCTCCGGCCCCATTTCTGACGGGGAGATCCAATCGATCGGAAACGAGCTCCACAATCCGCTGATCCAGCGGATGAACATACTCTCCCGCGATGAGTACCGCGCCCGATCCGGCATGGGCCGCTATATCCCGCTGGTGGACCTTCACGAAAAGCCTTCTGCGGATGTGGTTGATCTCGAAACAGGGGAGGATGAGCTGGCGGTCATCGCGCGCGAAGGGATCGCCAACGAGGACGGGTCCCGGCGGGGCCCCCTGGCCCTGGACATGGCGTCCATGGAGGTGATACGGGACTATTTCAGAAAGGAATCGAGGAACCCCACGGACATCGAGCTGGAATCCATAGCCCAGACCTGGAGCGAGCACTGCAAGCACACGATTTTCGCCGCGGAGATCGACGGCGACGGAGAAGGCATTTTCAGAAGCTATATACGCCGCGCCACGGAAACGATCCGCCGGGAAAAGGGGGACCGTGATTTCTGTTATTCCGTGTTCAAGGACAATTCCGGCGGCATCGAGTTCGACGACGATTACATCATAACCGACAAGGTTGAGACCCATAACAGCCCCAGCGCCCTGGACCCCTTCGGGGGCGCCATCACCGGCATCGTGGGCGTGAACAGGGACACCATCGGGTTCGGCCTGGCGGCCAAGCCGGTGGCCAACCGTTACGGGTTCTGTTTTGCCGATCCGGCGGACGAGACGCCGCTGTTCCGGGACAGGGAAAGATCGAGGCGTCTCCTCCCTCCGAGAAGAATCATGGAGGGGGTGATCCACGGCGTCAACGCGGGGGGGAACACGTCGGGCATTCCCACGCCCCAGGGTTTCATCTATTTCGACGCAGGATACAAGGGGAAACCGCTGGTGTTCGTGGGAACGGTGGGGATCATTCCGAAAACGGTGGGCGACAGGGTTTCCGTTGAAAAAAGCGCGGTTGACGGCGATCATATCGTGATTGTCGGCGGCAGGGTGGGGCGCGACGGCATTCACGGCGCGACCTTTTCGTCCGAGGCGCTTTCCTCCGGGAGCCCGGCCACGGCGGTGCAGATCGGCGACCCCATCACCCAGAAGAAGCTCTCCGACGCGCTGGTGAAGGAGGCCCGCGATCTGGGACTGTACCATTCGATAACGGACAACGGCGCCGGCGGGCTCTCCTGCTCTGTGGCGGAGATGGCCCGCGAATGCGGAGGGTTCCGTGTGGACCTCGAACAGGTGCCGCTGAAATACCCCGGCCTCTCCCCCTGGCAGATATGGGTGAGCGAATCGCAGGAGCGGATGACTCTCTCGGTGCCGCCGGAAAAGCTCGAACCCTTCATCCACCTCATGACCCGGCGCGGCGTTGAAACCGCGGTTATAGGAAAATTCACCTCCTCCGGCCGGGGAGAGGTGATGTTCCACGGCGAAAAAGTGTTCGACCTGGACCTCTTTTTCCTTCACGAGGGTCTGCCGCAGAAGAAGCTCTCCACCAGAAAACCGGCGGCAAAGGCGCCGGCGGTGCCCGGATTTCCGGAACCTTCAGACATGACCTCCGTGATGGGGGAGATGATGGGCAGGCTCAACATCGCCGGCTTTGAATTCATCTCCACCCAGTACGATCACGAGGTGCAGGCCGGCTCGGTGATCAAGCCGCTCCAGGGTGCCGGAAAGGTGAACGGGAACACGTCCGTTTTCAGGCCCCTTCTGGCGTCGAAAAAAGGGGTGGTCCTGTCCCAGGGGCTGTACCCCTCCTACAGCGGGATAGACCCCTACCGGATGGCCGCCTGTTCCATCGATACCGCGGTGCGAAACGCGGTGGCAGCCGGATGCTCCCTGGACCGCCTGGCCATTCTCGACAATTTCTGCTGGTGCGATTCCAACAACCCCGAGCGGCTCTGGCAGCTAAAGGAGGCGGCCCGGGCGTGCTACGATACCGCGGTCGCCTACGGCACCCCTTATATCTCGGGGAAAGACAGCATGTTCAACGATTTCAGGGGATTCGACGCAGACGGGAACGAGGTGTACATATCCATCCCTCCGACGCTGTTGATCTCGTCGATAGGCGTGGCAGAGGACGCGGAGATGTGCCAGACCATGGATTTCAAGGTGCCGGGAGACATCATCTACCTTGTCGGCCTCACCGGAGACGAGTGCGGCGGCAGCGAGTATCATTCACTCACGGGTGAACGGACCGGGGAGGGGCCGGTAACAGGCGGCACCGTCCCCTCGGTGGAGTGTTCAGCGAATCTCGCGGCCTACCGGGCCCTGGAAAAGGCGCTACGCGAGGGCCTCGTCTCCTCCAGCATCAGCCTGGAACGGGGCGGCCTCGGCGTTGCCGCGATCAAGTCGGCGCTTGCGGGAATGAGGGGATTCACCCTATCCCTCGGCGCGGTGCCGGCGGCGGGGAAATTAAGAGACGACACGCTCCTTTTCTCGGAGTCCCAGGGGAGGGTGCTGGCCGGCGTTGACCCGTCGAAGGCGGGAAAATTCGAGTCGCTTTTCGCCGGGATTGCCTTTGCCCGGGTGGGCGAGGTCGCCGAAGGCGGGGTGATCCGGATTACCGGGGCCGGTGGAGAGAACATAGTGGAAACCACCGTTGACGAGATGATGGAACGCTACCGTTCCTGTTTCAGAGGATTTTAAGGGCATTGCAAAGGAGTAACGCGAGGAAAATGACATGGTGAAACCCAGAACCCTGGTGCTGACCGGATACGGGATCAACTGCGACGAGGAGACAAAGTTCGCCTTCGAATACGCCGGCTCCGACGCTTCTATCGTCCATATCAACGACATCATAGAAGAACCCGGCATGCTGGAGCGTTTCCAGATCTTCGCTTTTCCGGGCGGCTTTTCATACGGCGACGACACCGGCAGCGGCAAGGCGCTGGCCGGCAGGATAAAGAACAACCTGCTTGAGGAGATGCGCCGCTTTTCCGAGAGGGACACGCTGATGCTGGGAATATGCAACGGGTTCCAGGTCATGGTGAATCTGGGGATACTTCCGGCCCTGGACAGGAAGATCGGCGAGGCGGAGGCGGCCCTGATCCACAACGGCAGTTTCCGTTACCAGTGCCGCTGGGTGGACCTTATCGTCGAAAAGGGGACCCCCTCAGTCTTCACCAGGGGAATCGAGACCCTTCACATACCGGTGGCGCACGGGGAGGGAAATTTCTACGCGCCCGAAAAGACGCTGAAGGACCTGGAGCGCAATAAACTCGTGACCATGAGATACGCAGGTCCGGGCGGGGGCCCCGCGGAGGGCGTGTTCCCGTACAATCCAAACGGTTCGGCCGGGGACATCGCGTCGATATGCGACGCCGGCGGCAGGATAATGGGGATGATGCCGCACCCGGAGAGGGGGATGTTTTTCACCCAGCGGGACGACTGGACGCTCTTGAAGGAGCGCCTGACCCGCCGCGGAGAGGAGGTTCCGGCGCATTCAGACGGGATCGCGATTTTTCAGAATGCCGTGAACTACTTCGCATAGCGGAGAGGGGAGCGGCGGCGAATACAATGACAGCGAGGACGCAGGATGAGCATACAGTATATTCGGGAGCTTCCCACGGTTGAGGAGATTCTGCAGGCGCAGCCGCTCCCCGATGAGTTCGCCGTGGTGAAAAAGAAGAAGGACGCCGAAATCGCCGATGTGCTGACGGGCCGGGACAAAAAGCTCCTGGTTCTCATCGGGCCGTGCTCGGCGCACCAGGAGGACGCGGTGTGCGAGTACGTGTCCAGGCTCTCGAGGGTCCAGGAAAAGGTCGGCGATTCGCTCGTCCTGGTGCCGAGGATTTACACCAACAAGCCCCGGACCACGGGACGCGGCTACAAGGGGATGCTTCATCAGCCGGACCATCAGAAAAACCCGGACATAGCGCTGGGACTCAAATCGATCCGGCAGATGCACCTCCGCGCCATATCAGAATCCGGCCTCCCGGCCGCGGATGAAATGCTCTATCCGGGGAATTACACCTATCTCGCCGATCTGCTTTCGTACGTCGCCATCGGCGCGCGGTCGGTGGAAAACCAGCAGCACCGGCTCACCGTGAGCGGCCTTGACATTCCGGCGGGGATGAAAAACCCCACATCCGGCGACCTTCGGGTGATGCTCGATTCGGTGTACGCCGCCCATCACGGCCATGTGTTCGTGTACAACGGCTGGGAGGTCTCGACTTCGGGAAACACGCTGGCGCACTCGGTGGTACGCGGTACCGTTGACCAGTACGGCAACCACATACCCAATTATCATTACGAAGACCTCACGAGGCTCGCCGCGATGTATATCGAGCGCAACCTGGAGAATCCCGCCATTATAGTGGACACAAACCATTCCAACTCCGCAAAGCAGTACAGGGAACAGCCCCGCATCGTCATGGAGGTGATGCGGAGCAGAAGGCATTCGCCCGCACTCAAAGAGATGGTGAAAGGCTTCATGATAGAGAGCTATATCCTTGAAGGGGCGCAGGACCCGGCGGGCAACGAGTACGGCCGTTCAATCACCGACCCGTGTCTGGGGTGGGAGCAGAGCGAGCGGCTTCTCTACGACCTGGCGGAAATCGCGTGCAAATAAGACCGTAGTTTTATTCTTGACCTTCTCCCGGCCGGCTGATACGATCTGGCCAAAAGGAGCACGATATGGACCCTCTCTCATATGTGAAGCAGTTCAAGAAATACGGCGGTTATGTCATGGTGCTCAACCTCGTGGTGCTCAACACCGCCCTGTTTTTTGCGTTTCCCCTGTTTTCGGACCTCCGGCTCATCGTCCTTTTCGGGTTCCTCAATCTGACCGGCTATATCGCCCTGTACAGTTTCTATATCATCAGGATGAAGTCTTTGATGTCGCTGCTCAAGGTAATAAGTCCGGAAACGATGGAACTTTCGCGCAAAGAATTCCTGAAATACCCCAAGATCACCTTTTATCTCAACATTCTGATGCTCACCTATATCATCGTGCCGGGATCGATCGTCATGTACGCGTTTCTGGGCTACAAGAACGTGTACTATTTCATCTATGTGGGCTTTATCTGCACCTTTCTGTTGCTGTATATGGGCAACCTGTCCATGATGACATGGTACGTGAGGACCTATCCGATGGGGAGGCACGGATATCCGGTCGCGGTACAGCGTCTGAAAAGCAAGATCACCTCGCTGATACTGCCGATCGTGCTTATCGCCTCAGCGGCCATCGCCGTGGTGGTGTACGGGATGAACCGATGGGCCATAGCCGAGGAGATAGACGGCCGTATGTTCGATTACTGCCGCTATCTGGCCGGACACACAGTGTCCGGGGAGGATGCGGCGTCACTGCGGTCAAATATCCAATCGATGCAGGGAGTGCTGGCCGACCGCGACGGTATTCTTTACCTTCTTTCCGGTGACGGGACCATTCTGTTTTCCACCCGCGCGGGCGATTCCGGCAGACTCCGTGACCGCATCGATCAGGGAGACCAGTCCGACAGCGTATACGCCGCGACACTGGAATTTCTCGATCAAAATCCTTCTCGGGAGCCTGTGAAGTCCACGGGGGTTTTCAGCGGCGATCAGACGGTATTTTTCCGCCAATCCCTTGGCAACGGCAATTCGATCCTGCTGGTTTTTCCGGAGGAATCGCTGTACCGCACTTTTTACCAGAGCATATTCATGGTGTCCGTGGGGCTTTTTCTGTTGAATCTCGCGATTTGGGTGCTGGTGCGTCTTCGCCTCAAAAAGGTCTCGCTGTCGCTCGATTCGGTGATACCGGCCATTACCGCAGCGTCGCGGGGCGACCTGACCGCCGAGATACGGGTGGTGAAATCGAGGGACATTCTTGAGGATTTCACAAGGATTTTCGTCTCCTTCGTGACCAATGTCAGGGACTTCATGATTAAATCCGGTGAAGCGTCAAAAGTGCTGATCAACCTCGCCGAATCGATCGCCAGGACAGGCGATTATATCAAAAGCTCGTCGTCGTCCCACGTCGATCTCCTGAAAGACTCCACCGACCGCGTCAGGGTGATATCGAACTCCTTTTCCGAGATCGCCGACGCCTCTGAAGTACAGAGCCTCAAGATCAACACGCTCCAGCAGGCTATCCTGAACCTGAACAACGCGATGTCCGACGTGTCCCTGCGGTCCGACAATGTCATCAATTCAATCCGCGAGGTTGAGGTGAAGGCGCAGGAGGGGAACGGTCTGGTAAAGAGCACCTATGAGGGAATCCAGAACATCGAGAAGTTCTATCAGGGGATATCGAACGTGATCGCGCTGATTTCCGACATCGCCGACAGGGTGAACCTTCTGTCGCTGAACGCGTCCATCGAGGCGGCCAGGGCAGGCGAGTACGGCAAGGGCTTTGCGGTGGTGGCCGAGGAGATTTCGAAACTGGCCGACAGCACCGGCACCAACGTAATGGAGATAACCAAACTGATAACGGAGGGGAGCGCCGAGGTGGGGAAGGACAAGAACATGGTCATGGACATGAAAAGTTCCTTCGACCAGATCGTCAGGAGGATAAGCGAAACCAGCGGCGACATCGTGAATTTTATTGAGCTTATACAGGCCAGGATCGGCGACATTCTGGGCATAAAGGACGACATCGCCTCCATCAACGAGTTCTCCAGGAACCTTTCGGAGGGGACGAAAACGCAGAACCAGAGCGCGGTGCTTGTTTCGGACACCATCACCGAGGTGAACGAGGGGGCGAGGGAATTCCTGGAAAAATCCGAGGAGCTCTCGGAAAGCTCCATAAAAATAAGGGAGACGGCGAAGTCTCTCGACGAGATGCTGAAAAAATTCAAACTACCCGGAGAGACCGCCGGGTAGGGGGCGGCTCATCTATCCCAGCAGCGCCGTGATTTCCGCGAAAACCGTGTCCGCGTCATTTGCTCCGTTGATGCGCCTTAAAAGGCCCTCCTCCCTGTAGAAGTCCAGCAGAGGGAACGTGTCCTCCCGGTACACCCGTATCCTGTTGCGGACCGTGTCCTCGTTGTCGTCGCTTCGGCGCGAGAGAGCAGTGCCGCAGCCGTCGCAGACGTTTTCCCGTACCGGCGGTTTCCGGCGCAGGTGGTAGATCATGCCGCAGGAGGGGCAGGTCAGCCTCCCGGTGATGCGGTCAACGACCTCGTCCTCGGGAACGTCAATGAAAAGAACAGCGTCGATGCGCTGCCTTTTTTTCAGCTCCCCGGCCTGAAACACCGTCCGGGGGAACCCGTCGAGGATGAACCCTTCCGCGGAGATTCGGTCGAGCCGCGACAGCACCGCCTCGGTGATGAGTTCCACCGGGCCTATCTCCCCCCGGTCCATGTAACTGGAAATCGCCTTTCCCAGATCGGTCCCCAGGGCGACCTCTTTTCTCAGCACGTCGCCGGAGGAAATATGGGACAGCCGGTATTTTTCCTTCAGTCTGATGGCCTGGGTCCCTTTGCCGGACCCTGGCTGGCCGATAAGAATCAATTTCATGGTGCCGTTCATTTTGTGCCGGATGATATGATTTTTTCTTCGCCAACGGCCCGTCCTGACGGGTCGAAGACCGTCCAGGTGCCGGTTTTTTCCCCCATGGCGTAGCTGCCCCGCTCCTTGAGGATTCCTTTTTCGTCATAAAAAGACCACTGTCCGTGTTTTACGCCCATGGCATACCTCCCGATGGCCTTTCTTTTGCCGTCGGGATAATACAGGTTGGACATGCCGTTTCTTTTATCGTTGTCATACCAGGCGATCTCAACCGGCCTTCCTGACTCGTCGTATATTCCGGATTTTCCGTTTTTTTGATCGTTTTTGTACATGAATTCCAGATGGACCCGGCCTGAAGGATAGAATTTCAGCACCATACCGTTTTTTATCCCCCTTCGATAGGGTATTCGTTGCTCGAGTATCCCTTTTTCGTTCCATCGTTCCCAGTTTCCTTCCTTTAAATCGTTGGTAAAGGAACCCCGGGCAAGAACCTTTCCTTCGTCACCTCCCTTGAAATATACCGTCCACACGCCGTTTTTCGTGCCGTTTTTTACCGGCCCCCGGGCCTTGACGGTGCCGTCCTGCCAGGAGATGCTTTGGATTCCCGCCGGAGTGCCCGGTTCAAGGTCAAGCGTCAGCGTTTCGGAGTGAGAGACGCGGGATAAGTCCAGCGTTTCCGTGGCTCCTGATTGAATGGTTGTACATGAAATGACGAGAAAAAGCGAAATAAAGAGGGTCAACGGGACAATTCGTGCCATCAGCGCGTCTCCTTTTTGTATTCAGTCTTGCTCCGGATTTTCCGAAAATAATAAGAGAGAAAGAGTACACGCTAACTGAAAGCCGGTTTCAGGTCAAACAGTTTTCCTGAATCGGCCCAGAGATGAGGTTATACACATATGAACGCGTACAGGGGGTACACGCCATGATGAGGTCTCTGTGGACCGCCGCCTCCGGCATGGTGGGGCAGCAATTCAATATCGACACCATCGCACACAATCTTTCAAACGTCAACACCACCGGGTATAAGAAACAGCGGGCCGAGTTCGAGGACCTGCTCTATCAGACGGTGCTCATGGCGGGGACTCCTGCGACCGAGGTCACCGAAATCCCCACCGGGATACAGGTCGGCCACGGGGTTAGGATCTCCGCGACGCAGAGAATGTTCGAGCAGGGGAGCCTTCAGTCCACCGGAAACAAGCTCGACATAGCCCTGGAGGGTGAAGGCTTCTTCAAGATACAGCTCTACGACGGCACCTTCGCCTATACCAGGGACGGGTCCTTTAAGGTGGATTCCAACAGGCAGGTGCTCACCTCGGACGGATACCTTCTGGAGCCGCCGCTGGTGCTGCCGGAAAATTTCATCGCCGAATCGCTGGCCGTGAGCCCGGACGGTCGGGTCACGGTGAGGATCGTGGGTGATGACACGCCGGTCGAAGTGGGCCAGCTGGAGATTTACCGTTTCGTGAACCCGGCGGGCCTTCAGGCCATCGGGGGCAATCTTTTCAAGACCACCCCCGCCTCGGGCGAGGAGATCCCCGGACAGCCGGGAATCGAGGGGATGGCAAGGACGCTGCAGGGTTTTCTTGAGATGTCCAACGTGAAGATAGTCGAGGAGATGGTGAACATGATCGTGGCCCAGAGGGCCTACGAGGTGAACTCCAAGGCGATCCAGACGTCGGACAACATGCTGGGGACCGCCATCGGCCTCAAGCGCACGTAACCGGGGGCCATTGTGGATTTGACGGCTGAAACAGGCGTAACCGCCGGCGGGGCGGCATGAAGACCGCAAGGTTCACCATGTGCGCGGTACTGGCGTGGGCGCTGATCCTGTGCGCCGGTTCTGTGCTCGGGGCGATGGAAGCGTCGATTTATCTGGTGCCGCGAGTCGCCCTGGGCGGAGGGCCGCTGGAGCTGCGGGACATCGCCAGAATCGAGGTGCGCGACGGAGACAGGGAGGCGCTGGGGGCGATTACGATAGACGGCGCCCTCTACGCCGACGGATACGTTGACAGACGGGAGATCTCCGATCTGGTGAAGGCGCGCTTTCAGGGTACGGTCATGATTTTCGGCGGCGGCGTGGCGGTGGCCGGGGCGCGGCAGGTACCGGAGGAATCGCGGGATTCGGCCATGGCGATTCGCAAAGGGGAGAAGGTGCGGTACTCCGTGCATCGCGGCGGGGTGAGGATAGAAATAAACGGCGTCGCCATGGAAGACGGGGTTGAAGGGGACGAGGTGAGGGTTAAATTGCACACCAATAAAATAGTGCCCGGCAAGGTGTCGCCGGGGGCGAAAGTGGAGTCGGGATCATAATGAGAAAGACGGCGGTATTCGCCCTTATCGCGCTCGGCCTCGCGTCCGCGGGGCTGGCCAGGTCGCTCTGGGTGGAGAAGAACATCTACTCCACCAGCGAGCTGCTCAATCAGGGGGACATCATCGTGGTGAACATCACCGATATCTCCAACATGCAGTTCGACCTCACTCTGGACAACAAAAACAACTTCACCATCTCGTCGAACCCGGACCAGAACATCACCCCGTTTCTTCCGAAAGTGGCGGGGGACAGGCAGGTGAAGAGCGACGACAGGACCTCGTTTTCCACAAGGGGGAAGATCAGGTTTTCCATGGCCCTCAGGGTGCTGAACAAGGCGGCGGCCAACGCATATGCGGTGGCCGGGAGCAAGACCTTTACGGTGAACGGCGCCAGCACAATCTTCACCGTCACCGGGCTGGCCGACCCGGCGCTGGTGCGGGGGCGGACCATTGACTCGAGCAACCTGGCCGATTTTTCCATCGAGATACGGGGGATCCGCCAGGGCTTTCCAATCGTCAGGGATAAACTGAAAAAGGACGAAACCGCCGGCGTGACGCTGACTGAGGATGAAAAGCAGAAGATTATCATAGACTATCTACAGAAGATGATAGGGGAGCTGACAAGATGATGAATCGGCGGATCGTGATCGCCCTCTGCGCCGCCGCGGCCCTGGTGTCCGGCGCCGCCACCGGCGGAAGGTCGGAGGTGACGGTCAAGGTGGGCGACATATCGTCAATCGACGGGCTCAGGGAAAACCAGGTCTTCGGCTTCGGCCTGGTTGTTGGCCTGCAGGGCACGGGGGACTCGAAAAAGTCGGTCATGACCCAGAACATTTTAAAGAACCTGCTGAAAAACCTGGGCATGGAAGGGGACGACCCGGTGTCGAAAAACTGCGCCGCCGTGATGGTGACGGCAAAGCTCCCGGCCTACGCAAGGTCAGGCGACAGGATATCGGTGTACGTGTCGTCCATCGGCGACGCGAAATCGCTGGAAGGGGGGACCCTGGTGCAGTCGGCGCTCAAGGGGGCCGACAGCGTCACCTACGTGGTGGCCCAGGGGCCGCTCGCGGTGCAGAAAAGCAAGGGTGCGGCGAAGGATGTGAAGACCGGCGCGGTGATCACCGGCGGCGGCATCGTCGAGAAGGAGATCACCAACGACATCGTCACCGACAACAGGATCCACCTGGTGCTCAAGAACTGGGATTACTCGACCGCCAACGACATCATAAAGGCGGTCGCGGAAAAATACCCGAAATCGGACCCTCAGGTGACCAAGGAGGGGAAGATCGGCATTGCCCTGGACGAGAAAATCTCCCTTCCAGAATTCATTTCCGGCATCGAGAAAATCGAGATCACGCCGTCCCTGAGGGCCAGGGTGGTGATCAGCGAGTCCGACGGGACCGTGGTCACCGGGGGCGAGGTAAAGCTTTCCGAGGCCATGGTAAGCCGGGAGGGGATGACGGTGGAGATCGGAAACACGGGGAAAAAGGTGTCGGCGGGGCATCTGAAAGAGTCCGGCACCGTGGGCGACCTGGTGGATGCGCTGAACGCCGTGGGCGCGTCGACAAAGGACATGGTATCGATACTGAAGGCCCTGAAGGACGCCGGGGCTCTTCACGCGGAACTCATAGTGAGGTGATGAGATGATCGACACGACTGCGGTAAGGGACTCGGCGCGCGGCGGTTTTTCCCGATCCAGGGAGGAGGCGGTGGCCGAAAGGGTGAGGGGAGGAGCCGATTTCAGGGGCACACTCAGAAACGCCCTTGAAACAGTGGAGCACCGGGAAGGCGCGATAGACCAGCGGCAGAGGCTCATGAACACCTGCATCGAGATGGAATCGCTTTTCGTGTCCAAAATGCTTTCGGAAATGCGGAAGACAATCAACAAGGGCGACTGGCTCCACGGCGGCTTCGCGGAGGAGGTTTTCACCGACATGCTCTATGACGAATACGCGCTTCAGATATCAAGGAATTCGAACCTCGGTCTGGCGCGCCAACTCTACGACGAGATGAGCCGAAATCTCTGACAACACCTCTTCGCCGGCCTCGACGGGGAGAGCAGATTTTTTTAGAAAAAGTACTAAACTTATATATAGCAAACCCATGTTTCATCCGATACTATTAATGGACAGCGGCGATACAGGTAATTGGCCGCAGTCACACCGAGTCGGAGGGAACATTATGAAAATCAATACACATCCAATGGAACAATCAGGCCGCTATAACGGCCAGGGCACTGACGCTGTTCCGGCGTCGTCGCGAAGAATGATGCCCCGCGCGGGCGTGTCCGATGACAGGGTGGAAATTTCAGCCGGCGCCCTCGCGCGGTTCCGGCATGAAGCCGCCGCGTCAAGGGAACGGGCCGAAATCGGCGCGCTTGCCGGGAGGCTGCTCCCTGAAGTACGGGCCGCCATCGCCGCGGAATCCCGGGAGAGCGGCGCCGCAGGCCTGACGGCCGGTCGCACCGTCACCGAGGCGGCGCTTGCGGAAACGGCGGAAATCCTCCTGGGACTTTTCGCCTGACGGGCGCAAACCGGGAAGCGCGCTATCGGCTTGACAGAGGCCGGTTGCATGCGTTGAAATGGCGGAATCATGTGGAGATACGACGAAATGGATGTAAAAAAAGAGATCGATCAGGGGGGCCGCGTCACCTTCAGGCCCCCCGAATGTCCCCGCTGCGGAAACGCCCTTTTTCAGGTGAACAGGGTGATGATGAACTTCCAGGTCATGAGGTTCGACGTCACCTACGGCGCCTTCCAGGAGGGGCTCCAGCACCACGACGTGCACGGCCGCATGGCCTGCCCGCACTGCGGCCACTATCTGGGCGTGTGCAAGCCTGCCTGAAGAAGAATGCGCCCCATTCCCCGCCGAAATGAATTGACGTGAATTCCCAAAAAGTGTAGAAATGAGGCGGCCGTCGGGGCCGGTCGGGCCCGGCACGGCCGTATACGGCGGGAACAGAGGGGGACCGGACATGAACACGAAAAAGGGGCGCGGAAAAATGGGGGACGGCACGGGCGGATCAATATTCGACAGCCGATATTTCCCCGCGGGGATCGCGCTGGCGGCCGCCGTCCTGGTTGTGGCCGCGTTTCAGTTCATCGAGATATTTCCTGACATGTCGCACCTGGACGCGCGGATATACAGCGGCGTGAAGACCGGAAATTATTTCAGGACCGCGGAAAAAGCGGCGGCCCGGGCGGCCGGGGAGCGGGGCCGCATACGGAACATCTCCACCGCCGGGTCCATCGACAACATCGCGCGCCTGGCCGCGGACCACGGACGGGGGAGCTTCGCGCTGGTTCAGGACGGGCTTCCCTGGTCAAGGGAGATGGAGCTGGTGGCCCGGCTTACCATGCCGGAGACGGTTTTTTTTCTGGGACCGCGCGCCGGAGCGGTCACCTCGATCGGCGACATGGCAGGGCTGAGAATCGGAATCGGCCCCAGGGGGAGCGGCACGGCGTACCTGGCGGAAAGCATATTCAACACTCCCCGCCTGAAGTCCATGAAGGTCCGCCTTTCCAACCATACGGCCGACGAACAGCTGGCCCTGCTGAAAAACGGGGGGCTGGATCTGGGGATATTCGTGATCAGCGAGTATTCGGATTTCATAGAGAAAGCGCTGTGCGACGACGGCATGCAGATCGCCGGGTTCCGGCAGAGCGAGAGCATCGCCAGAAGGCTCCCCTTCCTCCGCTCCGGATTCATCCGTATCGGATTTTACGATCCGGTGAAAAACATACCTCCGTCGGACCGTCAGGTGCTGCAGGTGGACACCCTTCTGGTGAGCAACGGAAGGGCCAGGCGCTCCCAGGTGATGGGGATGCTCACCGTGATGAGCGGCATTTTTCCGGGTCTTGTCGCCTACAACAGGAACGCCGACAACCTGACGGGGCTCACGATTTCACCCGCGGCGTCGGATTATTTCGGCAACCAGGGCCCCGAGATTCTGGACCGCTACGCGCCGCTCCTCATGGATTACATTCCGGTAAGCGGTCTGGTACAGCTGGCCATGGCGGTGAGCGTCTTTTTCAACATTCTGGGGCTGGGGAACCGGTTCAGGCTGTGGCGGATCGACGCGAACCGGGTGGCGCTTGAAGGCGACATGAAGGAGTATTTCGGCGATTCGGTCCTGCCGGAGGAGATAGAGACCCTGCGCCCCCTGGAGTCGCACCGGACCGGCGCGGAGAGGGAGCGCCTTGAATCGCTCATAGAACGGTTCGACCGGCTGGTGAGGCGGTGCAGAAAACAGTCGCAGTCGATGCTGGTCCCGATGGGGGCGGAGATGGCCTACCGGTACCAGGAAGAGCTGGCCGGAAAAAACCTCGTCATGATGAAGATGTACCGCCAGCGGCTCGAGTCCACCGCGAGCTGACCGCAGCCGCTACCGGCCGCCGCCGGAGCCGTCCGGTCCGGCCGCTGTGATCCTCCAGCATCCCAGAATTTTCGGCGAGCGGGCGAAGTCGAAGGGGAGGATTTTCGCGCCTATATCCTCCACGGAGTATCCGCGCAGCGTTTCCGGGTCGGGACTTTCCTCCCGATTTTTCGTCACGATATACATCGCCCCCGCCCCTTCAAGGAGCCGCAGGGCGCCGTGGATGAGCGCCGCCGGATCGCCGCCGTGTTCATGGCCGCTCATTTCCCTCCTCGGAACGGGCGTGAGCGCCAGAAGAATGACGTCGAAGCGCTCCCTGCACGATGAGATCCAGGAAAGAGACCCGGCCCGGACCAG
>JBGSQT010000024.1:0-20367 GCA_041737965.1 Spirochaetota bacterium | reverse complement strand
GCTTTCCAACATGTGTACCGCATCAACCTTAAACTGCCTGTCAAATCTCCTTCTTTCACTCATTGGTAACCTCGTTAAGCATAGTATCGTATTATACGCTTAACTTCGTGTCCCCTTTTTCGGGGCAGGGCCAAAGATTTTGACATCGAATTTTTCGAGCCATCATGGTTTTTTAGTGCATAAGGGGGAAATCCCCCTCCATCAGGGTCTATTTGTGAGTATTTAAAAATGTCGGGATGGGGAGATTCGAACTCCCGACTTCTGCGTCCCGAACGCAGCGCGCTACCTGGCTGCGCTACATCCCGATCGGGAAAAAATACCCTGCAATTATACAAAAGTCAATGATTTTTGTATGTATGATTTTAATACGCGTGTATTAAAATAACTTATTTGTGCAATGAGACAATAATTTTCAATCTATTTTTTTATATTTTTTTAATAAAAAATACAAAATTGCGGCATTTGGTACGCACTGAAGGCCTCTTTTGTACTGTATGCGGGGTGAAAAAAAACTTGCTTCAAGATCGATGCTATTGTAGATTCTGTCCTGATATCAAATAATCTCACCTCCGGGTTCCGGTACTGCAGTTCGGATACCAGAAATTCCCGGTTTTTTTATTCTACGGTATAAAAGGCGGGTCAAATGGGACTGGCACATCGTTTTTACAAGGATTTTCTCATAGTTGCGATAGACGGCAGCGACGGCAAGCTGGTTTCCGAGGATGTTGACGATTTGATCGACGAGACGCTGAAGCTCTATGACGGTAAACGGAAGGAAATAGCCCTGGATCTGACGAATAAGAGTTATCTTAACAGTTCCGGTCTCGGGGATCTGATCAAGGTGAAAGACCGTTTTTCCGACGAAGGCGTATCGCTTGTGCTTATCAACCCGACGGCCCGGGTCCTCTCGCTTCTCGAAATGGTCGGCGTAATCCAGTTTTTTAAAATCATCGCACGGGAAGATAATTTAGGTTAACATTATGTATGATCTCCGGTTTTCACTTTCCGCCTACATCAATGCGTCATTGATAAAGCGCAGGACCAATTATTTAATGGAAAAACTCATTCACCTTGTCTTTATGAAGGTGGATTTCGATGAAGAGAGCCTGCACACGCTCGATGAGTGTTCGCAAAAGGGGAGGGTGGTGTACGCTTCGTTTCAGAATTCCGTCACCTCGCTCCTTATTCTGATGAACACTCTCAGGAAACACGATCTCCCGGTCCCGCATCTTGCCCTGGATTTCGAGCTCTACAGCCTGCAGATTGTGTCGAACGTCTTTAAGAGGCTCTACAGGTTTTTTACCCTCCTTATTCAGAAAATCGAGCATGAGCCGATCGGGGACCAGGAGTTTTTAGAACAGACCATTCGCGAGAACAAGGGGCTGACCTTTTCCCTGCTGTCCCGGAAAAAATTCAAGAGACGTTTTATCGACACCGAGGCGGATTCGATCCAGTATCTGCTTGAGATACAGAAAAGAATCGAAACCCCCATCTTTGTCCTTCCCCAGATCATGTTCTGGAACAGGAACCCCGAAAGGACAAAGGCGCTCCTGACGCCGAGCGCGACGGGGGACAGGAACATCATATCGGCGGTGCTTACCACCGTACGCTCGGTAACGCCCGCCTTTATCCGCATGTCGGCGCCGGTGAATCTCAAGGACGAACTCGCGGATTCCCCGGGGGAGGACATGCGCGAAGTGGCGCGAAGGGTGCGAAACAAACTGCTGGAAGCGTTCAGTTATGAGAAAAGGAGCATCCTCGGACCGGTGATCAAATCGCGCCAGGAGATGATGGAAAAGGTGCTGTATCATAAAAACGTCCTGGATACGATCAGCCAGATCGTTGAGGAGGACCGGACGGATGAGAAGAAGCTCAGGCGGAAAGCATACGGGTATTTCAGGGAGATCGCCGCGGATTTCTCGATCCTCTACATCAATTATTTCAATAAAGCAGTGCAGTACCTGTTCCGGAAAATTTTCAACGGGCTCCAGTACAATATCGAGGATTTTAAAATGATCCGCGAGGCGTCACAGGCCGGACCCCTCATCTTCATGCCGAGTCATAAGAGCCACATGGATTACCTGATCCTTTCCAGCATGTGCTATCAGAACAAGATAATCCCGCCCCATATAGTGGCCGGTTCCAATCTGCTTTTTTTTCCCATGGGAAAAATTTTCCGCCGTTCAGGCGCGTTCTTCATGAGGCGCTCGTTCAAGGGGCTGAAGCTCTACGGCACCGTGTTCAGGCAGTACGTGAAGACGCTGATAAATGAGGGATACAGCATAGAGTTTTTCATAGAGGGGGGGAGGTCCAGGACCGGCAAGATAGTGTATCCCAAGATGGGGATCCTCAAATACCTCATCGAATCGATCGATGAGGGCTACAACAAGGACATGGTGTTTGTCCCCCTTACCATCAACTATGACAGGATACTCGAGGAGACCTCGTATCTCGGCGAGGTGAAGGGGAAGGAGAAAAAGGCCGAATCGACGATCGCCTTCGTCAAAAGCAGAAAGCTCCTCAGGCGTAAATACGGCAGCGTGTACCTCAAGTTCAGCGAGCCGGTGAGTTTTCAGTCGCTTCGCCAGCAGTATTCCGACAAGGAAGACCCCACAATGGACATCGGGATTTTCATTACCAGGAAGATCAACGAGACTGTTGTGGTGACCCCCTTTTCGCTGGTCACCACCGGTATCCTGATGTCTGCATCCAGGGGATTCACCTTCGACCAGATAAGGGAGAGGACCGGACAGCTCCGCGAATATTTCACCGCCTGCGGCATTTTTATGACCGAATCGCTCAAAAAATCCGACATCGACCCGTCGATCCGGTACGTGATTTCGTCGTATCAGAATGACGACATCGTCAGGGAACTGGTGCACCAGGAGGACGGCGCTCCGGCGGAGTTGCCGAAAGAGCTCTATATCGTTGAAGAGGAATCGAGGGCAAGAATCAATATTTACAAGAATAACATAGTCCAGTTTCTGCTTCCGCTTTCTTTCGTCTCGCTGTCTCTGCTCGAAAGCCGTTCTGATGACAGTGCGCGTGCCGAAGATCTGAGGGAGTCCTTCGCGAGATTGCACCGGTTCTACACCCCGGAATTCGTGTATACGTCAATGATGGACGATATCGACGGAGCCTTGGCAAAAACTCTCGAGTTCCTGGAGGCTTCATCATACATAACAAGGAAGGGAGGCGTGATCACTCTGCTCAAGACGGATGACCTGAAAAGCTTCGCCCGGGCCGTGCAGGAATATCTCGAATCGTACCTGATCGTGTACCGGGCGGTATCCGACTCCGCCGTCAGGACCACGCGCAGGGACCTGATGAACGAAATACGGAGGCACGGCACCGCGATGTACCATCTTGGCGAAGTGGCTCTGCCGGAATCACTTTCATTGCCATCGTATCAGAGCGCGCTGTCGTCCGCCATCGGATCGGGGATTGTGGTCGAACAGAAGTTCGGAAAGAAAAACGTGGACCTGAGGATCGAAAACCAGGAGCAGGCCCGTCCGGTCGTAGAGATGCTAAGAAGATATCTCGATATGATCAAATAACCGGGCCTTTCAGCCCCCCCCTGAAGGCCGCAGGCATGAGATTTCGTCGTTTGGGCGGAGTTTCGTCCAGAGGCCGATCCTCTCGCCGTTCCTGAAATACGCGTTGGACGAAAGCTTTTGCAGTTTCAACCCCTTCAGCACGCTTTTCAGCCTCGTCCCCTCCTTTACCGACAGGCTGAGGCCCAGGCCCGGGTCGTACCCCTCCAGGGAAAGCTCCCTGTGTATGCCGGAAAAAAACTTCACCGTAACCGTAATGTCCTGTTTCATGAAGGCCACTCTCACTTGAAAAATGCTTCCGGAACGTCCGCCCGCGGCGCTGTTCCGGCTTTCGCAATGGAAAGGCCCCTCGAAAGGGGCCCGTACGGGCGCGGGCAGGTTCTATCCTTGGATGGTCCCCGCCCGCGGTATGCTCGTTGACTGTGCTGCAGGGCGTCAAATTTTGACGCGGACCCCTCCGTGCACCGCGCTCCCGCGTATGCTGGAGCCTCCCTGTTCGCCGAAGGTATAGAGGTACTCTCCAAATACCGACAGCATCGGGAATATCGTAAAGAAGGCGCCGCCGCCCACGGAATATGTTTTGAAATACGACGATGAATCGGTATAATCGCTACCGCTCACATTGTCCCACATATTCACGCTGCCGCGGACAAAAGGATGGATTACCGGAATGAGTGTCAGTTCCGCGTATCCGCTGAGCGCGATGATGTCCCTGTTGAAATTGAACCTGATGTTCGAGATGCTGTAGTTCTGAAAAGACCTCTGATAAATAGCCCCGATCCCGAGATCGAGAATGGCCGGAACGACGCTGCCGCTGAAATGCCCGAACGCTCCCGCCTCTCCGCCGCTGGGCCTTGAAGTCACGCCGGTTTCCTCTATACGCCCGGGGAAGGCGTATCCTCCGTACGCGCCGAAATCAACCCAGGCATAACTTGCCGCCGGAACGGCCAGCACCGTTCCCAGTAAGAGCAGCAACAATACCGATTTTTTCATACTCACTCCTCCAGAAATTATTTAGGGGAAGTCAAATCCCCGCAAACGGGAATGTACAGCATGCCCGCGGCGGCGTCAAGAATTATCCGGCAATCCGCGCCGCGTTCATTCATGGCCGGATTCTATTATCGAAAGGATTTCGTCCCTTCTTCTTGCAAGCTCGCTGCCGCGGAAAGTGTCCTTGATCTTTTTCGGGTTCTCGAAATAATCGATCTCCTCGAACATGAGTTTGGCCGGCTCCCTGGCCGTTTTTGACTCGATAATCTCCTCCTGGCTGGGAAGGATTATGGCGAAAATCCTGTAGGGCGTCATTATCAGCGCGTGGCCCCTGCCCAGGTAGGCCTCGGAAAAGCCGCCGTCGATGTTGATCGCCCTGCCGTCGGATGAGGCGATCCTTTCACCCTTCATGATGTTCACCGGCGTATGTCCGTACACGATCCTTTCGGTGCCGAACTCCTCCATTATCAGGTCCATGAATTCCGGCTTTTTGATGTTTTCGCCCCAGTAAAGGAGCTCCTCCTTGTGGGTCGCCTTGTCCTTGAAAAAGTAGCGCTCGAAGGTCTTCATGGCGTGCTTCCCGAAGAACGGGGATCGGGCCCCGCACCAGAGGTAAAACATGACAGCCAGGTGAAAATCGTCCTGAGGTTTCCCCTCCAGGTAATTGCGGCCGACGGTCTTGATGAGTTCCTCGAGGTAATCGAACAGTTCCTTCCCTTTTCTGCCGAGGAATTTTTCGAAGCGGCCGTCGTGTGTGCTCGGGATCAGCGCATGGATGTTGAGTATGAAATTGTTGATGTGATAGAGCTTCCCTTCCTCGAAAAGATACTTCATGAGCGACTTGATCTTTGTGCTGCCGGTGAACTGGTCCGCCAGGTCGTCGATCACCCTCTCTTCCTCCGGGGTGAGCCTGCCCGGATCGCCGAGGTCGAGAGTGGGGAAGTGGGTGTCGGTGAGCTCGTCGTGCCGGCCGCTTTTCAGCATGCCGGCCAGACCCTCCAGGTTGAGCCTCGGTTCCATCTCCAGCTCCGGGAAGGACTTGATGGCCTTCTCCTCGAGCTTGAACTGGATCATGGCGAGTGTCTTTTCCATTTTTTTCGATATGTCGAGCTTCGCCTTGAAATTTCCCGTGATGGCGTCCGGATAGAGCCTGCCGGCGAATTCTTTAAGCGCGGTGATGTCGATGTCCAGCCTGTCGAGAAATTCCAGGTTGTCGTACCTGGTGCTTATCCTGAGCGCCTCTGCGATAAGGGATTTGTTGCCCGCCGCCGCGCCCATCCAGAGGATGTCGTGGTTGCCCCACACGAACTTCACGTAGGGCTTGATCTCCTTGCTGGAAAGGATCCGGAGTATCTTGTCCGGCTCGTCCCCCCTGTCGAACACGTCGCCCAGCACCACCAGCTGGCCCAGTATGACCTGTTTCACGATTTTTGAGAGCGAGCTGATCACCTTGTCTGAAATGAGGTGGTTCTCATAGACGATATTCGGCACCGGGAAATTGAGGATCAGGTTTTCAATGACGGTTTTCAGGTCCCTGTTTATGCCGGGCCGTATCTGGTCGAAGTCCTTGATGTTTTCCACCTTGTACCGGATGATCTTGACCAGCGAGGAGATGACGTCCTGCCGTTCCATCCTGTAGTTTTCCGATGGGAGGTATTTCTCCTTGCGGATGAGCCTGTCGAGGTAATCCAGTTTTTCCGTGGAGAAGGTCTTGGGGAGCGCCTCCTGGGCGGACCTCCATACGAGGCCGAACCTTCCTTTGAGAATTGACACGAACCGCTCGCCCGCGCCGTGGGGGTCGCTGATCCACATGGTGGTGTCTATGGAACTTTCCAGGTCGGATTCGATATTGATGAGCTCGTTTATGTAGTCGTGCAGTTCCGCGAGGCTGATTTTTCCGGGCATGACGGACCTCTGTCGGGATGGATTGTATCGGCCTTCAGACCGGATTATAGTGTACTTTCACCGGCGGCGCTGTCAATTGAATTTTGAAACGGGGGAGTGTCCGCGGTCACAGTTTGCGGCATTCGATGTGGAGTTCGCTGCCGTTGAGGCGGACCATGTAGAACTGGCAGAGGTTTTTAAACCTGTCCTCCGGGGCGTACCCGCCGCATCCGGCGACGATGTAGCGGACCCCGTCTTTTGTCGTTTCGCTGAGTTTCCCGGCACCGCCGGAGATCACCCCCCTTACCGGGTATTTCAGAAGGACCGAATGGAGCTTTGCCGCCGCGTCTTCCGGGAGGCGGTTCCCCTGCGGATTGACGGGCGGAGTGTGGGTGATCAGCAGAACAGACGGGGAGCGCCTGTTTTCCCGCAGGTCCCTGTCAAGCCATCGGATCTGGTCGTCCAGCCCCAGCCCCTCGATTTCAACCAGCGGGACCATGGCGATGTGGATGGCGCCGTAATTGAAGGAATAGACCGGCTCGCTTTCGGTGTATTGCCTGAACAGGCGGGAGGAGCCGTTATGGAGGTCCCTCTCCCCCGGCAGAATGTACAGCGGCGCGTGTATCGCCCGGACCTTGGCGCAGAAAATCTTGTACTGGCGGATCATGTCCTTTTCGTTGATCCCCATCCAGTCGTGGCCGCCGTGGACCGCGTTGCCGGTATGGATCGCTATCACCGGGTTTTCCGTGTTTATCGCCCTTATGAGATCGGGGAAGCGGTCGTTGAAGCCGGAAAAAGGGGATTCCGGGCCGGTGTTGCCGGTGACTGCAAAACGGAGGCTCAGGCTCTCGGGAGCGTAGACCCTTCCGCCGCAGTCCGTCAGGGCGGTCGCGGCCGCCATCAGGCAGAGGAAGATGAGGGGTTTTGCGTTTATCGCCATGGCGGCCTCAGCGGAGAAATCCCCCGGCTCTCCCCCCTGTCAGACAAGCCGCAGCGCGTCCGTGGGATGGGCGCGGCAGAGCTCCCCCACCGCTCCCTTCGCTTTCGCGAGCACCGCGTCGTCGGTCATCCCTTCGGCAAGGTCGGCGATGATATTCCCGATTTGTTTGAATTCGTCCACGCCGAGCCCCCTGGTGGTGAGGGCCGGGCTTCCGAGGCGAATCCCGCTCGTGACCGCGGGGGGCTTGTCGTCGAAGGGCACGCCGTTTTTGTTGCACACGATGCCGGCCTTCTCGAGCCTGTCGGCGACGTCCCTGCCGGTGAGGTTTTTATTCCTGAGGTCCACCAGCATCAGGTGATTGTCGGTGCCGCCGGAGACAACGTCGAAACCCCGCGACATCAGGGTCTCCGCCAGAGTCTTCGCGTTGGCCACGACGTTTTTCTGGTAGGTTTTAAACCCCGGCGAGAGCGCCTCCCCGAAGGCGACGGCCTTTGCCGCGATTGTGTGCATCAGCGGGCCTCCCTGGACTCCGGGGAAGGTCCTGCTGTTCAGTACCTTTTCGTAATCTCCCTTCGCAAGGATCACCCCGCCCCTGGGGCCCCTAAGGGTCTTGTGCGTGGTCATGGTGACGAAATCCGCCACCGGCACCGGCGAGGGGTGCTCCCCCGCTGCGACAAGCCCCGCGATATGGGCGATGTCCACCATGAGCACCGCGCCCGCGGCGTCGGCCGCCTCGCGGAACCTGTTGAAGTCGATTATGCGGGGATAGGCGGACGCGCCGGCGATTATGAGTTTCGGTTTATGCTCCTTCGCCAGTTTCAGCATCGCGTCGTAGTCGATGCGCTTGGTGTCCCTGGTCACCCCGTAGGAGACGACCTTGAAATAGATGCCGGAAAAATTAACCGGCGACCCGTGGGAGAGGTGGCCGCCGTGGGACAGGTCCATTCCCATGAAGGTGTCTCCCGGCTTCAGTACCGCCATCTGCACGGCCATGTTGGCCTGGGCTCCGCTGTGGGGCTGCACGTTGGCATACTCGGCGCCGAAGAGCTTTTTTATGCGCTCGATGGCGAAGCTCTCTGCGGCGTCGGCGAATTCACAGCCGTTATAGTAACGCTTTCCGGGGTATCCTTCGGCGTATTTGTTTGTCAGGGTGCTGGCCGAGGCCTCCAGGACCGCCCTGGACACGTAGTTCTCCGAGGCGATCATTATCAGGTTGTCTTCCTGCCTTCGGTTTTCACCCTGAATGATGTCGAATATCTCGGGGTCCGTGTTTTTCAGCGAGTTTTCCATTGTCCGCGTCCTCCTGGGTCGAATTCCTTCAAGGGTTCATTCATCTGATCGGTGCTGATGTTGTCAATAGAAAATTTCAGGTTTGATGCGCATGTCTCGGGATAGAGGCTTTGTCCCTGTTTTATTGCAACTTTTTTATGAGGATTCCCGTCATTAATTAGTCAATGCAGAAATTTTATCAATGTACGGAACGGGAATAATGAAAAACGAGTTCAGCAATCAGACGGCAATCGAAGAAATCGGGAACAGCGTCACCCACGGGATCGGGCTTCAGCTCAGCATCGCCGCCCTGATCGTCATGATCATCGCCGCGTCAAGGGCCGGGGCCGATGCCAGTCTGCTTTCGGCGCTTATCTATGGATCCTCACTGATACTTCTCTACGCGTCTTCAACCCTCTATCACGCGTTCTGGCCGGTTCGCCTGAAAAAGCTGTTCAAGATATTCGACCATATCTGCATCTATTTTCTGATCGCCGGCACGTATACGCCGGTACTGGTGCACGTGGGGGGGCGATGGGGGTGGTCGCTCCTGATCGCGCAGTGGTCCACGGCCCTTGCCGGGACTGTCCTGAAAATATTTTATGCGGGGCGATTCAAGGTGCTGTCGACGTCGATATACCTTGTCATGGGCTGGCTTTTTGTGATCGGGTATCACAGCCTGGCGGCGGCCCTGCCGGAGGGACTGTTCCCCTGGCTGCTCGCCGGCGGCGTCTGCTACAGCGTCGGGGTGGTGTTCTACCTCTTGAAAAAACTCAGGTTCAGCCATGTAGTATGGCACCTCTTCGTGCTGGCGGGGAGCATATTTCATTTTTTCGGCATTTATCGGTACATTCTTTCCTGACAGACGGCCGGCGGGGCGGAACGCCGCGTCGCCTGGTGAACTCCCGGTAACGGAGGCGCCGGGGGTTTTCCTGTCACCCGGTTTTCCTGCCGGCGCCCGGTGCGGTCTGATAAAAATACCATCCCATGAGCAGTATCACCGCGGCAAATCCCGGGATCAGCACGTACAGGCCGGGGTCCCTGGTGGCCGCAATATAGAGCCGGGGGGGTACGGCCTGTTTTGTCTCTGAGAAATGAAAATGGCCGGCCCTGTTGCAGGTCTCCGGGTCCGCCTTTTTCATGACCGCCATTTCGGCCTTTTTTTTCCGTTCCATGTCCAGCTGGAGGATGTATCCGCCGTGGTATAGGGGCCGCATGAATTCGAGCGTTCCTTCCGCATGACCGCCGTTTTGCGGAAATCCGATCTTCACCCTGGTCTGCCGTATCCGGTCCCGCAGAAGAGAGTCCCCGGGAAAGAATTCGTGCGTGACGGATAGTACGTCGAAAGTGCCGGCTCCCCGGAGTGTCACTTTTTCACCGGGGACCAGGGGCGCCTTTTCGTATTCCACCGCGGTGAAACCGAGCAGGTGTCCCGAAAGCATGAACATGAACAGAAGATGGATGATCGACGGGGACATCGCGACAAGGAAGTCCTTTGGAGCCGTTTCCTTCCTTGCCGGTAGCAGGACCAGTATCCGCCTGGCGGTACAGGCCAGCGTGTTTATGCCGAGAAGTAAGAATATAAGGAACAGAAGCGGTATCCACCAGACCGAGCCGATATTGTCCCTTCCGTTATCCAGAAGCCACTCCTGCACCCGAACTCCGTTCATGGAATCGATGAGCGGATAATTCCCAGCCGCGATCAATGATCCGATCCACATTACAAGAGAGGCCGCCAGGAGGAGCCAGAAGGCTATTCTCAGATCGCCAATAACGTCGAGCATTCTTTTCATGACTCAGCCTCCTATCCTGGGGAACTTCATCTCATTAAGATATGAACCGAAAGTGCACCCTGCGGTGACGAGAATCCCCGCAGCTGCAAAGACGAGCCGTCTTGTTCTGTTCCATCGGGGCATGTACCTGAGATGGAGGTAGGCGGCGAAATAGCACCAGATCACCGCCGACTGCAGATGCCGGGATCCCCAACGGAACACCGATCCCCAGCCGAAGAATGCCCAGAGCGCACCGGTGACCTGGGACACGCTGAAGAGAATGAATCCCCACAGGATAAGTGAATCGTGCCGTTCGGAGCCGTTTTTTTTGACGAGGCTTTCCAGGGCAAACCATCCGCCCATATACAGGCAGGCATGACCTGCGGATTCTGTGATAAAGAACATGTTGGACCATACAGTGAGCTTGTTCGGCGTGGGCGGGATTATGCCCTGGGGATATATAAGCGCGAAGGCGCCGAAGATAGTCGGAAGGATTGCCGCGGACATGAACGAGAGATCCTCCTCATTTCCGGCCCTCATGATTAAAAGTGCCGCCGCCATGAACAACGGCGTGAGGAACACCCCCTCGAAGAGCCCGTTGGGAACGAAAACGCCGGCGATCCAGCCTCTCTGTAGCAGGAATGCAGCGTTAAACGCGAACCCGCACGCGACGAAGACATAGCCTGTACGGGGTTTACTGAAAAAGTGAAACGCCGCGGCCGCAACGTACGATACCGCCGAGGCCCATGCGCAAAGAGCCAGATAATTCGTCATTACTCCCCCCTCCGAATATGAGGACTTTTTTCATGCATACGGATCGGGTATCAGGACGACAACGGCCTCCAAAATATATTCCGTACCTCCGCCGCGGTGTAAAGAGTGTCAAAAAACGGCTCGCCTGTCAAAAGGAAATATTTCATTGAGATATTTTTTTTGGGGGGACCGGTTTCACGGGTGTTTTTATTTCGTGTCCACCCGCGATTACCCGGGTGATTGCAGGAATACTTTTTTCGGAGATTTTGCCGCAGGGACCGTATCAGGCTTGCTGCGCCAGGCCGGGTTCGCCGAAGCTCCGTCGATTTCCGTAGACGGAAAATCGCTCTACTTCCATTACGATGAAGGCGGTATTTTCGTGATTTACCGGGTAACCCGGTCCTGATGCTCCTCCCCGCGCAGCATCTGAGTCGTGGTTTTCAAAAATCTGCTTGTATTGTCACCCCATCTGCCTGTATATTTAAAAGGACACGCCAGAACGGCATATCGCTCGTCGAGGACGGTGCTCCATGGGATTGGACAATTACAGCGTAGAAAACCTCGTCTCCAGCCTGAAGGCGATCCCGCATTTCAGCGGATTGACCGCCCCCGGAATGCTGAAAAGCCTCGAATTTTTTTCCGGCGTGCCGGAAGGCCTTCTTGAAGAGACAGCCTCCTCCCTTATGGTCTCGGAATTTCCCAGGGAAACCATAATCTGCAGGCACGGCAAGTTCGATGAACGATTTCACCTCATCCTGGCCGGCCTGGTGCGGGCCGTGATTCCCACCGAACACGACCCGCGTTTTGAACTGCACCGGCTCTCGACAGGCGAGTTCTTCGGCGAGGAGATCATCTTCTCCTCCGAACCGAGGGAGAATTCAATAATCGCTCTGACCGACGTGATGACGCTGTCCATGGGGCCCGACGTGCTGAGGAAACTCATGGGGGGAGCCGCCTCGGTCCGCGATCTTATGGACCGGCTTTACATCGAGCGGGACCTCCGCGGCGACCTCAGAAAAATCCCCCTCTTCACCGGGCTGGGCGACGGGCTCTTCGACGAGGTGCTCCGTTCGGCCGTCATGGTCCCCATGTCCGGGGGGGGCGTCGTGTTCCGCGAGGGGGACCGGGGCGACGCCTTCTATCTCCTGCGCGAGGGGAGGGTCGACGTGTACCGCACCGTGAGGGGAGAGCGGAAACTGATCGCCATCCTCACCGAGGGGCAGTACTTCGGGGAGATGGCCCTCATTGCCGACGAGGCGAGAAACGCGACGGTGGAGTGCGTCGGGAACGTGAATATGGCAAGGATTTCGAGGGAGGACTTTCTTCGGATCGTGCAGAAGGATGGCTCGATGATGAAGGAGCTCCGCCTCATATTCGAAGAGAGGAAAAAAAACCGCGAGGACGTCCTGAAAAACCCCTACCTTGCCACGGTGAACAGGACGCTCCTGGACCTGAACAAGAGGATCAATACGCACCTGGACATTCTATCGCAGTGCGTGATCGACACCGAGCACGGGGGCGCGCTCCTGGCCACCATGCCCGGTTCGCGGTATCCCTATGTCTATCCGAGGGACAGCGCCTGCGCGTCCCGTTTCCTGTACAAGGTGATCCGCTCGAAGCTCCGGGCTTCCAACACCGCCTTCCGGCTTCTCGGCGAGATCGCCCGTTTTATCATGAGGTGCCAGCGGGCGGACGGCCACTGGGGGCAGCGGTACGGCGTCCTCGGCGACGACAAGTCCATCTACATTCAGGAGGACAACGTGGCGCACGGCGTCACGATCCTCTGCCGGTACCTGCTCGCCGCCTTCCACCGGAAGGTGACGGTGCCGCAGCTCGGGCAGATGATTGAGGCGATCACGCGGGGCTTCGAGTACAGCATGGCCGACTATTACAGGAACGAGATACACCTCTACTATTCCACCACCTCGATCCACGAATCGGCCATCGAGGAGGGGTACTCGATCTGGGTCAACTTTTCGTACCTGCTGATGCTCCGGCTTATGGAGAGCGTGGGGGCCTTATACGGAGTGTCGGACCGGTTCGCCCGGGCCATGGAGCTGAAGGCCGGCTTCGAGGGGACCATCAACAGGATTTTCACCATGTCGGGCCGTTACGTAAGGCGGCTGAAGCCCAACGGCGAGATCGATCTCCGCCCGGACATCACCCTCATGAGCCCCTTCTTCTTCGGCACCGGATGCGACACCGACTACTTTGCCGACAGCGAAGCGTTCGCCAATACCATACGGTTTGTCGAGCAGACCCTCTGGGACCCGGACCTCGGCATGCTGCAGCGCTACCTCCCCTTCATCGAGGACCCGGAGACCCACGTGCACGCCGGCAACGGCCCCTGGCTCCAGTACACCTCGATGCTGGCGCAGTACTACTATTACGGCGGGAATTCGGAAAAGGGTGACGTGATCATGGGCCTCCTGGACAGGTATTCCTCGAAGGAGGGGTACCTGTGCGAGCACCTCACCACGCCGGAGCGTTTCTTCGAGTTCAAGCGCCTCGAGTGGCTCTCGGGTAACGATTTCGGCAAGGAGTTCGCGCCGGGGATACTGATTCCCGGCATCACCTACGACCTCATCGTTGAGGAGCTGAACCACATGAAGAACTCCTACGACGAGATTGAAAGGAAGTGCGCCGAAAACAGGAGCCTGGACGTTATATCCTTCGCGATGCCGCTCATGTGGTCCCACGCCGAATACGCCATGGCCCTCATGTTCAGGACCGAGGGTGAGCTGAAAAGGCTCGAAGGGTCAATACGCGAAGACACGGAGCCGGGGCGATGAACATGCCGTACCTGAAAGACCCCGCGTTCATACGGCGGCTCGAGGAATTCCTTTCCGCCCGGTGGGACCGGTATTTCGCACTGCTCCGGGACATGGTGGCCATCAACTCCTACACCGGCAACCCCGCCGGCGTGGACCGCCTGGGCGATTACACCGCCGGCATGTTTTCGTCACTCGGTTTTACCGCCGAGCGGGTGGAGTCGGCGAATCCGGAATGCGGCCTGCACCTCCATCTGTTCAGGGGTGATTCCGCAATTTCCGCCGGCCTTGTGTCGCACCTCGATACCGTGTTCCCGCCGGAGGAGGAGGAGCGGAACGATTTCCGATTCAGGGTCTCGGGCGACAGGGTGTACGGGCCCGGCACCGTGGACGTGAAAGGGGGGACGCTGGTGATCTACATGATGATGGACGCGATGACCGCCCTGGCCCCGGACGCGGCGGACGCCGTCACCTGGCGCGTCCTTCTCGACGCGTCCGAGGAGACCGAATCCGCGGATTTCGGCGCGCTCTGCGCCCGTCTGCTGGGGAATGACTCCCCCGCCTGCCTGGTCTTTGAGGGCGGCGAAGATGAAAACGGGGCGTTCCGCGCCGTCACCTCGCGGAAGGGGCGCATGAGCTATCTCGTGGAGGCCGAAGGGAGAGGGGCGCACTCCGGGGTCGACCATCCCTCCGGGGCGAACGCCATCGTCCAGCTGGCCTCCGCGGCGCTGGGCATCCACGGCATCACCGATTATTCCAGGGACCTCACCGTCAACATCGGGCGCATCGGCGGCGGCGGCCCGCTGAACAGGGTGCCGCACAACGCCTGGCTGGAGGCGGAGGTGCGCGCCTACGATCCTGCCGTGCTGGATGAGGCGGCGTCCCGGATCGCCGCGCTGGAGAAGGCACCGGGGATCGCAAGCGCCGACGGGCGGTACCGCGCTTCGATAAAGACGACGCTCGTGCAGCGGTGCCCAGCGTGGCCGGAAAACCCGGGAACGGAAAAACTCTTCCGGCATTACAGCGGCGCCGCGGCCATGCTCGGCCGGTCACTCGAGCGGGAGAACCGCGGGGGATTGAGCGACGGCAATTATGTGTGGGACCGGGTGCCGGTGCTTGACGGGCTCGGCCCGGCCGGGGGGAACGCCCACTGCTCGGAGCGGACGCCGGACGGGGCCAAAGACCAGGAATACGCGGTGATACCCTCGTTTATCCCGAAAACGATGCTTTCCGTCCTGGCGGTAATGCGCATGCTTGAAGAGGGCGGCTACGTCAGGTAGCGGAACACCGCGGCGTAGTGCGTGGCCGCGCCGGCGAGAACGAACAGATGGAATATCTCGTGGTATCCGAATATCTCCGGCGCCGGGTCCGGCCGTTTCGCCAAGTATATCACCGCCCCAACCGAGTAGAAGACACCCCCTGCCAGGAGCATGACCAGTAGAAAGCCCGGCATGGCGCGGTAGAACATCGGAGCCGGGATCAGCGCAACCCACCCCATGGCAATGTAGGAGACTGTGGAAATCCACCGCGGCGCGCGGATCCAGACAAAGGTGAGCGCCAGCCCCGTCGCCACCAGCAACCACTGGGTGAGCAGTAACCCCAGAGCCCACCTGCCGGAAAGGTAGCGCCATATGAAGGGAGTGTAGGTGCCGGCGATCATTATATAGATCGCAATGTGGTCGATTTTTCGCAGTATCGATCCTCCGTTCTTTTCATTTTCCAGCGCATGGTAGAGGGAGCTGGAAAAGAACAGGAACATCGCCGACACGCCGTAGAGCGCAAGCGTAACGCGCATCGGCGTGTCCCCGGCAGACAATGCCAGGAGAAAGGGGAACGCCGCGGCCGCGGCGACAAACCCGGCGAAATGGGTGTAAAAGGAACCCGGCTCCTTAATTCTGAACGGCATTTTTCAACCTCCGCTGTTTCGGGAACCGTCAGTGTCTGTCTGAATATATTACGGAGCCGTCCCGATTGCAACCATTAAACAGAATTAAATTTCAAACTCTTCCGCCGCCGGGACTGTGTCTGTCCTGGCGCCGGTACCGGATGCGAGCGGCCCGTAACGGGAGGTGATGAAGGCGATGATGGCGATTGCCGCGCCTGCCGCGCCGGCGGTGAAGTTGAACGCCGAGAGATAGGAGCCGGTCGAATCGATCAGGCGGCCCAGGGCGAAGGAGAACACCATGGTGCCGCCGCTGAAAAAGGCGGTGAAGAGCGCGTTGGCGGCGCCCCGGTCACGCTCATCCACAGTGGTTACGGTGATGGTGTTGAGGACAGGATAGAGCACGCCGTGGGTGATCCCGTAAAGCGCCCCGGTGAGAATGAAGAGGGGGAAAAAACGGACCGCGTTCATGAGGAGGCACGACGCCGCGCCGGTGAGGAAGCACCCCATGATGAGCGGACCGCCCTTGAGGCGCTTCATCGACCCGAGAAACGTGAACCTCACAATGATGAGCACCGTGATGTGGGTGATGAAAAACCAGGAAAACCGGAAATCCGTGACCGACCGGACGTAATTGGGGAGATAGGTGACGATCACCCCGAACATGCCGCCGAAGATCAGCGTGGCCGTTGAAAGAAGAAAGAATTTAGGGTCCCCCAGAAGGCGGAGCGACCCGCGGGCGGCCGCTGGCGACGCGCCCTGGACAGGGCCCTTTTCCGGATGGATGAGGAAGGTGAGCGCAAGGCTCGCGGCGGACAGGACCGCCGAGAGGATAAAAATCAGGCGGTGCGGGACCCCGTGTGAAAGGAGCATCTCCCCAAGGAAGGGGCTGAGGGCGTTGGTGACCGCCCCGGTGACCCCGTAAATCCCGATCGCCTGGACCGCGTCCTCGAGGTCGACGCTGCCGAAGATTATCGTGGTGCCCAGGATCATCGAGAGTGAAAAACCGATTCCGTGGACCATGCGGATAGGGAGCACCAGCCATGACGGCTCCGTGATGGCCGTATAGGACGCGAAGGCGGCGATGCTGACCGCGTATCCAAGCCGGAGAAGCCGGACGCTGTCGCGCCCCTGCATGATCGATCCGATGGTCACCGCGCCGGCGATGATGAATATTTTGTCCGCGCCGTTCATGAACCCGATATAGGATTCCGCGGCGCCGAGATTTTTCAGGTACACGGGGAACAGGATGAAAAGGGAATTTCCCATAAAGTAGAGGAAATTCGCCGCGGCGAGACGGTAGAATACCGGGCTGTATCGTTTCATGGCTCCAGAATACTCATTGAAGCGCGGTGGCAAGAAGTATTTTTCATGCAGGATGCGGGCACGCATCGCTCCCCGGGGGATGGGCGGAGACAAATTTAATTCCGGCCCGAAAAACATTTGCTTTTTCCGCACTTTCCGTGTGTATATTCCAGGGCCGGATCAGAGGTTTTGCACCGCCGTCCGCGCCTGCCGGACCAGGTGTCCGCCGGCAAAGAGCAGGCGTTTCCGCAATGCTATATGCGGAACCGGCGGAGGAGCCTTGATGAGAACCGGATCGATCAGAGGTAGCGTGTATGAAATGCGGTAAAATTGTGCTCGTATTCATGGCCCTGGCCTTTCTGGGGGAATCAGCCCTGGCCCAGCAGGGTAAGGGAGTGGTCCTTTCCGGGAAAATCATCAACAGCGTCACCAGAAGGCCGGTGGGATTCGGCACCGTGTCGGTCCTTGAAGAGAGAAAGAAATCCTACACCGGCCCTGACGGCGCCTACAGGGTGGCGATTAAGGAGCCGGGGGAATACACCGTCCTGGTGACATCGGACGGTCTCCGTCCCGCGAAACTCACCGTGCGCGTCCCACAGGACACGATCAAGGATTTTTATCTGCAGCCCCTCGCGGTCAGGACAGGGGGAATCACCATCACCGGCACCAGGGACCTGCAGAAGGTGTCGCGCTACACCATGACGGTAAAGGAGCTGAAGGAGGTGCCGGGCTCCCTTGGAGACTCGGTGAACGCGCTGGCGTCGATGCCGGGCGTCATCCGCACCAACGGCCTTTTCGGGCCGCTGGTGATCCGCGGCATGAACCCCATCTGGAACCGTTATCTGATAGACGAAATTCCGATATACAATCCCGTTCACTTCGGCGGGGTGCATTCGGTCATAAACAACAACCTCATGAGCGAGATCGACCTCTACTCCTCGGCCTTTCCGGCGAAATACGGATCGGGGAACGCCGCGTTGATCGCCATCAACACGATCGACGACATCAAGGAGTTCGGCGGATACAGCGACCTCGGGCTTATTTCCGCCGCCTCGCTGATTCACGCGCCGATTCTCAGAAAAAAGGACGGCGGTGACATACTCTTTGCCCGGCCGTCGTACATTCACCGCGACGATGGCGAATACGAGAACGCAGGGTACGTCATCGCCTCCGGCAGGTACGGGTATCTCTCGCTCCTGATCCCCCCGATATACAAGGTGGTGACCGGAAAGGAGCTCTCCACGGTGCCGGAGTACTGGGACTACCAGTTCAAGGTGAAATACATCTTCAACAGGTCCCATTCCCTGACGCTCCTTCTCATGGGAAGCTCCGATTATTTCAGGTTCAACGACAATGAAGCGGACGCGGTGGACCCTGCGAGCGGCGACGATCCGCTTTTCGTCGGGTTCAGGTTCAAGGTGAACTGGTCGTCCCACAGCCAGGGGCTCTACTATACCTGGCAGCCGGGTGAGCGGTTCTGGAACAGGGTGATCGCCTACGGCGCGCTCATGAAGTACTACACGTTTTTCGACGTGCCGAACACCAGCGCCGCGACGTGGCTCAGGGACATTCACGTCGATTCAAGGCCCTATATTTTCGGTCTCAAGGACATGTTCAGGGCCGAAGTGTGGGAGGATCATCTGGTGGTGACCGGCGGAGCGGAGTATACGTTATATCATTTCACCGCCTCGGGCAAAACAATATTCTCCAGGACCAGCCAGGTGGGCTTCGATGCCGGGAACGACAACGCCTTCGCGGTAATCCCCCTTGACGAAAGGAACCTCAATCAGATGGCGGGGGGATACCTGCAGGCGAAGTTCACCTTCGGCTGGTTTAACCTGGAACCGGGGGTCAGAGCCGATTATCTTGACCTCACAGGGGATTACACGGTTGACCCCCGTGGCATGGCGAGCATCGAGTTTCCCACGGACACGACCCTGTCCGTCGCCGGAGGCCAGTACAGCTATTTTTTCCAGACCAATCCGTATCTGTTCAACCAGATGCCCCAGGTTGCCGGCGTGAAAAGGGAGCTGAAACCTGAACGGGGCATCCACAGGGTCGTCGGCTTGGAACAGAGAATTCTTGGCGATTACTCGGTGAAGCTCGAGGGCTTTTACAACACCTTCAGGGACCTGGCCCAGGCGTACTACCACTACGAGCCGGACGGGACCCCGCTCGAGGGCTTCAGCTCCGGCAGGGCTCGGATGTACGGCGCGGAAATAATGATAAAGAAGGATCTTCGGGAGGACGAAAACGGCCTGTACGGGTGGATCAACTACACCTATTCACGTTCCAGGTTCAGGTCGAACCTTCCGACCACCGCCGGTCTTTACGGAGATTCGCGCAATCTTGTCGGCGACCCCTACGGCGACAGGTGGATCAAGTTTAAATACGAACAGATTCACAACCTGAAGCTGGTGGCCGGGTTTACCTACAGGTCCCCGAGTGCGAGGGGCCGCCACACCTGGAGCGCGAAACTGCAGTATTTTTCCGGCAGGCCCTACACGAAGATCGTGGGCTCAACGGAGGACCTCGATTACGCGACGGCGAACCCGGGTTTTCACCGCTTTGTGCCGGTGTACGGAAAAACGAACAACGGCCGCTTTGAGGACAACCAGCAGCTTGATTTACGCTACAGTTACCGGGTGGATTACTCGTGGGGATACGTGAGCTGGTACGTCGATTTCATCAATGTCACCGGATTTTTCTACAGCCCGCGCAACGTGTACAGCTGGGATTACCGGTTTCCCTACGGACCCGGGAACCCGGACCTGAGGCGCCCCAATACCGACGAGGTGACCTGGATCCCGAATTTCGGCGTCGAAATAAAATTCTGATTTCAAGGAGATTCGCATGAAAGCATTCAAACTGTTCACCCTCCATGCGTCAGTTGCGGCGGTCATTCTTTCCGGATCGTCCTGCATCACCGCCCCGGTGTGCCTGACGCCGTCCACCACCCACATACAGGAAAAGACCGCCCTCCAGAAGCTGGGACAGACGGACGGCTCCTCCTCGGCATGGTCCGTGCTCGGGCTCTGGATGATAGGAAGGCCCGACATCGCCGGGGCCATCGACGAGGCGGTGAGGAAGAAAGACGCGGACGCGCTCGTCGGCGTCAGGTGTTACGAGACCTACCGGTGGTACCTTTTCTTCAGCACCACCACGGTGAGGGTGGAAGGCGAGGCGGTGAAATTCTCCCTGGGCAAATAGGAGGCTTCATGAAACTCATTGACATCATCCGCGGCGC
>JBGSQT010000023.1:0-177497 GCA_041737965.1 Spirochaetota bacterium | reverse complement strand
GCTTTCCAACATGTGTACCGCATCAACCTTAAACTGCCTGTCAAATCTCCTTCTTTCACTCATTGGTAACCTCGTTAAGCATAGTATCGTATTATACGCTTAACTTCGTGTCCCCTTTTTCGGGGCAGGGCCAAAGATTTTTCCGAGACCCTGAGCATGCGGGTCACCACGGATGTGGACAACACGAGCGGGTCGGCACCGACCCTGTACCTGAAATATGCGTTTTTCCAGTATAGGGACGTATTTTTTGATTTTCTCGGAGTGAACCTGCAGGGGGGGCTCGTGAGTACGCCGATGCTGGGGCTTATCTACGATATCAGCGACACCCGCTGGATATATCAGAGCCTTCTCGACAAATCTGCAAACATGCTGAACGGGTTTTCAATGGAATCGTCAGCGGATTACGGTGTGCGGCTCTCATTCATCTTTGCCGACATGATCACCCTCACCGGTGCGGTGGTAAACGGCGAGGGATTCAAAAAGAACGCCGGAGGCCTTTCGGATTACGACGGCTTGGCCTATTACGGCATGATCGTCATCAATCCGGTGCCGGAGTTGTTTCTTGTCGGGAGCACCCGATGGGAGGAATACAGGGCCAAACAGGACAATTTCGGTTCCGACATTAGCGACAAGGGGTACTGCGGATTCGGGGTTGCCGTGAAAACCGCCCTAATCCGGGTGGGCGCCTTTTACTGGATGTTCTGGGACAATGACCGGCAGAGCAGTCTTTTCGGCACGAGGCCTCCCACGGTACGAAAGTCCTACAGCCTGTTTGAATGGTATCTGATGATGAACATGGGCGCCGTAGTGCCCACGCTGCCGGTCCTCCTGCATGGACGGCTTTCGCAGGGGTATGAGAACGCCGGTCAGGCGGCCAACAGCGATGTGCGAAGGAGGACCCGGATGTTCGCGGCAGGTATCGGGTGGGCCTTTAACGCCCACTTGAGGATTCTGGCATACTACGAACGCTACATGTACGACGTCGGAAGGCGCGCGTACGGGTACCGGAATCCCCATCCGGCGAGCAATTTTATGGTGAAGGGGGAAGTCGCGTTTTAACGGATTGACGTCACTTGGGGGGCGCCGAAAATATCACACCACCCTGCAGATAAGGCATTTCAGGTATCCGGTTTCCGGGCAGAAGACGGAAACCGGGTGGTCCTGCGGCTGGGTTCTGGTTTCCAGTATCTGCACCGTCCTTCCGCTCTGCTTTGACGCTTCGAGAAGGGCTCCGGTAAACTGTTCCATGGAGACCCTGCCGGAACAGCTGCAGGTCGCCAGTACGCCGTCCGGTGCGATCGCCTTCAGCGCGAGGCAGTTGAGCCGGCTATATCCGCTTAACGCGTTTTCCACGCCACCGCGGGATGGTGCGAACTTCGGCGGATCAAGAATGATTACCTGATACTTCCTCTCCGGTGCACACTCTTCCAGGAATTTGAACGCCTCCTCCTTTACGAAACGAATGCTTCCGATCCCGTTGAGAGACGCGTTCGATTCGGCCGCCGACAGCGCGTCCGCTGAAACGTCGACACCGGTGACGGACACTGCGCCGGATTTCGCCGCGTGCATGGAGAAGGCGCCTGTATAGCAGCAGAGGTCCAGCACACTCTTGCCGCCGCAGTATGAGGACACCGCGGTCCTGTTCTCCCTCTGATCGAGATAAAACCCCGTTTTCTGCCCGGACTGAATCGCCACATCGTAGCGTAGGCCTCGCACCTGGATTCTGGCAGGGCCGTCCGGTTCCTTCCCGCGAAGACAGGCCCAGGTGACGTCGATCCCTTCTTTTTTACAGATGTCGGCGTCGTTTTTCAGCAGTATCCCCTCGATGCCGGAAACTTCTTCCAGCGCCCGGATGACCGGCCCGGTGCGGCGCAGGAGGGCCAGGCTGTGAATCTGCGCCACCAGCCAGGAACCGTACCGGTCGACGGTGAGGCCGGGAATGCCGTCGCCTTCGCTGTGGATGAGCCTGTATGAGTCGCCTTCAGAGTCGAGTCGCAGGATGTCCCGCCTGAGTCGAATTGCCCGGCCTATCATGGCACCGATAAAGCCGTCGTCGGGCAGGACGTCCCTGTTCCAGGAGAGGAGGCGGACGCGAATCTGGCTTCTTGAGTTATAATAGCCCCAGGCGATGAAATCGCCGCCGCTGCCGCACAGGGAGACGATATCGCCATCGGCGGTGTCAGTTTCAACGTCCGCGATCGCCCCGGAAAAAACCCAGGGATGACGGTACAGGAAAGGCGTTGCCTTCCCCTTTTTCAGGATAACTCTTCTTTCTGGTTCCTTTCCGGCCATGATTATAAGATCTCCCCGGTGATATGGCGGCATGAACAGTTGATTCCAAGATCACGGCAAGGTCAAGCAGATAACCTCACGGGGAATTTTACTGAATCCTGAAAAGCTTAAAAAAATAGTTGCATTCTGGAAATAAATATGTGTTTATTGGAGTCATGGAAAAATCTGAAATGAAGAACGTACGAGCCGGGCTGTCAGGCGTTTTGAGGTCAGAACTGGACCAGATTCTGTTCAACGCCCTCAGGGCGGTATACCGGTTGGAGCGCTATAAAATTGAGGCCTTCGGCCTCACTTATGAAGAGATATATATCCTTCAGTTTCTCAGAAGGGGCAGGCATTTGTCTATCGGGGATATCGTCGATGAGTTGAGAATTCCTGTGAGCACGGCATCGCGCATAGTAAGCCGAATGCAGAAAAGGGGTCTGGTCGCGAAAAAAAGGGACGGGAAGGACAGGAGGAGCATTCTGGTAAGCCTTCTCTCCCAGGGACGGGCCATAGTCAAAAAGGTGGAAGACCATACGTACGCCCGTATCATGAGGAATATCTCCACTTTTTCCGACGCGGAAACAGAGGCGTTTCTCTTTACTGCCATTCATCTGGGCGACATTCTTGAGGGGGAGAAAGACGGGAATCCTGAAAAAAAATAGAGAGGTGCGGGCAATGGTCTATGACTACGTGATCATCGGAAGCGGATTCGGCGGAAGCGTGTCGGCGCTGAGGCTCGCCGAAAAAGGGTACAGTATCGCGGTGGTGGAGCAGGGGAGGCAGATATCCCCCTCAGACATGGAGGAGGCCTCGACGAGTCTTTCCAGGCTTCTGTGGTCGCCCAGCCTCGGGATGAAGGGGTTCTTCATGCAGCCGATATACAGGCATATAGGAATTGTGGGCGGCGTCGGCGTGGGAGGGGGAAGCCTCGTATACGCGGCGGTGCTCATACGTCCCAGGGACGACTTTTACAACGACATTTCCTGGAGCGGTCTGGGAGTGAACTGGAAGAAGGAACTGCGGGGACACTACGACACGGCGTCGAGGATGCTCGGCGTGACCGACAATCCGTGCATAGGCGAAATGGACCGGTACCTGAAAAACACCTCCGTTGCCATGGGGGCGGAAAAAACCTTCGGGCCCACACCCAACGGCATTTACTTCGGCGAGAGCGAAGTGCTGCACAGGGACCCCTATTTCGGAGGGAACGGGCCTGCCAGAACGGGCTGTTATCTCTGCGGCGAGTGCCTCACCGGGTGCGCCCATGGATCGAAAAACACTCTGGACAAGAATTATCTCTTTTTCGCCCAGAAAGCGGGCGCGGTCATACTTCCTGAAAGAAAAGCGGTCAGCATTACGCCCGTAAAGGAAGGCGGGTATTCAATAGACCTGAGGGACCCTTTCAGCATAAGGAAAAAATACGCCCCCCTGAGGGCGGCGAAAGGGGTGGTCCTGGCAGCGGGGGTACTCGGGACGCTGGAGCTACTGTTCCGGTGCAGGGATGTGACGAAAACTCTCCCCTCAGTTTCCCGTGAGCTCGGCAAGGTCGTCAGGACCAACAGCGAGGCCATCGTCGGCATAATGTCACCGGACAGGAACCTGGATCTTTCCAGGGGATCCACCATCTCGTCCCATTTTTATCCTGACGCGCACACGCATATCACCCAGAACCGCTTTCCCCGGGGATACTCCTTTATGAGAATGTACTTCGGGCCGCTGGTGGACAACGACAGGCCTCTGTTGAGGACTCTTCTCTCAATCGCCCGTATCATTTTTCATCCCATCACTTTTTTCAGGATACTTTTCGCCAAAAACTGGCACAAGCGGATCAGCGTCCTCACGGTGATGCAGCACCTGGACAACAGGATAGCCTACAAATACGGACGGAGCGCCCTTTTCCTCTTTCTGAAAAGGCGCCTTAAATCAGTAAGAATAAAAGGGAAGGAGGCCCCCACAAATCTTTCTGTGGCGAACCGGGCAGCGGCGGCATTTGCAGAGGCAAACGGCGGTCACCCGCTCAACAACACCATCGAAAGCATCGGGAACATGTCGGTGACGGCACATATACTTGGGGGGTGCCACATGGGAACATCGGCCGGAGACGGCGTGATCGGAACGGACCATCAGGTGTTCGGTTATCCGGGGCTCTTTGTGGCCGACGGGTCGTCGATTTCCGCGAATATCGGCGTCAATCCCAGCCTGACGATTTGCGCGCTGGCGGAGCGGGCGATGAGCGCGGTTCCGCCGAAAAAAACAGTCCGAAAGGGGAGGGGAAAATGAATATCGTCATGACAGTCGCCGCGGTTTTCGGCGCTCTCATAGTCATACAGCTGACGGTTACTCTGGTAAACGTCCTCCAGAAAGGGGGGGCGTACCGGGGCGGAACGGTTGATGAAATCCTGGGCGTGAAGGCGTCTTCGGCATCGGCGGCGGACGTTGAAAAACTTTCGAAACGGGAAATGATGCAGCTCTTTTACGCGGCGCCGGCGCCGGATTTTGCCATGCTTAACGGTGAATATCAGGCGAAAACGCTTCCCGTGGGGATACAGGCCTTCAGCGTCGATTTATTCACCCACCATTTTTTCGGTCCGGGAAGATGGGAGGGAAAAGCCTTCCTGCCGGAACGGGCAGATCGCGGCAGAGGATACAATATTTTCAACAAAAACGGGAATATCAGCAGGACCAGGAAGATGGATACCTTTATCGGACCGTCGACGATCGACGATCGTCCTTCTTTCCATCTGGATTACCGTCCCCATAACGGCGGAGTGGTTCGGTCGATGCACGATGAGCTCCGGATGATCAACCCCGATCTTTTTCTGGGCATGGGATACATGGGGATCGGGGGGGGATCGATCAATCCCGCGCCTTTTTTGGTGTTTGGAAAGAAGGGGAAATTCGTCCCTTGATTTTTCTTATTGATTGATTCATGTATTACAAACGAATCATTTTGGAATCCATAAAAATAGACCCCTGAAAAATTCAGGGGTCATGTACGCCCGGCAGGAGTCGAACCTGCGATCTACGGATTCGAAGTCCGGCGCTCTATCCAGCTGAGCTACGGGCGCGTGCAGTCTCGACATAGGCTTTACACCGGCATGAATGTCAAGGAAAATATTGATGCGCCATCGGCGGGGCGCTACCGTTCCAGATATGCCGACAATTCACGCTTCCACACGGCATAACCGGCCCCGGTGAGATGGATGCCGTCGATAGCGTATTTTTTTTGCAATACGCCGGCATGGTCGGAAAGCGGTCCATACAGGTCGATAAAGGGAACTTCCGCTGACGCCGCGCCATCCCGGAGCATCGTATTGTATCTTCTGATTTTTTCGTTCAGGGATGCCTTGCCGCTGGGAGACAGGCCCATTATATGGAGCCGCGTACCCGGAAGCTTTTCCCTTAAAATCCGCACTATGGAAAGGTAGCGATTTGAAGCGGTTTCTTCTGACACCCCCATCTGAAGATCATTGATACCTATATATAGGAAGAGCGATGCAGGCCTGAGCGCCATAATATGGGGGAGACGGTTGAGGACGCCCGCTGTCGTATCGCCGTCGATGCCCCGGTTCAGAATATCCCTTCTTTCAAACAGACGGCACCAGTCGCATCTCTCCATAAGGCTGTCTCCTAAAAAGACTACGGCGCCGGTAACGGCCTCTGATAAATGAAACAGTCTCTGCCTGTCCAGATAGTGGCCTCTGTCCAAGACGGTCCATTCCTGTTCGGCAGACAGCGTCCATCCCCATAGAGTGATAAAGAACGGCAGAATTATTTTTGTAAACCTTTTCATGGATGATTTATTAAGTAGAAACATCATTATGTGTTCCGGAGATCACTGTCTGTCAAGCTTTCTTCCTTTAATTAATACAAAGAACGGGGCGGCTCAATAAAGTAACGGCTGTGATTGTGCCGATATAGTGAATGGAACAGGTTTTTATTACCTGGTGATGCACGTTTTTGCATTGACAATTTGCAGCCGCAAATTATGAGGACCTAAATCCTCATATATACCATTTTATCAGGTTGTCACTATCATGAAAAAAACGGCAAAGATCGCCGCTATGATCGTCGTTATTGCCATGCTTATTTCAGTTCCGGCGATATTATTCTATTCGCACAGCGATGAAGCGTCCGCGTCGCAGATAACCATACAGCAAATAACAGGCCGGGTATCGCCGATCGACGACGCCGCCTTTTCAAGGGCGGAACGGTTCGGCGGGTCGTTTTCCGCGTGGCTCGATTCGGCGTTCAATCCTTCAATCGCGAGCTCGGTTGTCGCCGGAGTGGTGATGGGGGACCGGCTCGTCTTCCATCACGGTGTGAACGCGGACCTGGACACGCCGTTCGGCATCGCCTCCCTCTCGAAAACTTTCACCGCGGTGCTCGTACTGAGACTCGCGCAGGAGGGGCTTCTGTCCCTGGACGATCCGGTAAGCCGCTACCTTCCGGGTGTGGTGATAGAGCGGCATGATCTTAATTCAGTTCCGGTGACGATTCGCCATCTTCTGGCGCATACGTCAGGGATGCCTTCCTACGGCCCCATGATATCGGCGCCGCTTCCCGGGGGGGGAAGGATAGGTTTTCCCCGCCAGGCCCACCCCGCGGGATTTTCCTATTCATACAACAACGAGGGGTATGTCATACTCATGCACCTGATCGAGGCGGCGGCAGGAAGGCCGTACGGCGACCTGATGAGGGAAAAGGTGCTGGAGCCACTCAATATGACCGCGAGCACCGCCGCGTTTTCCAACGGTACCGGCGGTCTGCGCACCACGCTCAGGGACCTGGCGAAGTACACGGTGATGCTCGTCAACGGCGGCGTGTACCGGGGTTCGGCGTTCCTCACCCCCGGTTCCTACGCAGAAATGCTTCAGCAGTCCGTCGAGCTCCCGCCGTCGCGGGTGGACTACTATTATTCCCTGAGCTGGGAAGTAATCACCGTCGGTGGCGTCATTGACAGCTACTACAAGGCTGGCCGCTGGTTTAACGAGGCGTCCTGCATCCAGGTTTTTCCCCGAAAGGGCGTGGCGATGATGTATCTCTGCAATCCTCCGCATCACCTTTCGGATTCCTTCATGAGGTGGCGGCAGGGTCTGACCGGCGCCCTCAGAGGGCTCCTTCGAAATATCACCGAGGACAGGGGGCTTTGTTCCCAATGGCCGTCGCACAACCCGCAGGAGCTTCAGCGGTATGCCGGAAGCTATCAAAACGAGATAACCGGTGAGCGCATACAGATAACCTACAGGCAGGGGACCCTCTTCAGCGTCCGCAACGGCGTGTCGGTGCCGCTCAGAAGCTTTACGTCCAACCGGTTCACACGGTCCGACGGGAGGGGAATACACGATTTTGTCTGGAGAGACAGCAGTGTCGTCGGACTCTCGCTTCAGAGCGGGTATTACCGGGCACAATAACCGTCACAATAATAGTGCAATTCGTTTTCCCGGGAGTTCCCTTCCCGCGAAAAGGCTGCCACACTCATGCGTTTCAATCCTCCCTTAATGAATATGACCTCATATTCCGTTTATGTATTTTTTTTTAATTGATTCTTATTCCGCCGGCTGGTATATTTTATACCGGCTCATGGACGGTTACGGATAATGAGATTAAAAATCAGCCAGATTGCACTCGCGTGTATCGTTATTTTTTTCTTTCAATACTCATTCCCCACGTCGTTACGGGAGTCGGAATTCACCCCGAAGCAGAAAGCGCTGATCGAACGCGAAAAAAAAATCCGCGACGACCTGGTGAAGCGGATGGATGAGCTTGAACAGTGGCTGGCGGTAAATACCGGCAATTCCCTGGTCCCTTCGGCGGCGGTCCTTATCTTCGATGAAGGCGACCTCCTGTACGAAAAGGTGACGCACGGAAGGCCCGAGCGTCTTTTTGAAATGGCGTCCATCACAAAAACATTCATCGCCCTTGCGGTATTGCAGCTTTTTGAAAGAGGGCTGATCTCGCTGGACGATCCCATCGCCACCTATCTCCCCATCAGGCTTGAAAACGACACACTCGGTTCGCCGCCCGTCACCATATTGCACATACTCACTCATACCGCCGGACTTGTGGACGGGACCGGGGCGGTGAACCGCTCGGTCCACCCGAATTTGCCGATTCCGGAGCAGAGGTTTCCGGCAGGACTGCGTTTCCATTACTCAAACCAGGCGTACAACATTCTGGGTCTTCTCATTCCGGCGGTGACAGGGACACCGCTGAGCGAGTACATAACAAGGAACATACTGGTCCCTCTTGAAATGACGCAGAGCGAGACACCGGAAGACATCGCCGGTTCCGCCGGAATACGCTGTTCCGCCGCCGATCTCGCGAATTACATATCCATGTACCTCAATAAAGGAAGGTTTAAAAACAGGAGGATCCTGGACGAAAAAACCTTCGCGCTCCTGTTCCGTGAGACCTACAGTGAGCCGCCGGCCGAATTCAGCGAATACCGGGGGATCGCTTTCAGGATATGGAAGATACGCGGAAAGATAGTGTCATACCATCACGCGGCACACATGAACGGCGCAGGCGGCTTCATGCAGATCTTTCCCGAACAGGGGGCCGGCTACCTTTTCATCAGCAATCCGCCGGTGTATGAAAAAGAGGAATACTACAGGTTTTACAACACCCTCAAGGGGAAGATGCTGAGAATCTCCGATCTGCTGGTGTCCGACGGGTTCCAGCCGACAAAGTTTCAAATAACGCTTCCGCCCGCTGAAGAGATGAACCGTTACACCGGGCGGTTCGTGAACCCGCTCGACGGGTCATCAATCGACATCGGTCATCCCGGCGGGCTGCAGCTTGTCGCGATGAAATCGAAAGGCGGCCAGAGGTACGTCATCCAGGCCACATCGCGGCATACTTTTGTCTATATTTACCCGGAACAATCGGAGCGGGGCGAGATATACGACTTCGTCTGGAGGAACGGCGCCTTTGACGCGCTGTGCCTGAAGGACGGTTACTTTCTGCGGGAGCCGGCACGGTAAAAGAGCAAGTGAAAGGATACGATGACGTGGAATACCGGTGCCGTTATCGCGCGGGGAATGCATGGAATTCATAGCTGACCTTCATATCCACTCACACCATTCGGTGGCAACGAGCAAAAATCTCGTTCCCGAGCACCTCGAGTACTGGTCCAGAATCAAGGGTATACACCTCCTCGGTACCGGAGACTGCATCCATCCGGGATGGCTCGCCGAACTGAAAGAGAAACTTGAGCCGGCGGATGGGGGGCTTTTCCGTCTGAAGAAAGACTACAGGCTCAGGGAATCCAGAGAGCTCTCGCACGAATCGATCCCCCCGGACGTGCGTTTTATTCTTACGGGAGAGCTGAGCACCATCTTCAAAAGAAACGGTCGCGTTCGTAAAGTCCACAGCGTCTGCGTGTTTCCCGATTTCGACAGCCTCATGTCTGTGCAGCGCAGGCTCGACAGGATCGGCAATATACGCTCTGACGGAAGGCCCATCCTCGGCCTCGACGTGAAAGACCTTTTTTCAATGGTGCTCGAATCGGGAGAAAAGTCCTTTCTCGTTCCGGCACATATATGGACGCCATGGTTTTCCGTGCTCGGTTCGAAATCCGGGTTCGACAGCATCGAGGAATGTTTTGAAGACCTCACGCCGGAATTGTTCGCGGTGGAGACCGGGCTTTCAAGTGATCCTCCGATGAACCGCACCTGTTCTTTTCTGGACCGGTTTTCCCTGGTGTCAAATTCAGACGCTCATTCCCCTGAAAAGCTCGGCCGCGAGGCCACTGTCTTCACCTGCCGGATGAGCTACGACGACCTGTACGGCGCGCTGAAAGGGGGGGGCGGCCTCGCCGGTACAATTGAATTTTTCCCGGAAGAGGGGAAATATCATTATGACGGACACAGGAAATGCGGCGTCCGCTGGAATCCGGTGGAGACGGCGCGGAACGGCGGCGTCTGTCCAGAGTGCGGCAGGGAGGTAACCAGGGGGGTGATGCACCGCGTTGCCGAACTCGCCGACAAAACCGGAAACTGCGGCGAATACCGTTCAATCACCCCGCTGCCCGACATCATCGCCGAAATGCTCGGGCAGAAGAGCGCATCATCGAAAAAAGCGGTTGCGATGTATCACCGGCTCATCAGGCGGATCGGCTCCGAGTTCCATATACTTTTAAAAGCGGATCTGAAGGATCTGGCGGCCGAAGCGGACGTACGTTTTGCCGAGGGGATACGGAGGCTCCGTTGCGGCGAGGTTGAGTTGCTGGAAGGGTATGACGGCGAATTCGGAAAAATTCGCGTCTTCGGAGCGGCGGGCGCGCCGGACGACAATGGAGCCTCGCTCTTCCAAGAGAACAGCTGCGTGCGGGGACCAGCCCCGGCGGGAATACGCACACTTCGCCTGGATGTTTCGGAATTCAGGAAACTGCTGATCCGGAGTGAAAAGAAGGGTGATATCGCGCGGCCCGGGGAGAGCACCGCAGCTTCGGTCAAAACGCCGGATGTGTTCACCGCCGATCAGCAGCGGGCGGTTGAGCACGGACGGGGACCCTGTTTCGTCATCGCAGGCCCGGGGTCCGGCAAGACCGCGGTGCTGACCGGGAGGGTGGAGCATCTCATCAGAAGCATGGGCGCGAACCCTTCGTCGATACTGGCGCTCGCCTTTTCCAACAAGGCAGCCGGCGAGCTGAGGCTGCGGCTCGGACGGGGAGAAGGGAGCAGGGTCACTGCCGTCACGATGCATCAGTTCGGGCTGTCGATGCTGGCGGAGCGCCACCTCTATTTCGGGAGGTCTGCGGGATTTTTCATAGCAGGCGAGGAGGACCGTACATTGTTACTCGAAACAATAACCGGCACCGGCCCGGAATCGGCAAAAGCGGGGGCGATTGTCTCCGCCGTAAAAAACGGGATCGATCCGGGCACCGATACAGTCGACCTGATGGACCGTTACGATGCGCGTCTCAGGAGCGCGGACGCCTTTGATCTTGACGACCTCATCGCCCTGCCGGTAATGCTCCTGGAGGGCGACGCCGCAGCCGCGGCGGAATACCGGTCCCGGTATCCCTGGATACTGGTGGACGAGGCGCAGGACATGAACCCGATGCAGTACAGGCTCGTGCGGGCCCTTGCGGGACCCTCCTCCCCGGGTCTTTTTGTCATAGGAGATCCCGACCAGTCGATATACGGCTTCCGCGGCGCCGGCGCCCGCTTTATGTATGACCTGGCCGCCATCTACCCTGAAGCGGTGACAGTCTCCCTGGGACAAAGCTTCCGGTGTCCCGACATCATGCTCCGTTCGGCGAAGCAGGTCCTCGGCACGGACTCCGATTTTACCGGAGTCCCGTCTGACCTCAGGATACAAATAATCTCCACTGAGAGCGACCTGAGCGAGGCCGACTGGATCGCGACCGAAGTTGAGAAATCTATGGGCGGAGTAAGAAGCTTTTCAATGGACAGCGGTATAAGCGACGGCGACGCCGATCGGAAGGACGCGGCATTTTCCGATTTCGCGGTGCTGTGCCGTTCTTCCTTCCAGTTCGAGCCGCTGGTCAGGGCAATGGAAAACCACGGCATTCCCCACACGGTTGTGGAGAACCGGCCGTTTTACCTGAAGGAGCCCTATCTCGGCCCCCTGAATATAATGAAGGAATGCGTGAACCGTCATTCCGCCCCCGGTAAACCGGATTGTCCGGTCTGCGCGATGAAGCGTTCCGGTGAACCGGCGGAGACTATTCTCGGGAGTTTGATGTCGCGGGAGGGGGTGCCGGAGCTGCAAGCCTGGAAGCTTGCCGCGCTTGCCGCCCCTTTCGGGGCGGAATATCGCGATTTTATGAGGTCCCTGGAACTCCGTCATGGCGCCGATGATATGGAATTTGCCTCTTCAACGGTCGCGATCATGACAATACACGCCGCGAAGGGGCTGGAATTTGACACCGTGTTCATCCCGGCCTGCGAGGACGGGATAATACCGTTCACGCTGTTCGGTCACGTCGACCTCTCCGTGATGAAGGAGGAGGAGCGGCTGTTGTATGTGGCCATGACCAGAAGCAGGAGGCGCCTGTATCTGCTTCACGCGGCGTCGAGAACCTATCGAGGCAGACGAATGCGCAGCCCCAGAAGCCCCTTCCTTGACAGGATAGGGAAGGATCTTTTCTCCCTGATGGAGAGAGAACCGGGGACGAAGGACCGGGACGGCCAGCTTACTCTTTTCTGACGGCCGGGTACGCCAATAAATTCTTGACGTGGCGATGAGGGGTATTCAAATGCGGAATGGACCGATTCCGCGGATACTCTGGAGAATGCAGCATGCGACGCACAATGAACTTGGGCCGCGCTCGTGCGGCCGTTTACTCGCCAATACTCGCCGCGGTGCTGCTCATTCTCGCCGGGTGTACTTTCGCGAATCCGCCACGGGATTCACATACCCTTCTCATGAAACTGGACGCGGAACCGGCAAATCTCAATCCGATACTTGCCACCGACGCCTATGAAAGCGCGGTGAACAGATTCGTCACCGAGGGGCTCATCGACCTTGACTGGGACACTCTCGAATACCGGCCCCAGCTTGCCGAGCGATGGACGGTGTCCGATAACGGGCTCAGACTCAGGTTTTACTTAAAAAAAGGCGTCCTCTGGAGCGACGGCGTCGAGTTCACCGCGGACGACGTCGTCTTTTCATTTAACACCATCAAAAGCCCGAAAGTCGCCAGCGCACAGCTCAAGGTCTATTTCATGGAGGTAAAGCAGGCCCGCAGGGTCGACCGTTATACGGTGGATTTCATCTGCACCAGCAGAAATTTCATGCTCCTGCTCAACTGTGGCACCATGCCGCTGGTACCGAAGCATATTTTCGACGACGGCCGCGACTTCAACACCCACCCCCGCAACAGGCATCCCCTGGGGACCGGGCCCTACAAGTTCGTCAGATGGGACACCGGGAAATGCATACTTGTGGAGGTTAATGAAAAGTACCGGGGACCGCGGCCAGAGATCAGGAATGTCGAGTACATTCTGGTGTCCGAGCAATCGGTGGCCCTGCAGATGCTCAGAAAGGGCGAGCTGGACGTAATGTCGCTCAGGGCGATCCAGTGGGCGCGGCAGACATCATCCGATAAATTCAACAGGGATTTTTACAAACTGAAATACTATCTGTCTCAATATTCATACATTGGCTGGAACGAGCGCCGGGATTTTTTTAAGGACAGGCGGGTGCGGAGGGCCCTCACCCAGCTCATCAACAGAAAAGCGATCCTGGACAAGCTCCTCTTCGGCGAGGGGCGCATCGCAACCGGGCCGTTTTTCTTCAGGAGCAAGTCATGCGATCCGGGTATCAGGCCGTGGCCCTATGACCCTGCGGCGGCGAGGGCCCTCCTCGCACAGGCCGGCTGGAGGGATTCCGACAACGACGGGTTTCTGGACCGGAATGGAAAAAAATTCTCCTTCACCCTCACGGTCTCATCCGGGAGCAAATTCGCCGAAAGGCTGGCCAGCATCATGAAGGAAGACTTCGAAAAATCCGGCATCGAGCTGAAGGTGAACCGGTACGAATGGGCGGTATTCCTGAACAAGGTGAGCAATCACGATTTCGACGCCGTCCCCCTTGGGTGGTCAAACCCGTCGTTTCAGGACGATCCGTACCAGGTTTGGCACTCATCCCAGAGGAAGGGCGGCTCCAACTATGTGAACTTTTCAAATTCTGAAGCTGACAGGATAATGGAGAAGGCCAGAACCGAATTCGACGACGACGCCCGGGCCGCAATGTACCGCAGGTTTCACCAGATACTGCATGATGAGCAGCCCTACACATTTCTTTACAATACACCGGAACTCGTCGCGGTAAGCCGCCGTTTTACCAACGTAAAGGTCCATGTCAGGGGCCTGAATTTTACCGAATGGAAGGTGGCGGACAGATGAAAAAATATCTTCTCAGAAGGGCGCTCCTCATCGTGCCCACCTTCCTCGGAATTACGATGATAACCTATCTTATGATCAGGGTCGCGCCGGGGGACTATACCACACTCCGCGCGGGGATCGAGGGGAGTCTCAAGGCGGGATCCATAAACCGCGAGATCATCGACCAGGAGCGGCGGATATTCGGGCTGGACAAGCACCCGGTGCTGGGGTATCTGAGCTGGCTGGGAAACGTATTCAGGCTCGATTTCGGAGTGTCCCGCAAGGACGGGAGGCCGGTGCTCCAGCGGATCGCCGAGTCTCTCCCTATCACGCTGAGCCTGAATCTCATCAGCATCGTTCTAGTCTATCTTATCTCGATACCATGGGGGGTGGTGAGCGCGGTGAGAAAGGACTCGCTCTTCGATCGTCTATCGAGCCTTGTTCTTTTCATCATGTATTCGCTCCCGTCGTTCTGGATCGGTCTCCTGCTGATACTGTATCTCGGAAGCGGAGAGTACCTTAATCTGTTCCCGCTGGGCGGGATAATGTCCCGCTGGGCCGACGGGCTTCCTTTTCCGCAGAAACTGGCAAACATTCTCTGGCATCTTGTGCTCCCGGTGACGACGCTTACGTACGGAAGCTTTGCCTTTCTTGCCCGGTATACCCGGGCCAACATGCTCGAGGTGATCGGCCAGCAGTACATCACCACCGCCAGGGCGAAAGGGCTTTCTGAAGGGAGGGTGATGTTCGTGCATGCCTTTAAAAATTCGCTTATTCCGCTGGTCACGCTCATGGCGGCGCTGCTTCCCGGTTTGCTGGGGGGGAGCGTCATCGTGGAATCGATTTTTTCGATACCAGGCATGGGGCTTCTGGCCTTCGATTCGATCCTTACCAGGGATATTCCGGTAATCATGGCCATCGCCTCCTTTTCCGCGCTACTCACCCTGGTGGGCATCCTCACGGCAGACATTCTCTACGCGGTGGTCGATCCGAGAATCCGTCTGGAGACAAAGATATGAAAACCGGATACTGGAACAGGGTCTGGAGGGAATTCAGAAAGAACAGGCTGGCAATGTCCGGCCTCGCGGTGGTCGGGATCCTGCTCATTGTGGCATTGCTCGCTCCGGTCCTTGCCAACAACAGGCCGATTGTCTACATCACCGGGGGGCGTGCCTATTTCCCCGCCCTAATTGACTATCCCGAAATGCGGGACATCGATTTCAGGCGCGGCGATGCGCCCGGGTTCGCGATCATGCCGCCGGTCCCCTACACGTATTCGGAATACGACCTCGATTCCATCGTGCTGCCTCCGGGTCCTCGCCACATATTCGGCACGGACGAACAGGGGAGGGACCTGGCCTCGCGGATGATCCACGGGACACGCGTGTCACTGGTGATCGGCTTCGTGGCGGTCATGATTTACGTTGCCATCGGCATCGTCATCGGCGCGGTATCCGGTTTTTACGGCGGCTGGATCGACATGGCGGTGTCGCGGTTCATCGAAATCGTCATTTGCTTTCCGACTTTTTTCCTGATACTGACGGTGCTCGCCGTGGTCGACATCGGGGAGAGCAACAATCTGCTCAGCATAATGGTGGTGATCGGACTGACCCGCTGGACCGAGACGGCCAGGATTGTAAGGGGCGAATTCATCAAACTGCGGGAGTCCGATTATGTGATCGCGGGACGGGCGCTTGGCCTGCGCAACGCCAGGATCATACTCCGCCATATTCTTCCCAACGCCCTTTCGCCGGTGCTTGTCACCGCGACCTTCGGCGTTGCCTCGACGATACTTATTGAATCCTCCCTCAGTTTCCTCGGGTTCGGGGTAAACCCCCCGACGCCCAGCTGGGGAGACATTCTGTCGCAGTCGAGGGAATTCATGGATTTCGCCTGGTGGCTCACGCTCATTCCGGGAATAGCGATATTCCTTACCATCACTTCCTACAATCTGGTGGGTGAGGGGCTTCAGGACGCAACCGATCCGAAATCCATTCCACGGTAAAACTCCGGCATCCGCCGTGAGCCGGTGAGATTGAAGAATGCAGATAAATATAGTATATTGTCAAATATATTGATGTAAAGGAATTCGCAATAAATTGAGAGATGAAATCATCCAATGATCAAGTTTTTACGGTTTAAAATCCTCACGGCCTCCCTGGCGCCTATGATTCTGGCGTCATGTGCGATTTTTCAGGGTGGCGCTCCCACCCTTGCCGACCGGCTTCCCAGGGACACCGATGTCCCCGGATGGACGCAGGCCGATAGGGGTGTTTTCAGCGGGCCTGAATCGCTGTCGTTTATAAGCGGCAATTACCTCGTGTACGGAGTTTCGGAAGTCGCTTTTTCACGTTACCTGTCGGTGTCGTCCAGCGACATAATCCTGGACGTCATCATCGCCAGGACCGATTCAATACTTAACTCATTTGGCCTTTTCAGCCTTGAACGGGGTTTTATAACCGCGAGGACCATGAAGGAAGATTCATATAGTAATGATTCCGGCCTGTTTTTCAGGATAGGACAATACTACGTGAAAGTGCTGACGGCAAACGTCGAAGACGTTAGGAAAGACGATCTGAAGATGTTCCGGGATGTTATCGAACCTCGATTGAAAACAGACGCGGCCAAAGGAGGCCTGCCGGTGTGGCTGAACACTCTGTCGCAGTCGAAGTCCACCGATATCGTGTTTTACAGGAACGGCAGCCCCCTGATGCCGGAACTGAAGGACCTTTTCGTTCGAAAAAAAATCATCGAGGACAGGGACGTGTACCTCTTTTTCCACAAGGAGTCTTCTCCCCAGGGTGCGGCGGGGCTTCTGCTTTCGGCGATGAAGAATTCATCCCCAGGCTTCACCCTATCAAAATCGGGGCCCCTGAAGTACGCCTATAAGGAGAACCCGGAAGGGGGCTACTTTTTCATCACATGCCGCGATGAATGGATTTACGGCGTGATGAATGCCGAGTCGGTATCCATGGGCGGAAGGATAATGGTGACGCTGCACAGCGAACTGAGCGGCCTGTAGGGACGGGATGCATTTCTTTATCGGGGACATACACGGTCATTTCAAAGAGCTGTATGATCTCTTCAACGCGATAAAACCGGAGATCGGCGGCGGAGACGTGCTGGTCTTTCTCGGCGATTATATCGACAGGGGACCCCAGTCTTACGAAGTCATCGAATTTCTCATCAATCTGCAGGGGCGGTTCGGCACGGTGTTTCTCAAGGGCAACCATGAGGGAATGCTTCTGAATTATCTGAAGGGCGAGGACGGAAGGGGCCTGTACCTCATGAACGGCGGTGAGGCGACGATTCGTAGCTACACAAGGCACATGGGCGATTTCAGGCTTCCGCCGCATCACATGGATTTTTTCAGGGGGCTCAGGCTCTTTTACGAGGGTGACGATTTTATCGCCGTGCACGCCGGGTTGAACCCGGAAATCGGCTCTCCCGGGGAACAGGACGAACATGACCTTCTCTGGATAAGGGAAAAATTTTTCAGGACGCGCACAAGTTTTGAAAAAACCGTAATTTTCGGGCATACCCCTACCGTATATATAAACGGGGACATCTCCGTTTATGACGATCCGGTGCGCAACATTCTAGGAATCGATACCGGAGTCATCTTCGGCAGGAGCATCTCCTGCGTGCGATGGCCCGACAAGCACGTGTTTACCGGTGGAAACTGAAAATGATACGAAAATCTTCTGTAACTTTCGCGGTAACGGTTGCCGCGCTCATGTTCAGCCTCCCGGCCAGGCCGGTTGAGTACGACCTCCAGGGCAAGATCGAGTCGCTGAGGCAGGGCAATCTGATCACCATCATTATGACAAAAAAGCCGCGTTTTCCCGACGTGCCGGTCCCGGTAAAAGAGGGCGAAACCATCACTTTCCCTGAGGAATTTTCGGATTACCTGGTTCTTGACGGGGAGCACAAGGTAATCGGTTCGGCCCGACTCGTGTCTGCGGCCTACAGCAGCCGACTGAAGGGTAAAGTTCGGGTAATCGCACGGATTACTCTCAAACGTCCCCGATTAAGGACACAGCTCAGAGCGGGAGACCCGGTGGTGCTCGTGTCGGTAAAAGAGAAACTTCCCGGAAAATTCTACTCCTACGACAATGAAAAGATAATTTACAAACGACAGATAACCTCCACTGTTGACGGCCGCCCCATGGTCCTTGTCCCTGGAGGAAAGTTCGTCTTCGGTTTCAACAGGGGGAGGAGAGACGAGTATCCGGAACAGGTGATCGCCCTGGATGATTTTTATATCGATAAATACGAAGTTTCCAACAGGGACTTTAAAAAGTACGTGACAGCCACAAATTCCCGGCCGCCTCTTTCGTGGAAAAAGGGGGAATATGCCGAAAACGAGACCGATCTCCCTGTTCTGGTCACCTACTATGAAGCACTTGAATACACCTTGTGGGCCGGAACGCGGCTTCCGTCAGAGCAGGAATGGGAAAAAGCCGCCCGTGGAACCGGGCGCGTTGACGATGAGGCTGAAACTGAAACCATTCAGTATCCGTGGGGCAACGCCTTTGATCCGGACAGGGTGAACTCCGTTGAATTCTGGACCGGAAAATCCATCGGCATGGAGCTTACCGGAGGTTTTAGGATCATGAAGAAGGGGTATCTGCCGGTATACACCTTTGAGGGGTCAGGCGCATCCCCGTACGGCGCGGTCAATATGTCGGGAAACGCGAAGGAATGGACCGACAGCTGGTATGCTGCATATAAGGGAAACAAGTTCGTCAGCGGAAAATACGGGACACAGTACAAGGTGGTCCGCGGCGGCGCCTGGTACAACGACCGGAAAGGGGTTCGGGTCACGGTCCGTGAAACGGGAGGTATACCGAGCCTGCGGAGCGATAATCTTGCCGGGTTCAGGTGTGTGAGAGCCCCCTCCATCCTCGACAGGGAGAGGGAAAGTCCGTTACAATAACGGGGATAATGATAAAAAATTTATTTTTATTTTGACAATATTGAGCCGTAGATGCACTATACGGTGAACCCCCTTTCCCGACAGAGGAAACACAGATGAAATTGTTCTATTTTCTGGCAAGACGGATAAGCTACACCTTCGCGATCACCTTTTACACCATTCTGCTGGGATGGCTGGGGATTCTTTTCGGCATTCTTTACGGGAACTCCTTCTTCGTCTTCTCTTACGACAAGATCCTCCCTTTTATGCTGCAGTTCATCCCTATAGGCGGCCTGGCAAGCACGGTCCTGCACATGCTTCATTTCGGCCTGCTCACTCCTCTCGGGGTCCCTGCGGTAATCAGGACCCACAGAATCATCAACAGCTCGTTCAGGAATGATTTCGAGCTTTCTGACAAGGAGTTGGTGCGGGTCTACGGTTATTTTTCCGACCTGCCGATGCACAACCTTATCACGGCGACTCTCTATACTCTGCTTGGGACCATGATAATCACCGGAGCCGCCTTCTATTTTTATATCGTTCCGAAAACCATGGACCTCGAACAGATCAGAATGATGGTGAGGATCGTACCGCTGACGGTTATGCTTGTCATAATTTTTTACGGCATGTCCACCTATCTGCTCACCGAGGCCCTCACCAACAATGAGCGGAGCCGCCTCTACAATACGCTGATCAGAAGGGGAATAAGGATACGGCCGAGGGTGCTCATCGGAATCAGGCTGAAATTCGCCTTTTTTATCATGCTGATGATCCTGACCCTTTTAACATTTGCGGGACTGCTGGAAAAGGGCCGCATCGAAAACGAGTATAAGATAGAGCTGATCCTGGGGTATTTCGTTGTATCCATTTTCGCGGGATTCGTGCTGATGCAGGTCACCTCGCGCTCTATTCTGGCGATCATCGGCGACATGACCAGGGTGACAAAGGAAATATCCTCCGGAGGCAGTGCGGCATTCAAGGTGCTGTCGCTTGAAAAGGAATTTGCCGCGATCGAATACGCACTTATGGAGATGTCCTGGGAAATCGATGAATACCGGAAAGACATCGAGGGAAAGGTCGAGCGGAGGACCGAGGAACTGCAGGACGCGCTGTCGAACCTCAAAGGGAGGGACGACATGATCCAGAAACAGCTCGACATGGCCAGTATCATACAGCGGAGCATTTTTCCGGGACGCATAGAAGACTGGAATGAACTCAAGTTCGCGGTGAGATACATCGCAATGGAGAAGATAGGCGGTGACTATTACGACATCATCCAGCTCAAGGACAACAGGATCGGGATACTCATCGCCGACGTGTCCGGTCACGGTATACCGGCGGCGCTGGTGACAACCATGGCCAAGATTTCTTTCGGCAACGCCGGAGCGAAGTTTGAATCGCCCAGGCGCATATTCCAGGAAGTGAACCAGAACATTCTCGACCATGTAAAGACCCAGGACTACATGACCTGCTTCATGGTGGCAATTGACGATGAATACAACGTCCTCTACTCCAATGCGAGCCACCAGAAGGCGATTTTACTCAGAAGCGACGAAGGGAGGCTCGATCTTCTCGACACCGAGGGCCTCTTTCTCGGGGCCATCGAGGAAGCGGGGGATTCCTACACGGAAAAAAACGTCACGTTGGAATACGGAGACCGGATCATCCTGTACACCGACGGAATACCCGAGTCGCTCAACGCGGCAAGGGAAGAATATTCCAATTTGAGGCTGGAGAGAATCGTTCTTGAAAACAGGCACCTCCCCCTGGAAGAATTCGCAGATTACATAATACGTGACGTGCAGAATTACATCGGCGGCGCCGCAGTTGTCGATGATATCACCCTGCTGGTCATCGAGCTTGCCAGAGACGAAGCGGTGGATATCATTAAAAACGCAAGGAAACTTGTTGACTCCCATAAGTATAATGAAGCAATTGAACTTCTCGAAAAAAGTCTTGAACGATTCAAGGACAACCAGAAAATACTGTACAATCTGGCCAAAAACCATTTCAGGGTGAACAACTTCGACAGGGCTGTCGAGTATGTTGAAAAATACCTGTCCAGAGACAAAAGAAACAAATACGCGTACTATATCAACGGGGCGTCGCATTTTCAGATCGGAGATTACAAGAAAGCGGTGGAGCAGTTTGAAAGGGCGGTGGAGCTGGATCCGAACTTTATAAACGCTTTTTTCGCCATGGCGATGTCACATAAAAAGAGCGGGAACACGGCTGAAGCGAGAAGGACATTTGAACGGGTGGTGAACATCGATCCGGACAACAAGATGGCGCTTTTCGAGCTGAGAGAACTGGGTGATGAAAGAAAATGATAAAGGCGTACATTCCGCGGCAGGCATCAAGGATCTGTCCATAGGCGAAGCGGAGGAGGTGATCCGCCTTTGCGGAGACAAGCCGTACAAGGCCAGACAACTCTTCAACTGGCTCTATGAAAGGAACGTTGAATCATATGATTCTATGACAGATCTTTCCAAAAGCCTACGTTTTTTTCTGAACGAAAGCTATCATATCTCGCCCCTGATTTTCGAGGAACGGCAGATTTCGGCGCTGGACGGCACGGAAAAGTACCTTTTCAGGACGCGTGACGGAAATTTTATTGAATCAGTGCTGATCCGAAACGACGGAACCGACGACGGACGGCTTACTGTTTGCGTATCGAGCCAGGTGGGGTGCGCCATGGGGTGCCGCTTCTGCCAGACGGCAAAGCTCGGATTCATAAGAAACCTGAGCCCGGGTGAGATACTCGATCAGCTGTGCCAGGTAAGGCGCCTCAGCGGCCTGAGAAACAACAACGTGGTATTCATGGGTATGGGCGAGCCCTTCAACAACTACGATAACGTGATAAAGGCCGCGGATATCATGAATTACACATTCGGCTTTCACATATCCACCCGGAGAATAACGATATCCACGTGCGGAATAACTCCTGCGCTGGAGCGGTATATCGAAGAAAAGAGGATGTATAATCTCGCAATTTCGCTTAACGACACGCTTCCGGAAAAAAGGGTGATGTACATGCCGGTTGAAAAAAAGTACCCCATTTCCGGCATCTGTTCGCTTTTACAGCACAGCCTTCCGCATTCGAAGAACAGGGTGACCATCGAGTATGTCATGAGGAAGGACAACATCGGCGAGGACGACGCGAAAAGGCTCAAGAAAATGTTCCGGTATTCAAGAATCAAGCTGAATCTCATACCGCTCAATTCCGGCGATCACGGGATAGAACTTCCGGAACAGAAGGACATAGAAAAATTTATGGAGAACCTCAGGATTATGAATATTCCAATTTCAATAAGGAACAGCCTGGGGAGCGACATATACGGCGCATGTGGACAGCTGTCGGGTATCCGATACCGCGTAGCGGGCTGAGCGCCGAAACCTCCAGTCAATTCAGGAAACGAACTGCACAATGATTGATCGAATAACGGATTATCTGGTATCAATTTTCAATTGGATTTTCACCCACAAAAAGCTGGTGTTCCTGTACCTTCCGCTTTCTCTGTTCATGGTCCTTTCCCTCTATGTCGGGGTGATATACATAAGCTGGAGAGGAGACATAGACCGGGTGCTTGATGTCCTTTCCAAGTATAAAAGATTGATCGACCATACCGAGGAGCTTCGTGAGGGCATGACTTATACCTACGGCGATGTCGACCTTTCCGCAAAGGTGGTGAATATCCCCACCAGGATTTACGACAGAAATAACGAGATAATCGGTGAGTTTTTTGAAGAAAAGCGCGAGATCGTGCCGTTCAACTACATTCCACGGTGGCTCGTTCAGGCGGTGATAGCCAGTGAGGACAGGGATTTTTACCGGCATGGAGGTTTCAGCTTTCGAGGAATAGCGCGGGCGATGTTCTCGAATCTGATCCATTTACGCGTTGTCCAGGGGGGGAGCACCATCACGCAGCAGCTCGCGAAGGTCCTGTTCACCGACATGGACAGGAGCATCAAGAGAAAGATATACGAGATATTCTGCGCCCTGGAGATCGAGAGGCGTTACGATAAACAGGATATTCTTTCGATGTATCTCAATCTCATTTACTTCGGCAATGGGGCGTACGGCGTTGAGTCAGCCTCAAAAATGTTTTTCGGAAAGTCGGTGCGGGAGCTGGACAAGGTTGAATGCGCGATGATCGTGGCCGCGATCTCGAATCCCGGATTGTACTCCCCACTGGTCAAGCTTGACAACTCGGTAAAAAAAACAAAGCGCATACTCATGTCCATGGTCGACGCCGGATTTCTCGACAGGGGACGGGCCGAACGGGAGTATTCAGGCTTCCTTCGCCGGTGGAACGTCTCTTTTGATGAAAGCGGCATGGCAATTTCATCGACAATCGGGAGCTTCCTCTACAGCACCTACAGGATCAACAGGGCGCCATTTTTCAACGAGCACGTCAGGCGAATCCTTGTGGAGAGATTCGGCGAGGATGCGGTAAAAAAGGGCGGCCTCAGCATCTATACCACCATAGACGGGACAAAGCAGGACCTGGCGGAGCAATGTCTCAAAAAGGGCGTGTTATCGCAGAGAAGCTATCACATCCGCCGGGCAGGAACTTTCAGGGATCATAAAAGGGCCCATGACGAAATGAACCGTTCCAAGAACATCGAAGGCGCCCTTGTGACGCTTGATCCCGCAACAGGCGAGATAATTGCCTACGTCGGCGGTTTCGAGTTTTCATATGCAAATCAGTTTGACGCGGTATGGCAGATGCGCCGTCAGCCGGGTTCTTCCTTCAAGCCTATGGTTTACGCCGCGGCGATGATTGATTCCGAAATTACCCCGTCTACAGAGTTCGTCGACGAACGGACGGTGTTCGACGGGGGATATTCACCGAGAAATTACGACAACAAATATATCGGGAACGTTATTGTCCGTGAGGCGCTGAAACGCTCAATAAACGTCGTGGCAGTCAAGGTATTACAGCGCACAGGATACGGCACCATCTGGAGAATCCTGAGGCAGGGTTTGTCCCTGGAAAGCGGGGAACTGAATTCCCGTTTCGGCAAGACCCTTTCACTGGCTCTGGGGACGTATGAAATATCTCCGCTGGAAAACGCGACACTCCATTCACTGCTGGTGAACGGAGGCGACTATATACGTCCCTACGGCATAAGGATCGTGAAGGACTACAACGGGAACGTTGTGTGGGATAACGAGTCCGAAATGAAGAAGATCATCGCAGACCGCCGCGAAGAATACGGAAAAATAATCGATCCCTCCGTTGCGGCGGTCATGGTATCGATCCTTACCGGGGTCATGGAAAAGGGGGGGACCGGGTTTTACGCGGTGGCCAACAGGGGGATACGGTTTCACATTGCCGGCAAAACCGGAACCAGCGCGAATTATAACGATGCCTGGTTTGTCGGCTACACTTCGGATTCGGTGACCGCGGTATGGATCGGCAACAGATCGGGAGCGATTTCACTGGGACCCGGAAGGGCCGGCGGCTCCGTGGCGGCGCCGGTATGGGCCGAGTATACGGCCGGGTGTTACAGAGATGCCCCTCCGCCTGATTTTTTCCTGCCTGAAAGGGGGGTCACCAGGGAGATTATCTGCATAGAAAGCGGTATGGTGGCCGCACGGGACGGAAGCTGCGGTGAGTTCGCAAGAGAGCAGGTATACAGGGAAGGGACCGAACCGGGTCAATTCTGCACGATTCATCATGGAGAAACGAAAACTGACGACAGGGGCAGGAAACTGCTCGAAAATTCATCGAACCTATAACGGGGTGCCGCTGCATGAATCGATTTATTCTCAAAGTATCCATCATTGTATTCTCGTTAACGCTCGCCTCCTTCAGGTGGCCTGTTGAAAACGGAAGGATTACCTCGACGTTCGGAGAATCCAGGGGAGATCATTTCCACGATGGAATAGATCTCGGCTCGCCTGACGGTAAGATTTACCCAGTTGCGAATGGCAAACTGCTTCTGTACTGGGACAAGTCCCTGTTCCCGCTGGACCAGTATCCGGGAGGCGGCAACTATAAAATCATCGCCCATGAAGGGGGTGTGTATTCCGTAATTCTTCATCTTGAAGACGGGGGACCGATTGCGAAGGAGTACGGGGCAAACGATGTCATCGGAATCATCGGCAATACCGGGCACTCTTACGGGAAACATCTGCATTTGAGCATAGTGGACCTTAAACGGCGCCAATCGTTGAATCCACTTGTGATCATGCCTCCGTCTGAGGACTTAAAAGCACCGGAAGTGGTGGCATTACATTTGCGGATCGGCGACAAATACGTCCAGCTTCGCGATAAAGCGAAAATCAGGCTCACCAGGCATTATCCTCTGCTTGTGGAAATGTACGATTCCGTCAGGGGAGGTGAGCGGCTTGGCGTGTATGGTGTAGTGGTCCATTTCAATGGGAAAAAAATGTGCGATTCTGTGTATAAATCAATCGCGATAACCCCGAACGGCATGGCAGTCGGCGGCAAGACCTATGAAGCACTATACGACGAAAAAGGATACTATAAGGTGAACGGGGTGAAGTACCTTAACGGGGAGAATATTATAAAAATCACGGCGATGGATTACGCCGGAAACATTGCGGAAAAGGAATTTACCGTATTTGTTACCCTGGACATGCCTTTATAAGAGATGTGAATTGGAGGTATTCGTTGAAAAACACGATATCAATACTTCGGAGAAAGCGTAACATTAAACAGTACGATCTTGCCAAGGCGCTGAAGGTATCTCCGTCATATCTCTGTAAAATCGAAAAAGGCATCATAGAGCCGACGGAGAAGCTGATCAGGGATTGCGCCAGAATTCTCAAAGTGCCTCAGGAGGAACTGTTCTTTAAAAATAACCCCGGGGGCGACGACCGAAACGGCACCAGGCTTTCAAATCAACTATGGGCGGTAAGGAAAGAAAGGGGCATCAAGCAATACGCGCTTGCCCAGATGGTTGGATGCTCCCCTTCATATCTTTCAAAGGTCGAAAAGGGGTACCAGCATCCGAACCCCCAGTTTAAGAAAAAGTGCGCCAAGGTGCTGAAAATAAAAGAAGTTGTCCTTTTTCCGATATAATGCATGAATCTTCTGATAATTGAAATATCGGTTCTGGTGCTTTTTTCATTTCTCTCGATGTTTTTTTCAGGTTCTGAAACGGCCCTTTTTTCCCTCAAGAAGTCGGATCTGCACAGGTACAGAATTTCAAAAAACCGCAGGTTAAACAATATCTATTGGTTTATGCAGGACCCGCAGAAAGTATTGATTACGATCCTTACCGGCAATCTTTTTGTCAACTTTGTGATTACCGAACTGTCGACCTACATGATGCTCAATGTCTGGAGCGATTATGGTCATTTCATTTCCATAGCGGTGGTGACGCCGCTCCTGATAATAATCTGCGAAATAACGCCAAAAATTATTTCCCTCAGTTCATACGAAGCGGTGTCAAGGATATCTTACCCCTTCCTTAACGTGTTTCACATGCTGTTTTTTCCGATTCGGATTCTGATGATCCTGATCACGAATGCATTTATAAAAATACTGGGACTTCAATTCACCCATTCCAACATAACCGAGGACGAGCTTGGGTATGCGCTCAATGTGGGACAGCGCGAGGGGGTAATCGACAGGACCGAGGTCCTTTTTCTGCACAATGTCATGCGTTTCGCCAAAAGGGACGCCTCCAATGTCATGTTTCCGCGCACTACCGCGGTATTTATTCACGCCGGGGCGACACTGGAGGAGGCGCTGAAGATTTTTCTGGATTCAGGAGTGATTCGAGCGCCGGTGTATAAAAAGGATTACGATACGATCGTCGGGTATGTCGATTCCCGAGAGATGCTTCCCTATTTCTACGGATACCGCTCCTCCCGCGGCATAAAACGCTTTATCCATAAAATTCATTATTTCCCCGCCACCAAGAGTCTGAACGACCTCCTGAACGATTTTCTCTCAAACGGAATACAGATCGCAATAATTGTCGACGAATACGGCGGCACTGCGGGGGTCGTAACTCTCAATTCCATACTCATGGAACTGATGGGACGGGAGTCCACCAAATGGGAGGTTGAATTCAAGCCTGACATCAGGAAAGTCGATGAGGATATTTCCATTATTGCAGGGTCGATGCAGATCGATGATTTCAACTTCAACTTCGATGAAAATATTCAGAGCGCCGAATCGGATTCTGTCGGCGGGTATATAATGGAAGTGCTGTCGTCCCTTCCCAGGAGAGGGCAGGAGATAATGCTGGAAAGACATCTCCTCAGAGTGAGATATATCAGAAAGAACAAAATCGAGACCATTGAGGTCATTAAAAGAAAAAGAGGCGGAGAGTAATCATGCCTGCGGCAGTTATCGCGTACATCTGTCTCATAATTTTCTGCATGGTCCTGTCCGCCTTTTTTTCCGGGACTGAAACCGCGCTGGTCTCCTCCAATCCCATGAGCCTCGAATCGCTTTCATCAAAAGGGGATAAAAAGGCGAAACGGTCCGTGGAGATCATTTCACAGATGGACAGGGCGCTCAGCGTGATTCTCATCGGAAACAATATCGCGAACATTACCGCTGCCGCCTTTCTCACCTATATCGCCGCCGAATACTACCATCTCAGGCAGGCCCAGCTTGTGATGGTGGTCACCGTGCAGACTGTCGTATTTCTCATCCTCTGTGAGCTGACGCCGAAAGTGATTGCACGTTCGAAATCGGAACAATTCCTCCTGTTTTTTTCCGCGCCCCTTAAGATGCTGCTGATGATATTACGCCCCCCGTCGTCACTGTCGCTGGTATTCACCGGTTTCTTAAAGCGCGCTATGAGGATCAAGGCTGATGATAATTCTTCAATTAAAAGGGATGAAATCGACGTGCTTTTCAAAATCGGCGGTGAAGCGGGCATAATTGTCGGAGACAACCTCATGTTTATCTCTGAAATACTGCGCATCAAGTCAATTCTGGCCGTTGAAATCATGACTCCCACAATCGATATTATTTCCATTGAAGAGGACCGTCCAGTAAAGGAACTTATCGGAGCTATCATGAAAAACCGCTTCACCAGAATTCCGGTATACCGTGACAGGGTGGATAACATCATAGGGTATGTTTTCTACCGGGACCTTATCATGGCGGATAACGTGAAGAAAATTTCCGATATTATGCATAAACCTCATTATGTACCGGAGACCAAAAATATCTACGAACTTCACTTGGAGATGCAGGATAACGTGCTGCCCCTGGTGTTTGTCGTCAACGAATACGGTGCGGTTGTCGGCATGGTGTCTTATGAGGACATCGCGGAGGAAGTGGTCGGGGAGATCCATGCAAGAGACCAGTCTCAGGAAGCGCTCATCAGTCAGGTAAGCGGAAAAAAATTCATAATAAAAGGCGACCTGGAAATTGATCATTTCGTCAGAAAATTTCCGCTCAACATCGAGAAAAAAGGGTTTAAAACAGTCTCCGGTTATATTATGTCCGTTATGGGAAAAATACCGAAAAAAGGGGACAGGCTGGACGTTGAAGGCTGCAGTTTCGTGGTTGACGAAGCCACGGATCGTTCGGTCGAACGGGTTATTTTCTTATTAAGCGAAGAGGGAAAAAAGAAGCTCACTCCGCGAGCATAGGGCCCATGCTTTCTCTGCCTCCGAGCAGGTGAACATGAAGATGCCAAATCACCTGACCGCCGGCCTTCCCGTTGTTGATGATTACCCGATATCCGGTCTCACGGACTCCTTTTAATTCCGCGACCCTGTCAACGGCTTTGAAAATGTCAGCCATGACCGCAGAGCCCCGGTTCGCGAGATCGTCTATGTCCTTGAAATGCTCCCTGGGGACGATCAGTACATGTACGGGCGCCTTGGGGTCTATGTCATCGAAGGCGAATACCCTGTCGTCCTCATACACCTTCGTTGAGGGGGTGGTTCCGTTTACAATGTTGCAGAAAAGACATGACATGGAAATACCTCTGTAATTACCTTATACTCTAGGAATTCCGGAGCCGAAAGACCGTCACTATAGAATATCTTAACATATGGAAAGTCAAGCGGAATATGGGGTGGGACTCCGGCTCAGGACCTGAAAAAATTCTTGTAGCGCACTTTCGCGATGTCGTAAATTTTTTTTACAAGGTCCTGCGGCTTCGACCTGTAGAGCTCCATGCGGTCATTGATGACGCGTTTTACTTCGTTGATGTTGATTGATGAACCCGCAAAGGCGACCTCGACGTCTCGTTCAACCGATTCATAGCTCTCTCCGGTGTGTTCGATCCTCTGGCCCAGTATGCTGTTCTGAAGTTTCCGGTGCTTTAACTCCAGTTCCACCAGCTCGTCGGATTTGCCTTCTCCGTCCGAAAGGACAATCAGTGACGGGAGAAACCCTTCGGCGATTTCAGAAGACAGGTATCTGTTGAGAGATCCGCCGAAGTTGAACAGAACCAGCAGGGATTCGAGCGAGGAGCCGTAAAGTGTTATTCGCGATTCGAGGATGATATTCCTCGAGGGATTGAAGGCAATCGAATTGACCGAGGAGAACGTCTTTACCCCGGCTTCACCTCTGCCGATGTACACGGTGTCATCCATCCCCAATCCATGCTCGTTCATATATTTCTCAATCTCGATGCTTTTACGGTTTCCGGAGATGAACCTGTTTATGTCGCCGGCATACACATCCCGGTTCATGGTGTCCTTTTTTATTTTATAGCTGGTGGCCATGAGGTTCTGCTCATTGAGGCCGACCCTTTTGACGAATTCTATGGCGATTTCCTGCGGCATGGCGGTAAGAACCAGCGGATCGTACTTTTTGATATATTTGATAAAATTTTCGGCGCCGGGAAAAAGACGGGCCTTTTCTCCAATTGCCGAGATGCATGAGGTTGGGACGTCTTTTAGAAGAAAATCAGGAAAGTATACCGCAAGTTTAAAAAATGAAAAAGGAATATCTCCTCCGGAGATGGTGACCCTCCGGTTATTGTTATCCAGGATGTTTTCAAATTTCACACCTTCTTCTGTGAAGAAAACAGAGTCCATCATTTTATTGTAATCGCCGATTTCGAGAAAATCCCCGAGTCCGAGGAAAATCTTTTTCGGCTCTTTTATGAGAATGGACGTATACTTCAAAAACTCTTTTTTCTCAAGGGACATGAGCTCGTATCCGGACTCACGCCCCCAGTTGATGATAATGTCGTATGTCTGTCTCATTCCACCGGTGTCCGTTTAGATAAAAAACATCAGCATCATAGAAAATATACCGCGTCCTATCTGTAAAGACAAAAAATGGCGGAGCGGGTTAATAAACTTATTGACGCGGCATTGCGGCGATTTATACCTTTCGCCAAAAGGGGCGCCTGATGACAAAATTTGGTACAGAGTCCGATGCCAGGAATGTTCTGACGCGCTGTGTCGCACTGACCGGAAGCATAGCAACGGGGAAGTCAACGGTGGCGACAATTCTCTCCGGTCTCGGGGCACATCTTGTGGATACCGACGTTATAGCACGGCAAGTGGTTGAACCGGGAATGCCCGCATTGAAGAGGATCGCTGACGAGTTCGGGGAGTCGGTCATAAATCCGGACGGGACACTCAACCGCGAGAAAGTGCGCAGCGAGATAATCAGGGACGCTGTCAAAAGGGAGCGATTAAACGGAATAACCCATCCCGAGATAAACAGGATAGTGCTCGCTCAAATTTCCGGTTTTGCCGCGGCTGAGGATGACATGCCGGTAATAATCGACGTTCCTCTTCTTTTTGAAGCGGGCTGGGACCGTATTTTTCCTCGTGTGATTCTTGTCTATGCTCCCCGGGAGGTCCAGATTCTCCGTCTCATGGAGCGGGACCGCCTTGACAGGTCCACTGCCGAGCTTACGGTAAACGCCCAGCTGAGCATTGAGGAAAAAAAAGACCGGTCAACGTATATAATCGATAATTCAGGGACACTTGAGCAGACTCGGTCTCATGTTATCGAGCTTTTTGCAGCTCTCCGTTTCCAATAATTCAAATAATATTGTAATACAAGATTGTTTTATCCTTGACAGATAAAGTGTGCTGTATTATTGGTTGGATAGTCAATCAAAATATTGAACAATCAATCAACTCATTGAGAGCGCTCTTTTACAACAGGAGCTTATTATCATGCTTTTAAAAGGGTGTATTCATATCCACACCACCTGTTCCGACGGCAATCTTACGCCTCAGCAGGTGGCGGACGAATACGAATCGAGGGGATACGATTTTATCGCCTTTACCGACCACGATTATCTGCTGAAACCTGATTATCGAGAGGTGTACGGCAGGGTGAAGACAGGCATGATTCTGCTCTACGGCGTAGAGCTTACCGTATTTGTAAAAGGGTATATACATGTCAACAGGATTGAAGGGGACGGGGAGATCCTTCACGTATTCAACCATGTCGGCGAATACGATTTATCGGTGGATCAGGTGATGGAGAGGCTGGAGTCGCTGGAAAAAATGTATAGAATTGATGCGGTGGAGATAACTTCCAAGGGTTTCAGGGAAAGGGAATTCGAGAATATTGAGTTCGGACATCCCAAAATCGCCAGCGATGACTCCCATTCTCATGTCGGTATCGGCAGGGCGTGGATAGAACTGGATGCGCAAAGAGACAAGGATTCAATTATAAGGGCAATAAAAAACGGTGATTCGTGGAACTGTTATTTGTAAAGGGCTTATGCGAGCCCGCAGGCGACAGGCGGCGTGTCGTTGTGGAAACCGCAATGACCGTCAGCGTCGTTTCTAAACTCACAAAAAAGAGGAGGACGGATAATGGGTGGTAAAGTGGCGATCTGTGCCGTCGCACAGGTGAAAAACAGTCCTGATTATTGGCACCTGCGTTTTCAAAACATGCTGCTGGAGTGCTTTGAATCCATAATGGAACAGACAAAAGTGACCTTTGACATGGACAAGGGCATCCGGAACATAATCACATGCTCCGACGACGTTTTCGACGCGCGGACAATATCGGACAACGGCATGACAGACGTGGTGGGGGCGCACTTCCGCAGTGAGGAAAAAATGGCGCAGGAGAGCATAAACGGCCTCGGGTACGCAATGGCATCAATCCTGTCCGGGCATGACGATTTGATCCTGTTTATGGGGCATTGCAAGGAATCGCAGTCGGAAAGCAGGCGGATGTGCACGAACCTCGCGTTTGATCCCTTTTATTGCCGTCCCCTGGGGATGGATTTTATGAATGTGGACGCGTTTCAGGCGCGGGAGTATATGGCAAAGTCCGGAGTAACCGACGAGCACCTTGCCAAAGTGGTGGTGAGATCGCGCAACAATGCAAAGAAAAACCCTTTTGCGCGCGAAAATGATCCGGTGGACGAAAAGGCGGTAATGAATTCCCCGATGATGGCGGACCCTATACGGCAGCTTCATTATTATCCTGTCACCGACTGGGCCTTCGGGATGCTCCTCTGCTGCGAGGAAAGGGCAAAGGAATTTACCGACAAGCCGGTATGGGTCACCGGATTCGGCAGCTGTATGGACAGCTATTTCCTCGGAGACAAGGACCTGTCATCGAATTTTTCCCTGAAAAACGCGTCATCCAGAGCATACGGCAAGGCAAAAATCAAGGACCCCCGAAAAGACATTCAGCTGTTCGAACTGTGCGATCATTCGGCATATCAGCTTCCAATGTGGTCGGAGGGTATCGGCATCGCCGATGAAGGAAAAGGCGGTGAGTGGATCGACGCAGGCGGCATGGAAAAATTCAACGTCAACCCGTCGGGCGGTCATTTAAACGGAAATCCCCTCCTGCTGGGCGGGGCTGCCAGGATCATCGAATGCTTTTACCAGCTCCGGGGCGAAGCGGGTGATCGGCAGGTAAAGGGAGCCAAGCGCGCCCTGGCGCACGGGACCTACGGGGCCGCCGGACAGCACCAGGCGGTCGCGGTCCTGGAGATATAGGGAGGTTAGGCAATGGCACACAGAAAGAAAAACAGAAATGTAGGCATAATCGGAATCGGGCAGACGAAATATTCAAGCCACCGTGAGGACGTCAACCAGCCGGAGATGCTCCACGAAGCGGTGAGGGAAGCGCTCGATGACGCCGGGATTACGATGAAGGACGTTGACTGCATCGTCCACGGAAACATGGAGCTGTTCGAGATGGTGCATCAGCCCGACCTGTGGCACGTGCTCGGCACCGGGGGCTATGGAAAAGACTGCATCAGGATAACCACAGGCGGCACCGTGGGGGCCACGATCGCCTGCGCGTCGGACAATCTTGCCGCGTCGGGGATGTACGATATAGTGATGGCCATAGGATTCGAAAAATTGCAGGAAGGGCACACCACCGGGGGGATCACCAACATGGCGGACCCGCTCTGGTTCAGGAATCTCCAGACGGGGGCCCTTACCGGATCGAAAGCCTACGATCTGATCAACGAATTCGGCGATGAAAGGGCGAAGAGGGCCTCGATGACATACCGCATCATAATGGACAAGCATGCGGGGCTCAATGAAAAGGCCCACAGGCACTTCGGTCTCGATTTCGCCCAGACAGACGACCTTATTAAAAATTCTCCGAAGCTGGTGGGAGATCTGAAACTGATCGAGATGTGCTCCCAGTCCGACGGCGCCTGCGCGGTGATTTTTGCCTGCGAGAAAAAGGCGAAGGAATTATCGAAAAAACCGGTATGGGTACGCGACCATATCACCGTCCACAAGGAGGAGACGTTCAACATCTTCGGTTATCACAAGGATTATCCGATAAAGCAGACGCACCGGTTTGCGGCTGACCATCTCTACAAACGGAACGGGATAAAAAACCCGCTCGAATACTTCGATGTTTTTGAAATGTACGATCCTGCAAGCTGGTGGGCTGTCGACTGGCTGCGGGATTTTTTTCAGCTCGAGGGGGATGAGCACATCAAACTCGTCGAGGACAAAGAGATCATGATCGGGGGGAAAATGCCGATCAATCCTTCGGGAGGAGTCATCGGATCGAACCCGATAGGCGCCACCGCGCTTGTTCGGATCGCCGAGGCGGCCCTTCAGGTGAGAGGCGACGCGGGTACGCATCAGATCCCGACCCCGGTAAACCACGCAATCGCCTCAGGGTTCGGCGGGACCATGTGGACCGTGTTGACGATACTCGAAAAGGAACTTAACTGGTAGGAGGGGAATCATGGCAAAATACTGGGGTATTGCAGTTGATGATATATTCAACACCATGAAGGACCGGTTCAGGCCCGAAGGGGCCAAGGACGTGACCGCATCCTTCGGATACGATATATCGGGTGCGGGAAAATGGAAGGTTACCGTCAACAACGGCACGCTTGTGGCTGTCGAGAAGACGGAGGCCCTTTCCGGTTGCGAGGCCACCATGGTGTGCGACGGCGAGACGTTCGTCGGCGTAAACAGCGGAAAGGTCGACGCAACAAACGCTTTCATGAGCGGAAAAGTCAGGGTCGACGGCGACATGGGGGTGTTCGGGAAGACAGGGAAAATGTTCCGCAAGTTCGTGCCTCCGAAGAAGGAGATGTCGGTAAAAGACTATCTGCTGGATATGTTCGGGACAGTTGAATCGAGATTTAAGGCAGCCGCTTCCGAAGGTATCGACGCAGTGTTCGCGTTCGATCTCGGCGGAGAACATGGGGGGAAGTGGTCGGTTACCATAAAAGACAAAGTTTGCAAGGTGAAAACAGCCATTGAGGGGAAACCGACCATAACACTTGAATTCTCCGATGCCAAGGACTATGTCGAAATGAGCCTTGGAAGAATAGACGCGCAGAGCCTTCTCGCGGCGGGAAGGGCCGCGGCGGTCGGCGATATCAATATGGCCATGAAATGGGCCGAGCTTTTTGAAAAATATCAGGACCCTCTTGGGGGTGCGCCGGAGCAGGAATTGCTGGTTCTCAAGAAAACCATATCGGTAGACCAGAAATTCTCCACCGGCCCGATAATCGGAAGATTCCTGAACGGATTGAAGGAAAAAAAGATCATACCGAACAAATGTCCGAAATGCGGAAGACTGCAGTTCCCGGCAAGGGAGGTGTGCGCCGAATGCCGTGTCAGGGCGGACGAGTTCGTGGAAGTGGGGCCAAAGGGGCAGGTGCGGTACATGGAATACGTGTATTATTCGAGTCCGGACCCGCTGACAGGGGCGACAAGGGAGACACCGTACGGAATGGCGATGATACTTCTGGACGGATGCAAAGGAAACGATACCCTGGCGCATCTCATCCGGCGTGATCAGATCGACAGGATCAAAGGCGGAAGGGACGATGTGTCCGGAACAAGGGTGAGGCCGGTCTGGAACGAAACGCGGGTCGGCAGCATTTTCGACATCAAGTATTTCGAAATAGATGAATAAGGAGGGAGACGATGGGCCTTGATATCGATCATAAAAACAGTTTCACGGTGGAAGGAAAACTCGCCCTCCCTTATACGTATTTTGCGGGAAGAGTGGGGAGCAAATTCATCACCACCATACGGGACCAGAAAAAAATTATGGGAGTGCGCTGTCCGCAGTGCAGCAAAGTGTATGTGCCCCCGCGCCAGACATGCGAAAAAGACCTCGTAGACATTCGGGACAACTGGGTTGAGGTACGGAACACCGGAGTGGTGACAAATTTCACGGTAGTGCGGTACGACGACAAACATCTTCCGAGAAAGGCGCCTTTCGTGATTGCTCTTATCAAGCTGGAAGGCGCTGATACTCCCTTCGCGCATATTCTCGAAGAATGCGCCCTCGATGACGTGAAAATCGGCATGGCGGTGGAAGCGGTGTTCGCACAGCAGACGACGAATACGATACTTGACATAGACCATTTCAAGCCGGCCTCGGAAAAATCGAAAGAGGCAAAACGTCCCGCAGTGCAGAGGAAAGCATATAGTGCGGAGGATAGACCGGAAATACAGGAAAAACGAAGAGGAGGAAAACCAGACATGACAATGCCAGTTATTATAACCGCGGCGCTTACCGGCGCGGCGACCATGAAAAACCAGAATCCGGCGGTTCCCTATACTCCCGCCGAATTTGCCGAAGAGGCCTACAAGTGCTGGAAGGCAGGCGCCGCGATGGTGCACGTGCACGCACGGCAGGAAAACGGCATGGCGACGCATGAACATGAGAGGATTCGGGAGACCCATGACGCGATAAAACAGAAATGCCCTGAGCTGATCGTGAACCTCAGCTCCGCGGTGGGAATGGGCAAAACCGCTGAACAGCGTATTTCCCAGATAATTGCGGTCAAACCGGAGATGGCGTCGCTGAACACCAACACGATGAATTTCAGCATCATTGACCGGAAAACCGGTAAAATTTTCATCGACTATGTGTTTGAGAACTCCTTCACGATGCTCCAGGATTTCGGCAAGGCCATGGAAGAGAACGGGGTGAAACCGGAGATAGAAGTATACGACATGGGCGGCCTCGACAACACGATGTTGATCGCAAAACAGGGTTTCTTCACAAATCCGATGAATTTCAATTTCGTCTTCGGTGTAGCCGGAGGGCAGGCATTCAGGGCAGAAGCGTTCATCGCCCTGATGAACGCGATACCGGCAAACGCAAATTTCACCACCTGCGGAGTCGGGACCGATGAATTCCCCTGCATCACACAGTCTTGTCTTCTTGGCGGGCATATGAGGGTCGGGCTTGAGGACAATATTCGCATGCCGGACGGTGAGCTCGCAAAGGGGAATTACGAGCTTGTTGAAGTGGCCGTGAGAATCGCTGAGTGCCTTGGGAGGCCAATCGCGACACCCGACGAGGCAAGAAGCATCATGGGCCTGAAAAAGAAGTAAATATCACGTTCCCGTTGCCTCCGAAAAGGGGCGACGGGAACATAATAAATCATCAGCGTGGAGGTTATCGATGGGAGAGAAAGTTCTGTATGAGATCAACGAGAAGGGAGTGGCCCTTCTCACCATCGACAATCCCCCGATGAACGCTCTTGACGAGCTCACGATGCTGGAGCTTGAATTCCTGATTCACCGGATCGAGGAGGACAAAAGCGTGAAAGCGGTGGTGATAACCGGCAAGGGCGGGACCTTTGTCGTGGGAGCAGACATACAGAAAGTCCAGGACGTCGGTACCGCGCCCGAAGGTGAACGCGTAACCGCAAGAGCCCACCAGATTATGAACCTGGTGGAAAATCTTCGCAAGCCGGTAATCGCCGCAATCAACGGGACCTGTCTCGGCGGGGGAATGGAGCTCGCCCTTGCCTGCCATCTTCGTATAATTGGAGAAGGCGCGCAGATGGGCCTGCCGGAAATCATGCTGGGGATCATGCCTGCATTCGGCGGCACACAGCGCGCAGCGAGACAGCTTGGAAGATGCAAGGCTCTTGAGCTTATCCTTACCGGGAAATTCGTCGACGCGGCGGAAGCGAACGCCATCGGTCTGGTAAACAGGGTCGTGCCGCAGGAAAGGGTGGTCGATGAGGCCATGGATATGGCCAAGGGGTTGTCCTACAAGAGTCCCCTGGCAATGGCTGCGATTCTCGAAGCGGTCATTGACGGCGGTGGCATGGATATGGAACGAGGGCTTCAGCTGGAAAGCCGTTGTTTCGGGAAACTGGCGGGTAGTGAGGATAAAAAAGAGGGGATTGCCGCCTTTTTCGAAAAAAGAAAGCCCAAGTTCATCGGGAAATGACATTCAGGGGAGGGTGTCGGGTAATGGAGAACACTATAAACAAAGTTTTTAGGAACAGGGCGGAGAAATTCGCGGACAGGGTGGCAATAGAGAAAAAGATCCAGGGTAGATGGGAGAGCGCCACCTGGACCGATTACAGAGACAGGGCCAGGGCGGTGGGACTCGGGCTGTATGCGCTGGGAGTCCGGAAAGGAGACCGAGTGTCGCTTCTCTGCGAAAACAGGCTCGAATGGCTTTACACTGACATGGGGTCCCTTGGGATCGGCGCGGTTCTGATTCCGATCTATACTACTCTGACCGCGGAAGAGGCGGAGTACATCATACGCAATTCAGAATCGAAGATACTGGTGGTAGAAAACCGCTCGCAGGCCGACAAGGCACTCGAGGTGCTGGATAGATGCGGGTCTCTGGAAAAGATTGTGGTGATTGATGATTACGAGCAGTATAAGGGCAACGAAAAATTCATGAGCTTTTCATCCCTCATCGACCTCGGGAGGGGGCTGAACGGGGAAAATCCGGGACTGTTCGATACACTTGCGGACGATGTCGTCCCAGGGGACCTGGCGACGCTTGTGTACACGTCAGGGACTACGGGTGTACCAAAAGGGGCCATGATCTCACATAAAAACATTATGGCCGTGGTCGATGCCCTCCATAAGGTCGAACCGCATTACGCCTATGACGGCGATCAGACTGTCCCGTTTCTTCCATTGAGCCATGTATTCGAACGCATTGCCGGGCATTTTTACGGGATGTATGTGGGAATCACCAGTTCTTACGCCGAAAGCATCGACACATTGCTGAATGATTTTCTGGAAAAAAAACCGACCGTCATACTGGCAGTGCCGCGGGTGTGCGAAAAAGTGTATCAAAAGATAATCAGCCAGGTTGAGCAATCTTCACTTCTCAAAAGAAAGGTGTTTTACTGGGGCCAGAAGGTCGGCACCAGGATAAGCGAATGCAGGGAAATGAAAAAACCGGTCCCATTTCTGACTGATTTGAAGTACAAAATCGCTTATAAGATAATATTTTCAAAGCTCATGGAAAAGCTTGGAGGCAGAGTGCGATGGATGACCGCGTCGGGTGCGCCCACTGCCAGGGAGATAATTCAATTTTTTAACGCCGCCGGGATAATGGTGATCCAGGGATACGGCATGACCGAATGCACGGCGCCGGCAACGATGCAGAACATCGCTGACTATAAAATCGGGACCACAGGAAGGCCAATCCCCTGCTGTGAAATTAAAATCGCAGAGGACGGCGAAATCCTCATAAAAGGGGACAACGTCATAAGCGGATACTGGAAGATGCCCGAAGAGACGGCAGAGGCTTTCACTGAGGACGGCTATCTCATGTCAGGCGACATCGGCATGTTCGATGAGAACGGTTTTCTCATAATCACTGACAGGAAGAAGGACCTCATCATCACATCTGGCGGAAAAAACGTGGCCCCGCAGAAAATCGAGAACCTGTTCAAGTCTGACCCGCTTTTCACGCAGTTCGTTGTTGTGGGTGAAAGAAAAAAATATCTCTCCGCGTTGTGCAACATAAATCCTGAGCAGGCGGTGAAACTGGCGAATGAGAGGGGGCTGACCTACGGAAAACCCGATGACCTGCTGGATGACCCGGGATTCATCGCGATCGTGCAGGAGCATGTGGATTCTTTGAATACGCATCTGGCGAGGTATGAGAGTATCAAGAAGTTCTGCATTGTAAAGCATGAGTTTTCCCAGGTTACCGGGGAACTGACGCCGTCCTTGAAGGTGAAACGAAAGGTGATCTTTGAAAAGTACAGGGAGCTCATCGATTCGATGTACAATAAAGAAGTGAGCGATGATCTCGTTGAGCACGGACAATATGAACACCGGGGAGAATAACATGAAAACTGCAATGGAAAAAGATTCATGCATTGGGGAGAGTGATATGGATATCGGGGCTGAATTATTGTCCGGTCAAAACGAACTGTTTACCGATCCGGACGCCGACAACGCTCGTCTGTTTTTCAGAACCAAGTCGAGGGCTATGAAAAACAAGCTCTCCACCGCAGAGGAAGTGGTCAAAACGATGATCAGCGACGGGGATTACATCGCCATCGGAGGATTCGGGGCCAACAGGATACCCACCGCGATAATCCATGAAATCGTGAGACAGGGAAAAAAGAACCTGGGGTTTGCCGGACACACCTCGACGCATGATTTCCAGGTCCTTGTCGCGGGAGAATGTTTCGACCGCTGTGACATCGCCTATATAATCGGTCTTGAAGCGAGAGGCCTCTCACCGGCCGCAAGAAGATACATCGAAAGCGGGAAGGTGAAGCTGACGGAATGGACCAACGCGACGCTTTCCTGGAGAATCAAGGCGGCCGCAATGGGGCTTTCGTTTCTTCCGGCGCGAAATATTCTGGGCACCGACACGTTCCGTTACAGCGCGGCGAAGGAGATACTCTGCCCCTTTACCGGGCAGAAATACGCGGCACATCCGGCGCTCTATCCGGATTTCGCCGCGATCCATGTCCATGAGTGCGATATATACGGCAACGCCCATGTGTACGGCGCGTCGGTTTCGGACCAGGACCTCGCAAAGGCCGCCAAAAGAGTCGTGCTCACCACTGAAAAGCTCATTCATACCGATAAGATCAGGAGCAATCCCGAGGGGACCTTTATCCCATTCTGGTGCGTTGACGCGGTCATTGAGGTTCCCTACGGCAGTTATCCGGGCAACATGCCCTATGAATATTTTTCCGACGAGGAACACCTGCAGGAATGGCTGAAGGTGGAGAAAGACCCGGAAGAGCATAAAAAATTCATACGAAAGCAGATTATGGAAACGAAAAACTTTTACGAATACCTGGAGCTCAACGGCGGCATCGAGAAGATGATAAAGCTCAGGTCGATCGAACTTCTGATCGACAGGAACAAGGGAGGCCTAAAATGAGCGATTACAATCCGATGGAACTGATGATTTGCGTGGCCGCCAGGAACCTTGAGGACGGCGCCACAGTGGTGGTCGGGACCGGCGCCCCCTGCGCGGCGTCCATGCTGGCGCAGAAAACCCATTCGCCGAACCTCTGCATTCTCTTCGAAGCGGGCGGTGTCGCGCCCATACTTCCGTCCATGCCCATAAGCGTGGGAGACTCCCGCACCTTTCACAGGGCCATCATGGCCAGTTCGATGCCGGAGATAATGGAGACATGCCAGCGCGGCATGGTGGACTACACCTTTCTCGGCGGCGCTCAGATCGACATGTATGGAAACATCAACTCCACCATGATCGGGAACGATCACAGCAAACCAAAGGTCCGTTTTCCCGGGTCTGGCGGAGCCAATGACCTGGCGTCTCTGTGCTGGCGCACCATGATGATGACGGTGCAGGACAGCAAAAGGTTTACTTCCAAAATGGACTTCATCACCTCTCCGGGCTATCTGAAGGGCGGGGATTCCCGGTACGAAGCCGGACTTCCCAAAGGGAGCGGCCCCTACCGAATAATAACCAACATGGCCATTATGGGGTTCGACGGGGAATCGAAAAGAATGAAAGTGCTTTCGATCAATCCGGGCTACACCAGAAAGGATGTGCAGGAAAATTGCGGGTTCGAACTGCTGTGGGCGGACCGGCTGTCTGATACCGATCCCCCCCATTCCGAGGAACTTCGCATCCTCCGGGAGGTCGTCGATCCGCACCGCTATATCATAGGACGATAATGGCGGGCACAACATTGAGTCGAGGTATGAAAATGAAAAACACTTTTGAAGGCATAGAGCCGATGGTGTACGAGAGTAAGATAAGCGTCCCCTATTCATGGTGGTCGGGGGATACTGCCGGTGAATTCCTCAGATCGCTGCGTGACGACAAAAAGTTACTGGGGAGGAGATGCGGGGACTGCGCCAGGGTTTATATCCCTCCGAGAAAAGCCTGCCCTCTATGCTTCGCGGAGATGGAATGGGCTGAGGTGTCCGACACAGGCACATTGCTCACTTATACGGTGGTCCTTCGCAGGCTCGCGTCTCTTCCAAAGGACCCGCCGGTTATTTACGGCCTGATACGCCTCGACGGGGCGGATACCGCCATTCTCCACATGATAGGAGATATCGACCCGGCGAAAGTAAAGATCGGCATGAAGGTCAGGGCGAGATTTTCCCAGGCGAGGAAGGGTTCGATAACGGACATCGAATACTTCGCGCCGTTATCCCAGTAGAAAGGAGAAACCTATGGACCGGGCTGCGATTATCGGCGTGGGCATGACAAGAATCGAAGGCAATAAAAAAACCGACACCTATGCCGACATGGCGTGGGAAGCGGTGAACCGTGCGCTTGAAGACGCGGGAATGGAAATGGACGATATCGACAACGTGGTGACGACATCGAACGATTTCTGGGACGGTCGTACTATTTCGTGTATGGCGGTCGGGGACGCAAGCGGAGCTGCAAACAAAAATGTGTCCTGCGTGGAAGGTGACGGCACCTTCGGCGCTTTTTACGGGCTCACGAGGTCCCTTTCTGGTTCATACGACACCACCCTGGTCACGGCCCATTCAAAGGGATCGGAGAGCGTATCGAGCCTCATTACCAATGCGGCTTTTGATCCCATCTATGAAAGAGGGCTCGGCTTGGATATGGTCAGCGCCTCGGCGATGCAGGCACGCGCCTTTATGCACAGGACGGGAACCACACAGGAACAGCTCGCCATGGTGTCGGTAAAAAACCACGGCAACGCCATGCGCAATCCAATGGCGCAGCTCGCCTTCAAAATCACTGTTGAGGATGTTCTCAATTCAGAGATGATCGCCGATCCGCTCCATAAGCTCGACTGCTCGCCCGTATCAGACGGCTGCTGCGCCGTCATAATCGCGAATGAGAAAAAGGCCGGCAAGTACGCGCGAAAACCGGTCTGGATAAAAGGAGTGTCCTTCTGCTCCGATTCTTATCACTTAGGAGACAGGGACCTGTCCAGGTCAAAATCCCTCACCGCGGCCGCCGAAAAGGCATATGCCATGGCGGGACTATCGAATCCCCGAAAAGAGATCGGCCTTGTTGAGCTGTATGACGCCTTCACCTATCAGGAACTTATGTGGCTTGAAGAGATGGGGCTGTGCGGAGAAGGCGAGGCGGGGAAACTCCTGGCCAAGGGCGCCTTCGACGCGGATGGGAAGTTTCCGGTAAACCCGTCGGGCGGGCTCCTTTCAGGACACCCGGTGATCGCGGCCGGACTCATCCGCATCGCCGAGGTGGTGAAACGGCTCAGGGGGGATGAAAACGGGTCGGGCGCAAAAATCGGACTCGCCCAGGGGACCAACGGCCTCTGCGGCCAGTCTCACTGCGTATGGATTCTTGGAAAGGACAAGTAGGAGGGACCATGGCAAAACGAGTAGCCATCATAGGAACCGGGCAGACCCATCACAAAAGCCACAGGCCGGACGTGAACGGGCAGGAGCTCATCAACGAAGCGGTCAAAAGGGCCCTTCAGGACGCGGACCTCACCATGAAGGACATCGATGCGGTTGTAATCGGAAACATGGACCATTTCGAGGGAATAAATTACGTGGATTGCTGGAGCGTCGACGGCTCCGGCGCGGTGATGAAGCCGATTATAAAGCTCACCACCGGGGGCACCACCGGATGCACCATCGCCATCGGCGGCTATCATATCGTGGCTTCGGGACTTTTCGACAGGGTGCTGGTGATCGGCTGGGAGAAAAATTCCGAGTCCGACACCACGGGAGCCATCACCACTGCATTCGATCCGGTGTGGGACAGGCTCGTGTTCGCCGGGGCCATTTCCGGCCTCGCCGCAGAAGCGCAGGCCTACATGGCCAGATACGGCGCCACCGACAGGGACGGCGCAAGGGTTTCGGTGCGCGACAGAAAACACGCCACGAACAATCCCTACGCGCAATTGAGGAAGGAAGTAACTTTAGAAGAGGTGCTCGCGTCGCCGATGCTGGCCGATCCGATACACCTCCTGGACGTATGCCCCAGGACAGACGGAGCCTGCGCGATCATTATGGCATCCGAGGATCTGGCAGTTAAAAGCGCCAACAAGCCTGACTGGATTTGGGCCACGGCCAACAGGCATCCGTATTCATATCTTGGTGACGCTGATTATGGAAGGCTGACCAGCATGTCGGAATCGAGCAAGGAACTGTATAAAAAAGTAGGCATCCGTGAACCGAGAAAAGAAATCGACGTGATCGAGCTCTATCAGCCCTATTCATTCGCCGGGCTGATCTGGATTGAGGACATGGGGATCGTGGGGCACGGCGAAGGACCGGAATACGTGTGGGGCGGAAACACCGACATGGGAGGGGAACTGCCGATAAATCCCTCCGGAGGAGTGATCTCCTGCAACCCCATCGGCGCCACCGGGCTTATCCGGTGCGCCGAAGCGGCGATGCAGGTGATGGGGAAGGCCGAAGGAAGACAGGTGCCCGATGTCAAGCATGCCATAAGCACCGGTTTCGGAGGGTGCTGGTGGACCGATATGATCCTGCACGGCAGTGAAAAACCGGAGTACTGAGGAGGAACTATGACTGAGAAAGAAAATATCATCGTGGAATCCGGCGGGGCCATTCAGCCCTTTAAATATGCGGTGGGCATGTACGGCAGTAAGTTTTTCGCTGAGCTCAGGGAAACAGGGAAGTTTCTCGCCGTTCGATGTCCCCGATGCGGCAAAACATACATCCCGCCCCGAAGGGTCTGCGGTCCCTGCTTTGCCGAAATGACGGAGTTTCTGGAGGTCGGACCGGGCGGAACAATAGGGACTTTCACCATTCTCCGCTATGCTTTTATCGATCCTGAAACGGGAATTCAGAAACCGATACCATATGGGTACGGATTCATAAAATTGGACGGCGCCGACACTCTGTTCCAGCACTATATCGACATACAGGACGAGACGAAAGTCAAAATAGGCGCGAGGGTCGAACCGGTGCTTAAAAGCGTACGGAAAGGCACGATCAGGGACATTGAATATTTCAGGATAATAGATTGATCGGGAATGATACCTGTCATGAAAAATGAGGGTCTCATGATCCACCGGAGCGCCAGGATGGCGATGCTTCCCGGCGCGCTGGGCGCATGCCTGATGACTGGCACTGAAAAGATACGTTGCGGATACGGCAACGGAGACTGCCTTCTGCTCGATTTTCGCCACGGCCTGTTTGCGGTCGCCGACGCTACCGAGCGGCATCCGTCATCCTCCAGCAGGCTGTTAATGAGGATGACCCTCAGTCTCAAAGAAAAGGAACAGCCCCTCACTGGTGAAGAATGGGAGGAATTTATCGATGAGATGTATTCCCTCCAGGAATACCGTGAAAAGACCACGTTGAGCTGTGTGATTTTTCATGAAAACGGCAACGGTGGGATGCGCTGCGTTGTGTTCAGCGGAGGCGACAGCACAATAACGGCGGCAGATTCAAACAGAGGCATTTTTTACCGCACCCGTTCAAACATGAATTTCGCCGGCAGGAGCAAAAATGCCGGCAATGTCAATGTTTTCGACATTTACGATGAGAACACCAGGGTATTCATCTACACCGACGGTCTGGATGATCTGATTAAACTGGCGCCCGGCATCGATCCCGGGTCCGGCCTTCCCGGGTTTTTTTTCACCGAACGTATAGACTGTCTGGCTGAAATGGTTAAGTGTGAAATGGAGGCCGCCGGAAGCGTCGAGCACGATGATATCGCATTCATAGCTCTAATGCCCTTTGCGGTCAAAGACGCCGATCTTGATCCTGTCATCATGGGGGGCACCACGCCGGCCGAAGAGACCAGATTCAGGCAGTGTCCCGTTGACGATATCGGCGACTATGTTGACGCAAAGGATTTTTTAAATAAGGACAGCTTTGAAGGAAATGCGGGTCTGATCATCAGAGTGTAACCCGGGATTATAAACTGAGAAAATTATATTCATTACAGATAAATTTATGAACGATAAAAGCAAAAGCGACATCATCAATCTCAGGAGATCACAGCTTACGAAAGCCGCGTACCAGGTCGTGAGCAGGATGGGATATTATAATTTCACCATCAAAGACCTCGCGAAGGAAGCGGGGCTCTCCACAGGCCTTGTCCACTACTACTTCAAGGACAAGCAGGACCTGCTTTTCAATCTCCTGAAGGAGATGAATAAAAATCTGAAGGTGTACCTTAACGAAAGCATTTCAAAATCGGATGATCCGGCGGAACAGCTGGAGATTTTTGTCAGGCAGGCTTTTGATCTTGTAGTGAACCTGAAGGATTATTCATACGTGCTGTTCGATTTCTGGACTCAGAACAACAGAAACGAAAAAATTAAAAAGGCAAACATCAAGCTGTTCCAAAGCTACCGGGACGAATGTTCGAAAATTCTTCATTACGGAATCGGAAACGGGGCATTCAGGGATATTGATGTTAAATATTACACAACGGTAATTATTTCTCTCATACAGGGGATGATAATTCAGTATGTCATCGACGACGAGGCATTCGATTACAATGATTATTCGTCAAGAATCATCGAGCAGATAAAGAATTACGTCATGAAAAAGTAAACAGAAACAGGAGGACCTGATGGAATTCGGATTCACTGAAGAACAACTTATGTTCAGAGACACTGTATACCGTTTTGCGAAAAAGGAAATCGCCCCCCTATGCGGTGAGGCTGACCTTAAATCTGAATTCTCTGCTGAAGTGTGGGAGAAGCTCGGCGGAATGGGGCTGCTGGGTCTCCCTTTTCCTGAGGAATACGGCGGATCGGGCGCCGACGTGACGACATGCTGCTGCGCCAGCGAGGCCCTCGGCCATGCGGGGGTGGATTCGGGGCATCTTCTCGCCCTGGGGGCGCACACCTATCTCTGTACCGATACGATTTACAAACATGCGGATGAAGCGCAAAAGAAGAAATTTATTCCGAAACTGGCCTCCGGCGAGTGGATTGGGTGCATGGGCCTTACCGAACCCGGTGCCGGTTCCGACGCCGCGTCCCTGCAGACAAGCGCCGTTAAAAAAGGGGACAAATGGATACTTAACGGTTCGAAAACCTTCATCACAAATGCGCCGATATGCGACGTCTGCGTGGTATATGCCACGGTTGACAGGGCTCTCAAGCACAACGGTATCACCGCATTCATTGTTGAGAAGGATTTTCCCGGTTTTTCCACCGGCGAGCCCTTCCATAAGATGGGAGTGAAAGCGTCGAAAACCTCGGAAGTGTTTCTGGACAACTGCGAAGTGCCGGAGGAAAATCTTTTGGGCGAGGTAGGGAAGGGGTTTGAATACACACACGAAACGCTCTCATGGGACAGAAGCGCCCTTCTGGCACCGTTCGTCGGATCGATGCAGTTCATGATCGAAGAATGCGCTAAGTATTCCGAGGAACGGCAGCAGTTCGGAAAACCGATAAACCGCTTTCAGGCGATACAGCACAAGCTGGCTGACATGAAGATAATTCTTGAAGCGTCGAAAATGCTCGTATACAGGGTGGCATTCGACAAGGATTCCGGAAAACCCCTCAATCACATGAATACGTCCGTTGCCAAGGCCTTTGTGGGAGACTGGGGAATAAAGGCCGCCTCCGAAGCGGTTCAGATTTTCGGCGGGTACGGTTATATCCACGATTATCCGGTCGAGCGCATGCTCGGAGACGCGAAACTCGCGCAGATAGGAGGCGGTACATCCGAAGTGCAGCGTTTCATTATTTCCCGAATTTTGAGCTTTTTATAATTCAAGAGGAGTGTTGCCATGAACTATGAACTTAACGACGAGCAGGTTGCGATAAAGGAGAATTTTTCAAAATTCTGCGCAAAGGAGATTGAACCACGCGCGCCGACACTTGATACGGCCACCCATGAGGAATCGTACAAGCTCATGAGAGAGAACATAAAGAAACTCGCGTCACTCGGATATCTGGGAATGTCACACGAGGAAACCTTCGGCGGGACGGATCAGGACCTGATAAGCCAGGTGATAGCAGGGGAAGAGGTTGCAAAGGCGTGCGCCTCGACATTTCTTTCAGCCGGAGCGTCATGCGGACTTTTCGGGACGCCGTTACGGCTTTTCGGCACCCCTGAACAGAAACAAAAATATCTGCCGGGAATATTAAAGGGCGATATTATCGGTGCCTTCGGGCTCACCGAACCGGAGGCCGGTTCCGACGCGGCGTCGATTAAAACAAAAGCCGAGAAAAAAGGTGACCGGTGGATTCTGAACGGCGCAAAGACTTTCATCACCAACGCCCCAATAGCCGACGTATCGATCATATTCGCATACAATGACAAGGAAAAGGGACCGGGTGCCGGCGTGACCTGTTTCCTCGTAGAAAAGGGAACAAAGGGATTCACGGTGGGAAAACCCTTTGACAAAATGGGGTTCCGCGGGTCCCCCACCGCAGAATACTTCCTTGAAGATTGCGAGGTCCCTGAAACGGCGGTTCTCGGAGAAGTGGGGAGGGGATTTATTCAGGCGATGCAGACTCTGGAATTCGGGCGAATCGGCATGGCCACAGTCTGCCTCGGCATCGCGGTCAAGTGCCTGGAACTTGCAAACAAGTATTCAAAAGAGAGGAAATCATTCGGCAAACTGATAAACAGGTTTCAGGAGATATCTTTCAAACTCGCCGATATGTACATTCTGACCGACACGGCACGTCTTATGATCTACAAAGCCGCGTGGGCCAAGGAAATGAAGGACCCGGAATCCGCGGTTCTGGCCTCGTGTGCCAAGGTCTTCGCCAGCGAGGCGGCGACGCAGGTATCCAGCATGGCGGTACAGGTACACGGAGGATACGGTTACATCAGGGAGTTTCCGGTTGAACGGCTCTACAGGGACGCCAAACTCGGCGAAATAGGTGAAGGGACCTCGGAAATCCAGCGAGTCCTCATCGCAAAGGACATCATCAGCAAATATGCATCATAATGGAGGCTGAAACATGGCGTTAGACCCGAAATATATCGGAAAGACGTATCCCTCCTATACCTACGAAGTGGGAAAGGAGAAAATCAAGGAATACGCAAAGGCGATTAAAAATCCCGATCCTCATTACATCGATGAGGATTTTGCGAAAAAATCAAAATACGGCGCCATAATCGCCCCGCCGACCTTCGCCGTGGTTTTCGGTGCCTTTTTGATCGAGCCGGTGTTTTTCGACAAAGAACTCAATCTCAACATGATGATGCTGGTCCATGGCGAACAGGAGCTGGAGTTTATCGAGGTTGTCAAGTCCGGGGACAGCATCACCACGACTGCCCGGATTTCTGACATCAAAATCAAAGAAAAGCTCGATGTGCTTTCAATCGAACTGAAATCGGTCAATCAGCACGGCAGGGACGTAAGCAGAGGGGTTTACACCTTTGTGGTGAGAAAATAGGGAGGCAACAATATGGCTGTGGAAATCGGGACAACGTTCGATACAGAAGAAAAAGTGGATAAATACCGCGCAATCTATTACGCCGGAGCGTCCGGAGATTTTAATCCGATACATATAGATCCTGAATTCGGGAAAATGGTGGGACTGGGCGGTGCGATCCTTCAGGGCCTATGCACGCTCGGTTTTACCGCGAAAACCGTCACCGACTGGCTCGGCGATCCCGGAAAGTTAAAAAAAATACGCTGCCGTTTTTCATCACCTGTCATGATGGAGGACACCATCGCCGTACATGGAGAAGTGACTGACATTAATGGCGCCGTAGGGACTGTGTCCATGAAGGTGACCAGGCAGACAGGACAGGAAGTCCTCACCGCAGTAAAAGCAGACTTCACCCTTTAACCGTCCGCCATCCGTCATGCCGGTCCCGGCCATATTCACCATCGCTGGGACCGGCATTCGTCTTTTAAGCGGCATTTCAGGAAATGTTCTTGAAATATTCACTCAATACTGTACCATTACGGGAACGATGCCGGTATAACAGGAGTGGCGGTGTCCCGCCGTTGCGCATCACACCGTTGTCTCCTTTCAGGCCTGGAAAGCTAAAGTATACGGAGCGAAAGAGGAACCATGAAATACGGTAAAATCCGCCCATGTATCGCCGCTGTCTTTATTATTGCCGTAACCGGCTGTTCATCCGGCCCCTTCACGATGAGCCAGCGCCAGGCGAGTTCGCTTCTTGAACGCTCATCCGTCAAAGTGAATACGGTATTCGGCAACAGGGTTGTCACGTTCGGGTCCGGGTTTCTGCTGTCGGATGACGGATTGATCGGGACAAACTTCCATGTGGTGGAGCTCGCGGTAATGAAGAAGGGGAAGGTCTTCGTGGAGTTTCTTGATCAGAACACCAAACGCGAGGCAAGGGTGTTCAACTGGGACAAATCCATCGATTTCGCGATAATAAAGATCGATACCGCGGGAATCAATGGGACCGAATCGCTGAATCTCGGAGACTCGGACCGAATCAAGCCGCTTGACAGCATTTATGTCGCAGGATTCCCGGTGACCGGCGCATTCAAGGCCCAAAAGGGTGAATTGAATTCATTCCAAAAATTATACGGCAGAAACTATCTCGACATATCCATACCGATCGACAAGGGGAACAGCGGCGGCCCCCTCGTGGACAGCAGGGGCAAACTCGTGGGAATATCGGTCGCCTTCATGATCGCTGCGCGTTCAATGAACCTTGCGATTCCCGTGAATGATGTCAAGCAATTGATAAGAAGAAGCATTTCGGGGGCGCGCAAACTGGTTCTCTGGGACGGCAGGGAAATTGAATCCAACGACTCTATCGCACAATCGAATCTGCTTGCCCAGGGGCTTCTCATTGACGGTCATCTCGGAGACGGGGACGAGGAGGACTGGTACGAGATTTCCGGGCAGGAAGGCAATTATCCAAGAATCACAATATCGCACCTGGCAGTGAACAACTTTGATTTTGAGGTGTACAGCGACAACGAGCTTGCGGGCAAGGCCACGGGCGCATCACCCCAGGACGTTATCCAGTGCGGAGTGCCAGGCCGCTGTTATCTCAGGGTATACAGGGTAAGCGGGAGCGGGGATTATACGCTTCAGATAAGCTCTCAGCCGAGATTGGCAAACGACGCGGGTCAGGAGATGGAACCAAACGATACCCGTTTCATGGCGACGCTCTCCAGAAGTTTCAACCTCATAGGATCGCTCAGAGCCGGGGATGATGAGGACTGGTTTGAGCTCGCCGGACAGGAGGGTGTCACGCCGACGTTCCAGATCAGTCACGACGAGAGGGCGAATTTCAATCTTGAGGTGTACAGTGACAACGATCTTGCCTGCAGGTCCCTTGGCGGAGCAGGTTCTGAGCGGATTTCTTGCCAGGTTCCGGGGAAATGCTTCGTAAGAGTGCACAGGGTCAGCGGCGAGGGGGGATATGCCGTAAGGATCGAAACGGGAGGAGGTTCCATACCGCCGGGATACTGATTCGAGTATGATCAGTACCCGCGTTTCTTAGCGTCCTTGATTTTCTTGTCCAGTTCCTTGTCGTTTGTTGCGAATATCACGGAGTTTGATTTCCAATCCCTGTAATCCCGGAAGTATTCGGTGGCGAAGCCCGCGGCCTCAAAGGTCGGTATGAAACGCGTGATCCCGTCAGGCCCGGTGGACTCAACTTCCCCGGTCCTTACACAGAATGCGACGCCGTTATGCGCCAGCCTCGATAAAAGCTCATGTTCCTGGATGCTCTGCCAGCCGATGTCCCTCACAAACCTGAAGAATCTTTCGGAACGAAACCTGATAATTACATCCGACTTGTAAAAGTATGCCGTTTTGTTAGGCCTGTCCAGGGTATATCTGTCAAAATCCCTGTATACGATAAGGTCTCCGCGATTGACATACATCTTTCCGACGAGAAAGATGAAGGTCATCATGAAATAGCTTTCATAATATTCCTCCATGAGCTTTAATTCACGTCGCTGTTTTGCCAGTTCGGAGGGTGTTGCCGGAATTTCCTTTTCCCGTATTTTTGAGTCGACGATCTCATCCGTTTTCAATCCTCTGGGATTCTTCGGTTTGATATAACCCCATGTCGTTTCAGGTTCCCCCTGCACCTGGCCGGAATGAGGTACTATCCTGTAAAAATACTTGATGCCGGCATCCGCCCTGTTATCGCAGAAATCGGTGTCACCTGTCGTGTCCAAAAATTCGTAGGGGTTTTGTAAACCTGTTTTACGGTATACCGAATACCTGCTGCCCGGGGAATTTTCGCTCCATTTCAGCGATACGCACCGGTCATCGGTGCCCCTGCTTGCCGAGAGCTCAAGAACCTTCGGAAGTTTGTTAGTCACGACGAGAATCGACCTTCCTACAATATATTTTGCGGCGGACGCGGGATCCTCTTCGCCGGAGTAAGTGGATGATGACGAATACATTATACTCCCGTCGTTTTTGTTGAATATCCTGTTTTCGATTATTATGGCTTTTTGACGCTTTATAATTCTACCCATGAGCAGATGACTGCAGTTAAACCGGTCGGCAATGGATTTAAACGCGTTGATTTGCTTCCGTGACAGGACGACGTTCGCGGGATAATGATATGCGGAGCTCTCTTCCGGTACCACGCATGCGCCGGTTCTGATGCATTCATCACTGATTGATTTCATCAGTGATGCGCTCTGGGTCTTTAAATTTGCAGTTCCCTGGAGCTGAAGTATGCAGAGCCTCGCGTCATCAGCTCCGGCCTGGACGGACATGCTCAATGAAACGAAGAGCAGGAAAAGAAATCGAAACATCGGTACCCCCTTCCATGACGGCCGCCGTCATCGCGCCATCGTGATGTCGCGGATAGACGGCGGCGTCTTTCTACGATATCGGTTTTTCGTAGAGTCGGTATGTCTTGTAGTTCTTAGCCTTGAGCGGTTTCAGTGAGTTGATCATCTTCACGTTTGTTTCGACTATGAGAGAACAATCCGACTTATACATCCCGATTTTGTTGGCATTTTCAATTGTCTTGAGGACCAGGACGGCGTCTATTCCCTGGCCCCGGTATTCGGGAAGCACACCCATCAGTATCGTTCTGAGAAGTTTCGATTTTCTCAACTGACTGAGAAACTGCACTATCCTCCAAGGGTAAAGATGGCCGTTGAGTTTCCTCAGCGCAGGATTAACATCCGGTATTGACAGGATGAATCCTATGTTCTTACCGTCCTTTTCAGCAAACAATGCGAGTTCGGGAACCACGAAATTGCTCAGTTCCTTGAAAAGCATCTTGAACTGCGTGTTGGTGAATGGGAGATGTCCCCAATTGCCTTCCCATGCGGTGTTGAATATGTCTCTGAGCGTGGCCCCCTTGGATTTGATTTCCTTTTTGCTCACTTCCCTGTAGGAAATCCCCTGCTCCAGATGTGTCTTCATAATGTCGTCTTTGACTTTCGTGAGGAACGGCCTCACCTCGCTGTCGGAACTGTCAACCAGGAGACAGTACCAGTCAATCGCCTTTTTAAAACCGTAATGAGCCGCCAGGTCCCGATAATAAGGCGCGTTATGATACAGGCCGACAACCGGAGAAATTTCGAAGCCGTCCTCGATAAACCCTATTGGATCATATATAGTGAAACTTTCCGGTCCTAAAATCCTGGTTTTACCGCGGTCTTTCACCCATTTTTCAGCAGTTTCAAAAAGGGCTCCGGCGACATCCCTGTCGTTTGTCGATTCATAAAAACCGAAAAAACCTGTTTCAGTGTCAAATTTTTTTTCATACCTGTGGCATATGTGGGCCGAAATCCTGCCGACCGGTTTGTCATCCTTGTATGCGATAAACAGGTCCGCCTCGCCGATGCCGTTTTCGAAAAAGTACCCTTTCGCAGGGTCAAGAAAATGCATCTGCTCGCCGATGAGCTGCGGAACATAAATAGGATCGTCATCATAAAGATGTGCGGTCCAGGGAAGTTTGACGAATTCTTTCCTCATTTTTTTATCGGATACTTTTTTAATCTCGATATGTGACATTGTTTCCCCCAGTGAATTGTATTTTTTATGACATTATCGGTAATACAGCGTCAAAGACGCCGGCACCGATCATCCTATTTGCGCAACGGCTCCAATTTATATATCTCAACATCAAAGTAGCCAAGAGTGAATTTTTTTACAATATTGCCGGGATGGAGGATCGCATCGAACCGTCTGATAATGGGCCGCTCAAAAACCACATTTCTGCTTACGGCGAAATACATGGGCATTCCCGACTCCTGCGAGTATTCCCTGCCGCCTTTGTGCAGCAACACTGTCGATATTTTTTCTCCCCTCATCAGTTTTTCCACCACACCGTAATTGTACGTGTTCGCTGCCTGAATTATGAGGGGCCTTAATCTATTTTCCATGGAGAGCCCCGACGACCAGCTTCCGATGAGAACAGAATTTTCTGGCAGTTCCGTTCCCAGGGCCTTTGACGTGTTATAGAGGGTGGAGTCATGGAAAATAAACCATTTACCGTACTGGATTGCCTGAAGGGACACTATTGCGAGAAACAGCACGTGTACCGCCCCTTTTTTCAAAAGATTGTGTTTCAGCCGTTTTCTGAAGATAATGATAGCGAAGACCAGTACAAATTCAATCACGGCGAGCGGAATCACGATGTAAAAGACCGAAGGAATATTTCCGTTTGAGAATGCCGGGTATAGTATCCTCATGAGCCCGCTGCGGACTGAAAAAGGGACCAGTTGTACCAGCAAAACAACACCGGAATATACGGTCAGTGTGAGGTACAGAAGAGATACCATGACGTTGAAGGGGAATTCTTTCTTGCCGGAAAAAAAATTCGCAGCCACGTCGGTATCGAGTTCACTAAACGCCCGGGACAATAAGAGAGTCATGGGAATGATGAAAAGCGTATAATACCGCGACGGGTGATACGACATCAGCGTCAGAAGGATAAACCCGAAAAGAAGCCAGGAGGAGAGAAAGATATCCATCCCGTGGACAGGCATTTTTTTACAGAATTTGTAGAGCACATAAATGGCGAAAAAAATACCGACCGCAAAGGAAATCGGCTGAAGAAAGATAAATTCAAGATAAATTCCTTTGCCCAGAAATGGGGCTATGGGGTCGAATGTCCTGAGGGGCAAAAAGTGCACCAGCGGGCGGCCCATTACGGTCACATTGATCAGACGTGCCAGCGACTCCTGGAACGATCCCATGTGGGCGAAAAGCAGATACGAAACGCCCGAAAGCGCGATCATGACTGCCAGGGCGGTTTTCATGGTCCTTTCTGAAACATCGCGATATTTCAGGTATGAGAGAACAAATGCGGGAAGCACCGCGATGATGATGATTAGGAAATTCTTCTTTAAAAAAAACTGGGCTGTTATTCCCGCACCAGCGAGCGCCCAGAAGATTAACGATGGCAGAAACTTTTTTTCATGAAACCTGCGAACCGCTTCGGCCACGCACAGAAGTGTCGCCATCACGTAAAAATTCAGGTGAACTTCAAAAAAGGCGAGACGGCCGGACATTATAATAAAATAGTTAAACCCGAACAATATGAGTGAGAGCAGGGCCGTTTTCCTGTCAAAGAATCTCCCTGCGAAAATGAAAAGAAGCACCATGGTGGCGATGGAATAGGCGACCGAGAGAAAACGAATCGGCGCGAATCCGACGCCGAAACAGTGGAAAACCGCCAGGCTTGTGAAAGTTCCCAAGGGGCTCTGGTCGAGCCAGCTTTCATATTCGTCTGAATCAGTCCATTTCCAGTCGCCAAAAAGCAGGAAATTTCTCGCCGCAAAGGTTTTGAATCCCTCATCGGTAAAGATTGCGGCTGAAATGGACAGGTCCTGAGGCGCATCGGCGTTGATGAAAACAACCCGCATTCCTGAAAAAAGAATGATAAGCGCTATTACTATCAAACCGTATTTTTTATGACGTACGGTCCTTTCAATGGTATTCTTCACTATATCGGAAATCATAACTGTCTTCATAATTATATCGTATGCCGTGACGGTACCGTGCTATGCGTTTTTCTTTACATATCTGTCAAGCATGAGCGAATCCATGGATTCGAAATAGTCATGTATCCTTGAAGGGACACGTGCATGCGCCTTCTGCTCGCCCCTTGCAAGAATTTTTTTAAAGACCGAAATATATCCCTCAACCATTTTGTCCCACGCATAGTTTGTCATGGAATAGTGCTTCGCCATTTCGCCGAAGCGCTTCAGGGAATCGCGGTCTTCCAGGAGCCGCTTGATCCTATCGACCCATAAATCCTCGTTTTCGGCAGGCACAAGAAACCCGTTTTCACCGTCAATGACCGCGCAGGTGATCCCCTCAATCGCCGAGGCGAGTACCGGAAGACCGTTTATGGCGGCCTCGAGCGCCACAAGGCCGAAGCCCTCGGCGTCACCGGATACCTTGATATTTGGCATAACGAAAAGGTCCGAGTGTTTCAACACCTGAACCATGTCTTCAAACGGAAGCTTTCCCATATAAAATGCCCTGTTGCTGATACTGCTGTTTTGAAGCGCCTTCTTGATGTCTATCTCATCAAGTCCGAGCCCGAAGGCGAGCCCGATCTTGTTGGCCAGTCCGTCGGGAAGAAGGTTTAATATGAAATTTATCTTAAAAATGTGAGGGTGGGTGGGTCCGACGATGACGTAGATGATATTCGGATCAAGTTTCGGCAGGACCCTCGTAATAAACCAGGAAAAGCCCTTTCTTCTGACGCTTCTGCCCACAGACACGAGCAGTTTTTTGTCTGAAAGGTCGAGATTCAGCATTTTTTCCATTTCGGACTTGTAGGTCAGTTTCTTGTACATGTGGGCCATTTCGGTGTCGACGCCGTTTCTAACCACGAAAACCCTGTTCCTGTCAAAGCCGCGTTTGTAGCATTCCTCAGCCGTGGCCTTGCTTACCGCGATTACAGCGTCAAACTCCTTGAAACGCTTCACTATAAAACGCTGGAAGAGTTTGCTGGGAAACACTATGTCGAGTCCGTGGATGGTCACCGTTACCGGGATTGTGGTGATGCGTTTCAGTTTAAGGGAAAATCCCGCCATAAGGCCGTCATTCAGGTGTATCAGGGAAATTCCCGGGTTCTCCTTCAACATTTTTTTGACCTTGAAGGGAATGCTCAGCAGGAATTTGATAATACTGGATTTGTTGTCCCAAATGATCGTGTGGACTTTGAAATATTTCGAGACCCCATTGATAAGCTCATAACTCTGTTTTTCCATCCCTCCGACAGACGGGGGATATTTATGAGTTATAAACAATATTTCCATCATCCAACTCCTTTTTGTTGCGAATGACCACGGTAAATGCCACGAAACCCGCGATGATCCAGAATATCTGACGCGCCCTTCGTAAAATTGAAACCGTTATCCAGATACTCGAGGCGGGCACGTGGACGAAATCGAGCATCAGCTTGTTTGCCATCTCTTCTATTCCAACCTGTCCGGGAACGAAAGATCCGATGGCCTTGAACACCATCACCCCCACTTCCACCGCGACACAGGGGAGGAACTGTATGTCTATTCCGATGAATCTCAGGATCAGATACATCTCGAAAGCCCCCACCAGCCAGTGAAAAAGAGCGAGCAAATAGGCCGCGAGAAACATCAGTTTTCTGTTCTTAAAGTATTCTACGAGTTCCTGATCGATCAATCTCATTTTTTCGATTATTTTTCGGGTTTTTTCGGAATCAGAGAACATTCGGGTGAGCTTTTCAATCACCAGAATCGGCGCGTGAAGGACCCCTTTGCCGGAGTGCAGTGAATAGTACACGAAAATGACCAGAAGCGCGGCTATTACGGAAAGGACCGGTACGGTCATGGACATAGTGCCTGAACCGCCGGCACGAACTATGTCGTCAAGAAAAATCACCGCACCGGCCAGCACCAGGGTTACCGCGGAAAATATGATGGAGAACCTCGATATTGTAAGAGACACAATACCGTCATGATACGAGATCCCGCGCCGTTTTAGAAGTACCACTTTCAATGTTTCGCCGGCAATGAGGTTCGTGGGATTTATCTGCGACAGTGTTTCTCCAATAAGGCGGATCACGAAGAGGTTTATGACGTTAATTCCCTTCGGTTTTACCGGGAACGATATGATCCATCCCACGACGATCATCATATACGCGCAGAAGGTCACCGCTATAAGTAACAGAAAGCGTACGTTGATACGCTTGAGTTGCAGCCAGATTTCAGCGGGATCCGATTTGCTGACAAACCAGGTGATGAGCGCCAGGCCGCACAGGAGCATCAATCCCCTGATGACAAGGGAAAGGGCGGATTTTTTTTTACCGGTGCCCCGGATCATTCCGTTTTCAGTTGGGAATTCCATGTACCGCTCCAGGGGCATTCATGCGTCTTTTTACTGCGCGTGTATATATATCGAACATTCTTTCGCAGAGGGCGTTCCAGTTCTGGGTTCGGGCGTAATGAACGGCGTTTTTGCTCATTGCCCTGTGCAAGTGTCGGCTGTCAAGTATGCTGAGAATTTTTTCGCAGAAATCCTCCACGTTTTTCGGAACGGCGTGAAAGCCGTTTTTGCCATGTGCAACAATTCCCATGGGGCCGCCTTTTGCCGCGACCACGGCCGGCAGCCCCGATGCGAGCGCTTCAAGAACCACGTTCCCGAACGTTTCAGTGACCGATGGAAACACGAAAAGATCGCATGACGCGTAGATCCTTGAAAGGTCCTCGCCGATGAGTTTCCCGGTGAATACCGCGCCGGGCATCATTCTTTCCAGATATTTCTTTTTCGGGCCGTCTCCTGTGAGTATCATCTTTATGTCCGGACGTGTTTTTTCCAGTTTTTTATATATCCCAAGAAGCGTCGTTATCTCTTTTTCCCAGACGAGCCTGCTCACGAAAAGTATCCTCTTGGTGCCTTTCCCCGCCAGAGAGTCGATGTAATTATCGTCACGGTAATCAGGATTAAACAGCGCGGTGTTAATACCTCGTCCCCAGGTGACAAGACGTGCCGCGTCAACGCCAAGGGACGCCAGCTCTTCCCGTATCGGGTCGGTGGGCACAAACGAAAGATCGCAGCGGTTATACATCCACCTCATCAGTTTTCCGCACAGGTTTTTCCAGAAACGAGTGCCTCCGGCAATTTTGAAAAAGGTGTAATAATCGATATAAGACAGGAAATGGGTGTGGTATGTGCTGAAAAGAGGAATATCATGTGCCTGTGCGTACTTTACCGCGTATCTTCCGAGGAACGTCGGCGTGGTAAAATGAATGATGTCGGGTTTATAATCATCAAGGATACCTTTCAGCTTTCTGCTGAAATCAGGAAGTGCGAAGGGATAGGCCCCATAGAGAGGGAATTTCACGTAGGGGCATGTTATCACGGGGTACGGGATAAGGGAAGGACTGGACGGGGGGTACGGAGTGATGAAAAGGTACTCGAATCTGTCTTTCGGTATTCTTTCGATGATACTGTACATTGTATAAGTAACGCCGTCGAGGTTTTCACGTAAAACATCGGCAAAGAACGCGACTCTAATTTTTTTCACCTTTTTCATTTACCTCTCGTTACTGTGTATCAATAATTTTTTTGTATCAGCATCATCATGCGGGGCGTAGAGTGTCCCGTTCAGCGACGGGGAGTTCCGTCTTTTTTTTTGGATCGATATGCTATAAATTCAATAAGCAGCCATAAAAAGATTGCGGCGCTAATGACAATAAAAATTTCCAGGAATGAAAGATTCATACAATTCTCCGGACAGCATATAGATATAATAATATATGCAATTATCATGCCGGACATGAATATTGTTTACGATATCCTTTGAATCTGCCAACTGGTGGTATTGTAAAAAACAATCCGCGTGAAAATACCTTAAAATGCTATAGATAAATGGCATATATTGACACTATGTATCAAAATTGCAACACTGCAGTAGCTATTCATGCCGCAACGCATCAATGGGATTCAGCTGAGAGGCTTTATACGCAGGATAAAATCCAAAAATAATACCTACAGAAGTGGTAAAGAGAAAAGAGAGGAGCACGGAAATATATGAAAAAATAAAGGGCCAGTCATTGATGAATACGACGATATAATTTATCATCAGTCCGAGCACTATTCCGATGAGCCCGCCGACTGAACTGAGCATAAGAGATTCCACGAGGAACTGGGTCATGATGTCCCTGCTTTTCGCGCCGATAGCCATGCGGATCCCGATTTCGCGGGTCCTCTCGCTTACCGACACGAGCATGATATTCATGATGCCGATACCGCCGACGATCAGGGAAATGGCAGCGGTGATCACCACGAGCATGGTAATGTTTTTCAGGATGTCCTCGGCCCTTTTGAGGCCCTCCTTGCTGGTGGTTATCACGAAGGATTCCGATTGTTCGAGATTGTACATCCTTTTGAAGTATTTTCTCAGCATCTTTTCAGTGAACTCGATGTCCCCTTCGGAGTCGACGGCGACGTTGATGAATTTGAAATCACGTGTGCCGAAAAATCTGGCCGCCGCGGTGGTGTAGGGGATCATGATAACGTTGTCGAAGTCCCTTCCCGATATGGCCTGTCCGCGTGGGGTGAGGACGCCGCACACCACATACGGCGTGCGGTCGATAAGCAGAGGTTCGGTGATGGGATTGGTGTTTTTAAACAGCTCCTCCTTGATCCTGCTGCCGATAATCGCGACCCTTTCAAAAGAGAGGATGTTCTGTTCGGAAAATAAATTTCCGTCTTCGAGGTTCCACTCGAGCATTTTAAAATAGTCGTTTGTTACTCCGCCGAGACGCGTCTGTATATGTTTTCCTTTATAGACCACCATGCTTGCGTCCCAGGCGACCACGGGAGAGATGTACTTTATCTGTGGGGCAAGTTTTTGTATGTTTTCCAGGTCCCGTTCCGTGAAGGTGCGGTAAAATGAAGCGATCGAAATTGAGTTGGTGCCGTAATTATACACCTGTTTGCTTATTGACACCCTTGCGCTGCTCCCTATTCCGTAGAGCGCCACAACCGAAAGAATGCCTATTATCACGCCAAGACTCGTCAGGGCAGTACGCCCCTTGCTTCTCTGAAGAGCCTTTGACGCGCTGATTATTGAATTTCTGATTACCATGTTATATATGTGATATTATATTCACTGAATTCGCGTAATCGGGTAATAGTCAAGATTATTTCCAAATTAAATTTCCGGTTTATCGGACGGTAGAGCGGAACGTCCGGTGGTAAAGATTTTTGAAAAACCAAGGCACAGCAAGGCCAGAAGTGCGCTGGCGGCGAAATCTATGATATGGGAACCGAATCCGGTGACAATGGCCTCCTGGTGCGAGAGGCCCACCAGTATGAAACCTCCGGTCCATCCGGCCTCCAGGGTGCCGAAACTGCCGAAGCTGTTGATCGGGAGTACGTTCGTCAGAACACCGCCGGTGGATCCGATAACTGAACGTATAAAGTCAATCTGAACGCCGAAGGCGAGCACCGTCACATAGAACAGCGAATAGAGAGCCCCCCAGGTGAGGAGGCTCGTTATGGTGAGCATGGGGAGAACCCTTCGCGCATCAAACCCTTCGAACTCTTTTATAAGCAAACTGATTTTGTCAAGTATGCGCGCCGGCCATTTTTTTTCCGCTACGCCTGTTTTTCTAAAGGCATAAGATACCGCGGCATTAAGGACTACAACGAAGTATTTAAGGTTCACCATAATGAGCACCGAGATGATGAAGAATACAATACCGAGACCAAGAAGGAGAGGCGTCGCGTCCGCTCCGTAGTACACCAGCACTGAAGTCAGAAAAATTGCCGAGATCACGATAAAGTCGAAAATTCTGGCAACCAAGAGGGTATGAAGCCCTCTGGCGATGTCTATACCCGCGATTTTCTTTGCGTAATAGACGAATGTCAGCTCTCCGGTCCTGGCAGGAAGAATCATATTGAAAAAATTATGGTAGCCGCTCACGGTAAAGAGGGTGATGAGATTTCCTTTTCCGAGAATCACGCCATAGCGCAGGGTCTTGAAAAAATTGACGCTGAAGTAGATGAATACGGCAAGAATAATGAGACGCGGGTTGGATTGCCGGATCAGCGTAATCGCCCCTTTTAAATCGAGCTTATTCAGAAGGAACGCTACGATTGCCGCGGATAATAGGAACAGGAACAGGGTCCTGATGCTTAAAATCCTCTTTTTCCTTTCCTGGATAATACCGTTTTCAGCGCGTTCTTTCTTCATTTATTCCGGGCTTTGCGTTTCGTTGAATTTTTATTCCCGGTAAGCCCGGATGCGGCCTCCTCTTCGGCCGCCAGCTTTCTAATTTTGTACTGGATGTCCTCCATAAGCTTCCGGTTGACCGCCAGTAAATCAACCACCAGGGCAGTCAGCAGCGACTGGAATCCGATGACCATGAGAATGCTGGCCAGTATGAGCGACTGAACGTGTCCTGTACCTCCCCGAATGATGAAGTAGTAAAGAAAACGCAGTCCCAGGCCGAAACCGGTCAAGAAGAAAAAAAGTCCGATCCTTATGAAGAATTTAAAGGGTTCGTATACCATAAATATTCTGAAAATGGTGATAAATGACCTCTTGATATAATCCGGGATGCTTTTGACGAGACGTGACGGCCTGAGGTCCTCGTTGGTGCGTATCGGGACCCATGTGATTGCCATGTTTTTAAGCCCCGCCTGGATAATTGTTTCGAGAGTATAGGTGTAGTTGTTGAACACATTCAACTTGAGGGCGGCGTCCCTGCTGATCGCCCTGAAGCCGCTGGGCGCGTCGGGAATGTCGGTATGACTGACCTTTCGTACCACATAGCTCCCCAGTTTCTGGAGCAATTTTTTTATCAGGGAGAAATGACGTATTTCAGAAATCGGACGCGCGCCGATCACTATGTCCGCCTTCCCCTCGACAATCGGCTTCACCAGCAGGGGAATGTCCTCAGCGCTGTACTGGTTGTCAGCGTCTGTGTTGACGATCACGTCCGCGCCGTGGCGTACGCACGCCTCAAGCCCCTTGATGAAAACGACTGCGAGGCCGCTGTTTCTTTTCATGCTCACGACATGGTCCACGCCGTGTTTTTTCGCCACCGCCACCGTGTCGTCGGTGCTTCCGTCGTCTATTATCAGCCACTCGACTTCCTGAAAGCCTTTGACTTTACGCGGCAGGCTTTTGAGGGTGACCGGGAGTGTCGCCTCTTCGTTGTAACAGGGTATTTGTATTATAAGTTTCATTTGCCGATCCGTTGCCTTTGCAGTATCTAAGGTGTATACTGGTAAATATAGCTCACAATTCCGCCCTTGGTCTCAAAACGGTGCCTCAGTGTGAAGCGTCCGCTCTGCAGTCCCTTATCGCGCAATTCTTTAAACAGGGCCGCTTTTCTGTCAACCGCATTAGGGTCCCTGACTTTGAGTCTTCGTATGTAATAATCGTCAATGAAGGCGTAAGTGATCCCTTTTTCTCGGCATTCAGCCACAAGTTGATCGAGGTTTGACGCCTTGATGGCGAATGCTTCAACGAATCTGGAACGATCGAACTTTGAATAATACACCGGCACGTTGATTTCCGACATGAGCATTTTGTCGCCATTTTTATAATGATCGCGGTACCAGATCGCCGCTTTCTTGAATTCAACCCTTCCCAGACTGTGGTGGTCCATCAGTTTGATGCCATACGCCACCTGAATGTTGATCGCCGCGGCGGCGATGAGTACGAACAGCACCGTCCCGCGTCTTGATGATGAAATTTCCGATAAGATGACGATCGCCGCTGCAATGGCCGTAAACAGAAAGGCCAACGGCAGGTACAGAACCGAAACATTCAAGGTGAGCCTCGGGATAGTCCAGATATAGGCAGGCAGAAGGAGCGCGATCGCTCCGATCCAGAGGATTGTCTTCACGTGTCCCGTCACCTTTTTCATCGTGCTTTGAATTTTTGGAAAAAGGCCCTCGGTAAAACCGGTGACGAAAAACAGCACCAGAAGCCAGAGTATCGGGAGCACGTAGCGGTCCTTGGTGTTCTGATAGATCACGTGGATGATCAGAAATCCGGCGAGAAAAACCAGAAGTGGTGCGGCCACTTTTCCGTGTTTTCGGATGAACAGGTATCCGCCCCAGATGGTACAGATCACCGTTACAAGTCCCGATATGCCGGCCAGAAAAAAAAGATATACGGCAAGAGGCGCATTTGTTGAATAGTACCCCTCCACCGCGGCCCACTGGATGAATCCTCCGGTAACGAGGAAACAGTCGATAAAATAGCGGTAAATATTGGGCCCTCTCTGGGCAATTTCAGCCACATAGGGGTGGGAACCGCGGGAATTGAGTATGCTCGCCAGCAGCCAGAGAGCGACGCCGGACGCCGCAATCGTCCCCGCCGCTAGGGCGAAAATCCTTTTTTTTCGAAAAAAGAAATCGCGGAACATCGCCGCGGGGACGGTGAAGACGGCGTCCCATTTTGTAGTCGACGCAAAAAAGGCGGCCACATAGGAAAAAGGCGAATCGATGAGCGAGAGATAGACTGTCAGCGCACAGAGGAGAGACAGGAGCATTTCCAGTTCCGAATTAACCGCGGTGTAGATTGTATACATGTTCACCACGAGAAAAAGCATGGCGCCGAGCCTCTGCCATTTTTCGAGAAACAGGCCGTAAATCCTGTATACCACGATCAGATAGGGGACGAAAAGCGACAGGTTAAGTATCATGGCCGAGAAGTACACCGGGTCTTCCGCCCTGACTGGGAGGATGGCGGTTAAAAGCGCCAGGATTAACGGATAGAGAGGAAGAAACTTGTATATCTGCCCGGGGAAATTCCCCTTCATGTATTCGAGCACCCTCGGCAGAATGTTTCCGATATAGTCGCCAGTGGGAGTTTCGAAATAATTAAAGTAGAAAAGAGCATATAGAAATCCCCCGGCGATTATCGCCGAGGCAACATACGGTGTCTTGTTGTTTTTCCCATCGTTCATGGATGCGAAAGTTCAGAGTCAGGGCGATCCTTTTTTATTTACTCAGGATAATGGAGTCTCACAGGGGATTGCGGTGTCTGTCAAGACACATTTTTATCAGATAAAAAAAATGACTCTCCCGCAGGGAATGGGAAGTTCTTTTTTTTCTTGACTGGACCGTAAGATCGGGAATAGCTATCTGAATGATGAAGGAGAATGAAGTCAGGAATCTGGAGAGAAAAGCGCGCGCCCTCATTGCGGGGAAGGATATCCCGAAATCGCGAATGGATGTGGTGAGGGCCCTGCTGGTCAATGAAACGCTGAATCCGGAGGAGCGGTATCTCTCTATCATCGACCTTATCAAGTCCTGTCCCGATAAAAAGGCCAGGAGGCCGGAAAGGGGCAGAATCGTGGCGGCGGATTCAAGGCAGTGGATTGCCGCCGGCACGGATGAGCCCAGGGCCGCGCGGGACGACGTGGCGGACCTCTATTCGCCGCTGGAGAGTTCCGAAAATGTGGATGCCATTCTGCAAAAATACCGTCACCTGAAGCTTTTCAGAAAGCGATACCTTGTCCACAGAAACAACCGGTTCGGTATTGGATTCAGGAAACGGCTGATCCCCACCCGAAGGCTTCAGGGAATTTTTTCAATGATTTACGGGTATCAGGAAGAGCTCTCATCGGCTCTTTCAAAAGTGATGAACCGCATACTGGAAGACGAGAATGAAAAGGACCCGACGCTCTTTAATTATGTCAAACTGTTAAGGAAATGGCTTTCATCCGCCCCGATGATAAAATACCGCTATGACGAACTCAAGTGGATGGAGAGGCACCAGTTTGAGCGTGAATTCAGAAGCTATGCGGCAACTTTTTTTTCGGTAAAAAAAATCGATGCCCGGGTCAAGGAGTCGATACTTGAAGGAGTAACGAGGCGGCTGCGGCCCGCTGATGACCCGACAAAAAACGCCCGCAGCGCCGATCGGCAGACGGAAAAGAAAAAAAGCACTGACAGGGCTTTTCACCAGAAGGAAAAGGAAACGTACCATCTTGTATTGCTGCTTCGCTCTTTTCTGTCCACGCTGAATGACGATGAACTTCCGCTGTCTGACCTTGTAAGGGGCAAAACCGGTGTTAAAAACCTGTCGGAGCTGCTTCTGGTGGCCATGGAGGCGCTGGTGTTCCAGCGCCTTATCGCCCATGAAAACATGATATCATATTACGGAATCGAAGCTGTCGCGGTGAGCGGTGAAGAGTGGGATTACAGCGAAGACCTTCTGAAAAAATACCGGAAAGACCGGGAATCGCTTTCAGGAGACAGGACCGCGCACCTTAAAAACGAAATGGCGAGATACGACACGCTTCACTTCCTGCTCCATCTCACCGAAGAAGGGGAGAACCTGCTCATACGGGCGGCTGACGATCAGTGGAAGATCGTCGACAAGAAGCATTACAATACCCGGCTGATCTATACCGAGAATTTTTTCGCCTTTCTCGACGCGGTGATAAATTATTTCTACAACGCCTTTGTCCCGCTGCTGAACGGTACGAAGTTCGTGTTCCGGGACGCGGCCCATCATGAGTTCGAGAGCGCGCTGTTTTCTCCGTATTATTTCGAGTCCGACATCCAGCGCCTCAACGAAATCCTCAACGAAATCCACCGGTTCAGAAGCGACAACCCCTCCATGGCGGTCACCTGGAGCGAAGTAAAAAAAACGATGGAGGGCCGTGAGAGCTCGCCGTCTCACCTGTGGCGGTTCATCCTCGGGCTCGGCGAGTTCTTTTACAGAATCGCGGCGGCACTCCACGAAGTGTACGAATCCCATAAATTATGGGTATATGCGGGAAAACAGCTGAAGGACGCCTCAGCGGTGCGGAAACCGATGGAACCGCAGGGAGCCGCCTGTCAGGACGATGAGGCCGGACGTCCGCTTTCATTTTACGACTGCAGCATTGTCCTGGTTCCCAAGACAAAGATCATCGAAAAAAATATTGCCGGCAAACGGCTTCTCAACGACGCGATGGATGACGGAATACTCATCAAGCTCATCGCCTTCGCCTATCAGAGCGCCTACGAGTGCTTCAATAAAAAGATTTTTTCAGATATGGACCGCCGTAAAGAAATAATGGCTGAACTGAAAACCCTTTCTAAATAGTCTGATTTTTCTTTTGACATCACCGCTGCGGCAGTTGTACTTGCCGCAATACCGCGGGGGGGCTGTCATGAGCCGCAGGCGGAAGCACTAACAGGTGTATAAATGAAGATACGAATTTCATCTTTCGGCTGCAGGCTCAACCAGGCCGAGATCCAGTCCGTCGCCACCAGTCTCCGGGAGAACGGCCATGAGCTGGTCGAAGGAGGGGACGCGGACGTGCATATCATCAACACCTGCGTTGTCACAGGTTCGAGCGAGGGGAAGGCCAGAAGGCTCGTCAGCCAGGCGATACGGGCAGCCGGTACGGGCGGCGGAGGGAGGGTGATCGTAACGGGGTGCGCCGAGAGCCTTCGGGAAACGAAGGGGCTGGTTTTCGTCGGCAACGATCACAAATACCTCATCCCTGATATTGTCGAGCATTGGCAAATCGCGGGGCGGATCGGCGAGCACGCCCCTTCCCGTTTCGTTTTCGATGCCCCCCTCGGAACGTCCAGAACAAGAGTGCACATGAAGATTCAGGACGGCTGCGACCGTTTCTGCGCCTACTGTATAATCCCCGGTGTTCGCGGCGTTCCCCAGAGCAGGCCGGCTGAGGATATTTTCGCGGAGTTCGACAGCCTCATCGGAAAAGGCTTCAAGGAGATCGTTCTCACCGGGGTCATGATCGGGAACTATTCCAGCGGGCGATACGACCTTGCGGCGCTGGTTTCATCTCTTTTAAAAAAAGACGGGGATTTCAGGTTACATCTGTCCTCTCTCAATCCGGATTCGGTGACCCCTGGCCTCACGGACCTTCTGGGGCATGATAAAATCGTCAGGCATCTTCATCTCAGTCTGCAATCGGGGAGCGACATTGTTCTTGCGAGAATGAACCGCCGCTATACCGGAAAAGACTATATGAGGATAATCGACAGGGTCAGGAATTATTTCCCCTTGTTTAATTTTACCACCGACATCATCGTGGGGTTCCCCGGGGAAACGGAAAGTGACTTCGCCGACACTATGTCACTCATAAGGGACGCGGGCTTTTCGCATGTCCACACATTCAGATTTTCGCCGCGTCCGGGTACGGCGGCCGCGTCAATGGGGGATACGGTGACGGAGGCGGTGAAATCGAAAAGAAGCGCGGCTGTCACAGGGCTATACAAGGCGCAGAAGAGCGCCTACTACAGCGCCTTTGACGGCATGCGAACAGTCCTGCTCAGCGAGCGTTTCAGAAACGGATACACCTCGGGATTCAACGAGTTTTATGTGCCGGTTGTGGTGGCGGGGAAACTCGAAAGGAACAGGTTTTATCCGGTTGAAACGAAGAGAGACGATTCAGGTACCAGGCTGGTGGGCACTCTCGCCGGTTAGAAACCTTTAGGGAACTACCGAGACTCCAGTTTTTTATTCAGAATCGAACGCACCGCGCCGCCGTCCGCCTTGCCCTTCAATTCCTTCATAATATCCCCCATGACCTTGCCGAAATCCTTTGATGATATCTGGCCGAGGGATTTCAATTTCGCATCGATGAATGATTCGATGTCCGCCTCGGTCATCTGGGCCGGAAGATACGCTTCTATTATAACGAGCTCGCGTTCCTCCTTCGAGGCCAGGTCCTCCCTGCCGCCTTTGCGGAACTCTTCGATTGCTTCCTTTCTCCGTTTTGCGGCGCGCGAGGTCACTTCCAGCATTTTCTCGTCGGTGAGATCCTTGCCGGTCTTCGCTTTCTCGTACATCAGATCGGATTTGAGCATCTTGAGAGTCTCGGATTTTATGGAGTCCCCGCTCTTCATCGATTCCTTCAGGTGATGTTCGACAGTTTCAAGAAGCGTCATGTTTTCCTCCTTCAGACAGTATGATTCGCATTTCGTTGTGCCGACCGTTCAAATGCTACGCCCGGACGGCTCCGCTTGTATCCTACATCATTTCGAAATAGTAACGCTCGATCGTCTCGAAATTCTTTTTAATCCTGTCGGCGCCCTGGATGATGTCCATGTGGCCGGGGAGGAGGTATTCGATATCGAGTTTCATTATCTTGCGTATGCTTTCAATAAGCTTATCCCCGTCGCCGCCGGGAAAATCGACCCTGCCCACGCTCTGCTGAAACACCAGGTCACCGCACACCAGCGCCTTTTTTTCCTTCCAGTAAAGGCATACCGATCCGGGAGAGTGGCCGGGCGTATGGATCACTTCGATCTCCCCGCCGCCGACCTTCCATGTCCCTTCCTTCAGAACAGTATCGAAGGTAAGCTTCGGGAAGGGCATTCCGAACATCCTGAAAAAACCCGGTCCCTCGCTTTTAAAAAAATCGATTTCCTCCTCGTGCATGGCCATGGGCGTGCCATTTTTAAGGTAACTCTCGGCCGCTTCGAAATGGTCAGGATGGCAATGGGTAAAACAGATCATGGAGATTTTTTCCGGATCAACGCCGTCACTTTTCATGTCCTGGTATTTCTGGTCGACATAGTTGGCAAGTCCCGGATCAAAAAAAATATTGAAGGGTTCCCCGAAAAAAAAGGAATTGCAGTTGTTGACGAACACCCCCTTCCACACATACGAGTAGATTCCTTCGGTTATTTTCATGGCATTACGCTCCAGGTCTCTCCGATAATATTTTCACAACAACGGTCTTTCCGCTCACCAGAAATTCAACCATAATTTCATTTTTTTGAAAAAGAAGCCTTCAGCGGTTTATTTCACCGGCGTTACCGGTTTCCCCAGACGGCGCAGGACCTCCTTGATATCCTCCCACACGAGCTTTTTCAGGGGGCTGGAGTCCCCCCCGTTTCTCAGAATATAGCTCGGATGAAAAGTGGGCATCACCGGAATTCCCATATACTCCCCCCATCTCCCCCGGAGCCTGGTGATACCCGTTTCGGAGCGCAGGAGAAATTTCGACGACGGACTGCCGAGTGCGACAATTACCGCGGGTCGGATTATTTCTATCTGTGCGGTAAGATAGGGGACGCAGGCCGCCACTTCGTCCTTTTCCGGCGGCCTGTCTTTTTTCATGAGCAGGTCAACGGTGGGCCTGCATTTTACGATATTGGCGATGTATACCCCGGACCTCGGAATTCCCATTCCCTTCTCGATGATCCTGGTGAGCAGTTCGCCGGAGCGTCCCACGAATGGCCTTCCGCTCAAATCTTCCGCGCTGCCCGGTCCCTCGCCGATGAACATGATTTCCCCGTCGGGGTCCCCCTCTCCGAAGACAACACTTGTCCTGGTGCCGGAGAGCCTGCACTTGACGCAATGGCCGGCCTTTTCGCGGAGTTTGGCAAGTTCTTCCATTTTTGAATCTTTTTTCATGGCATACTGCTCATGCCCATTGCCGCACATGGGCGAAATATCTCAAGATTTTTTTCCGTTCGCCGGCATGCCGACAGTGCAAACGGCTAATTCTTTATCATTACCAGGATCATTTTAACGCTGGTCATTGCGCCCACCGCATGGGGAATTCCGCCCGGCATGACTATCATCTCCCCCTGGACAAGCCGGTGCGCTGTCCCACCAATTATAATCTCCGCTTCGCCTTCAAGCACTGTCACCATTGCGTCAAAGGGGGTTGTGTGCTCGCTGATTTTCTGTCCCCGGAAGATCGCAAACAGCGTCACATTCCCCTGTGGCGTCTGCATCAGGACCCTGCTGACGATGGATTCGGTCTGGTACTCGATGAGATCGAGAAGTGCGTGTGCACCTGTTTCTGCTGTTTCGTCTTTCTGCATTTTCATTGAATTCCTCCGCCGGTGGTATTGTGTCAGTATACCATTTTATAGGGGGTATTTCATTGATCCAGGTCAATTTCTTTCCATTTATATTGGTACGCTTACTGCTTGACATTTCGCAAAAAACATAAATACATTCATTAAAAAAGGAGCTTCCGCAACTCTCATGGGACAACAAATATGATAAAAAAAGATGAGCTTGAGAGGAAGCTGGCCGCGCATGCCGGATGGCGGCTGGTGAACAACAAGAAAGCGATCGTGGACTCGCTGTCAAAAATTTTGGGTCCTGAGGAGAGCATACACACCCTGACCGACGGTCTTTTCAGCGGCGGGAAGATAACCGGTGACGGTGAAGCGGCGGGCCTTCTCCTGCTGGCCGGCAATAGAATTGTTTTCGTGACCGGAGAAGGGAAAAGCCGCTATGAGGAGATACCCCTTGAACATATCGTCGGGATTACGCGCGGAAAAGTATCCTCATTTTATGAACTCATGATAAGGACAAGGTCTTCGATGCTGAGATTCAAGACATTTTCCGGTACCTCCTCCGCCAAAGAATTTATCGATGCGGTGGAAGGGGGGGGGGCGGCGCTTACGCCGTACCGCCGCGGAGAAACTGAAAAACTTCTCAATGAAATCCAGCAGTCCTATGACGCGCTGACAAAAATGAACCGTGATCTTCTGGGAGAAATCGAAACGGGCGGCGAGTCAGCGCCCGCGGAAACATCCGGCGGTTCTGATTTTCTGTTCAGAGAGGCGGCGGAGATACGGCGTGTACTAACACAGTACCTGGAAATGAAAAGCGCGATCGTTCCCGGTGAGAGCATACGCAACGACATGATACTTCTGACTGCGCTCTTCGCCGCTCGTGATGGCGTGATGCCTGCCGCAACCGCGGCGTTCATCGCGATGGTGCTTGTACCAGTTCTGGAAAGGGACAACCCGGCCTATGCCGATCTGTCGGAAAAAATAACAGGATCCGATTCGTATCCCCGGGAGCACACAAAAGACCTTGCCGGATATATGAAGGCGCTGAACAGCCGCCTGTCGAAAATGGAGGCGAAACCGGATTTCGACGGAAGCTCCCTTCTATCAATGAACCACTTGCGCCGTTACGATCTCGACAACGGCACGGATCACGCCGACCGTCTCGGGACTGCCTACTACAACTACTGCCAGTGCATCGCCAAGGCTGACGGAACGATCGACCGGAAAGAGGAGGGACTGCTGAGAGAGATCCATGACTGCATATTTTTCCGGGATGCCGCTGCTCCTGCCGCAGACACCGTTCCTGAAGAGGAAACCCTGGGTGAGATAATGGAAAAAATCAACCGGCTGGTGGGAATGAAGGAAATCAAGGAAGCGATTTCCACAATGGTGAACCTCATAAAAGTTCAGAAGCGGCGTGAAGAGCTGAAGCTCCCCGCGACTCCGGTGGCGCTGCATTCCGTTTTTTACGGGCCGCCCGGCACAGGAAAAACAACGATCGCCAGGCTGCTGGGACGCCTGTACCGGGCACTCGGGATACTGAAAAAGGGTCATCTGATAGAGACTGACCGGGCCGGGCTGGTCGCGGGATATGTGGGACAGACCGCGATCAATGTCGACGAGGTGGTGAAGAAGGCGCTGGACGGCGTTCTTTTCATTGACGAAGCCTATGCCCTCGTTCCGGAAAGGGGAGGCAGCGATTTCGGCATGGAGGCGATCGATACAATCCTGAAAAGGATGGAGGATTACAGGGACAGGCTCGTGGTCATTGTCGCCGGATATACCGATGAAATGGAGAAATTCATATCATCGAACCCGGGATTGAAATCGAGGTTCAGCCGTTATTTCTATTTCGACCATTACAAACCGGAAGAGCTTTTTCAGATATTCGAACTTTTTTGCGCAAATGCGTCCCTTAATCTCGACGACAACGCAAAAGAAGGCCTGCGCGGCCTGCTGGCTGCCCTTCACATGAAACGGGACCGTTCCTTCGGCAACGGCAGGCTGGTCAGGAATATTTTCGAGAAAACCGTGGAGCGCCAGGCCGACAGGATCGCAGGTATCACGCCGCTGACCGGAGAAGTGCTCTGCTCGCTTACCGGGGAGGACATCCCCCGGGAGGAAAATACGGTGAGTCCGATGACCTTTGACAAATGATAAAAAAAGGAGTTTCGATATGACCACATTTTTACTCTGGCTGCTTTTACTCGTGGTCTCATGGCCGCTGGCGTTGCTGGCTCTGATACTGTATCCGGTGATCTGGATACTCCTGATTCCGTTCAGGATTCTCGGATTCGCCGTAGGCGGCGTTCTTGATCTGGTGAAGGGTATTTTCCTTCTTCCCTCACGGATGCTGAAAGGCCCCCGCAGGAGAAGTGGATGTGACTGATGCCGGCCTCGGTACGGTGACGTTAAGCATCCCGGTGGAAGGCGGTGCGCTTCAGTGTGAAATATCCGGCACCGGTCCGGCGGTCGTATTCATACACGGCTTTACGCTGGACCGCAGGATGTGGGACGACCAGTTCAGTGTTTTCGCCAGAAATTACCGTGCGGTGCGGTATGATGTCAGGGGGTTCGGTAAATCACCGATTCCCCGGGGGTTTTACAGCCATGCCGCTGATCTTGCAGCGCTCATGGACTATCTTGAGATCAGTGTAGCGGCGCTTGTGGGTCTTTCCATGGGCGGCGCCATTGCCCTGGATTTCGCCGTCAACCGCCCGGAAAGGACCCGCGCTCTGGTGCTGGCCGATTCATCTATCGGCGCGTTTCAGCTGGCCGGCGAAACGGCCGAGTTTTCCGGCAGGGCGGATTGTTCCGAAAAAGAGCGCCGTTGTGTTGATGAGATGAAAACACGGTGGCTCGCCGATGAAATCTTCCGGCCGGCCTTTGAAATGCCGAAGATCAAGAAAAGGCTTATGGAGATGGTCGGCGACTATTCAGGATACCACTGGCTATATGAGAATCCCTGCGCGAAGCTGAATGACGCGTATTTCCGGAAGATACGGAAGATCACGGCTCCCACTTTGGTCATCGTCGGCGAAAGGGACGCGGCGAAACACCGCAGGATCGCCGATCTGCTGGCCGAAAATATTGATAAGGCCATGCTGTACCGGATCAAAGGAGCCGGTCATGTATGCAATATGGAGCGTCCCGATCAGTTTAACGATGCTGTTGAAGCGTTTCTGAAGAGTGTCTTCTATTCGGATTAGGGATGGGTGCCAGTTAGTATAAATATGAATAATTATTCGATACTGCAACCACAAATAATTGACATTTACTCATATATGAAATACAAAGAGTGAACGTGGAAATTAAACAAGTCAGCGACATTCTCACACTCATCTATGAGGAAATAAAGGATAAAAACACCTTCATGGGGAAGGAGGCGGTCCCTCTTTCCTCTCATTTTTTTCCATATCTTGCCCGAAAATACCGGCTCCTTCCTCATAGAATCCCCGTATTGATGGACATACTGGTGAATGTTAAAATGGTTTTTTCGCTTCCGGTGGCGGAGATAAAGGAAGCGGGCGAAACCACTTCGCTGAACGGCTATGTGCTCACCAAGGGTGATCTGATAGTAAAACTCCGGAAACATTACGAACAGCTCTTCGAACATCTGTATACCGACGAATTTCAGCGTAAAATGCCGGTGGAAAAGCTTATTCTTGAGTTCTCAACGAAAAGGGAGGAATACAACAACACTCCAATCGGGATCGTCGCCAACATTACCACGCTGCTGGCGCACTATCAGAGCCATCTTGAGCGGAATATATTAAAGTTCGCCGAATCGGAAAAGGAAAAAGCTCTGGCTGCGGCACTGCTGGCGGCCGATTCTTTTGACACGTTCGTTATCAGCGGAAAGGAGGGCGAACACAAGGGTGCATCCTCCACGAAAATATCAGCAAAAAACCCCGATCCCCAGAAAAATACTTCAAGCGCCGACCAACTCGACGAGATTCACGCCTATACCAGCAGTCACTCTCTTGACAGAACACTGAAACTGTACGGGATCGAGCTCTATACAAGGGCATGCTTCAGGGAATATCAGTTTTCACATCTTATAAAGGTGATCGAGGACGGGCACATAAAAAAGAGCGGTGACCTCAAAACCGTAAAGAGGATTCTTGAAAAGGAGCGGATGAATTCGGACAGGGACATGAAAATCAACGAATACGCCAATGACATCAACACCCTGATGAAATGCATAAATGAAAAACTGCGCCAGCAGGAACAGGCGTGATTCCGGCACATCAGAATGAAATATACTGCTACACTCAAAAATCTCTTCAGACCGGCCCCGCACAGGGAACGTTTACCTGACCAGGAAATCCGGCGCCTCTATCCGAAATACCGCTGGAGCATACTGGAATCGACCTTCATCGGATATGCGATGTTCTACCTTACAAGGAACAATCTGAGCGTCGTCGCGTCGAAAATGGAAAGCGCCCTTCATTACAATCACGGCATGATCGGTGATTTTCTCGCCGCCACCGCGGTCTGTTACGGTATCGGCAAGTTTCTCATGGGCTCGCTTTCAGACAGAAGCAATCCCAGAATTTTCATGCCGTTCGGCCTTCTTCTTACCGCGCTGGTGAACTTCATTTTCGGCTCCATGCAGAGCTATCCGGTTCATCTTGCTTTATGGTCGCTTAACGGGCTGATTCAGGGCATGGGATGGCCCCCCTGCGGCAGGTCCCTCGGGCACTGGTACAGCGTCAACGAGAGGGGAAAGATATTTTCGATCTGGAATATTGCGCATAACGTTGGAGGAGGCCTTGCCGGAATTATCGCGGCATACTCGGTGACCTATTTTCAGTCGCTTTGGGGCTGGTCCGCGGCCTTTTACGTCCCCGGAATCATCTGCCTTGCGGGAGCCGCGTATCTTCTTTTCCGTCTAAGGGACACGCCGCAATCGATGGGGCTCCCCCCGGTGGAGGAATACCGGAACGATTATCCCGATAATGCCTCGGTTTCCCATGAAAAGGAGCTCAACACCAGGGAACTTTTCGTGGAGAACATACTGAAAAACGGATACCTCTGGCTTTTCGCGGCGGCAAATTTTTTCGTCTACATCGTGCGTTACAGCATGCTCGACTGGGGACCGCTCTATCTCAGCGAGGCGAAGGGGGCCACGCTCACGGGAGGAGGCATTGCGGTAATGGTGCTCGAGTTCGGCGGTATACCGAGCACAATACTCATGGGGTGGATATCCGACAAACTCGGCGGCAGGAGGGGTCTCGTAAGCCTTCTGTGCATGCTACCCATCGTGCCGGCGTTTATAGGGCTCTGGCTCAATCCCCCGGGCAATCTTTGGCTCGACATGACCCTTCTCTGCGTCGTGGGATTTTTCGTGTACCCTCCGGTGATGCTTCTCGGCGTGTCCGCACTGGACCTCACCTCGAAAAAAGCGGTGGGCACCGCCGCAGGCTTCGTCGGACTTTTCGGTTACATAGGAAGGACCGTCCAGGCCGCGGTCCTCGGCAGGCTATCGGTCCTCTATTCCTGGGATCAGGTGATCATGGCGATACTTGCCGCCACAGGCATGGCAATCGTCCTCCTTTCCTTTACTTGGAAGATACGACCCCGGGCGTAGAGTGGCGTTTTTCTTCGCGCGCCCATCTATTACCCGTAATGCGTGCCATCAGCAGAGCGTGGAGGGGACGCGAGGTGTACGCCGCGCCGCTTGCGTTAAAGATAAAAAAAAAGTCTTGCAGTCGCGACCGTACAGTATACATTATCAATCATAATCAAAAGACCAGGCCGTGTGTCCGCGAAAGACACCGGCCGAGAAGACGTTAATCCGAAGGAGGGAATAATGAATTTTAACTTCACGCATCAGCCTTCCTATACGATGCTCCATGTGGACATGGCACCCGGGGAAAAACTCCGCGCTGAAACCGGCGCCATGGTGTACATGAGCCCGGGCATAGCCATGGAAACTACCTTCGGCAGCGGGATACTGTCTGCAATTGCCAGAAAATTTCTCGGGGGCGAATCGCTCTTTATCAATGAATTCACCGCTTCCGACGCACATTCATCCATAGCCTTTTCAAGCGCGATGGTGGGAGACATCACCCACTACCCGATGAACGGAAAGGGCATATTCCTGCAGGCCGGTTCGTATCTCTGCTCCACGCCGCAAGTCCGTCTTCAGACAATGTTCGGGGGTATACGCTCCTTTTTCGGAGGGGAAGGTCTTTTTCTGATCAAAGTAGACGGTACCGGAGACCTCTTTTTCTCCAGTTACGGCGCGATCCTTCCGATTGACGTGACGTCAAGTTACGTGGTGGATACGGGGCATATAGTGGCCTTCGAGGAATCCCTCTCCTTCAGGGTGAAGAAGGTAGGGGGATGGAAATCGACGCTCCTCTCGGGCGAGGGATTTGTGTGCGAGTTCAGCGGGCAGGGGAGACTCTGGATACAGACCAGGGTACCCGACGGTTTCATCGGCTGGATAATGAAACTTTTACCGAGGTGATAGAATGAAAATTGACATAAAATACAATCCATCATACGCAATGGCCATCGTGGGCCTTGACGCCGGAGAGCAGTGTCTCGCGGAAGGCGGCGCGATGGTGAGTAAAACCACAAATATCGGCATCGAAACGCACCGGGCCGCCAAGGGGAAGGGCCTGCTTCAGTCGCTCAGGGTGGGCCTTCTGGGGGGCGAGTCATTCTGGATGAACACATTCACCGCCACCGGCGGGCCGGGCGAGGTTACCCTGGCGCCGACCCTTCCCGGGGACGTCAAAAAAATCGACGTGACCAAAACGGTATTTGTCCAGTCAAGCTCCTTTCTCGGCGGCGCTGCGGGACTGAATATCGACACTCAATTCCAGGGCCTGAAAGGGTTCTTTTCAGGCGAATCTCTTTTCTTCCTGAAGATATCGGGAAGCGGTCCCCTTCTTATCGCCAGTTACGGAGGCATCGAAGAGCTCAACGTCAGCGGCGAACTGCTGGTCGATTCGGGCCATATCGTGGCCTTTGAGGAAGGGCTCGCATACCAGATCAAAAAGGTCGGCGGATGGAAGTCCTTCTTTCTGGGGGGCGAGGGGCTCGTCTGCAATTTCAAAGGCAGCGGAAGGGTCTGGATACAGACGAGAAACGTGCCCTCGCTGACAAGCTGGCTCAGGGCGAAGCTTCCCCCCAAAAAGCAGTAAGGAGCAGTATATGAAACACGAAATCCTAGGCAAACCCGATTTTCCCTGCGCAAAGATCGTGCTGGACGCCGGCGAGTCTCTGATCGCGGAGTCCGGTGCCATGGTGGCGCATTCCTCCAACGTGGCGATAAAAACCGAGGCGAAAGGGGGCCTCCTGCAGGCGGCGAAACGATCGCTCCTGGGGGGTGAATCCTTTTTCGTCAACACCTTCACCGCTGAAAACGGGCCCGGAGAAATATATATGACATCGGCGACAACCGGCGATCTTGAGGCGCTGACGCTGAACAATCAGGAACTGATACTGTCCAGAGGGGCATTTGTGTGCAGTTCCCCGGGAGTCGCCATCGACAGCAAATGGGGCGGTTTCAAGGCGATGTTCAGCGGCGAGGGCCTCTTTTTCCTCAAGGCGTCGGGAACGGGGGAAATCTTTTTTTCCAGTTTCGGCGCGATTCACCGTGTGGACCTTTCGGGAGAATACATCGTCGACACGGGGCATATCGTGGCCTTTGAGCCGTCGGTAACCTATAAAATTGAAAGGGTCGGCGGGCTGAAATCGCTCTTCCTTTCCGGCGAAGGACTTGTGTGCCGTTTCAGCGGAACTGGCAAACTGTACATCCAGACGAGAAACCAGAACTCCTTCACCGCCTGGGCAAACCAGTTCAGAAGAATTGAGACGTCGCAAAATTGATGATTCCTCCGCAAGATTTCTCTGCACGGACGGCGATGGTTCTTATCCACACTGCGATCGCCGCCGTTCTTTCTTTCATCTCCTGCGGCGGCGGTTCCCACGGGATGGCGACGGGGATGCATTCGGGAAGCGGACAGGTGTGTGCCTACTATGACTTCGAAGGACGGGGGGGGCGATTCAGCGAAGGCCTTGCCAGAATCAAGTCCGGAGGCCTTTACGGGTATATTGACAGGGACGGGGACGTTGCCATAGCCCCGATATACGAGCTCTCGGGAGATTTTCACGATGGGTTCGCATGGATTGTCGCGCAGGGGAAAACCGGATATATAGACACTTCCGGCAACCAGTCAGTGCGGCCGCAGTTCGACGGAGGAACGGATTTTTCCGGCGGCCTGGCTTCGGTAAAAATAGGTGACAAATCGATTTTTATCGACACTTCCGGAAAGCAAGTCGGTCATCTCCAGTTTGACCGGGCTGGCGTTTTCGTCGACGGCCTTGCTGTCGTTTCACTCAGCAACAGCAAGGAAGGTTTTGCCGGCGTGAGCGGGGAAATCGTTCTATATCCGAAGTTCGACAGATGTTTGGATTTTTCCGGTGATCTCGCCGCGGTGAAGGCGGGGGACGCGTACGGTTATATCAACAGGAAGGGAGCCTTCGTCATATCACCCGTCTACAACGGAGCGGGAAATTTTTCCCAGGGTCTCGCGTGGGTCAGGATACACGACAGGGAAGGCTTTATTGATGCCGCAGGAAGTTTTATTATTCCGCCGAAATGGGGCATGTGCTGCGATTTTCATGAAGAACGCGCCGCGGTCACTGACCCGGCAACCGGATTCTACGGGTATATCGACAAGAGCGGGAATCTGGTGATACCGGCGGTGTATTCTTTCGGCGGCGATTTTTCCCAGGGCCTTGCCCGGGTTTCCAGCGGGGGCGTGTACAGCGCTGCGGCAGGGCGCATTGTCGGAGGGAAATGGGGGTATATTGACGTCAACGGCGCTGTCGCCCTTGAGTTCGAATACGACGACGCCTGTGATTTTCACGAAGGGAGGGCGCTTGTGAGATCCGGTGAAGAGTGGGGGTTTATCAATACGCGGGGCCGCTTTATATTCAGTTCTGAAGACTGGAACTGACCTGAAAATCCGGGATAGCGCAGTGGTCTATATCGCCGGTATCGATCAAATGATTCAATGCGCGGTGCCGGGCCCGAAATAGCGGGTGTATTCTGCAGAAGGCAACGTTTTAGCGATAATGGTGCGCTTTTCGCGTCAGGCGATAATTATCAAGGAGAAAAAAATGATAGAAAAGACATATGCATCCGGGACCCTGTTGAAAGGCGCGTTTCTGCTGTGCCTACTTGCCGCGGGGTGCACCCATGTGCCTGAGAATCTGAGTACGCCGACTGACACAAACAGATCCGTCGTCGCCATCGCCGTGGAAACGGCATCTCCGGTGTCCATCTTCAGTTCAACAGAAGCCCAGATTTTTTTCGTAAAGCTTGAATCGCCGGACTCGGTGAAGGCCGCAAAAATCATCGAGTCCAACCATTTCGGCGGAGAATATGCGTATCTGATAGACGCGGAACCGGGCGTGTACGCGGCCGTGGCGTCATATTTCAACGCCGAGGAAAAATCTTTTACCACCGTTTTCGACAGGAAGCTGATCGAATCAACGCGTACGGTTGTCCGGGGAGGGGAGATCGCGTTCATGGGGCGTTACAGGATAAAGAGCAGCGGCAGTGTCACCGGAAGGGTGCTGAATGAGGAGATACAGAAACACTATTACCGACTCATCAGGCCGCTTCTGGAGAATCAGGTGTACCTGTACAGCGGTTCGCCTGAATCATCCGTGCGCGATACAGCGGCAGAAAAAGAATTTCTGGCCAGGGCAAAGAAAGTATTCAGGAAAACAGAATGGCTTCCCATAATTGAATCAAGGATCAACGTGCTTACAAGTCCTGAACGGGCCCCGGAAACGAAGAAATAGACGACTGCCTCACGGTACTGTCCCTCGTCATTAAAGAATCCCCAGGAGTTCCGTCGGTTATCATTCTGAGCCTTTGTTCGAGCGCGGACCTGTAATTCTCCAGGCTCGATGCACCGGTATTGACATAGGGGAGCAGATAACTCACTTCAGACATGGTTTCCATGGCATGGGAAATTTTATCATGAGCCCTTTCGACTCGCACAGGGGGTTGTTCGCCTTTTTCTCTTTTCTTTTCAATCCAGTCCTTGATTTCGGCATTATACAGGGACACATACCCTATCATCATCGCCGTGACACTTTGGGTCGCTTCAACCGCCGCTTTTTCGCGTTCCCGGCTGATCTCCGCCTCGGAGAGAAGAAGCATGGCTTTTCTGGTCCTCTGATAAAGGTAGTAGACTGACGCGATGAGGATGGCGAAAACCAAGAACGTCGGAATCATCTGGTATGAAAACAGATACATGAGCGCTTTTTCGTCGATGAGATAATGAATTTTCCGCTCCATGATTGATATGCTGATAAGCTGTACGAGAACATATCCGGTTACAGTACCGCCGATTACCGAGGCCATGTCCTTTCCGAACTGCAAAAAAATTCCCGATGAATGAGTGGTGTCAGACGCTACCATGGCGCCTCCATGAGAAGAAGTTTATATCATTTTGTATGATAATCTCCCGCCATGTTACAATAAATACCCCTTGTTTCGTATTTTTATTCAGATGCCCGTTGCCGGAATGGAACTCGATTGCAGCAATTTCCGGCAATTTCAGCCGCATTCAGGCTTGACGCCGCGATGTGCTGAGTATATTGTAATCGGCATTCAAATGAATTTTTCAAAGGCGGTACGCCATGAATGATGACACGAAAAACACCCAGGCGGTGATGCTGCGGGAAATACTTACGGGGTTCCAGCGTTCCAGAGTATTGCTGACCGCATACGAACTGGGGATTTTCTCCTCGATCGGCGTCAAAGGCTCGACGTCAGCCGAGATAGCGTCGAAAACCGGCTCTGACCGCCGTGCCACGGACAGGCTCCTCAACGCGCTGTGCGCCATGGGACTCTTGATAAAAAAAGGGGAGCGCTTCGGCCATTCAGATGCAAGCCGGGCGTATCTTGCTCCTGAAAGCCCGGAACATCTCTCCGGCATCATGCACATGAACACCCTGTGGGAACGCTGGAGCGATCTTACACAGGCGGTGAAGAGAGGACACGCCGACGCGGGAAAAGTTGACAGCTGGGACGAGGAGGATATCCGGTCATTTATCGCGGCCATGAATGACCGGGCAAAATCCCAGGCGCCTGTGATCGCAGAAATGATAGACTGCGAGGGCATGGAAAAGATACTGGATGTCGGGGGCGGTTCCGCGGCTTTTTCCATAGCATTTGCGAAACGGTATCCAGGACTCAGGACAGTCGTGTTTGATCTTCCGTCCGTGGTGGCCTTAACTCAGGCCTATATCGCCGGTGAGGGCCTTTCAGACGTTATCGGGACCGTCCCCGGCGACTACGATCATGACGAACTGGGGAACGGGTACGACATGATATTTTTCTCGGCCATCGTTCACAGCAATTCCGAAGAGCAGAACAGAATCCTTGTTGAAAAATGCCGGAGGGCGCTGAAACCCGGAGGAAGGATCGCCATCGTGGATTTCATCATGGACGAAAGCAGGACGAATCCCAAAGCGGGGGCCATGTTCGCACTGAACATGCTGGTGGCCACCAGATACGGCGACACATTCACCGCCTCCGAAATGACCCGCTGGGTCGAAGATGCAGGTTTCGGCGAAGTGCTGATTCGGGAAACCCCTTTCGGCACATCGATTCTGACCGCGGCGTTGAAGGGATGAAAGAGCAATCGGTCCGGAGGATCAGTGAACGCATGGCAGGAAGCGTGCAACTGTCAAACCGCAGAGTCACTGCCACCATGCGCGAACGCTTCGGCCTCGCCTCATTTCCGGAAGACGCCCCGGAAGCGAGACGGCTCCCGGTTCCATCCTGGTGATGCTCGCACCGTCAGCGGCGGACCCGCAGGTGAGCTACCTTTCCCATATCGTCGGTTTTACCGTGGGTGGCGCGATGGCGGCACTCTCACTGCCTTTTGTTTCGGTGAAGGAAAAAGCATTATAAACTATTTCTGATCATTGCCGACCCTTCTTCGTCGTAGCGCCCGTCAACCGGAGGTCGAAAAGGATATCGATCCTCCGGGGTGAAAACTCAGTATGTGTAGGTGAACCCGAACAGGGCGTAATGGAACATGCTGAAAGTGTATACGGAGTCGTTGTCCGCGCCGCCCTCGAGCATGCGGTAGCCCACACGCATCGTCACGAACTGGTTGAGTTTTGTCTGAAGAGCCACCATAATGTCCTCTGCACGGCCCTGGGGAGCCCAGAGGGCGTCGGCGTCGATGATCAGGCTGAATGGATCGAAAAACGTCCACTGGGCCCTGAAATTAATGAGCGGCACGAAGCCGAGATCCGACCGTTCAGACCAGCCCGCGCTGTTGTGCAGGCGTATGGACGCGGATCGTATCTTTCCGGTAAAACCTGCTCCTATGATGAGATCGTCGGTCTTGATAAAATCATAGCGGTAGGTAAGACGGTATGAATCAAATCGAAAACGGGCCTCGACAAAAGTGAGCGCCTGGAACACGCCGCGGTGAAACAAAACGTCGCGCGTGAGAAATCCGTCGGACGTCAGCCGCAGAGGGGCGTAGAGAAATGATATCGTATGGCGGTCCCACAGCGTGATCCCACCCCTGAGCCTGAAAAAGAAACTGTAGGATGAATTCAGAGTCCCCTGGAGCGTTAATCTCGTGCCTATGTCCCCTGGTACTTTGGCGACATTGTACTGCGTAAACACCATCCCACCCTCAAAATCCAGAAAAGGCTGGGCTGTGCGCGCATGAGCCGCGGATACGGCAACGACCAATATATGTATCACAGCGGCGAAGATTAATTTTTTCATCTGTTCTCTCCGGAATCAATTTTTTTTAATGTACAAAAATTCCCACACAGGATCAAGGGATGATAGAAAAAAATTTTCGGATCATTCGATGACACGGATATTTAATATTGTGCGTCCTTCTATTTTTTATTGCTTTACAGGCGGGACCTTACTACAATATCCTCAGTATACGAACATCGCTGCGATGGAGGGTGCATATGGACATGCAGACACGTTATCTCGGACTCGAGCTTAAAAATCCGCTTATCGCCTCGAGCTCCACCTATACCGGCTCGGTCGAGGACATAAAAGGGCTTGAAAAAGCAGGTGTGTCCGCCGTTGTGCTCAAATCGCTTTTCGAGGAGGAAATCCTCGGCGAGGCGAATACGGTCATCGATGCGGGAGGAGACGCGAACCTTGACCATACATCGAGGGACTACATCGGCTATTACGTGAAGCAGGACAATGTCTCCCGCTATCTCGGGATGATAGAAAAACTTAAACGGGAGATATCCATACCGGTCATCGCCAGCATCAATTGCGCAACCGCCGGCGAATGGATCGAGTTCGCGAAAAAAATCGAAAATGCCGGGGCCGACGCACTCGAAGTGAACGTATTCATGCTTCCCTCATTCACGGACCGAAAAAAGGGAGAAGTGGAACAGCTGTATTTCGACATTGCGACGAAAGTATCCTCTTCGGTGAGGATTCCCGTGGCGTTGAAGCTCTCCAGTTATTTTACAAACCTCGCGTCGACGTTCATCGATCTGTCCGAAACGGGAATAGGGTCCCTGGTTCTTTTCAACAAATTTTACAATCCTGACATCGACCTGAAGAAACTTGAAATGACCTCGTCTTCGGTGTACAGCGTCCCCACGGACATCGAGATGCCCCTGCGCTGGTGCGGCATCCTGTCCGGCAAGGTGCGGTGCGATATATCCGCCACCACCGGAATACATGACGGCGACGGGCTCATCAAGGTCCTCCTTGCGGGCTCGAAGGTTGCGCAGATTGCGTCCACTCTCTATATACACGGGTTTGAACGAGTCGGATCGATGCTGGAGAGGCTGGAATCGTGGATGAAGGAGCACAGGTTTTCGAAGCTGGAGGATTTTCGCGGACGGCTTTCCCAGGAGAGGATAGACGATCCGTCCCTTTACGAGCGGGCTCAGTTCATGAAATATCTCTCCGGTCATGTGACGGGAAAAAGCTGACAGGGGCGATACGCGGAGGCCGCAGTGGATGAACTGATCCGTGAAATACGGCGCTTTAACGCGGAAAGGGATTGGGGTGTATTCCATACGCCGAAAAACCTCTCCATGGGCCTCAGTATCGAAGCGGCAGAGCTGATGGAGCATTTCCTCTGGCTCACCGGAGAGGAAAGCGCATCCGTGCCGGCTGAACAAAAGTCGGGGATCGCCGATGAATTGGCCGATATTCTGATCTATCTGATAAATCTTTCCGAGGTCCTTGGCGTCGATCTGCTGTCCGCGGCCAGGGAAAAGCTCAAAAAAAACGGGCTGAAATATCCCGTGGACAAATCCAGAGGAAACGCGAAAAAATACACGGAGTTGTAGTGCCCGCCGGACTGCGTCCCGCGCGCCGCGCTTACTAATGAAAAAAGACAGGCTTTTCGAAAAAAACGGCGACATGACCGAGCCCTTCAATTTCGGCAGGGAGGTTGCCGAGGTCTTTGACGACATGGCAGCGCGGTCCATACCATGTTACGGGGAGCTTCAGTACATTACGGCAAGACTCGCCCGCGATTATTACAGGAAAGGGAGCCGCATCTATGATCTCGGCTGTTCCACCGGAAACACGGTCCTTACGCTAATCGAAATCTTCGGCGGCAACGACGCGGCGGATTTTCCCGACATTACCGCGGTGGACAGCTCGCCTGAAATGATCGAGATCGCCCGTGAAAAATGCGGTAATGCACCGGTCCAATGGCGGTGTTCGGGGATCGAGGACATGCCGTTTCCTGACGCGTCGGTGATAATCGCCTCCTACATCCTTCAGTTCATCGATCCGGTGAAGCGGCCGAAGGCGGTTAAGGAGATGTACCGGGGATTACGCGACGGGGGGATACTCATAATGGCAGAGAAAATGAAATCGGGCGACGCCGGACTCGAGTCGGTACTGACCGAACTGTACCACGATTTCAAGCGCCGCATGGGATACAGCGACCTGGAGATACGGCGTAAGGCGGCGGCGCTGGAGGGCGTGCTGATCCCTTTTACGATGGAAGAAAACCTCCGCATGCTCGCGAACGCCGGCTTTTCCAGGACCGACACATTCCTGAAGTCATATAATTTCACCTGTATACTGGCGGTAAAATGACGGAAACCTTTCCGATCGATTCACCCTTCATCATGCGGGACGCCAGAAGGGAACGATGGGCGATTCCATACCACTATGAGGCGCTCAACTCGCGGGTGGAGAATCTTCTTGTAGGGCACCGGGATGCGATACGCAACTGCACCGTGCTGGACCTCGGGTGCCATTTCGGCTCATTCGCCTACGCGACCCTTTTTCACGGAGCCTCATTCGTCCACGGTATCGATTCCGACGGAACTCTCATCAGCGCCGCAAAATCCCTGTTCACCGACGCGGGAGTTCCCGGGGAAAAATACCGGTTTGACTGCGACACGATCGTCCCCTTTCTGGAGCGACAGAGCCCCGGCAGCTTTGACACGGTTCTATGCCTCGGGGTGTTCTATTATTTAAACGACCCGGTTCACGCCCTCACGCTCATGAAAAAGGCGGCACGGCGTCACATCATCCTGGACACTTTCACTGCATATTTCGCCGCCTGTATGTCCAAAGACGGCGAAAGGGTATTCAACTCGGTCAGGGACGAGACCTTCGGCCTTCCGGTGGTTTTTTACCCGCAGACTCAATCGCAGAAGCAGGACTACACGATTCCGACCGGATTTACATCGGGAGGGAAAACCCGATTGAGCATGCTTGCCCTCCCTACGGAAGCGGCGATGGAGGGATTTTTCGATCTTCTGAAAATGAGATACAGGAAAATCCGCTGGGACGCTTATCGCGTCAATTCCCGGAACTGGAAGGAATTCATGGACCCGGTCGTAAAAAAGGAGTCCCACTGGGCTGATATATATCATGCGGGCATCCGCGTTTCCTATATCATTGAGCTGTGACGCTCCCGAACACATTAGGCGGAGGATCTTTTATAATGGCACACGTCGAGTATTATGGATCATCTGAATCTGATTTAAGCGAATTCTCTGAAATGGAGCTTAAACTTCTTGATTTCATCAACGACAAGATTGCCGCAGGTAACTCTCTGCGCGATATCATCGGGTTCCTTTTCGAGCACGTGCAGCCGGTGATACCCTGCGACCGGATCGGTGTCGCCTTCACCGAGGAAAACGATATGCGGCTGGTTCTTTATACTGTAGTAGCCGGATATGAAAATCTCAATCTCGCCGAAGGGTACGGCGCCGATATTGCAGGAAGCTCCCTGAGGGAAATATTTCTTTCAAATACACCGCGCATAATCAATGATCTTGACGCCTATGGAAAAGACCATCCTTCGAGCGAATCCACCACGCTCCTTCTCCAGGAGGGGATACTCTCGAGCATGACCTGCCCGCTGAAGGTCGACGAAAGGCCGGTGGGACTTCTCTTTTTCAGCTCCAGGGAGAGGGACGCCTACAAGTCCCGGCAGGTGGCCTTCCACCTTGCCATAGCGGAACGCCTTGGCCAGGCGGTCGAAAAAGCTTATATGATAGAGGATCTGAGGAATTCGATCAACTCCTACCTGGAGATGCTCGGGTTTGTGACTCATGAGTTAAGAAGTCCCCTCCATACGATCATCACGGTGGGAAGGACCCTGCAGGGGGGGTATTTCGGCCAGATGCAGGAAAAACAGACTGAAATGGTCGGCCGTATCGTCGAGCGTGCGGAACAGCTGAACAAGACAGTTGACGATTATCTGAACCTTTCGCGCTTTGAAAACAACACTATGGATATATCACGGCGTCCCTGCTCTCTTGAGACCGACGTGATAAGGCCTGTTCTCGATGCGATTGACCCGCTGGTGAAGGCGTCGTCAATGAAAATAACCGAAAATGTGCCGCAGGGACTGCCTGAAATCGACTGCGATCCGGATCTGATGCGTATCGTCCTGAACAATCTTCTGAGCAATGCGGTGAAATACGGGAAGGAGGGGGGAGGCATTCTGCTTACGGCGCACCATGACGGAAAAGAGCTGTCATTGACTGTCAGAAACGAGGGCCCCGGTTTTCCGAAAACCGAAAAGAAAAAATTATTCAGAAAATTTTCAAGGATTATGACTCCCGAACTCAAGGACAAGAAAGGCTCGGGTATCGGTCTGTACACCAGCTGGAAAATTGTAAAACTCCATGGAGGGTCCATGAAGGCCGACTCGCGGGAGGGCGAATGGGCCGAATTCACGTTATCGATACCGCAGGGTTGACGACATGGACATGCGGGTTCCCGAACCTGCTGATGAAAAAGTATTGCATTTACAGGGCGAAAGGCTACGATGCTGGTGAAAAATGCCAGAAAAAGGAGGCAGTGCGGTATGGCGGGAAACGGCGTAACGATCCCTTTTAACGGTAAAAATCTGACTCTGGAACTGCCGGAAGAGTGGACTGTAAAAAAGATAATCGAGCCGAAACCCTACCCGGCGCTCAAGAACGTGCGGAAAGCGGTCATTGCTGGAATGGATAATCCCATCGGCGCGGTCCCTCTGAAGAACATGAAAATAAAAGGAAAACGTATCGTGCTGGCGGTGGATGATATCGCGCGGCCGACACCTCTTCACCTGTATTTCAGGGACATCATCGGTCACCTGCTGAAATGCGGCGCTTCGAAAAAAAATATGGTCATTCTCATGTCCCTGGGCGTGCACAGGCCAATGACACAGATCGAGGTGGAAGACAAACTGGGGAAAAGCGCAATCAATGGCATCACATGGTTAAACCACGACTGCCACGACAGGGACGGCAATGTGTCCATAGGGAGGACTTCAAGGGGAACACCGGTGTCATTGAACAGGGTCCTTACAACCGCGGACCTGATATTCTGCGTAGGGGCCATAGAGCCCCATCTCCTGCTCGGTTTCGGCGGCGGGATGAAAATGCTGCTGCCCGGGGCCGCGCACGCCGAAACGATCGCCTGCAACCACATGCAGGGCGTATCGCCGAAAATGTACAATTACATCGGCGTATCGGAAAGCCCCATGCGGCTCGACCTGGAGGAAGCGGTCGGCATGCTCGGCAGGGAGATATTCATCATCAATGCCGTTCTCAATGAAAAACTCGAGATATGCAGATTCGTCTGCGGTGATCCCGTCAAAGCCCACCGCGAAGGAATGCGAACGGTGATCGACATCAACGGTCAGCCACTGGCGGAACCGGCCGACATCGCCATCGTCGCGTCAAACCCGATGAATGCGGACCTTCGCCAGGGAATGAAATGCGTTGGCAACGTTGAAAAAAGCGTTAAGGACAACGGGCTGATTCTCGCGTTTCTCGGATGCGAGCACGGTCTCGGCGATATCGCGCTCCCGCCAAAACCGATGTCCAACGGCCTGCTCAGGTCAATTCTGAGAATACTCGGCAGGAAGAGAATCCTCTGGTTTATCGACAAGGTGAAAAAAGGCGCCGGTATCGAAGAGAGGTTTATGGCCCATTTCTCGATGCAGGTGGTGAGGAAAAACCAGATATATATATTTTCCGAAAAACTGCCACATGACACCGGTGAGAAACTCGGACTTTTCCGGCAGTACGGAGATCCGGCGGAGCTGATCTCCGCGGCGGCAAGATACGCGCCCCGCCGGGCCACGGTATATGTGTACCCGCACGGCGGATCGACTTATCCGGTAATGATGTGACCCGGCACAGAGCAGTATTATCAATGAGACAAAGGAGTTATTGATGCCCAGTACTATTAAAACCCTCGGGGAAAACAATGTTCCGTCACCCCTTATGGATCTATACGGCCACGACCGCAAGGTGTTCATCGACGAGGGGCGCCGTGTCGCCTATTCCCCCTACGTGGATTTTTCTAAAGAGGGGAGGGAGGAGGACATCAGTTTCGAGATTGCCGGCCCCAGAAAGGACATTCATTTCAATCCGAAAAACATACGTTCCGCCGTGGTGACCTGCGGCGGCCTCTGCCCGGGACTGAATGCGGTAATACGCGCCATTGTCATGGAATCCTGGTACCGCTACGGTTCCACTGACGTGATCGGGATACGATACGGCTACCGAGGGCTTCGTCCCGGCGAAGAGAAGACCGCCATGCCGTTGAACCCGGAACTGGTTGACGAGATTCACCTTGACGGCGGCACCATCCTCGGTTCATCGAGGGGAGGAACGGAAGACATGGAGCCCCTGGTGGACACGCTGGAGAAAATGGGGATTAATATCCTCTATGCCATAGGTGGGGACGGCACGCTCAGGGGCGCCAACAGGATCGCGAAAATCGCCATGGAACGGAAACTTGACCTGGCGGTGGTCGGTGTGCCAAAAACAATCGATAACGACATCAGCTACATACAGCGCTCTTTCGGTTTTGAAACGGCCTTTTCCACCGCGGTGGACGCCATCTATTCCGCCCATATCGAATCAAAAGGAGCGCCCAACGGCATCGGGCTTGTGAAGCTCATGGGGAGGCATTCCGGATTCATAGCCGCAAACGCCGCGCTGGCCATGAATGACGCGAACTTTGTGCTGATCCCGGAAGTCTACTTTGATCTCGACGGCGACAACGGGTTTCTTGCGCATCTGCGCAGCAGGATGGAACGCCGCGCCCACGCGGTCATATGCGTGGCCGAAGGTGCCGGCCAGGAACTGCTGAAAAAAAACGGAACCGCCCAGAAAAAGGACGCTTCCGGCAATGTTGTGCTCGAGGACATAGGACTGTTTCTGAAGGATAGGATAAACAGGTACTTCGGCGAAATCGGCATGGAAATCAACCTGAAATACATCGATCCGAGCTACATGATCCGAAGCGCCCCTCCGGTGCCGAACGACTCCATATTCTGCGCGCTCCTGGGACAGTACGCGGTCCATGCCGGCATGGCGGGGAAGACCGATGTCGTGATCGGCCAGTGGAACAATATCTACACCCACGTCCCTGTTGAGCTGGCCATTTCAAAAAGAAAGAAAATCGATCCGGGGTCGAAATTCTGGCACAACGTGATTGAGGCGACGGGACAGCCTTCCAGCATGGTCAATTAAAGAGTCCAAAAAAAACGGCGCCTTTTAGGGCGCCGTACCATGTCGCGGTAAGATTGTAACCGTCAATCATTCATCTTATAGGTGTCCACAAGGGTCATTACGTTGTTCTTGTAGATCTTTTCGTAACGTTCGGCGTTCACCGACGGACGACGTATCATTTTCATGCATATCTCCTGCTGTTTCTCCGTCGTCATCGGCTTTCCGTAGATCTGAAGCGCGAACTTCGAGAAGTCCCTGATCATGAAATCGAAAATCTGGTCGATCAGGTCATTATCGACGCCGTAGATCTTGCTGTTTTCCAGTATCAGCTGCCCGTATGCCACAAGCGTGAAGAGTTCGCCGACATTCAGCAGAAAATCGATGTCTTTCCCCTGTTCCTTCATGGATTCCATCGATGCCACCATGAATTCCTTGAACACGCTGATCTGTTCCTTGAAAATATCCACGTTGGGGAGATTCACGCTGTTGTAGGCGATGTTGTAATCGTGGAACTGAATCTTGCCCAGCCCTTTCGTCGCCCCCTGGTTGAACAGGAACGAGTCGTTCGCAGCATCGCGCCTCTGCGGTATCTCCGGGAACTGGCCGGGATTAAAAAAGTAGTTGGGCATGAACTTTATGATGAGCGCCATGTTCACGTGCACCGTCCCTTCGAGTTTCGGAAGGGCCCTGATGTCGCGGGCGGCGGCTTCGAAATACATGTCTTTTTCGAACCCTCTTGCGGCGATCACGTCCCAGAGCAGGTTTATCACTTCCTCCCCCTGGGTGGTCACCTTCATCTTCACCATGGGATTGTAGAGAAGATACCGCTTGTCCTTTTCCCCGGCGCTCCTCATGTAGTCGGTGGCCCTGAGGGCGAACAGCTTCATCGCCGTGAGCCTGCAGTACGCGTCGGTGAAGATTTGTTTGATATGCGGAAAATCGGTGACAAAGCTCCCGAAAAGGTTACGGTGCGCCGCATGGTTCAGTGATTCGTAGAAGGAATGGGTGCATATCCCGATTGACGCCCATCCGAGATTGAACTTGCACACATTTATCGTGTTGAGCGAGGTGTCCCAGGCATCCTGCCCCTTGTCGGTGATGTCCGCCTCGGTGATCGGGTAGTCATGGAGCGCGTACTCGGCGACGTAGGACTGGCTGTCGATGACGTTTTTCACGCATTCATATTTTTCGTGCTTCGAGTCCACCACGAAAAACACATAGTCGCCGGTGTCGGCCATCTTGGCGAAGGTGGACACCATTGCCGCCTCGTTGCCGTTTCCGATGTAATACTTGTCTCCGTTGGCCCTGTAGGTGCCGTCACCCTGCGGGTAGAGCATCATGTCGCTGGAGTATATATCCGCGCCGTGCTCCTTCTCGGAAAGGCCGAAGGCGAAGATGGAGCCTTTTTTCAGGTTTTCAACCGCCTTGCGCTTGACCTCCTCGTTCTTGCCGATGAATATCGGACCGAGTCCGAGCTGTGAAACCTGGAAGGTGTACCAGTAGCTGAGGCCGTAAAAACCGAGTATCTCGGCGAAATCGACGATCCGCGAGGAGTCCCATCTCGATTTTTCTCCGCCGTACCCTGCCGGCGTAAAAAGCTTCGCGAAGATCTGTTCTTTCGCCTGGAACTTTATGAAATCATCATACCAGACCCGCTTGTGGTCGTCCTCTTTGATTTTCGCGAGTCCTTTGTTCTCGAAGAATTCAATGGTTTTAAGCATGATCTGCTTTGTTTCTTCGTCGGAATACTTCGCGACGATTTTTTTGGGATTGAGTAAGATTTTTTCCATGGTTTAACTCCTAGATATTCTGATCCCTCATCTTATATGCGCCCTTGAGCGTGTATACATGCTCCTTGAATATTTTTTCGAAGCGCTCTTTGTTCGGGAGCGGCGTCTTTATGATATTCAGGGAGAGCTCTTTCTGCTTTTCGCTGTTCGACGGTTTCAGGTGGATGTTCAGCGCGTATTTCGAGAAATCGCGAACCATGAAGTCGAAGATCTCCTCAAGCAGGTCGTCTTCGACGGGGAAGTATTTCCTGCTCTCGATTATAAGCTGGCCGTAGGCCACAAGCGTCAGTATCTCGCCGAGCGCCAGAAGATAATCGATGTCCGCCGACTGCTCCTTCCTGGGGGACGCCTCGGCGAGGAATTTCTTGAAGAGAGAGATCTGTTCCTTGAAGACGTTTACGTTGGGTAAATCCACCGAGCCGTAGGCGATATTGTAATCGTGGAACTGGATTTTACCCAGCCCCTTGGTCGGTCCCTGGCGGAAAAGGAACTCGTCGTTGGCGACGTCGTCCCTTCGTGGAACCTCCGGATACTGCGCCGGGTTGAAGAAGTAGTTGGCCATGAACTTCACTATGAGGGCCATGTTGACGTGCACTGTCCCCTCGAGTTTGGGGAGCATCGGCAGTTCATGCTTTGCTATCTCAAAAAAGGGCTCGTTCTCGAATCCCTTCGCGGCGATCACGTCATGCAGGATGTTCATCACGTCCTCTCCCTCACGGGTCACCTTCATCTTCACCATGGGATTATACAGAAGGTACCTTCGGTCCTTTTCGCCTGCCGATCTCATGTAATCGTTGGCGCGTTCGGAGAAGAGCTTCATCGCCACGAGCCTGCAGTAGGAATCGGTGAGGAGCCTGCGCACATGCGGAAAATCGGTCACGAATTTGCCGTAGAGATTCCGGTTTGCCGCGTGGTCTATGGACTCGTAAAGCGCGTGGGTGCAGAGCCCGATGGCCCCCCATCCAAGGTTGAACTTGCACACGTTGATCGTGTTCAGCATGTCGTCCCATGCCTTCGGCCCTTTTTCAAGAACGTCGGCGTCGCTGATGGGATAATCGTGGAGCGCGTATTCGGCGACATAGTTCTGTTCGTTTACCACGTTTCGAATACATTCATAGTTCGGGTGCTTGGAGTCCACGACGAAAAAGACATATTCGCCGCTGTCCGCCATTTTCGCGAATGTGGCCACCAGCGCCGCCTCGTTTCCGTTGCCGATATAGTATTTGTCGCCGTTGGCTTTATAGGTGCCGTCCCCCAGGGGATAGAGCATCATGTCGCTTGAGTATATGTCTGCGCCGTGCTCCTTTTCGGAAAGCCCGAAGGCGAACACGCCCCCTTCCTGCAGGAGTTTCGCGGTCTTGTGCTTTACCTCTTCGTTGGATCCGTTCCAGATCGGGCAGAGCCCAAGCATGGACACCTGCCATGTGTACCAGTAGGTGATCCCGTAGAACCCGGTAATTTCGGAAAATTCACAGTTGCGGTATGTGTCCCATCGTGAATCTGCGGCGCCGTACCCGGAAGGGGTCATGAGCGTGGCGAAGACCTGGTTTTCCTTCAGGAACTCAACGAAATCGTAATTCCAGCTCTTTTCGTGCCAGTCCTTCTTGATCTGTTTCAGTCCCTTTTTCTCGAAGAATTCAATGGTTTTCAGCATGATGTCCCGCGATTTTTCATCGGGATATTTTCTTTTGTGTGAATGGGGGTTAAGAAGAATCATTGGGGTCACCTCTTGATTTAGCAGATACTATGCCTTCTTTTGATCCAAAATCACTTTTCCGAACAGCGTTCGTGATGTCAAACGATTTTCAAAATTATCCTTGATTAAAAAAGGAAAAGTTTCTGAAGTGACAACAGGAAATCAACGCAGGTGCGCATGGTGAAAAATACGCTCATAAAGATGAAATCAAAAGAGAGGGAGGACAGGAAAGACCTGATCATCGACGCGGCGGAACGCGTCTTTTCCACTAAACCATTTAACAAGGTCGGGATGAGGGAAATCGCCGAGGAGGCGGGCATATCCCCATCCTCGATATACACCTATTTCCCCAATCAGGAAGCGCTATTCGTGGAAGCCACTATAAGGGACAGCGTCCTTCTGATCGAGGCGGTAACGGATATAATAGAGAAAACGGAAGAGGTCGCGGTGCTTCCCGACCGCGTTTTTGAGACATTCCTCGAATTCATCTCCACCCATGATTCCTATTTCCGCATGATGGTTGTCTTCATGACCGTGGGGAGCCTGAACAAAGACTCGCTGGAAAGGCTCAACGAAGTGGTGAGCCGCGGTTTCGACGTGTTCGAGGGCGTGTTCAGGCTGATGGGGTACCGCGGGAATACGAGGATACTGTCCCACTTTTTTTTCTCCATGCTTAACGGCATTCTCGTGACGTTCCGAAAACTGGAGGGGAGGTCCGAGGAGGAGATCACCGAACACATGAAAAGGGTGGCCGGGGTTTTCAGCGAGCTCCTGAGGGACAGCATTTCCGCGAAGAGGTGACCGGATGAGAAAGAAACCTGTTGTTGTGGGGATCAAAGAACTCGAGGAAATCCTTGCGCGGTATCTCGACGCAGGGTCCGGGCTGAATTACGCCATCAAAATCCTCGGGCATCCGGGAGTGGGCAAGTCTGCGGTGGTCAAACAGGCGGCGGAAAAAAAGAATTTCCATTTCATCGACACGAGGCTCGCCTTCAAGGAGAATGTCGACCTCGGGGGGTATCCGGTCCCTGACCATGAAACCAGACGCATGGTATACTACAGGCCGAAATTCATACCGCCGGAAAAAACCCCGGAAGGTTCACGCGGGATACTCTGGTTTCTCGATGAGGCGAACCGCGCTCATCCCACGGTGATACAGACGCTCTTTCAGATAATAACTGAGAAAACCTGCGGCGAGCACACGCTCCCGGCTGACACCTCAATCGTTCTGGCCGGAAATCTCGGGGAATCTGACAGTACCACCATCACCGAATTCGACGATTCGGCCCTGGACGGCCGGCTTGCGGTGTTTCAGCTCAAACCGTCAGCGGCCCAGTGGCTGACATGGGCTGCAGGTGAGAGGATACACCCTTCGATAATCCGGTATATTTCGGTGTTCCCGGAACGGCTCTGGGATGAGTTGAACATAAACCCCAATCCAAGAGGCTGGCACCAGGCTTCCATGGCGATCACCGATTCCTACCGCATCGGCGACGAGGATTCACTCAAGCGGCACCTTGCCGAAAACGCGGACTCCACGCTCCCCCTTCTCATCCAGTCACTGACCGGTTCAGTGGCCGGCTCGGATTTCATACAGCAGATAACCCAGCCGAGGGCCGTGACCACCGACGACATCCTGGGCGGCTCCAACGAAAAACTGGATCTGCTTGTGCGGGGGATGCTTCCGGCCGAGGATCTTCTCTGGGCGCTTTCAGGGGCGATCACCTTCTTCAGAACAATCATGGAGGAACGCAGGGGTGATCTCTCCCCGCGGGACACGGCAATGCTGGCACACGCGCTCACCTTTACGGGCATGTCACGCGCTGATGTGCGGATGTCCTTTTTTTATCTGTTCCTCCGCGACTGCGGAATTTTCACACAGGTCCCGGACGCGCTGAAGCGGATACCGGACGAAAAAATCAGGGATGAAATAATGTCGAGGTATGAACGGTTCCTTTCCGGCCATGACAACTGATGCGGTCGAAAAAATCCTCGCGATGATGTGGCAACGGAGCCGTTTCGCGTCGTATTTTTTCCAATCGGTCCAGTTCGTCTCCCACGATTCGGTTCCCACACTCGCAATGGCGCTGAGGACCGGCCGGTTGGTGATGTATTACAATAAAAATTTCGTGTCCTCGATTAATCCCGAAGAAATGATCGGCCTGCTGGTCCATGAGATGATGCATATCGTCCTGAACCACGACCATCGCGGCATGGCCGGCGACGACCCCGCGCTCAGGAACCTGGCGCAGGACATGGTGGTGAACTCATTCCTCCTGTCCGGAAAGAGCGGTTTCTTTTCTAAAAAAGACGAGTACGCCAGGGAACAGGCGGACCTCCTTCTGCCCCCGGGCCTGCCGGTGGTGCCCGGAGGCTTTACCGCGGAAACCGGAATACGCGACCCCTCATGGGAGGACCTGTACCGTTGGCTCCGGGGCATTTCCCCGCAGAGACGAAAAAATCTTCCCCTGTCGGAAAGCGACGGAGACGGCATTCCCCTCTCCCTGGGAGGGGCCGCCGAAAAGCTGAATGAACTATTTTCTGACATCGGACCCCTCTCATTCCTGGACGAGTCGTCCATGTCCCTCTCATTTGAAGGAATGAAGGGGATACTTTTCACCGACGGCGCGGACAGGATCATCCCCTCCGGGGTGCACCTGTTCCATGAAAAAAACGATGTTCTGACAATGGAATCGAAAAGGAACCGCCTGATGGCCGCGGCGGGGAACGATGTTGACTGCCTCAGGGAGCGGTTCTTTCAGGAGATCACCGGTATAATCGAGAGGATTTCGAAAACCGACGTGTCCGGATGGCGCAGGCTCCTTCAGAGCATAGTTGATTATTCCTCTCAGTCCAACGAGTGGCACTATACCTACGGCAGATTTAACAGGCGCTATTTCTCCGGCGGTATTTACGCTCCGGGAAGGGTCTTCAAAGAGCAGATGGTCATCACGGTGGCTGTGGACGTGTCTGGATCAATGGTAATGAATCCGGGGGATATCGGACAGGCCTTCGGGGCGATCGAGGAGCTCCTTGGCAAATACAGGGTTCACCTGGTGTGCCTGGATGAAGACGTGTTCATTCCGGAACTTCGCGGCGACATTCCCGCGCGCGGAAAGGACTTTTCCAGGCCCTGCGTCTACCGAAAAGGCGACTGGAGAATGTTGAAGACCGGATCGGGCGGGACCACGCTCTTCGCCCCGCTGTTCAACAGATACATGAGGGGGCACCGTGAAACCCTTGTGGTCATCACAGACGGGTACATCTACGATCTCGAAGCGCTGAAGCGCTACACTCCCACGGTCTGGGTGCTTCCCCAGGGAAGGGATGAACCCTTTACGCCCCCCTTCGGACGAAGTGTGGTGATGTCATGAGCGGAGCTGTAAAGCCTGTAATTGCCGAAGCGGACCGCGAGCTGGCGAGGTCTCTCCTGATTGACGGGAGGGAAAAACGCCTCGATGATTACGCAGCCGCGTCTCAACAGATGATTTCCCTTGGAATCGCCGAATACATATTTCTGGCCGGAAAGGAATGGCCCGCTTTCAGGTACGGCGACGGCCAGAGAAAACTCTGCGAGCTGCGCGACGCCGAATACCTGCACAAGGCCGGAATTTTCTGGAAGGATTTCGATTTCGACGCAGGAATGGACTGCCTTTTCGGCATCAGCGATCCGGAATTTATCTACCGGGCAGGGAGGTTCTGGCGCGGCATCGACCACGGCAGGGCCCTGGAGACGTTGATCGTTATCGGAAAGGCAAGGTACGTGTATTACGCCGGGCAGGAGTGGAAAAAGTATGATTTCAAAAAAGGTTTCGAGGCGTTATTAAGGCTGGGTGAGGCGGAATTCATTTTTTACGCCGGTTCGCACTGGAAGGAGTTCGACTTTCCGAGGGGGTTTGCCGCGCTCCTTTCGGCAGGCGATTCTGAATATATCTACAAGGCGGGAACCCTGTGGCCCGGTTTCGATTATGCCGCGGCCTGGAAGGCGCTGTGCAGCAATATAACCGAAGGAAGGGAATGGCGGGGCAGGGCCTTCAGCAATCCGAAGTGGCGCAAGGGGCTTCAGGAACTCTGGAGATCGGCGACATTGTACACCCCGCCTGAGGGGCCGGTACACCCATGCTGATCGGCGAAGGACCGCCTCTGTGCGGTTCTTAAAAACACCGTCAATCGCCCCCTTTGCGGCATTTCAGGAGGCATTTCCTGAAATCGTCAACGCAGAATTTCCTGCTTACTGAATTCCACGTGCCGCAGCGTATCATACGCTCTCTGCATTTCAGGCGGCATTTGCTCTCGTCTCTCTGCTGTGTTTCCTTCTTTCTGCCATCCGGACGCGTATGAAGTGAAAAACAATCCTTCATAAGCACCGGCGCCGATGACAGGATAAAAAAAACCGGAATGAAGAGCTTGAATATCGATTTCATCAAATCGGTTCCTTCAACGCCCAATGCCGGATTTCTGCCCGATATTTCTCACATCTGCCCATGTCAGTAGCATGAGGTACACGGCGGATTCTGTAAAGCGTTAATTCATTTACTGACATCGGTTTCGGCAGCTTTCACGGTAAAAAAAGTCCTTTACATGATGAATATTACCTGTAAAGTTCTATTAGTAAGATTATACCGCCGGAGTTAAAAGCATGCTGCAATCATTGAAGACACTTGCCCAGACGTTACAGGAGTTTGAAGGCGCCATAGGCGACAAGAGGGTGGACCTCGACGATATTTTCATCTGGCTCGAGAAGTATGTCCGCACCGTATTCAGCAGTTCCGCGGTGACGAAGCGCGGGGACGATCTCGTCGTGCCGCTGGATACGGCGTTCAATATTGCGATCAGGCTTTTTCAGCTTATCGATTCCGGTTCCGAAGGCATCGACGACAGAATGGCCGATGAACTGCAGAAAATCAAAACGCGGTACATGGGCGGTTGAGGCTAAAACCGGGCATATCATCGGGAGGGGTGGAGCGCCATGGATTATCAGGATATCGTCAATGAGGTGGCCCCCTGCGGGCTCAATTGCCGGAAGTGCCTTTTCCGCGTCGACGGGGACATCCGCCAGCACAGCGCGATGCTGAAGTCCCTTCTTGGAAATTTCGGACCCTATGCGGAACGTTTCTCGAAAATGAACCCGCTGTTCGAAGATTATCAGGCTTTCGACAGGATGCTCGCTTTTTTTACGACCGGCGACTGCAGCGGTTGCAGGAGCGGGGAGTGCAGATACCACGGCTGCAGGGTCGCCTCATGCGTCAGGGAACGGGAAATCGATTTCTGTTTTCAATGCGATGAGTTTCCCTGCGAACATAGCAATCTGGACGACGATCTCAAGAAACGGTGGATTTCGATGAACCTGAGGATGAAGGAGATCGGGACCGCGGCCTATTACGACCGGATACAGACCGAACCCCGCTATCCATGATGGAGGATGACCATGTCCTACAGCATTGATGTTGACCAGAGGATTCTGAAGGAGACCTCTTCCTGGAAGGGGACGTCGTCAAAGAAGATGTTCGGCGGAATCTGCCACCTCCTTGACGGCAAAATGTTCAGCGGCGTGTACAAGGACTTTCTGATACTGCGACTTCCCCGGGAGACCGCGGATCTACTCTTCGCATCGGGGGACGCCAGACCTTTCGATATAACGGGCAGGCCGATGAAAGGGTGGGTCATGATGGAGGCAAATGCGATTCCCTCGGATGAACGGCTCCGGGAACTGCTCGAAATGGCCCGCGCACATGTCAGAACCCTTCCTGATAAATAGGACAGCCCCTCAGGCGAAGCCTCTGCAGAAGGAATCGAAATTCATTCCCAGCGCGTCATGATTGTAGCCGCCTTCAAGAAGCGCGTATCTCCTCCCGCCGCAGAGCCTCAGGCTGTGTTCCTTCATGAGTTTCCCGAGCTCGGTGTAGTCCTCGGGATGAAGGAGCCCGCCCCAGTCGTCGACCCCCAGGTCGAAACCGGCGGACGCGGCAATTATGTCGATATCCTGCAGCCGGCTCATGGAGCGGTCCACCTCGTGAAGATATTCGCTCCGTGAACCGGACCGCGGATTCATAATGGATACCGTGAATCCGTCGGTTCGGTGCTCGAGGATGTTGATGTTCCCGTCTCCGGTATGGAGGTCGAAGTCCAGCACAAAGGCGGTGGATATTTTTCCTTCTTTGAAAAGTCTGAGGAGACTCACCGCCATATTGTTGAAATAGCAGAAGCCCCAGCATGAATCGGCCGACGCGTGATGACCGGGAGGCCGGATTACCGCGAAAGAGGGGCGGCCTTCGTACGCCCTTTCAGCCGCCTTGATTGCCCCTCCCGCGGCAAGCATTGACATACTGAACAGCGGCATGTCGCGCGCTATGTCCTGGAAATGCGATTTCCCATGGGCTCTCAGGATATCAGACTCTCCGGCCTTTTCAGGCCCGGTGATCAGGTAAAACGCGGGATCGTCGCGGACCGCCTTCATGATTCCGTCAAGTCTTCCCGCCGACGCGGCCGGATCCATTGAATATTCCGAATCGAAATACCGTTCGTCGAAGACTATCTCAATTGTCATGATCCGCCTCGAAGTGGAGTCTTTGGTGATTTCACCGATGAATTACAGGACATATTTAAAGGAATGTCAAGGCTCTTTTGGTCTGCACAAGGCGAGGAAAGGGGACATAATTGGCATAATTAAAGATATCCTCATTGATTTTTCGCTTGCGCTGGCGTGCGGCCGGGTGATACAGTATTGATGATTTCTGACGCCACGTTACAGCGAAAACATACGCCGGATAACGGCGAATATTTCTTTGATCCTATAGCTACGGGAGGTCGTCGTAATGACAGGCTTATTCGAGGTGCAGAAGGACAAAAAAGGGGAGTTCCGTTTTCGCCTTAAATCGCCGAACGGGGAAATCATCGCGGTAAGCGAAGGGTACTCGTCCAGGCAGGGATGTCTCAAGGGTATCCAGTCGGTGAAAAAATACGCGGCAGAAGCATCGGTCAAGGAGATCAACGCGGACTCGATACTCCTCGAAGCGGCGGATAACGGCGACCTCGCTTCAATACGAAAGGCGCTGAAAATGAACGCCAACCCCAATGCCCGTGACGAGGAAGGGGAGACACCGCTGATAGAAGCCTCGGAATCGGGCAACGCCGCGGCGGTCAAAATTCTTCTTGATAACGGCGCCGATCCCGACATCCGGGACAGGGAAGGCGAGACGGCCCTTCATGAGGCCGTGGAAGAGGGGCACCTGGAAATCGTCAGGCTTCTCCTGAAAGCCGGCGCAGACGTGAATCTAAAGGATAAAAACGGCAACACCCCGCTGCATATCGCGGTAACCACAAAGCATTCCGATATATTAAAACTGCTGATAAAGGCTGGCGCCGGCGTCACCGCGCGCAACAATGAAGGCAAGACGCCGATGCAGCTGGCCTCGGCAAAGGATTTCAATAAAATCGCTGAAATGGTAAGAAAATAACCCTCACCGTTCGTGTCAGCGGAGCGTAGCGTCGAATTTTTTTGCGGCGGAATGTATAAGATGGTACGCCCTGTTTATGGGGCTCACTTTGTTGAATTGCACCGGAAAACCCTCCACGTATTGCGCCTCCGTGCCCTGGGAAATTATCTTCTTCTGTAAAAGGTCCAGCAGAAATATGGAGTGCCTTTCGCCGCCGACGATATCGGGCGTTTTTTTCAAGGCCAGCCGGATTGATTCCGGCGGGAAACTTGTCTCGGAAATCGCCACCGTCACGATATTTGGAACTTTGTACCTCATGGCCCTTGGAAGCCTGAACCGGGCATTCACGTATTTTCGTGCCCCGTCATGAAGTTTCGAAATGTTCTCCGGAGAATTCGATCCTGCGGCATTCAGGATTTGAAAGAAAAAATGATCCTCATAGGGAAACAGAAATCCCAGGCTCCGTCCCCTGGCAAAGGCGTAGAGATCGGCAGTGAACGCGAATTCAGGGAATGATTTGTCTTTCTCACATTGAAAAGCCTTTGAAGCGAAGAATTCTTCGCACAATGCGACGCAACCGGTTGCCGCCAAAATCAGCCCCTCCGAAATGAAAATAATATGATAATTCTGCATTTATTGAAAAAAAATCAATTCAATAAAATTGCTTTTATCGAAAAAGGGCTTGTAATTCGTTCATTTGAATTTATAATGGCTACTGGTAATACCAGCTACCAATATGGACAATATATGAAAGAACTTCTCCAGCCGATAAAGACGGACAGCCTCGTGGATGTGTTCATACAAAAATTCGAGGAACTCATCCTTTCCGGAAAGATCTCCATCGGACAGAAACTCCCCTCGGAAAGGGAGCTTGCCCTTCAGCTTGGAGTAAGCAGGCCGGTGGTGCACGAAGGACTCCTGCATATGGAAGCAAAGGGCCTCGTCACCATGATCCCCCGCGTCGGGACCCTGGTAAACGACTACCGGAGGGAGGGATCGTTGGCGCTCCTCGATTCCCTGGTGCATTATCATCGCGGGAGAATGGATGCGGGCCTTTTCAAAAGCCTTCTGCAGATGCGCTACCTCGTCGAGCTTGAAACGGCGCGTCTGGCCGCGCTCTACCGGACCGAAGCCCACCTGACGGAATTCGGCGTACTGCTCGAAAACGAGCGGAACTCAGATCCGCGCGACAACGAGGCGGTGACCGGTCTTGATTTCTCGTTTCATCACCTCGTCGCGATCGCGAGCGGGAACATGATTTATCCGCTCCTTCTGAATTCATTCAGGGAGGTTTACACCAATTTTACGTCTATCTTTTTCCGGGACAGCACCGTGGCTGCCGAAGTGTTTTGCAGTCATGAGATGATGGTGGAGGCGATGGCGGCACGTGACTGGAAAAAGACCGTGAAAATAATGAAACGCGTCATAGACCACGGAGAGCGCCATCTGATATCACTGCTCGCCGAAGATAAAAATCCGGAGGTGACCGAATGAATACAGACGCGGCGTCGATCGAAATATATTCCTTGAAACAGCCCCGACGGCTTTCCGAAAGGATTGCATGGCTCAGGGACTACTATTTCAGGGGCGCGGAACGTCCATGGGCCAACGAGTTCCTGTCATGGACCACAGGGACGCCCTGGGACGTCCAGTTCAACGAACTCACCTATTATATCGTCCCGGAAACCTATTCGCTGATGCAGACGATGTACGAGTCCTTCAGGATGGCGGCGCGCAGGGTCCCCCTTCACGAGAAATTCTGGACATGGAGCATACCTGAAAGAAGGGCCTGGTTTGTCAAAGAGGTCATGGTCAACCACATGCCACACGAAATACTTCCCGGCGATCTTATCGCGGGGGGGAGGTTCAACGTGCAGACCTCGCTGTGCCTCGACAAAAAAGAGGCCCGTGCGCGTGAGCGAGTGATCTTCGGCAACAGGGGCTCCAGAGCGTCGATGAAACGGTTTCACGACCACGGGTACGGAAACGCCGGCGCCACCAGCGGCCACCTTGTCCCGGGATACGAAAGGGTGCTTCGGCTCGGATGGAAAGGGGTCCACCAGGACCTTCAGGAACACTATAATACTCTTCTCCCTGCAGAGAGAAAGGGACCGAAAGGGGGCCAGCTCATCGCCATGATGACGGCCGCCGTCATGGCGCGGGAATTCGCCGGAAAATACTCGGCCGTCTGCCGGACCCTCGCGGAGTCGGAAACCGACCGCGCCAGGACCGATGAACTGCGGACCATGGCGGCAAATCTTGACCGGGTCCCCTGGGAACCGGCACGCACATTCTGGGAGGCCGTACAGGCCCTCTGGATCACCCACATGCTCGTCATGAGCGACGAGAACTATCCCGGGCCGGGCGTCTCTTTCGGGCGTATCGACCAGTACCTTCTCCCGTACTGGAAAAACTCCCTTGCCGCAGGCATGGACCGTGAATTCGGCAAGGAAATCATGAAATGCTTCTGGATCCACTGCAACACGGCCTATGACGCCATGATCCGCACCGGCAACCAGGGAATCACGGCCGGGTTCGGCCAGCTCATCACCCTCTCCGGCCTTGGCAGAGACGGTGCCGACATGACCAATGAGCTGACCTACGCGATGCTCGAGGTGATCGACGAGATGACGCCGATTCTGGAACCGAAGCCCAACGTAAGGCTCCACAGAAACTCGCCTGACGAGCTCCTGGACATCATGGTCGGCATGATCGGCTCAAGCCAGGGCGCACCGTTTCTCATCAATTTCGACGAGCGCTCAATGGCCGGAATGATGCGCGAGTCGGTGAACGCCGCCATCCCGGATATGATCAACGGCGGAAACGTACACGACTACGCGCCGGTGGGTTGCCTGGAAAACACCATGGTCGGCAATGACCGCTCTGGCACCGTTGACTGCAACCTGAACCTGCTGAAAGCGGTGGAACTGGCGCTGACCGGCGGCAGGGACATGCATCCCTTCACCGATCCCATCACCGGTGTGACCGAAAAGATCCGTCAGGCGGGGCCCCGCACCGGAGATCCGAGGAAATTCGGCTCATGGGAGCGCTTCTGGGACGCCTATGCCGAACAGACAGGGTTTATTGTCGATAAAATCGTCGGCCTCTACGAGACTTCGGAGCGGATACGGGCGAAATTTCAGCCGACGCCGTATCTCTCCTGCCTGGTGAAGGGATGCGCCGAAAAGGGTGTCGATGTCACCAGCGGAGGGGCTGAGATCGGTTTCGTCACGCTCGAAGCCGTCACTTACGCGACCACGGTGGATTCCCTGCTTGCGATAAAATACCTGGTGTATGACGAAAAAATCTGCACCATGGACGAGCTTATCGGCGCACTGAAGGCAAACTGGCGCGGGTTCGAGGTACTCCAGGCGACCGCAAAAAACAGGGCGCCCAAATACGGACGTGACGACGACAACGCGGACGAGATGGGGCGGCGGGTAATGGAACTGTGGACCGGAGAGACATGGAAGCACAGAACAGTTTCCACCGGCAGACAATTCCGGCCCGGAATGCTCAGCTGGAACTACTGGGCAGGCGACGGGTTCGTCATGTCCGCAAGCGCAAACGGCCGGGAGAAGGGACAGTTTCTCTCCAACGCAATCTGCCCCTCCAACGGAGCCGACATACACGGTCCCACGTCAAATGCCAACTCCGTGGGAAAAGTGATGGGAGGACGTGCGGCGGACGGCAAAGGGGACTGGGAAGATTATTATAACATGCTTCCCAACGGCGCGAGCCACACCATCACGTTCAATCCCTCCATCCTCAGGGACACGGAACACCGCGGCAAGTTCAAGGCCTTCCTCCGCGGGTACGCAGAAAACGGCGGATCCGCACTGCAGGTGAACATGCTGGAGCCGCACATGCTCCTGGAGGCGCAGAAACACCCGCAGGATTTCCGGCACCTTCTCGTCAGGATAACCGGGTACAACGCCTATTTCACCAGCATCGGCAAGGAGCTCCAGGATGAGGTGATTGCCCGATTGAGCCACGGAAAATTTTAGGCGGCCGCGATGAAGGAAAGTTCGGAAAGGGGAAAAAGCGGCCTTATTTTTGAAATTCAGCGCATGTCCACCGAAGACGGGCCCGGCATACGGACCACGCTTTTCGTAAAGGGGTGCCCGCTTCGGTGCGGCTGGTGCCACAATCCGGAGAGCCTTTCCCGGAAGCCCGAGGTTCTCTGGATCGGCGTCAGGTGCATCGGCTGCGGCCGATGCGCCGGCGCGTGCCCGACCGGCGCCCTGGCCTTCACCGAAAATGGGGTGTCCATAGACAGGGCGCTGTGCAGGGGGTGCGGGACATGCGCCGGAGTGTGCCCTTCAACTGCCATGGAGCTTGTAGGGGTGGAACGCGACGCCGAAGGACTTTTACTTGAACTTATTAAAGACAGGTCATATTTCGAAAAATCTGGCGGCGGCGTGACTGTGTCCGGGGGGGAGAGCACCATGCAGGCTGACTTTGTCGCGAACCTTCTCGGCATGCTGAAAAGAGAGGGCATTCACACCGCCGTTGATACCTGCGGACTCTGCGCCCCGGAGGTCCTCGAAAAGATGCTCCCCTTCACCGATCTTGTCCTGTACGATCTGAAAGAGATCGATCCGGGTCTTCACAGGAATTTTACCGGAAGCACCAATCAGAAAATACTGGAAAACCTGAAGTATCTCTGCAGCTATGCCGAAAATCATATTTTTCCGCGGGAGATATGGATACGGACCCCGATAATTCCGGGTGCCACGGACAGGGACGAAAACATCGAAGGGATCGGCCTGTTTCTCGCGTCGCTTCCGGCCGGGGCGGTGGCGCGCTGGGAGCTGTGCGCGTTCAACAATCTCTGCGGTGACAAATATACCCGGCTTGGAATGATCTGGGAATACGCCGGCCGGAAGCTCATGACCTCCAGTGAGATGGAGCGGCTCGCCTGCATCGCCCGGAACAGCGGCGTGCGCCCCGCAATCGTATCCTGGACCGGAGCCGTCCGTGACGGAGGCTCCTCGCCCGGAATGGGAGCAGAGAACATCACCGGCACTTGCCGGCCATGAAAGGGAGAAACACAATGAAGTCACGACACGAATTCCTTCAAAATGAGATCGAAAAATTCCTGCCCAACGAGAAGATCGGGCTTATCGCCACGAAAAACAGGGAGGGGCTGCCCCACATATCCCTCATAACGTCACTTCTCGCGCTGAGCCCCAGGAGGATGGCCTTCGGCGAGTTCAGCAACGGCCTCAGCAAAAAACACGTCGCCGAGAGGCCGGAAACAGGGTTTCTCATCATGACCATGGACAGAAAGATGTGGCGGGGTAAAGCCCGCTGGACGGGATCGAAACGTGAGGGTGATGAGTACGTGATGTTCAACGAAAAGCCGATGTTCCGTTACAACACCTATTTCGGCATCAATACCGTCCATTACCTGGATCTGGTGGAGACAACCGCCGAGGAAGCGCTTCCGCTGGGCGCGGTGGCGAGGGGGGCCCTTCTCACCAGGCTCGCCAAAGGTGGCGCCGCCACCGGAAAACCGGACCGGATTCTCAGAACCCGCGGCCAGGAGATGTTCAACGATCTGGCGACGCTGAAATTCCTGGCCTATGTCGGCGATGACGGTTTTCCGGCACTGATACCGGTAATTCAGTGCCAGGCCGCTGATTCACGGAGGCTCGCCTTCACCGCATCCGCCTACGGAGATGAACTTGCAGGGATACCACGGGGAAAGGTCACCGCCGTATTCGCCCTTACCCTAAAAATGGAGGACTTGCTCGTGCGAGGCACCTACAACGGGATTACTCGGACCAGGGGGATCAAGATCGGAACTCTGGACATCGATTGGGTGTACAATTCCATGCCCCCGGCGCACGGCCAGGTGTATCCTGAAGTGCCGCTTTCACCGGTGACGTCGTTCTGAGGTTTGCAGTAACGGCATTCATTGACGCCGATTAACCCGGCCAGCGCCTTTGATAACAGAAAATTTTTATGGCGCTCCCTGGTAAATTTCCCGGCCGCTATTTATCCCTGTAATCCGAAACGGCGGGCTCCGCGGCGAAGGCGCTCCGTTTTCGGCTGTAGGTCCAGTATATCACCATCCCGATGATAAGCCAGACCACGAATCGTATCCACGTTTCCAGCGGCAGGCTCATCATGAGGACGAGTGAGCAGCACACCGAGGCGACGGGAACGAAAGGGACCCAGGGCGTCCTGAACCCGCGTTTGAGGTCCGGATTGTGTCTTCTGTGGATGAGAACCCCGATGGCCACGATTATAAAAGCGAAGAGAGTGCCGATATTTGAGAGATCGGCCAGAGTGCCGATGTCGAAAAGCCCCGCCGGGATGCCCACAAAGAGGCCGGCGGTCCAGGTGCTGACATGGGGCGTTTTGAATTTCGGGTGCACCCTGGAAAAAGACCTCGGAAGGAGGCCGTCCCTTGACATCGCGAACCAGACCCGTGCCTGGCCCAGCTGGTATACCAGAAGCGAGCTGATTATGCCGGTGAGCGCCCCGGCCGACACCCAGCGCTGGACCGATACAAGCCCCAGGGAGTTCAGGGCGTTTGCCACCGGGGCGGCGTTCCGGAGCAACTGCCAGTGCTGTATTCCGGTAAGCACAAGAGCGACCGATATGTAGAGCACCGCGCAGATGATGAGCGACGCGATTATGCCGAAGGGTATGTCGCGCTGCGGGTCTCTGCACTCTTCCGCGGCGGTCGATATTGAATCAAATCCTATATAGGTGAAGAACACGATCGCGCCGCCGGTGAGGACGCCCTGCCAGCCGTTGGGCATGAAGGGGTGCCAATTCTCAGTGTTTACGTATCCGGCGGAGGCTATGATGAACACCAGTATCGCGGCGATTTTGATGAGTACCATTATGTTGTTTGCTCCCGCGCTCTCGCGGATACCCTTTACCAGCATCACCGTAAGGAGCATGATGATGAGAAAACCGGGGACGTTAAAATAGGCGCCGGACCACTGCCCGTGCACCAGCACCGGCTCCATGAATTCACGCGGGATATCGGCCCCGACGCTGGAGAGGAACGCGTTCATGTAGGCTGAAAATCCCACGGCAGTCGCCATGTTGCTCACCGCGTATTCCAGGATCAGGTCCCATCCTATGATCCAGGCGACAATCTCCCCCATGGTCGCGTACGCATAGGTGTAGGCGCTCCCGGCAACAGGAATCATCGACGCCAGCTCCGCGTAGCAGAGACCCGCGAGAGCGCAGGCAACGGCGACGAGAAAATAGGACAGGGCGATCGCGGGGCCTGCGCCGGGACGTCCCGACAGCCCGATCGCGTCGGCGCCGTGCATCATGAGGTCCAGAAGCGGCGCCTTCATGATTGAGGTGATCTCGAGTTTTTCCCCCGCCGCGGCGATGCCGGTGAGAATGAAAATACCGGTGCCGATGATTGACCCGATTCCGAGCGCGGTAAGCGACCATGGGCCAAGAGTCCTTTTCAGGGCGTGCTCGGAGTTCCTCACTTCCGAGAGCATGGTTCTGATGTTCTTGGTTCGAAGGATCTGTCTCATGTGACCGTCCCGTAGTGGAATTCTGACATGGAGGCAGTATCTCGGGAATATGGCAAGTTTATTTCCGTCTTTCGTTTATATCGGCAATCCTTTTTGAAATCCCGTCGAAAGACCTTTTATGCCTGTCGGCAGAATAGAACGGATTCAATGTTTTATTACTTGAAATTTGATGCGGTAACGGCATTCATGAAATCCACGAATAAATCAACACTGCCGCATAGCCCCTGACAATTGATCGGTGTCATAATCATACGGGGATATCCGATGCCATTGCATCATCTCTGCGAAACAAAGGCGGTTTAAGGACATGAATGCGAAAACGATACTGCAAAAAGCCGGTACCGAAGGGAGATCGGCGCTCACCGAGGCCGAATCCAAGAAAATTTTGAATGAGTACGGAATCCCCGTGGTTCCGGAAAAAATTGCCGGTAACGCCGCGGAGGCGGTACGGGCGGCGGAAGAGTTCGGGTACCCGGTGGTACTGAAAGGGCTCGGGGCCAGGCTTACCCACAAAACGGAAAAAGGGCTTGTACACCTCAATCTGAAAACCCCGGAGGAAGTACGTAATGCGGTGTCACAAATTACCGGGGCCGCGGGAACTGATCTCGAAGGAATTCTTGTACAGCCTCAGATCACCGGCAGGAGGGAATTTGTGGCGGGGCTTTTCTGCGACCGGCAGTTCGGTCCGGTGATCATGTTCGGGCTCGGGGGAGTGTTCACCGAGGCGCTCGCCGACACCTCTTTCCGGCTCGCGCCGCTTGAACGCTTGGACGCGTCGTCAATGATCTCTGAAATCAAGGCGCAGGGACTGCTGGGCCCCTTCAGGGGTGAAAAGGAGGCATCGCGGGACAAACTAGAGGGGGTTCTTCTGGGTCTTTCGCGTCTTGCCGAAGAGCTGGCGGAGGTAACCGAAGTCGACATCAACCCCCTGATTGTCTCCCCCGACGGCACGGTCACCGCGGTGGACGCGCTCATCGTGCTTGGCAGGCGGACCGATACAGGGGAGGAGATGCCCCGGATACCGGCGAGGGCCATCGCCAATCTGTTTTATCCCAGGACGGTCGCCTTTATCGGCGCCTCGCCGACGCTCGGCAAATGGGGCCACCTCCTGCTCACCAATGTCATAGCCGGTGGATACAAAGGCGGCATATATTTCGTAAACCCCCGTGAAAAGGAGATCGCCGGGCGAAAAGTATACCGGACCATCGGTGAAATCGAGGAAAAAATCGACCTCGCCGTGGTCACCATTCCGGCAAAAAGCGTCTTTGATCTCATTCCCCAGATGAAGGAGAAAGGGGTGAAAAACATGCTTCTTATCACCTCCGGATTCAGCGAAGTGGGCGAAGAGGGGAGGGAGATGGAGCGATCGCTCGCCGCCATGGCCAGGGAGGCGGGGATACTCATACTGGGTCCCAATACCATGGGTATATGCAATCCCCATGAATCGTTCTACTGTACGGGGACCCATGTCCGCCCCCGGGCCGGGTCCACGGCGCTGATCGCCCAGTCGGGAAATCTCGGGACACAGCTCCTGGCGTTCGCCGACGAGGAGGGAATCGGCATCAGGGGTTTCTGCGGGTCGGGAAACGAAGCCATGATCACCATCGAGGATTTCATCGACGGGTTCGAAATCGACGACCTCACCAAAACCATCGTGCTGTATATAGAAAGCGTCAAAGACGGAAGGAGGTTTTTCGAGGCGGCCAGAAGGGTTGGCAGAAAAAAACCGTTGATAATACTGAAAGGGGGACGCACCGGGGAGGGGAACAAGGCCGCCGCCAGCCACACAGGCGCGATGGCGTCTGACATGAGGGTCTTCGACGCCGCCTGCCGGCAGGCCGGAGTGGTGGTGGCTGAACAGCCCATGGACCTTCTTGACCTTTCGGCGGCATTTTCGTGCCTGCCCCTTCCCAGGGGCAACAGGGTGGGCGTGGTCACCCTCGGAGGCGGCTGGGGCGTGGTGGCCACGGACCTGTGCGTTGAATCGGGACTCAGGGTGCCACGGCTTTCCGAGCGTATCATAGCCGAAATCGACAAAATACTCCCCCCCTTCTGGAGCAGGTCGAATCCGGTCGACCTGGTGGGCGAATTCAATCCGTCGGTTTCCCTGAAGGTGATAGAGGAACTGGTCAAATGGGACCAGTGCGACGCGGTAATCCATCTCGGCGTGCTGGGACGCATGTCGTTTCTCAAAAGGATGATCGATTCCGCGGTCAGTGCCGACCAAAACTATACCCATGAAACACTGAGCGGGCTTCCGAAGGGCCTGGCCGAATTCGACAGGACCATTAAGGAACAGATCGTCACCATGATGGGCATACACGGAAAACCGATAATCGGCGTAAACCTCATGGCCGATGAAGCGACAAGGATCATCCATGAGGAAGGGGAAGGGGAATTCCGTTCGATCTCATTCATGACGCCTGAACGGGGAGTAAAATCGCTCTCCCGGATGTACAGGTACGGAAACTGGCTGAAATCGCAGAACGGAAGCTGAATAAAGGACTGCGAAAACGCGATCAGGCAATTCGCATCATGCCTTTGTATGCTTTTTTTTAAGCCGGTAAAGCTCCATGTCGCCGAAGGAGATGAAGATTTGGATGTCGTCGTCGAAATTGGCGTTTGCCACCAGTGAACCGTAATGCCTTCCCGCCACCACGAGCACGTTCCGGTTTGAGAAGAGCTTTATGATGATTTCGAATATTTTTACGTCAGCCGTTTCGATCTCCATGACCGCCCTCAGATCGAAAATGCAGTCCCGGTTCATTATCCGCTTGAAAAAAACGGCGTTGAACACGGTTTTAGCCTCCTGGATGAAGCTTTTTTCACTGAGGACGGATTTAAACGAGATGAGCACGCTCTCGTCGTCGTGAGATGTGTAAATCCTTTCGCTCAGCCCTTCCGCGAGCTCCTGCCTCTTCATGCCCCCGTAATGCAGGCCCGCCTTGATCTTGGCAATCAGGGTGTTCACGTCATAGGGCTTGACCATATAATCGAGGACGCCGCTTTTCATCGCCCTGATTACCGTTTCTTTTTCTTTGACTGACGTGAGCATTATGACAGGGATATTCCTGGTTATCTCGTCTTCACGGAGCATTTTGAGCACCTGAAACCCGTCCATGACCGGCATTTTAACGTCGAGAAGTATCATGTTCGGATTGAGGGACTTTGAAGTTTCCAGCCCGACTCTTCCCGATAACGATGTAAAGACACGGTATCCCGCACCGGAAAGCTGTTCGTCGAGAATTTTAAGCGTCAGGGGATCGTCGTCGATTAGTTGGATTATCTCATCTGCCATGGCTCATCCTGACCGCGTCATTACGGTCCCGGGTTAAAGTGTGTCTGATTAGTAGCGTATCAATTATCGACAGATCATGTAAAGAAAAAAACGAAATTAACGTTATGATGTCGCCATCGTTTTCCGAAATAAATAGTGCAATCATGTGTTGACAGTATTGATGTTACCCCGTATACTTCAAATATGCGTGAACGGCCCGGACTGAATAGTTTGAGACGACGCATGCCGAACGCCGCCGTCTAAAAACGGCGATACCACGAAACCATGGCGGGAATTTGACTGATACGCTGGCAATAAAGATTCCGACACCGGTACTGATCATTGAAAGCGATGAGACAGTTTCGGACAAAATCCGCCTTTCCCTCATGGAAACTCCCGATCAGATGTTTTCAGTCACCGTGGCCCCAGACGCGAAGAGTGGCTCCGACGCGCTGGAGAAGGATGGCTACGGCTGTGTCCTGTTAAGCAGGAGCCTGCCCGACCGCAACGGGCTGGAATTCCTGAAGTCGCTGAAAAAGACAAAAAACAGTGAAAATCTTCCGGTGGTGATGCTGCTTGCCGATGAAGAGATGAAGGACACCATGGCCGCGCTCCTGACCGGGGCATCTGATTGCCTGATGAAAAATGACCTGAAGCCGGATGTCGTACTCAGGACCATCCTCTATTCAATAGAAAAAAGCAGGGCGGGCGCCGCGTCAAGGAGATACAGAAAATTCATCGAAACCCTCGTCGACACCATCCCGTATCCGCTCTATTACAAGGACGCAGACGACACCATCATCGGCTGTAACGCCGCCTTTGAGGGAATGCTTAACAAATCCGGCTCAGAAATTCTGGGGAAACGCGATTTTGATCTCTTCTCACTCTCAGCGGGAACGCCGTATTTTACAAAAAAAGGTGAATCACCTGCCGGCGCGGACGCGCTCGGCCAGGAATCAACCCTGATCGGCGCAGGTGGGGAAAAATACGATGTCCTGTGCAACCGGGGCTACTTCAGCGGCGACGACGGTTCGGTCGACGGCTCCGTCTGCGTCATGGCGGATATCACCCGCATCAAGACGATCGAAAGGGAACTTCGCACTTTCAGGAGCGTCGTGGAGCAGAGCCCTGCGTCGATCATCATCACCGGCGTCGACGGCGTCATTGAATACGTGAATCCGAAATTCTCGGAAGTGACGGGATATTCGCCCGAAGAGGCGGTGGGGAGAAAACCCAGCATATTGAAATCGGGCAAACACGACAATGAATTCTACAGGGAGCTCTGGCGGAAAATCCAGGGCGGAAAGAATTGGAAAGGGGAATTCCATAACGCCAGGAAAAACGGCGAGCTTTTCTGGGAGCTGGCGTCAATCTCCCCCATACTGGACGATCAGGGGGTACCCAGGCATTTCATCGCGGTGAAGGAGGACATCACCTACCTGAAGAAGATGGAGGAGGAGATTCGCGAGTCCGATGAAAAGCTCCAGGTCCTGTTCGAGTCCCTGAACGAAGGGATCGCGGTGACCGACCTGAAAGGAAAAATACTCCAGGCAAACCCGGCCTTTACGTCCCAGCACAATGGAATTCTGGGGGGTGATCCGGTCGGCGCAGACATAAAGGACATTTTTAAGGACAAGACGAGGCTGTCCCTGGCCGCCTCGATGGAAAAGGCCCGCAGGCGAGGGCAGTCCGACATAGTCGAGTATTCCATAACCGGACCCGCGGGCGAACGTATGGATTCGGAAATGAGCATATCCCTGCTGAAGGACAGGGAAAAGAGACCCTGGGGGTACGTAATCGCCACCAAGGATATGTCGGAGCGAAAACTGGCGGAGCTGGCCCTTCGTGAAAGCGAGGAGAGAAACAGGGAGATACTCGAAGCCATCCCGGACATGATGTTCAAGATAAATTCCCAGGGAAAATGCCTGGAACCGGCTCTGGTCTCCAGGGTGCTGAAGGTCTTTCCCGAAAGCGTCACGGAAAAAGTCCTTCCCGTCATACGGGAGACGCTGGATACCGGAGAGATCCGCATCTACGAATACCCCCTGTATTCGCGGGGCGATCTCCAGTACTATGAAGCGCGTTTCATCGTCAGCGGCGCCGACGAGGTTCTGGTCATCCTTCGAAAGATCACCGACCGGTTCATCACAGACGAACAGCTGAAAAAGGCCCGCGACGACGCCGAGGCGGCCAACAGGGCGAAAAGCGAGTTTTTGGCGCACATGAGCCACGAAATACGGACCCCGCTGAACAGCATCCTGGGATTCATCGAACTTCTTCAGCGCTCCCGGCTCGATCCGGTCCAGTCCGAATATCTTGACATAGTTTCCACGAGCGCCAGGAACCTGCTGGGGATAATCAACGATGTTCTCGACTTCTCGAAAATCGAAAGCAGAAAACTCGACATCGACGAGGTGCCCTTTGATCCGGTACGCGAATTCGAGTCCGTGATCAACCTTTTTACGGTAAAGTCAAACCAGAAAAACATCGCCCTGCACACCTATATCGACCCGCGCCTCCCTTACAGGATAGTGGGAGACCCGTTGAGGATCAAGCAGGTCCTCACAAACCTGCTCAGCAATGCGATAAAATTCACGCCGGTGCGCGGGACCATCAAGCTTGAAATAACCGTCGACGCGATGGCGGCGAAAAAGTGCGGCGTCCATTTCGCGGTGAAGGACGACGGGATCGGAATCGACGAGAACAAACAGAAAAAAATTTTCGACGCATTTTCACAGGCCGACAGCTCAATCGCCAGGAAATACGGAGGCACCGGCCTTGGCCTGAGCATCAGCGCCAACCTTTTGAAGCTCATGAAGAGCGAGCTTAATCTGCAGAGCGAAAAGGGGAAGGGGAGCAACTTTCATTTTACCATCGAGTTCCCCATCGCGGAAAAGGAGAGGGTCGACCTGAGGGGAGTGAGGACCGACAGAATCAACATCGCCTTTTTCCCAAGGGGAGGAGAGTCGAAAGAGATGGAGGATTACCTGATAAAATACCTTTTCACTTTCGGGTTCAGGGTCTTCAGGATCACCCATCTCGACGATCTCGACATGAGCCAGGCCGATTTCGCCGTGACCGCCTATACCGCTGACACGCCGGAAGCCTGGTATCGCGATATCGGTGAAACCCGTTCCCTGCCGATCATTATTGTGGCACAGGAAAAGGACCGCTTTGAGATCGAGCCGTACCGGAAATACGTCTCCAAGGTCATCACCAACCCTATCAATCCCTCGAAACTCTACAACACCATCATGGACCTCATGCTTGACGTCCCGGACGATATCGATACACGGTACCGGCCGGCGGCAGGTCAGCGGCAATACGCATACGACGTAAAAGCGCTCGTGGCCGAAGACAACGCCATCAACCAGAAGCTCTTCAGCCTGATGCTGAAGGAGTTCGGAATCGAAAGCACCATCGCCCGAAACGGCCTCGAGGCCATTGAAAAATTCCAGACCGGCGGCTGGGATGTGGTGCTGATGGACATAAACATGCCCATATACACCGGGGTGGAGGCCGCGGAGATCATACGGGAGTACGAGCAGAAAAACGGAATTCCCCATGTACCGATGATAGCGCTCACCGCAAAGGCGATGAAGGGGGACAGGGAGAGCCTGCTGGAATCCGGGTTCGACGATTATCTCTCAAAGCCGCTCGCGCTGGAGGAACTCCAGCGAATGCTTGAGAAATATTTCAGCTTCAAAAAAAAATCGCCTGAAAACGCACCCCCCGCCGGCGCCGGTGACGCAGACCGGGGAAAACTCACGCCGCGCTATTCAATAGAAGATGTCGGAAAAAGTCTCGGCCTCCCCGGTGACACGATCAAAAGCATATTAAGGGAGTTCTTCGTCGCCTCGGAGAACTATACCCGGGAGATAATGGACGCCATCAGGGACGGGGACATGAACCGGATAAACCTTTCGGCCCACAAACTGAAAGGGATTGCGGCGAACCTGCACATGGTTGAGGTTGCGGCGCTTTCACGGACAATCGAAGAGAACGCGGAATCAGGGAGTGGATACGACTATTTCAGCGCTCTTGACGAGATAATTGAAACTATTTCGCGGCTCCGGCACGAGCTGGAACCGCAACTGGAGTGAAAGATGCACGGGATGAAGGCCGTCGCGGTCGACGACGAACAACTGAACCTCAAAATCGTTGAAGCCATGGGGAATGAGATAGGCCTTGACGTCGTTTCCTTTCTCAGGCCCGATGACCTTCTTGAATACGCGGTGAAAAACAGCGCCGCCGTTGACCTCTACTTCATTGATTTCAAAATGCCCGAGATGAACGGCATAGAGCTGATCCGGCATATCCGCAGAATCCATGACGATGTGCCAGTCGTCATGATCACCTCGGTCACCAATGACGACGACCTGATGGTGGATGCCATAGAATCAGGGGCCACGGAATTCCTGAAAAAACCGCTCAATATCGTCGAGTTCAAGGCGCGGGTGAACAATCTCCTGAAGCTCCGCTGGTCCACGGTCCTGTTAAAGGACAGGGCGAAACACCTGGAGGACGAGGTGCGAAACGCCGTATCGGACATCGCCATTCGGGAACAGGAAACTCTGCAGATACTGGGACGTGTCGCCGATTACAAGGACATCGAAACAGGCGCGCATGTCCAGCGGGTGGCCCTGTATTCGCGTTTTATCGCGAAACTGATCGGTGAGAACTCGGAATTCCAGGACGTTATCTTTAACGCGGCGCCGCTCCACGACATCGGAAAAATCGGCATCCCCGACAGCGTGCTCTCCAAACCCGGCAAGCTCGGCGCCGCCGAGATATCGGTGATGCGAAGGCACCCTTTTATCGGATATGAAATACTGAAAAACTCGGCAACCCCCTATCTCAAGGCCGGCGCCATAATCTCGCTTACCCACCACGAACACTACGACGGTAAAGGATACCCCAACGGCACCGCGGGAGAGGACATTCACATCTACGGAAGGATCGTGGCGCTGTGCGACGTCTTCGACGCACTCAGCAGCGGCAGGCCCTACAAGGAGCCCTGGCCGCCCGAGCTGGTGATAAAGTATATCATGGATCAAAGGGGAAAGCACTTCGATCCCCGGCTCACCGACATGTTTATCAAGAATATAAGCTACTTTGAAGGGATTTACCGGCAGTTTGTTTAATGAAGGTCCTTCAGCGAAGGGGGTGCGCCCCGCTGTTATACGTTTCTTCGCCGCGATGGATGGAAAAAAAATATTTATGGAGCATTTATTAGGATGAAATACAAATATCATTTGCTTAGAATAAATTGCAGCACATAAGCCACACCATTATGTTGTTGACATTTATTTCCATGAATTTTATATAGCTCGCATTAAGGAGAAAACATGAGATTAAAACATAAAGATTACGAGAACGCGCTGATATGCCTGCAGCAGCGTTTTCCGGAGATTTACAAAAAGTGGGAAGTGGAAAGCGCCGGAAAACCTGAAAAAGAAGTGATGTCGATGGCATTGAATTTATGGCTTGAAGCGACTGAACCGAAGTATTAAACCCGGTTTTTTCGTGTCAGAGCAGGGTTAAATTGAAATATTTCCCTTCAAAGTTGCGGCAGTACGCAATTAATCCGAAATTCCCAATTAAAACTCGCTTATCTCTCCAATGTGTGCTACATTGTATATAAGGTTTCGGGGAATTAGTACCCGGTTCTGGTTGTTATAGAGTATCGTGCAAATTATGGATATGGGCAGGAAGATGTGGATTTTTCATAACAAACCACTCGTTTTTTTCAAAATGATCCTGCATCGAATGTAAAAAATTATTAAATGTGGACAATTCCGGTAAGTGTGGCGCGTTTTCGTACCACTCCTACATACACAATTAAAAAAAGTATATTAAAGTATAATCGGGAGGTTTTATGAAATGCTATGACATTATGTGGGATGAAAACCCCAGTATCAATGAAAAATTATCCAACGCCTTTGAACAGATAGTTCAAAAAAACAAGATCTTCCCCCAGTATGGAAAATACGGCGATTACAACAAGTCTCTCGGCCAGAGAAGGCCCCTTGGTTTCAAATTTTCCAATGACCTGGAAGACAGGATAAAAAAGATCATTAAAAAGGGGAATGTCGCTGATTATTTTAAGGAAAGGGTCGCCGGGTAAGGGGCATTGACCAAAGCCCCCCTGGGTGCCCCCCGGGCGGGTTACGTCTAAATCATAATTCCAAAGTTTATCATATTTTTAATATGACATTTCCTTTTTTATGTCCTTTTTCCACATAAGTGTGAGCCTCAGCAATTCTTTCCAGTGAATACTGCGTATCAATTACCGTTTTGAGTTTCCCTCCTCGGACTAAATCAGACAGATAATTCAAATCTTTTGCTTTGTCCCGTGACGGCCGTAATCCCGCTGCTGCAAACGCCGCTCTTTTACCCTCTCTCTTTGACATGACAAGTTCCCGGAATATGATTCGGGGTGATGGAAAAGTGGTAAGATATATGCCGTTGTCCAACAGAACATCCCTGCAATGAGAAAAGGAGCTCTTTGCCACCGTATCGAAAATGATATCGTATTTTTGGCCTTTGCGGGCAAAATCTTCCTTCGTATAATCAATCACAGTGGAGGCCCCCAATGAGTGAACCATTTCCAGATTACCCGTACTGCAAACCCCGGTTACTTCAGCCCCAAAATAAACGGCGAGTTGAACCGCCGCTGTTCCAACCGAGCCGGATGCTCCATAGATAAGCACCTTCTGCCCTTTTTGAATGTTCCCTCTGTCTCTAAGAAATACAAGGGCCGTCAAGGCCCCGTCTACGAGGCCGGCAGCTTCTTCGTAACTGATATTTTCCGGCATAACCGCCAGCGCCCCGTCTTCCGGCAGACATATATATTCCGCATGCGCCCCCAATTTGTCTGTAGTGGCCCCGAAAACCTGATCTCCCATTCTAAAGTTTTTTACATTCCTGCCGACTTCATAGATTTCACCCGCCAGGACATCCCCTGGTATAGGGAATTTAGGCCTGCATAACCCTGTAAAAAATCTTGATATAAAGGGTTCCCCTTTTCTAAAAACGGGATCAGTGCTGTTTACCGCTGCCGCATGAATTCTGATCAAAACTTCACTGTCTCCTGGGACAGGTGTCTCTACTTCCTTTAGCTGGAGCACTTCCGGCGATCCATATTTAGTCACTACAATTGCTTTCATTTTGTTTTAACCAATATTTTTTTTCAGTACATTGGTACTGATATGTTTATTGGCCTGTCAAGCATTTGATACAGCGTTTACAGGGCAGGCAGGTTTTTCACCGCTTCGCGGCAGGAGCTTAGGGCAGTTGAACGCTCCTCCCCCAGTCCCTCAGCGGGGCAGGGGGAGGGCGTATTCTGAAATCCTCGAAGTATCCTCTCTATGATCGCGCGAGGTCAAAGCGATCGGCGTTCATCACCTTGTTCCATGCACTCACGAAATCATTCACGAATTTCTTCTGGGAGTTATCGCAGGCGTAGACTTCCGCGAGCGCGCGCAGCTGGGAATTTGAACCGAAGATGAGATCGACGCGGGTGCCGGTCCACTTGAGTTCATCAGTAGCGCGGTCGCGGCCTTCGAACACGTCCCCCTCTTTCGACGCCGGCTTCCACTGTGTACGCATATCGAGGAGATTCACGAAGAAATCATTGGTGAGCGTCTCCGGCCGCGTGGTAAAGACACCGTGCCGGGATTTTCCGTGGTTGACGTTCAATACGCGCAGGCCGCCGATGAGAACCGTCATCTCAGGGGCGGTCAGTGTCAGCAGTTGCGCGCGGTCAACCAGAAGTTCCTCGGCAGGAACGGAGTATTTTGTCTTAAGATAGTTGCGGAATCCGTCCGCTGCCGGTTCGAGCAGGGCGAATGATTCCACATCGGTCTGTTCCTGCGAAGCATCCATTCGTCCCGGAATGAAGGGCACCGTCACATCGCTACCGGCATTCTTCGCCGCCTTCTCAACCGCAGCGCAGCCGCCGAGCACGATCAGATCGGCGAGCGATACTTTTTTCCCGCCCGCCTGCGCCTTGTTGAACTTCACCCGGATCCCCTCAAGAGTGTGCAGAACCTTTTTCAGCTGGGCGGGCTGGTTGACCTCCCAGTCCTTCTGCGGCGCAAGGCGTATGCGCGCCCCGTTCGCCCCGCCGCGCTTGTCGGATCCGCGGAAGGTGGACGCAGAGGCCCAGGCTGCTCCGACCAGGTCGGACACTGAAAGTCCCGAGGCGAGGACCATCCCCTTCAGCTCCGCGATGTCTTTTATGCTTATCAATTCGTGGTCCACCGCCGGTATCGGGTCCTGCCAGATCAGCTCCTCCTTCGGAACTTCCGGGCCAAGATAGCGCGTGCGAGGCCCCATGTCGCGGTGGGTCAGCTTAAACCAGGCGCGGGCGAACGCGTCCGCGAATGCCACGGGGTCTTTCTGAAAACGCCGCGCGATCGGTTCATAAATCGGGTCGAAGCGAAGGGAGAGGTCCGCCGTGGTCATCATGGGCCTCACTTTCTTCGAAGGATTGTGCGCGTCAGCCACCATGTCCTCGTCGGCCACGTCTTTGGCCAGCCATTGATTGGCGCCGGCCGGGCTCTTGACCAGCTCCCATTCGTATTTAAAGAGCACATTCAGATAGCCCATGTCCCATCTGGTCGGGTTCGGCTTCCAGGCGCCCTCGATGCCGCTGCTGATCGTATCGCCCCCCCTGCCGGTGCCGTGACTGCTCTTCCAGCCGAGTCCCTGCTCCTCGAGGGGAGCGGCTTCAGGCTCGGGACCGACGTGTTTCGGATCCCCGGCGCCGTGACATTTGCCGAAGGTGTGCCCGCCGGCAACGAGCGCGACGGTCTCTTCGTCGTTCATGCCCATGCGGGCGAAAGTCACCCTCACGTCGCGACCCGATGCCACCGGATCGGGATTTCCGTTCGGCCCTTCGGGATTCACGTAGATCAGTCCCATCTGCACCGCCGCCAGCGGGTTCTCAAGTTCGCGGTCGCCGCTATAGCGCTTTTCGCCCAGCCAGGTATCTTCCATGCCCCAGTAGATGTCCTCTTCAGGCTGCCAGATATCGGCACGGCCGCCGCCAAAGCCGAATGTCTTGAATCCCATCGACTCAAGGGCGCAGTTTCCCGCAAGAATCATGAGGTCGGCCCAGGAGATTTTATTTCCATATTTCTTCTTGATGGGCCAGAGCAGGCGGCGCGCTTTGTCCAGGTTGATATTGTCGGGCCAGCTGTTTACCGGCGCAAAACGCTGGTTGCCGGTGCCGCCGCCGCCGCGGCCGTCTGCCGTCCGGTACGTGCCGGCACTGTGCCAGGCCATGCGGATGAACAATCCGCCGTAGTGGCCCCAGTCGGCAGGCCACCATTCCTGCGTGTCGGTCATCAGGGTGACAAGGTCCTTCTTCAGTGCGGCCAGATCAAGTTTCATGAATTCTTCCGCATAGTTGAAGTCAGGGTCCATAGGATTGGATGCCTTCGTGTGCTGGTGAAGGACGCCAAGGTTCAGCTGGTTGGGCCACCACTCGCGGTTCGATGTGCCGCGGCCGGCCGGGAACCTGCCGTCTTTTTTCATATCGCTCATATATAACCTCCTTTTCAATCTTTAACTCTGATCGTTGAGAACATGCACCCCCTTTCAGATTTTCTTTGAAATTCTTCAAAGACATCGAAGTTTTTCTCGGCTGTGCCATGCGCAGCATTTGGAATTCAAAACAAAACTGCATTATGGCCACAGTCCTTACGGCACTTTAGCGATACCTCAATGCATCACGCGTTCTTTATTGCTTTTTGCATTTTTCACGCAAAAATATTGCATCCTATTTGTGAGTGCACAAAAAGCTGAGCGCCATCTTTAAATTACGTCATGTAGTTAGCTGTTCTACGATTAAAAGTATTATAATACCGCAGACATTTCCAATGATACGTGATGTAATTTTAAATTTTTTGCATTTTATATAGTAAAGGCGGGAATGACATCGTTCCTTCTTTATCGTGTAAAGAAATTCATAAACTGTTTGACAACAAGGCCCGCCACTTTAGACTTTTCTCCATTAAAATGGAGGAATATTCATGAAAATTGCGGAAGTGTCGGCGATCGTCACCGGGGGAGCCTCGGGCCTCGGAGAGGCGGTCGTCAGGGGTATAATTGCGAAAGGCGGAAAGGCCGCCATACTGGACATCGCGGACGAGAAGGGGAGGGAGATCGAGAAGGAACTGGGAGATTCCGTCGTGTACTGCAAGACCGACGTCACCTCCGAAACGGATGTCGCGGTGGCACTCGATACTGCGGCAAAAAAATTCGGGGCGATTCACGTGGCGGTAAACAGTGCGGGCATTTCCAGCCCCTCAAAGACCGTGGGGAAAAAGGGCCCCATGGACCTGGCGCTTTTCGAGCGGATCATACGCATCAACCTGATCGGGACTTTTAACGTGATCCGGCTCGCGGCGGCAAAGATGGCGGAAAACACGCCCAACAGCGAAGGCGAGCGGGGGGTCATCATAAATACGTCGTCCATTGCGGCATTCGACGGCCAGATCGGCCAGACCGCCTACGCCGCGTCCAAAGCGGGCGTGGCGGGCATGACGCTTCCGGTGGCCCGTGATCTGTCGTCACTGGGGATTCGGAACGTCACCGTGGCGCCGGGGATTTTCGACACTCCCATGATGGCCTCAATGCCGGAAGAGGTGAAAAGATCCCTGGGAGAAAACGTGCCCTTTCCGCCGAGGCTCGGACGGCCGGATGAATTTTCAGCCATGGTGCTGCATATAATCGAAAACACGATGCTCAACGGCGAGACCATACGGCTCGACGGCGCGCTGCGCATGGCGCCGAAGTAACGGACAGAGAGGAGACAATTCATGAAAGAAGCGGTCATAGTCAGCGCGTGCCGGACCCCGCTGGGGAATTTCAACGGCTCCCTTTCGGGGGTGAGCGCAACGAAACTCGGCGCCATCGTCATTGAAGAGGCGGTGAAGCGCGCGGGCATAGAAAAAGACGCTGTTGACGAGGTCATCATGGGGATGGTGCTCCCCTGCGGATACGGTCAGAATCCGGCCAAGCAGGCGGTGGTGCAGGCCTCCATGCCCTGGCATGTCGGCGGGATTACGGTGAACAAGGTGTGCGGGTCTGGCCTCAAATCGGTGATGCTGGCGGCCCAGGCAATCATGACCGGGGACGCCGACGTGGTGGTCGCCGGCGGCATGGAAAACATGAGCGCCGCCCCCTATTACCTCGAAAAGGCCCGCACCGGGTACCGGATGGGCAACGCCGCCATGCACGACCACATGGTGCACGACGGCCTCTGGGACGTGGTGAACGACTTTCACATGGGAATATCCAACGAGCTCTGTTCAGAAAAATACGGGATCAGCAGGGAGGTCCAGGACCGGCACGCGGCCGAGTCCTACCGCAGGGCGCTGGAAGCCATCGCCACCGGGAAGTTCCGCGACGAGATCATCCCGGTGGCGGTGCCGTCCAAAAAAAACCAGACCGCGATATTTGATACCGACGAATGCCCGCGGAAAACCTCCTACGAGGAGCTTTCGGCGATGAAACCCGCCTTCAAGGAGGGGGGGATCACCACCGCGGGGAACGCCTCGGTGATCAGCGACGGCGCCGCGGCGGTGGTGGTGATGTCGCGTGAGCGGGCAAAGGAGCTTGGATGCGAGGTGCGCGCGGTCATAGGCTCCCAGGCGTCCCACGGCATCGACATGAAATACGTGCTGGTGGCCCCCATCTGGGCCGTGCCGAAATGCCTGAAAAAAGAGGGTATCGGGATCAATGACCTGGACCTGATCGAGCTGAACGAGGCTTTCAGCGGCTCGTCGGTGGCGGTGATAAACGAGCTAGGCCTCGATCCTGAAAAGGTGAACGTCAACGGCGGGTGCGTGGCCCTGGGTCATCCCATCGGGGCGAGCGGCTGCAGGGTGCTGGTGACGATGATATACGAGCTCGAGCGGCGAGGCGGACACACCGGCCTCGCCACCCTGTGCCTTGGGGGAGGGGAGGCGGTGGCAATGGTGATCCGGCGGTAAAGCTACATTTCTCTTTCGGTTTCCCGGGCGATCACCATCCTCTGCACCTCCGAGGTCCCCTCGTAGATGGTGGTCACCCGGGCGTCCCTGTATATCCGCTCGATCTTGTATTCCCGAATGTAGCCGTAGCCGCCGAAAATCTGCAGCGCGCTGTAGGCGCACCGGTTCAGCGCCTCCGACGCGAAGAGTTTGGCGATGGACGCTTCTTTGAGAAACGGCTGTTTCCCCTCCTTCAGCGACGCGGCGCTCCAGGTGAGAAGCGCCGCAGCCTCATGGTCCACTGCGATGTCGGCGATCATGTTCTGTATGGATTGGTGCCGGATGATGGCCCTGCCGAACTGTTTCCGCTCCGTCGCGTAGGCCATCGCCTCCCGCCGGCAGGCGGCGATCATACCGGTGGCCTGGGAGGCGATGCCGATCTTGCCGCTGTCCAGGGCGTTCAGGGCGATCTTCAGACCCTGTCCCGGTGCGGCCAGAATGTTTTCCGCGGGTATCACGCAATCCTCCAGGAACACCTCAACCGTGTTGGAGGCCCTGAGGCCCATCTTCTTTTCCTCTTTGCCGATAACGATCCCCCTGGTTCCGGCGGGGACAAGAAATGCCGAAAGGCCGTTTTTGTCCCGGGACGTCCGGGCCATGACGATGAAAACGCCGGCGTACGACCCGTTGGTAATGAACTGTTTTGTCCCGTTCAGCACATAGGAGGCGCCCTTTTTCACCGCCGTCGATTTCATCGACGAGGGATCGGACCCCGCGTCCGGCTCGGTGAGTGCGAAGGCGCCCACGTGCTCACCCGACGCCAGAGGTACGAGGAATTTCTTCTTCTGGTCTTCGGTGCCGAAATGCAGTATCGGCTCAGTGACGAGATTGGTGACGCTGAGGGTCACGGCCACCGAGGCGCATGCAGAGGCGATCTCCTGGATCGCAAGGCTGTAGCTTACCGGCCCCGCGGCTGATCCGCCGTATTCCTCGGGCACCATCATGCCGAAGAGCCCGAGCTCGCCGAGTTTTCGGATTATTTCGGCCGGGTATTCCCCTTTCTCGTTGTATTCCTGCGCGTACGGCTCGATCTCCCCGGCGGTGAAATCCCGTATCATGTCCCGGATCATCCTCTGTTCGTCGGTCAGTGACAATTTCATTGTGCCCGCCTTAGGGTGTATAGATTGTGACGATGAGGACGGTGGGTGCGTTTCCCGGGTTTTTCAGCGCGTGCCGCTGGTTGGAATTGAAGTGGAGCGTCTCGCCTTTTTTCAGGTCGTGGGAGGCGTGTCCCACCGTAATCTGCACCCGCCCCTTGAGCACATACACGAACTCCTCCCCCTCGTGCCGGTAATTCACCCCCGGGTGCTCGCTCAGCGCCGGTATCGTCACCCTGAAGGAGCGCAGGTGGCTTTTCATCGCCTTGGGAGTCAGGACCTCGTACTGGTACGCGTCTTGGCGTTTTTTAAAATTCTGTATCCGCTTTTTTTCAAGCTCCTTTTCCCTGCCGTTTTTCGATTCCAGCAGATCTCCCGGATCGATGGTGAGGGCCCGGGAAATTCTCAGGATGTCCCCGACCGGGGCGAAGCATTTTCCCTCCTCTATCTCCCTGAGGCGGGTCTCTGAAAGGCCGGTTTTTTCCGCCAGACCCTCCAGTGTGATCTTTCGCTTTTTCCGCATGGATGCCAGTTTTTTGCCCATGGCGTTGCAATCCCCGCTGTCACGCTTTTTTCCCATGGAAGCACCTTCTGCCTTGCCGATTTGTGCGGATTTCTACAGGCTCCTTTTCTCCTTTCGAAGCCCCTCGATAAGGCGCGCGAGGAATTCCCCGGCGTCTTCATGTATCACATAGTCCGATATTTCGCCGATGGGCGCGTCGCCGTCGATGTTTACCGACAGAATGGTCTCGGAATCGATGATTGAAGCGGTGTGCTGAATCTGCCCTGATATGCCGAAGCCCATGTAGAGCCGCGGCGATATGGTTTTGCCGGTCTGGCCGATCATGCGTTCCTCGCCGCACCAGCGGTTGAACACCGGCACCCTTGTGGCCCCCACTTCGCCACCCAGGAGGTCGGCCAGTTCGCGGAGCATCTCGAAATTCCTTTTGGATCCCATACCGCGGCCACCGGCGATCACCACCGGCGCCTGCTCAAGCGGGACCCTGGCGCTGTCCCATCTTTTCGGGGCCTCCATGGATCGGACCTTCAGGCCCGTCATGTCGTAGGCGAAGGGAACCATGCGGACCTCGGTCTCCCTCCCTGTTGTTTCGCGGGCCTCGAAGACACCCTGCTGCACCGTGGCCATCTGCGGCCGCGCGCGGGGACACAATACCGTGGCGATGGCGTTGCCGCTGTAGGCGGGGCGCTTCATGGCCAGGAGCCCGCTGCCGTGGACGCCTGAATCCATGACGCACAGATCGGTGCAGTGCGCCGTGAGCCCGGTGGAAAACCGCTGCGCCAGCCTCGGGGCAAGGTCGGTCCCGGCCTCTGTTGACGGGAAAAGTATGATCTCCGGCCTGTGCTCCCGTATCAATCCGGTAAAGAGGTCGGGGAATATCTGGCTGTCGTAATGCTTGAGGGCGGGGTGGCTGCAGCAGAGAATCAGGTCGGGTCCGTATTTTTTCACCTCCGGCAGGTACTGGTCGGCGTCGAGTGCGAACATCACGGCGCAAAGCGGGCAGCCCAGTTCGTCTGCAAGCTCCCTCCCTCTGGACAGCAGTTCCAGCGAGCCTTCCAGAACCCGTTCGTGGTCCTGTATTTCCGTGAAGACCCAGAGCGGGCCTTGTGCCGTTTTATTTTTCATCCGCTCAATACCGCAGTATCCCGTGTTTTTTCAGCCGGTGGATGGTCTGGTCCACCTTTTCGTCAATGGTGCCGGCGAGCACCTCGCGGTTCCGCCGATGGGAGAAGGTCTTCGTCTCCACCACAACCGTGGGAGATCCGGCCGCGCCGTACTCATCCGCGGTGCCGCCGATGTGCGACAGATTCAGGGTCTCGATATCTCTATCGGCGCAGGAGTTGATATCCGCCAGGCGCGGGATTCGTACGCGGTTGGCGTTCCTCCCCACCGCGAGAAGAACGGGGAAACTCACCTTTATTTTCTGGAATTCGTGGCCGTAGAGCCGCTCGATCACCGCGCAACGCTCCTCTATCCCGATGCGGTGTATCCGCGTGATAAGCGGCATATCCAGAAACTCCGAGAGCTGGAACCCGACGTGGGAGGTGTTGCCGTCTATGGCCTCGAACCCGGTGACGACGATATCGAAGCCGCCGAGATGCGCGACAGCCCTGGAGAGGATACGGCTGGTGACCAGCGAGTCCGATCCGGCGAAACACGGGTCCGACACGAGCACGCACCGGTCCACGCCGAAGGAGTAGGCCTCGCACAGCACGTCTGCCGCCTGCGGCGGGCCCATGGTGAGCGCCGTGATGGTGCCGCCGAAATTGTCCCTGAGAAAAAGCGCCATTTCGATGGCATGCAGGTCGTCCGGGTTCATGATGTTCCCGGTTCCGGTCCTGTCTATGGCGCCGGTGACCGGGTCGAAGACCGCCTTCTGCGTGTCAGGCACCTGTTTGACGCATACCGCGATGGATGTCATGGCCTATACCTTGCTGAATTCCTTTACCACGGCGCCGCCGATGATTATCCTCATCACCTCGGAGGTCCCCTCGTATATCTCGGTAATTTTCGCGTCGCGGAAAAACCGCTCCACCGGCAGGTCCTTCACGTATCCGTAGCCGCCGAAAATCTGAAGCGCCTCCCTGCATATCTCCATGGCCGCGTCGGAGGCATAGAGCTTGCACATTGCCGACTCGGCGGAGAAGGGGAGGTTGCTGTCCTTGAGCCAGGCGGCCCTGTATATGAGAAACCGCGCCGCGTCGAGCCGGGATTTCATGTCCGCGAGCTTGAACGACACCGCCTGAAACGAGCCGATGGGTTTGTCGAACTGTTTTCTTTCAGCGGCATAGCGCGCGGCTGCCTCGAAGGCGGCGGTGCCGATGCCGAGGGCCTGGGCCGCGATGCCGATGCGGCCTATATCGAGCGCCTGCATTGATATCCTGAACCCGTCCTCCGGCTTTCCAAGCACCTGATCCTTGGGGACGCGGACGTTGTCGAACACCAGCTCCGACACCATGTTGCCCCGCATCCCCATCATGTCCTCGATCTTGCCGACTTCGAAGCCGGGCATCGATTTCTCAACGATGAAAATGGATATACCCCTGGTCTTTTTCGCACGGTCCCTGGTGGCGGCCACCAGGAATATCCCGCCGGTGCCGCCGTTGGTGACAAAAGCCTTGCGGCCGTTGAGCACGTAATGATCGCCGTCGGGGACCGCGGTGGTCAATATCGAGGAGGCGTCTGACCCTGCCTGCGGTTCTGTGACGGTGAAGCCGCCGATTTTCTCACCAGAGGCAAGAAGGGGGGCGAACCGTTCGACCTGTTCGGGCGTTCCGAATTTGAGCAGAGGTGCCAGGCACACCGAATTGTGCACGGTGACACCGAGGCCCACTGCGGCGCTCACGCGGGACAGCTCCTCTATCACGATGCAGTAGGATATCGTGTCAAGGTCCGCGCCGCCGTATCTGACCGGGGCCTGTATCCCCCACATGTTGAGCCTCCCCATCTCGGAGACTATTTCCGGCGGGAGGGGACGGGACTCGCGGTCCAGCACGTTGGCCCAGTCTTCAAGCGTCTCCTGGGCGAACTTCCGCACGTTTTTCCGGACCAGATCCTGTGTTTTGGAAAGGGAGAAATCCATATTCTATGAATCAGTGAAAGAGTTTCGCGGAGTGTCAAGAAACTTTCTCGGGAAAGCCGGTAATTTCAGCTTCTTCCGGGCCGCAGTCCGTTCCGTCCCCCCTACAGCCGCTTTTTAAGGAAAGTGAACCGTATACTTGCCGGCGTTATCACTTGACAAAGGGGGTGATGAATTGTTATCTGAGACACGATCACGGGTGTGATGTCATTACAGAATCATAACACGAATGACCCGCTCCCCTGGTTACGGGACGCGCCGCACTGCCTTTCGGCACCGCAGAACATACGGGAGAAAACCTGAAGGCCGTCAGAAGGACAAAAATGAACAGACCTCAGATAAGAATCGCCAGGCAGGATGACCTGGTGCCGCTTCTTGAACTGTACCGCCACCTGAATCCCGAGGATTCCCCGTCTCATGCCGATGCCTTTCGAAAATCATGGGACACCATCCAGGAGAGGGACGATCTTTTCCGCGTCTACGTGGCCGATATCGGGGGGGCCCTCGCGGCGTCCTGCTTCCTGGCCCTGGTGCCGAATCTTTCCAGAGGCGGACGCTCCATCGGCCTAATCGAAAACGTGGTGACCGTGCCGGAACAGAGGAACAGGGGCTATGCCACCATGGTGCTCAGGGAGGCGATTGCCTGCGCGTGGGAACGGGAATGCTACAAGGTGATGCTCATGAGCGGGATAAAGCGCACCGGCGCGCACCGGCTCTACGAAAAGCTCGGATTCACCAGGAACACGAAATTCGCCTACGAAATAAGAAAGACCGATGACAGAGCACCACTCGAAAATTGACGTTTTCAAGGAGAAGACTTTATCCGCTGAATGGTGCAGCGGCCGTGAAATACTTGACCCCGATGGGCCTTTTTAGTAGTATATCATTATTATTCTACAATGAGAGGGCGTATGGATAAAAAAAGCGGAAAAAAGGAACTGCTCGAGCGGATCCGAAAAGGGGTCCGGCTCAGGGTCAAGCCGCCGAAAGCGGAGACGCCGAAAAAGGCGTACACCCGCAAGGCGAAGCATAAAAGGAGGTTCGATAAGGAATCTCCTTTTTTTTTGCCCTTCCCAATAGAGTCGTTTTTACGATGTATGTTCATCGGACTATAAAAGTGTTGCAATTTCAACAGGGAACGCCATCATTCAGGTAAATATCCCATCATAGAGGAGACACCCCATGGCCGACTACGACGTGATTGTCATTGGAGCCGGAAACGCGGGACTTACAGCCGCCGCGTCCCTCGCCCAGAGGGGGGCGAAGGTGCTCATGCTGGAGCGCCACAATGTTCCCGGCGGGTGCGCCACCAGTTTCTGCAGGGGTCGATTCGAGTTCGAGGTGTCCCTGCACCAGCTGAGCGGATTGGGCACGCCGGAACGACCCGGCCCCCTCAGGGCGATGCTGAACAGCCTGGGCGTGCTCGACAGCCTTGAGTTTGTGGCGATGCAGGACCTCTACCGCGTCGTCGTGCCGGGGAAACTGGACGTGACGCTCCGCACGGACCGGAACGAGGTGATCCGGGCCCTGCAGGAAAGGTTCCCGGCCGAAAAGGACTCCATCGTCTCCTTCTTCGATTTTGTGTACTCCTTTTTCCACGAGGTTATCGGCGCCTTTTACCTGAACGATCCGGAAGTGTCCCGTGAAAAATACCCGCTCTATTTCCAGTACGCGCTGAAGAACTCGCAGAGCGTGCTTGACAGCTATTTCAAGGACCCGCTCCTCAAGCTTGCCCTGAGCGTCTACTGGACCTATATGGGAGTCCCCCCGAGGCACCTCGCATTCAGCGACCTGGCGGCGCTTCTTTTCTCGTACATCGAATTCAAGCCGTACCACCTGAAGGGGGGCTCGCAGATGCTTTCCAACACTTTACTGGACCGGTATCTTTCCCAGGGAGGCGTTGCGAGGTTCAACTGCGCCGCTGAAAAAATAATGGTGAAAAACGGGAAGGTCCTCGGCGTACGGACCGAACAGGGCGATGAAATCACCGCGAGGTGCGTCCTCTCCAACGCCTCTCCCATCGCCACCTTTGTCGAGATGATCGACAGCGGGGAGCTCCCCTCCGGGGCCCTGGACAGGATGCGGTCGAGCACCGTGGGCACGTCGTTTTTCACCCTGTATCTCGGCTTCGACCGAGAGCCTTCTGAAATCGGCGTCACCGAAACCACCAACTTCGTGTGCAATACGACCGACTTCGACGCCGATTACGCTGAGTCCAAGCGTCTGGACTGCGGGGACAGCTCCTTTATCCTGAGCTGTTACGACGTCACCGACCCGGATTTTTCCCCGGCAGGGGCGAGCCAGGCGGCCCTGGTGACCATGAAATACGCGGAACCGTGGCTCAGGCTCCCCCCGTCGCAGTACGCGTCGGCGAAATACCGGTGCGCTGACGAGCTGCTCGCCAGGGCAGAAAAGGTGTTCCCCGGAATGAAGGGCGCCATTGAGGAGATGGAGATAGCAACGCCGCTCACGCACATGCGGTATCTCGGCCATCCGGGCGGCGGCCCCTACGGCTTCGACCAGTATCCGAAGGACTCGACGATGTTCGTGCCGGCCAAACCGCCGATTCAGGGCCTCTACGGAGCCGGGGCGTGGTACGGAAGCGCCGGGTATCAGCCGACACTCATGTCGGGGGCCTCGGCGGCGAGGGCAATCATGAAGGAACTGAAGGCGTAAGGAGGCCGGGATGAAACGCGAAATATTGGAACAGATAGACGGCTACAGGGAAACGCTCGATGAAATAGAGGTGCTGCAAAAATTCGGGTACGATTACCGGGCCGACAGGGGCACGGTGCGGGAATACATCGACCGCCTGCATCCGGCGTCGCTGGACCTTGCGGTCGCGGATATAATCGACGAATCGGCGTCGGCCAGAACGTTCCGCCTCGCCTCGGGCGGCGCTTTTCTTCCGCCTTTTCAGGCGGGCCAGTATATCACGCTCTTTCCGAAGATCGGCGGCGTCCGCACCGGAAGGGCCTACAGCATATCGTCCCCGCCGAATCAGACCGGGTACTACGACATCACAATCCGGCGCGTCGGCGGGGGGTTCGTGTCGCAGTACTATTTGGACGAGGTGAAGGTCGGCGACAGGGTGCGCACCTCGGGGCCCTCGGGCAATTTTTACTTCAATCCCATCCTGCACGACCGCGTAATGGTGTGCCTTGCCGGAGGGAGCGGGGTGACCCCCTTCATGAGCATGATAAGGGAGATCGTCCAATGCGGCCTGGACAGGGAGCTTGTCCTTTTTTACGGCAACACCTCCCTGGACGACGCGATGTTTCATAAAGAGCTCACTGACACCGCGGCCGCGCACGGCAACATCCTCTACCTTCCGGTGATCGAGAAACCGGGCAAGGGGTACAAGGGACTCACCGGATACATTTCGGCAGACATCGTGAGGGACAACCTAAAAGATGTTTCGGGGAAAACCTATTACCTGTGCGGCCCTCCCGCCATGTACGATTTCTGCGTCCCCCAGCTGGAACAGCTGAATATTGAAAGGAAAAAAATCCACAGGGAGATGTACGGCCCTCCCAAAAACATTTCTTCCCATCCGGGCTGGCCCGCAGGCTTGGACGAAAACGCCCGATTCACCGTCACCCTCGGCGGAGGAAAAAAGATCATGGCCAGGGCGGGGGAGCCGCTCCTGAATTCGCTGGAGCGCGAGGGCGTCGTGGTGCCGTCTCTCTGCAGATCCGGGGAGTGCAGCATGTGCCGTATAAAGCTGCTGTCCGGTTCAGTGTTCCAGCCGGAAGGGGTTCTGGTCAGAAAATCGGACAGGCGCTACAACTTTATCCATTCCTGCGCCGCCTATCCGCTGGAGGACCTTGCTATACTGATATAGGGCGTTTTCCCGGACTCACCGTCTTCGCGAGTTGAGGCCGGGTCAGCGGCCTGTTTTCTTTTTTTCCCTCACCAGGTCGATGAAGGCCCTGAGAAATTCCGTCAGGTCCGCAACCACGCCGGCGTGGGCGTACCGGAATATGGGAGCCTCCGGATCGATGTTGACGGCAACGATGTTTGCCGAGGATTTCATCCCCGCAATATGCTGCGGTGAGCCGGAAATACCGCAGGCCATGTAGAGTTTCGGCGAAACCTGTTTTCCTGTCTGTCCGATCTGCCGGCCGTAGGGAAGCCAGCCGTAATCGCACACCGGTCTGCTGGCGCCGACAGCGGATCGTGCGAAAAGCGAGGCCGTCTCCTCAAGGAGCGCGAGATTCTCAACCCGCCCGATTCCGCGGCCCGCCGACACGATCACCTCTGCGTTTCGTAGGCCCGAATCCGCCTCCCCGACGGCCCGGATCTCGCCTTCCGGCACCGTGTCACCGATGGCGAGATCAATTTTTATTTCATGAACCATGGCCCGGACGCGCCGATGGGCGGGTCCGGCGAAAGAGCCCGGCTGGATTGTCGCCACGGTCAATCCCGGCGCCTGCTTCAACTCCATCTCCGCCTTGCCGTGCCAGCAGGACCGTGTGAAGACCAGGGATCCGCCGTCTTCCTTCAGGGACGCGACTCCGGGAACAAAGACCGCTCCCAGCCTCACCGCCAGCGCCGGGGCGAAATCGTTGCCACGGGAGGTGCCGGGAATAAGGACCAGTTCCGGCGAAGTCTCCCGAACCGCCCGTTCCATCGCCGCGATATATCCCGCAGCGCTGTACAGTTTCAGCAGCGGATTGGTCAGGGCGATGACGTTGATGCCTCCGCCGGACATGATATCGAATTCATGAACGTCCGCGCAGGGGAGCGCGAGAGTCACCGACGCGCCTGTCATTTCCGCCGCACGTTCCGCGCAGGCAACCGCCTCGATCGTCATTGAATCGAGCGTGCGCCCCGCCGTCTCCCCGCACACCAGTATTTTCTTATCGGAATCGCTCACAACAGGGACCTTCCGTGAAGCCACCGGTACAGTTCCTCCGCCGCTTCACCGGCGGTGCCGCGGATGATCAGCCCCGCGTGTCCCCTGTCAGGCATACGGTAGACCGCGGATGCCGGCGTTTCCTGAAACGCCGCGGGGGGTGCCGGGTCGATTATACCGATTTCCTGGGTTTTCGCCCGCATGACATTGGAGAGGGAGGGATAGCGGGGCCTGTTGATGCCGGACTGTACCGTCACGAGCGCAGGCAGCGTCAGCGTGAACGCCTCCCTTGTCGCGGAATCGATCTCCCGCTCAACCCTGACCAGGCGGGCCAGAGGGCCGGCCTCCAGGCGAAGCGCCGCCGTGGCAAAGGGGATGCCGAGACAGGCGGCGATCATCGGGCCGGTGGCGCCGCTGAGCCCCTGTTCCGACATCACGCCGGCAAGAATGAGGTCGTATTCCCTTCCTGCGGCGTGCGAGGCGATGAGTCCTGCTTTTTCAGCCGGAAACGCCGGCCGGTCCAGCCGTATGAGCGCCGCGTCATCCGCGCCGGTTTCGAGCGCTTTTCTGAGCGTTGATAGCGTCCGGAGAGGCCCCACGGAAAGCGCGTCGACCCGTTGCGCGATACCGGAATCCTTGAGCCTGAGCGCCTCTTCCAGTGCGAACTCGTCGTAGCGGTTCATTCGCCAGGCAACGCGCTCAGAGGGTACCACGGAAAGACCGTCCGGGGCGATGCTGAATGCCGCTTCGCCGTCGCATACCTGGCACAGGCATACAAGCACCTTCATGTCATTTACCCTCGCCGCCTGTCACCACCAGCGCGTCAACCACCACCGGATTTGGGCCCTGGAGTATGATCGGGTTGAGGTCGATCTCGGCGATTTCCGGATGGAGCAGGGCGATCTCGCCGAGGACGCGCAGAATCGACGACAGCGCGCCCCTGTCCGCGGGATGCATTCCCCTGAAGGGGCCGAGAATGGCCGACGCCCTGATCTCGTCGAGCATCTCCCCCGCGTCGCCCATGGTGAGCGGCGCCATGCGGAAGGATGCGTCCTTCACCGCCTCCGCGTACACCCCTCCGATTCCGAAAAGCACCGAAGGGCCGAATCCGGGATGGCGCGTCATCCCGGCGATGAGCTCCCTGTTCCCGGTCACCATGCGGTAAATCAGGACCGGCACGCCTTCGGCCCTTTCCCGTATCAGGCGGAATGCCGTCATCGCTTCGGACCTGTCCCTGAGATTAAGATGCACCAGGCCCCGCTCAGTTTTATGGGGTATGGCGGCCGAGCATGCCTTCATCACCACCGGATACCCGAGGGAATCCGCCGCCGCGGCCGCGTCGTTTTCGTTCGTGACCAGCAGTTCCTCTGTGACCGGAATGCCGTAGGCGCGCAGAATTTTTTTCGAGGAGAATTCATCCAGCGCCCCCTCACTATTCTTCGTGATTTCACGGGCCTCAGCCGACCTTTCGGGGAGATGGGGGGGCGTGTGAGCGGGACGGTTCCTGATGAGCCGGTAGCGGTTGAGCGCCACCATCGCCCCGGCAGCCTTCTCCGGCGAATCGAACACCGGAACGCCGGCGTCTTCATATTGTGCGGTATAGTTGTCGTCCCGGTCAAAAAACGAGGAGAGAAGCATCGGTATGCCGTGTTTCCACGGAAGCTTCACGTCCTCGGAAATGTCCTTAATCAATGTTTTGAGCAGGTCATCGAGGCTCATTCCGCCGATGAGGCCGCGGATGTGCTCGTAGGTCACGCTGACATACCCGGACATCATCACGCCGTGCAGCACGATGCCGTCCACCTCGCCGCTCTCCATTACAAGCGTTGTCAGTGTTTCCGTGAGCGTTTTGATGTCCATGCTGAAGGTGATGTCCACCGGGTTGCCGGAAGGCGCGTGGGGCGGTATGTGCGCTTTCAGCGCCTCCCGCAGCCGGTCGGAAAAAGGCGGCACTTCGAGACCATTTCCGTCAAGTATGTCCGACATTGCCGTGCCCGGTCCGCCGGAATTGGTGATGACTCCGATTCTGGGCCCACGCAGCGGCGGCTGGGTCGCCAGCGCCCACCCCTGTCCGTACAAATCCTCGACGGAATGCACGCGGACTATCCCCGCCTGCCTGAATATGCCGTCGTACAGATGATCAGGCCCGGCCATGGCGCCCGTATGGCTCAACCCCGATCGCGCACCGGCAGCCGACCCTCCCACATATTGTGCCACCACCGGTTTTCTCGGGGTGATCCTCCTGGCCACGTCCAGAAACCTTGGAATGTCCCGTATTCCTTCTATATAAAGCGATATCGCCCCGGTCTGCTCATCCTGGCCGAGGTATTCCAGCGCGTCTATGATCCCGATGTTCCCCTCATTTCCCACGCTCACCGCCTTGCTGAAGCGGATGCCTCTTTTGGTCAGGTAGGGGATGGACTGGGTGATATAGGTGCCGCTCTGGGAGGCGAAACCGAGCTTTCCCGGCCGGGACTTCAGCGCCACTACCGTGGTATTGAGCGATATTTCCGTGTTGATTATCCCCATGCAGTTAGGCCCCACAAAACGCATGCCGTACCTCTCCGCCGTGTCCCGCAGTGCCTGTTCGAGCTTTTTTCCTTCATCGCCGGTTTCCCTGAAACCCGCGCTGATTATGACCGCGTGCCTCGTGCCGATCCTGCCGAACTCATCCATCAGCTTCACCACCTGCGGCGCCGGCACCACCAGAAATGCCAGGTCCGGCGCTTCCGGCAATTCCGACGGATGTGTGTAGGCCTTCAGGCCGATGACGGTCTTTTCCGTGGGATGAAGAGGGTAGAGCGTCCCGGTGAATCCGTCCTTAATAATGCTCAACCCGTGCATGGTGCCCATTTTCATCGGATTGTTGCTTGCGCCGGCTATGGCGATGGTCTTCGGGTTCATTATTCGGTGAAATGGATTTTCAGACATCATGTTCCTCTTATACATTCCTTTTGGATGATTATATAAAAATTAGATGGTGTTATATTTCAGGATACGTGAAAAAAGCGCAATAAAAAAACACAATAAATATCGAGCGCTCGCTCTTATTTTTATTGACAAATTTTCAGGGTACGTCACACTGATATCCGAAAGGGTGAAGAGATGAGCGAATTGTACATGGTACGTCACGGTCAGGCGTCCTTCGGAAAAGAGAACTACGACGTGCTCTCGCGGAGGGGCATCCGTCAATCCGAGCTCTGTGCTGAATATTTTCTGGATCAGGGCGTGGAATTTCATACGGTATGTTCCGGCACCCTGGACCGCCAGCGCAGGAGCGCCGAATCCTTCATACAGGTATATCGCGACGGCGGGATATCTCTCCCGGTTCCGGAAATATACCCCGGATTCGATGAATATGATTCCAGAAAGATAATCGAAACGCAGATCGGGGAGATGCTGGCGGAGGACCCTTCACTGAAAAACGATCTCGAAAAACTCCTCACCGACCGCAAATCCTTTCAGAGGATATTCGAACGCGCCATGCTCCGATGGGTATCCGGAACAGACGGCATGGACGGCCTTGAAAGCTGGAATGAATTCCGCGAGAGAGTGGCCGCGGCGTTCCGGGAAGTGCTGGATAAAAACGGCAGGGGCCGCAGGGCCCTGGTCTTCGCCTCCGGCGGGTCCATCTCCGCGTCGGTTCAGCACGCAACCGGAATTCCGGACGATGAAACGATGCGGCTCTGCTGGCAGATGGTGAACACTTCTGTCACGAGGTTCAGGTACGACGGTTCGCGAATCACGCTGTCATCATTCAACTGCTTCCCGCACCTTGAGATTCAGAAGGACCGGGAGCTGATAACATACCGATAACGGAGAAAAGGAGGGGAGAATGGATTTTGCCATTTCCGAAAAGATGCAGACCATTGTGGGGATGATCAACGAGTTCGTCGACAGGGAGCTCATCCCGCTGGAAACTGAATTTTTAAACCACGATTTCAGGGAGATGCTTCCGGTGCTCCGGGAAAAACAGCGCATGGTGAGACAGATGGAGCTGTGGGCGCCCAATTATCCGAAGGACATCGGAGGGATGGGGCTCGACCTCGTGGAGCACGGGCTTGTTTCGGAGGCCCTCGGAAGGTCGCCGCTGGGGCACTACGTGTTCTGGTGCCAGGCGCCCGACGCGGGCAACGTTGAAATCCTCCACAAATACGCCACGGCCGAGCAGAAAGAAAAATACCTCATCCCCCTCGCGGCGGGCGAAATCAGAAGCTGTTTCGCCATGACGGAGGTGGACATGCCCGGCTCCAATCCGGTGTTACTGGAAGCCACCGCGGTGAAGGACGGCGACGATTACGTCATCAACGGGCACAAGTGGTACACCACCGCGGCCGACGGGGCCGCATTCGCCATCGCCCTGGCGGTGACCAATCCGGAGGCGCCGGCGCACCTTCAGGCGAGCATGATCATCGTGCCCACGGACACGCCGGGATTCAACCTTGTCCGCAACATTCCGGTCATGGGCCACAGCGGCAGCGATTACTTCAGCCACGGCGAGATACTGTTCCAGAACTGCAGGGTGCCGCAGAAAAACCTCCTGGGCCCGGAAGGGCACGGTTTTGTCATAGCCCAGGAGCGGCTCGGGCCTGGAAGAATCCACCACTGCATGCGGTGGCTCGGGATTTGCAGCCGCTCCTTTGACCTGATGTGCCGGCGGGCCAACGAGCGCAAGATCACTCTTGACGGAAAGACGCTGGCGACGCGCCAGACGGTGCAGAACTGGGTGTCGGAATCGGCGTCTGAGATAACGGCGGCACGGCTTATGACCCTCTACGCCGCCTGGAGCATCGAGAACAAGGGCGCCAAGGCCGCCAGAGACGATGTCTCCATGATAAAATTCGTCGTGGCAAACACGATGAACAGGGTGGTGGACCGGGCGCTTCAGGTCCACGGCGGGCTCGGCATGACCGACGACACCATCCTGGCCTTCTTCTACCGGCACGAAAGGGCGGCGAGGATATACGACGGCGCCGACGAGGTGCACAAGACTTCTCTGGCGAAAAGGATACTGGGGCGATACGCAAAGCAATGATAACCCTGGACCTTTTCAAGGAGATGGTGATGCTCTCCATGGAGGAGATATGCAGGGACATCTTCCACGAGCACGCCGCCTCCATCAAAATCAAAAAGGAAAAGGTGGGCGTGAAGAATTTGGTGAACATCTTCAACGCCACGCTGAAGCTCTCCAATGTCAAGGGGTTCCAGGCCATGAGCGTCAGGGACCTCTCGCGGGAAACGGGCCTCAGCATGGGCGCCCTCTACTCCTATTTCACCGGCAAGGAGGAACTGCTGGGGATGATCCAGAACCAGGGACGCAGGCTCACGTCGCGGATACTGCTCCAGCAGGTGGAGAGGGAGCCTGAAGTCAGAAAAAGGCTTCAGGCCGCCATCAGGACGCACCTCTACCTGAGCGAGGTTCTCCATCCCTGGTTCTACTTCTCCTACATGGAGACGAAAAACCTGAGCAGGGACGCCCAGAAAAACGCCATCGCCAGCGAGCTCTTCACCGAGAAGATCTTCGCCGATATCATGGAAGAGGGGAAGGAGCAGGGGACCTTCAGGCTCGATGACTGCCTTCTCACCGCCGCGCTTATCAAGGCGATGCTGCAGGACTGGTATCTCAAGCGCTGGAAATACTCCCGAAGGGGGATCGGCGTCGAAGCGTACGCCGATTACGTGACCAACCTGATCGAAAAAGCAATAGTTCCCGGCAATCCGGGAAAAGGAGGAGATCGTCATGAGCAAAGTTGATGAACCGTCCGAGGTGCGCACGGGCGAAGAGCTGGACGCTGCAAAGGTCCGCGACTATCTGATTTCGTCCCTGTCCGGGCTGTCCGGTGAGATCGGGATAAAGCAGTTCCCCAGCGGGTTTTCGAACCTCACGTATCTGGTGACGCTGGGCGGGCGCGATTTCATCCTCCGCCGCCCTCCTTTCGGAAAGAAGGCGAAATCCGCCCACGACATGCGCCGTGAGTTCACCATGCTCTCCAGCCTGAAGCCGCATTTCCCCTACTGCCCGGAGCCTCTGCTCTACTGCGACGACGCCGCGGTGATGGACTGCCCCTTTTACGTCATGGAGCGGATGAAGGGGACCATACTCCGCAAGGACCCGCCGAAGGGCATGACCTTCTCCGAGGAGGAGGCCCGGGGGCTGAGCGGAAAACTGATAGACGTGCTCGGAGAGCTCCACGGCCTGGATTATAACGGCATAGGCCTCGGCGATTTCGGGAAACCGGAAGGCTACGTGAAACGCCAGGTGGAGGGATGGAGCGCCCGCTACCGGGACGCGCGAACCCCGGACGCGCCGGATTACGAGCGGGTGATGCGGTGGCTTTCCGACTCGATGCCCGGTGACCGGAATGCCCCCTGCGTGATCCACAACGACTACAAACTGGACAACGTGGTGCTTGATCCGGAGAACCCCCTTCACATAACCGGGATACTGGACTGGGAAATGGCCACCATCGGTGACCCGCTCATGGACCTGGGCAACTCGCTGGCCTACTGGGTCCAGGAAAACGACCCGCCGGCCATGCAGCTCATCAGGATGATGCCCACCAATCTCAGGGGAATGCTGACCAGAAGGGAGCAGGTGGCCTACTACGCCGGGAAACGCGGAATCACGGCCGATAATTTCGAGTACTACTACTGCTTCGGCCTTTTCAGGCTCGCGGTGATCGCGCAGCAGATTTATTACCGCTTTTATCACGGCCAGACAAAGGACACACGGTTTCAGATGCTGATCCATGCGGTGAAAATTCTTGAAGGCGCCGCGGTACGCGTCATCGACAACGGTGAATGGTAAGAAGGAAGGAAAAAGGAGGAAAAGAGAATGAAAGTCAGTGACATAAAGAAAGTGCTGATCCTGGGGTCAGGCACCATGGGGAGGCAGATAGGATTTCTCTGCGCCTCCTGCGGATACGAGGTGATGATGTACGACATCGCGGAGAAGTCGCTCGAGGGGGCCAAGCGTGGCGTTGAAAAAGTCGCAAAAAGTTTCGTGCAGTGGGGAAAATGCTCCAAAGCCGATGCCGACGCCTCCATCGGAAGGATATCGTTCACCTCGGACAGGGCGGCAGCGGCCGCGGACGCCGATCTTGTAAGCGAATCGGTGCCGGAAGACCCGGCGCTGAAGGAAAAAGTCTTCGCAGAGTTCCATGAACTCTGCCCGGAGAGAACAGTGTTCACTTCCAACACCTCGTCGCTGGTCTCGTCGCAGTTCGCCGCGGGGTGCGGAAGGCCCGAAAAACTTATCGCCCTCCATTTCTACGATGTCAGGACCTCTATCATAGTGGACGTCATGCCTCATCCGAAAACTTCAGGGGAAACGACGGAGCTGGTAATGGATTTTTCAAAAAGCCTGAAACAGATACCGATCCTCCTTCATAGGGAGTATCCGGGATACCTCTTCAACAACATCCTGATGTCGATACTCGGCTCGGCCCTCACGCTGGCCTCTCGCGGCATAGCGCCGATCCAGGACATAGACCGTTCCTGGACCGGGGTTTTCCGGATACCCACCGGTCCTTTCGCCATCATGGACGGCGTCGGGCTGGACACGGTGTGGCACATCACCAATTACTGGGCGGAAAAACTGCAGGACCCGCAGGCGAAGGCGAACGCGAAATTCCTGAAAACCTACGTGGACCAGGGAAAGCTGGGAATAAAATCGGGCGAGGGATTCTATACTTATCCGGACCCTGAGTTCCAGAGGCCGGGGTTCATGGAAGGGAAGCCGTGACGGGACGGCAGTCAAAACACTCAACAACCGAGGTGTCACAATGAAAATAGAATTCAATTTCAACGGAAAAACTGCGCTGGTCACCGGCGCGAGCCGCGGCATCGGCGCTGCAATCGCGAAATCGCTTGCCGCCCACGGGGCGCATGTGTTTCTCTCCAGCAGAAAAATCGACGCGCTGAAGGAGGTGGAGAAGTCCATCACCGACGAGGGCGGTAGCGCGTCTTCCGTGGCATGCCATACCGGCGAGCTCGGCCAGATCGAATCGCTTTTCGCGGAAATTAAAAAAAGCGGGCGTAGGCTGGACTATCTGGTCAACAACGCCGCCACAAACCCGTTTTTCGGCGAAGTGCTCAAGGTCGACGAGGCGGCCTGGGACAAGACCATGTCTGTGAACATGAAGGGATATTTTTTCGTTGCCCAGAAGGCGGCGCAGATGATGAAGGACGCGGGAGGGGGGTCCATCGTAAACGTCGCCTCCATAAACGGCATACGTCCCGCGCCTTTCCAGGGTATTTATTCCATGAGCAAAGCCGGCGTGATCGCCATGACCCTCTCCTTTGCCAAGGAGCTCGCCGCGGCGAACATCCGGGTCAACGCGCTGCTTCCCGGCCTCACTGATACCAAATTTTCATCGGTCATGACCCAGAACGAATCGATCCTGAACATGATCCTCCCCTCGATCCCCATGAAGAGGATCGCCGGACCGGAGGAGATGGTGGGGGCGGTGATCTACCTTCTGTCTGATTACGCCTCATTCACCACAGGCAGTTCGCTCATCGTCGACGGGGGGATGATTACATAGGATGAAACCGATACATCTGAACGGCCGCTCTCCCGGAAAAGGGAAGCAGGCGATCGACTTTTTTTTCCATCCGCGGGGCGTTGCGGTCATCGGGGCCACCGACAATCCGGGTAAGGGTGGATTTCACATCCTTAGAAACATACTGGGAGGATACCGCGGCGGTGTGTATCCGGTCAATCCACGGTACGGCGGGATCCTCGGCGTGCCCTGTTATCCCGACGTGTCGTCAGTGCCGGAAAATTTCGACGTGGCGGTCTACTTCATCCCGGCGAAGTTCCTTCCCGACACAATCCGCCAGTGCGCGAAAAAGGGGGTCAAGGGAATCATTATCGAGTCGGCCGGTTTCTCGGAGATCGGCCCCGAGGGCCTGCGGCTCCAGAATGAATCGCTGGAGCTTGCGCAAAGCCTGGGGATACGGCTCTGGGGCCCCAACTGCATGGGATACCTGGACGGCCACACCCGCAATGTCTTCTCCTTCATGTACTCGGACCGGTGGAAGACCCTGATGCGCCCCGGAAGGGTGTCCCTGATCGTGCAGAGCGGCATGCTCTCCGCAGGGTTTCTCATGATGATCCTCGAAAAGGGGGGGATGGGAGTCGCCAAGGTCTGCTCCATCGGCAACAAGTGCGACCTGCATGAAACCGAGCTTCTGGAATACCTTATTGACGATGAAGAGACCGGCGTTATCGGGTGCTACCTCGAATCGATAGTGGACGGACGGCGCTTTCTGAAACTCGCCCGCTCCACGGACAAGCCCATTGTGGTCCTCAAGGCGGGACGGAGCCCCCGGGGTGCCAGCGCGGCCATGAGCCATACCGCGAGCCTCTCCGGCGAAGCGGGAGTCTACGCAGGCGCATTCAGGCAGGGAGGCGTGGTGCAGGTGTACGACGTGCACGAGCTCATGGATTTCGTGCGCGGTTTTTCCATGACCGACAGCTGCCGTTGCGACGGAGGCACCGCGGTGGTCACCTTTTCCGGGGGCGCGGGTATCGTCACCACGGATCTTCTCTATGACAGAAAGATAGCCATGGCGGACCCGGGGGACGGCACCATGGAGACAATCGCAGCGGTGTTCCCCCCATGGATGAAACCATCACATCCGGTGGACCTCTGGCCTGCGGTTGAGGCACACGGCCTGGAAACAGTATACCTCGCCGCAATGGAGGCGTTAATGAAGGATCCGGGCGTTGACTCAATTTTGATGGAGACGGTGGGATGGGGAGAATCACCTGCCGCGTATATTTCGAAAGTGGGCGAAATGAAGAAAAAATACCGGAAACCGGTGGTTCTCTGGATGGTGGGGAGCGGCGAAGTGTACGAAAAGATTCGTGTCACGGCCGGGGAGTCCGGCATACCCTCGTTTACGGAAATCAGCCGGTGCGTCGCCTTCATCGAGGGGGTAAAACATCATTTCGGAAAAAAGGAAAAACTTTAAGGAATAAACGCACGGACCGTACCGTCCGTATAAAAAAGCCTCTTCCTCACCCGTGACGCGTGAAACTGTTTGACACCGCCGATAATGGGATGTACACTGGGGCATTGCGTTTCAAGGATCGGGGCAGGGAGGTGCGGATGGTAATCGACTGCCACTACCACCTGGATGAGCGTATTCTGAAAACAGACGAAGTCCTGAAAAAAATGGACGCGGCGGGGATCGAAAAAGCCGCGCTCATGGCACCGATGTGCGATCCCTTCCCGGAACCGCCTCCTTTCACCGTCGGCCTTCACCGATACCTCGTCTACCATAAAAAAACACGCCCCATTGGAAGGCTTTTCATCAATAACGCGGACCGCAAAGGCACGATCAAGACCCCCTCGGGACGATACCGAATCTACCCTGATCCCGACAACGAACCGGTCTTCAGGGCCGCAGAGCTCCATCCTGAAAGATTCTGCGCCTGGGTGTTCGTGAATCCCGGGGGATCGCGCAACCCCTTTGAGGTGATCGACGCATGGAAATCAAAACCGGGGTTCATAGGCGTGAAGGCGCATCCGTTCTGGCACCGGTACAACGCCTTTTCACTGCTCGCGCTGGCACAGACCGCCGCGGAGCTCGGCAAGCCGCTGCTGATCCACGCAGGCTTCGGCGATAGGGGAAACTTCGAGCCCCTTGCCAAGGAAATACCCGGGCTCAACCTCATCCTGGCCCATGCCGGCTTTCCCCGGTACCGCGATTTCTGGAAGATCGTGAAAAAGTACAAAAACATTTTCGTTGACCTGTCCCAGACCAGTTACGTCAGCGAATCCATTACAAGGGACGCGGTGAAACAGCTCGGCGTCGACCGGTGCCTCTACGGCACTGACGGTCCGTACGGGATAACGGAAATGAACGGCACCTATGATCACGGATTTATTAAAAGCAGAATCGAGCGGCTCTTCCCCGACCAGGGCGCCCGGAAAAGGATACTCGGGGCCAATTTCGCCGAGCTCGCCGGTATTTCATGAGGGGGCGATGGGGGCCGCAGTCCGGGATTCCATCGCGCCGGTCTCGCGCCTTGACCGCGTGCCATCAGAAGGTCAGGCGCGGTACCCTTCTTCCCTGAGCCATTGCATTGTTTTTTCGAATGCCTCCTCCTCGGAAACCGGCGGCAGATATCCGAAATCCCGTTCCGCCTTGGCGCTGACGAACGTATGGTCCACGCATGTCTGCACCACGGCAAATCGGGTGAACTTCGTTTTCGGGTCGATCAATTCTGCAAGCGCCGACAAAAGGTAGGCAAGACGATAAGGGATCGATAACGTCGGCACCGGAAGGCCGAGTTTCCGCAGAAACGGCTCCATAAAGGAGAAAAGGTTTTTTTCCGGCGTGTTGTCGGTGATAAAATAGCACTGGCCGCACACCGGAGACCCTGGATAGAGGTTTTCCGCGGCCATAATATGCCCGTGGGCGACATTTTCAGAAAAGACATGGCTGAACCGGGCAGAGCCGTCGCCGAGTTTTATGTTGAACCGGGACCGGGCCATGGCAATGATATTGGGAAGATGATACCTGTCACCGGGCCCGTACATCCCCACCGGACGGATAGAGCAGGTGAGGAGCCCGGATTCCCCATTGGCGGCGATGACGTCGCGTTCAGAAATGATCTTTGTCCGGGAATAGTGGTCTTTCGGGGTTTTTACGGGATAAGGGAGGGTCTCATCGCCCCCGCAAATGGGGAGGTCTCCGTCCACCACCACGTCCATGGTGCTGGTGAATACAAGCCGCCGGACCGACGCGGCGATGCAGGCCTCGATGACGTTTCTTGTTCCCCCGACATTCACCCTGTCGAAAGTTTCCGGAGGGGTTCCCGGATTCCACACGGCCGCCGCGGTATGGAATACTGTTTCCATTCCCCTGCAGGCCCGGGCTACGGTATCCGGATCGCATATATCGCCGACAATGGTTTCCAGCCCATCGGTTTTTCCGGATGCGTTGATGTCCAGCAGTCGTACCGGAACACCGGCCTTATGGAGAAGCGCCGCCAGTGCGGTCCCGAGCATACCGGAGCCGCCGGTGATGAGACAGGGACCCAATGATACGGAATTGTTTCGGTAATTGTCCATGGAATTGCACCTTTATAATCAGAGTGATAGATAGAAATGACTTCTTCACGCCATTTTGCAAGCAGGATTGTATTTTTAATCGATATAATAGGCGATTTTTTGCGTCCACGGACACGCCTGTGTTATGTATACTGGTTGTACGGGGTCAGAGCCTGTTAATTATGTAAACTGGCCGAACGGGGTCAGAGCCTGTTACAAAATGAAATTGATCATGTGCCTATCTCCGTTTGAAAAAAGAATTGACAGAAAAAAATATAGGTGAATTTAGTTCATATTGTGAATTATATTCATATCCAATAAAAAGTGGTACAATTCCCCATTTCAAATCAAGGAGTGACCTATATGACAAAAATGACCCCCTCAGAAGCATTGGTCGAGACCCTTGTCGCGGAAAACATCACCAACATTTTCGGTATTGTCGGGAGCGCGTATATGGACGCGCTGGATCTTTTCCCCACTGCCGGAATACGCTTCATCTCCGTGGCCCATGAACAGGCGGCGGCCCACGCCGCGGACGGGTACGCGCGCGTCACCGGCAGGCCCCAGACCTGTATCGCGCAGAACGGGCCGGGTGCGGCCAATTTCGTGTCTGCAATAACGGCCGCCTTCTGGGCGCATTCCCCGGTCGTCGCAATCACGCCGGAAACAGGGAGCATGGGTATCGGGCTCGGCGGTTTTCAGGAGCTGGATCAGATGCCCTGGTTCGAAAAATCGACAAAGTACCAGGTCAGGGTCAACAGACCGGAGCGGATGGCCGAACTGGCGCGACGCTGTTTCTATATCGCCAAAACGGAATGCGGCCCCACCCAGCTCAATATTCCCCGGGACTTTTTTTACGGCGACATTGATTGCGAGATTTTCCCCACCGAGGCGGTGTCCCGAGGCGCCGGGACCGAGACCCAGATCGCCCGTGCTGCTGAACTTCTGGCAAGGGCAAAGTTTCCGGTAATCCTCGCCGGCGGCGGCGTGTCCATGGCCGGCGCCATCGATGAAACCAGGACACTGGCTGAATTTCTCACCGCGCCGGTTGTCAACACCTATCTGCACAACGACACCTTTCCCCAGGACCATGAACTGGGCGCGGGGCCCATCGGGTACTGCGGTTCGAAAGCGGCGATGAGGCTCATCGCGAAGGCGGACGTGGTTCTGGCCCTTGGAACGCGGCTCGGCCCTTTCGGCACGCTGCCGCAGTACGACATCGAGTACTGGCCGAAAAACGCAAAATTAATTCAGGTGGACATCGACCCTCTGCAGCTGGGGTTGAGCCGCAGGATCGAGATGGGCGTCATGGCTGACGCGAAGGAATTCGCCGCGGCCCTTGTCAGGGCGCTGAAAAAAGGCGACGTATCGAGGAAAAAAGACGCCGGACGCCTCGAACTGATCGCGAAGGAGAAGCAGACCTGGAGCGACGAGCTGACACAATGGTCTTCGTCAACATCGAAACTCATGCATCCCCGGCGATTTCTCATGGAGTTCGCCAACGCGATACCCAGGGGATCGATAGTCGCCACAGACATAGGGAACACCTCATCCATGTGCAACAGCTATCTCACCTTTACCGGCGAGCGTCAGCACATCGCCGCCCTCTCCTGGGGCAACTGCGGTTTCGCCTACGGCGCTGCCATGGGGGCGAAGATAGGCTCGCCAAAAACACCGGTCTTTTCGCTTCAGGGTGACGGCGCGTGGGGAATCAGCGGCCTCAGCGAGGTGATGACGGCGGTCAGGGAGGACATCCCGGTGATAGCGGTGGTGTTCAACAACAACGAGTGGGGAGCAGAGAAAAAAAACCAGATCGACTTTTTCAAGGAGCGCTACGTGGGCGCCAATCTCGACAATCCAAGCTTCGCGCAGATCGCGAAAGACATGGGGGCCGAGGGATACCGCATAGAGAGTTACGGCGACGTAAAGGATGCGGTGGCACACGCGGTGAAATCAGGGAAACCTGCGGTTATCGAGGCGGTCATCGAAGGCGGTAAAAACGTCCTGGCCGAACCATTCCGCCGTGACGCCTTCAAGCCGGCGGTGCGATATCTGCCGAAGTACAAACATCTGAGCGAAAAATAGCGAAATGGGCGGTCAATAAAAAAAGGCCGCCCTTATACTGCACGGACCGGAGCGGAGCTGATGAACATACTGGTGGTGAACGCGGGAAGCAGTTCGCTTAAATTCAAGCTCATCGAGTCGGAGTCGGAAAAGGTTCTGGCCCGCGGTCTTTATGACGGGCTTTCCGACGGTAACACCGAATGCCGGCGCGAAATTACCGTTGGAGACACGCCTGTCGTCGATACCGCCCCGTTTGGCACCCATGAGGAATCTCTCGACGATCTTATCGAATCAGTCAGGGAATTCGGCGTCGCCGCGACCGGTCACAGGGTGGTCCATGGAGGCGAAATGTTCAGCACAACGGTCCGCGTGGACAATGCGGTACTGACGGACCTCAAGACGATCGGATACCTCGCGCCGCTCCACAATCCGATCAACACCTCCTGCCTCGAAATGGCGATGGCTCGCCTTCCCGGCGCGGCGCATTACGCCGTGTTTGACACCGCCTTTCATCAGACGATGCCGGAAAGTGCATATCTGTACGGCCTCCCGTACCGGCTCTATCGGGAACGGGGCATCAGGAAATACGGGTTCCACGGAACCAATCACAAATACGTGGCCCTGAGGGCGGCGGATATTCTGCGAAGGCCGATTACCGGCCTGCGAATAATCACCTGCCACCTCGGAAACGGACAGAGCATCTGCGCGGTCCGGGGAGGAGAAAGCATCGACACTACCATGGGCTTCACGCCTCTTGAAGGGCTCCCCATGGGCACGAGAAGCGGGTCCTTCGATCCCGAGATACTCCTGCTGCTTCTGAAAACCGGGTACACTCCGGATCAGGCGGGGGAGCTGATCAACCGTGAATCGGGACTTCTTGGGCTCTCAGGCATCAGCAGCGACTATCGTACCATCATGGAGCGGGCGGAGAAGGGCGATACGGCGGCGCGCCGGACCCACGATATCATGGTTCACCGTATCACCGGTTACATCGGTTCATACATGGCGGAGATGGGAGGCGTTGACGCGGTGGTATTCACCGGAGGCATCGGCGAACACGCCCCCGGACTGCGGCGTGACATCCTCGCCCATTTCGGCTTCGCAGGCCTTCTTCTCGATGAAGAGAGGAACTGTTCCGGCATCAATCTCATCAGCGCACAGGCAAGCCGGATCGCCTGTCTTGTCATACCCGCAAATGAAGAGCTTCAGATTGTTCGCGAAGTCATCGCGGCTATGGAGGGAGCGTGATCATGAATATTATTCCCATCAAAAGTGAAATATGTATTGACATTTGCATGAATTTAATTCATATACTGAGTGATATTCATTTCATATCAGGAAAGACTGTGAGGTATTCTCCATGTATGATGATTTGAAAGGAAAAACCGCCCTGGTGACGGGGGCCGGAAAGAAAACCGGCATCGGATTCGGTATCGCTGAAAAGCTTGCCGAAAACGGCGTGCATATCATCATCGCGGACCTCGGTTCTCTCGGCAAGGGGGACACGGCGGTCCCGGTGGGTACCGGCAGGGGAATGGCTGAAGTAGTGAACTCGCTTAAGGAACGATACGGCGTCAATGCCTCGGCCTTTCAGGTGGACGTCACTTCCACTGAATCCATTACCGCAATGGTGACGGAAATTAAAAAATCATACGAGCGGATCGACATACTCTGCAATAATGCGGGCGCCTCCTTCGGGGTCCCCAACAGCTTCCTTTCATACAAGGAGGAAGACTGGATCAGAACCATCGACGTGAACCTTATAAGCGTGTTCCGGGTAACAAGAGCGGTTGTTCCCATCATGATGGGAAAACCGGGTTCGATCATCAATACCGCCTCCAGGGCGGGCAAGGTTCCGCCCCTTCTCAACAGCGCCTATGCCGCCGCCAAGGCGGGGGTCATCATGCTCACCAAAACCATGGCCAAGGAAGTGGCCGGTCTCGGCATCAGGGTAAACGCGATCTGCCCGGGTCAGGTTATGACGGATCTGGAAAAATGGAGATTCGGCCTGGAGGCCAAGTTTTTCAACACCACAGTGGAAGAGAGGGAAAAGGAGATGTGCAAGACCATCCCGCTCGGCTATATCGGCATGCCCGCCGACGCCGGCAGCCTGGTGGCCTACCTTGCCTCGGACCAATCGAGGTACATAACCGGCCAGGCGATTAATCTTGACGGCGGGCAGTGCATGGAGCTGTAACAATCCCGCTCCGGACCGGGGGCGATAAATTTTTTGAACAACGGAGGAAGACCTGTATGGAAAAAGTCATCGGCGGCAAGCTCGCGGCGGACGCCCTGATCAACAAAGGAGTCGAGCATGTTTTTTCGATAAGCGGAGGACACATCACCCCCATCTATCAGTTCCTTGAGAACACGAAAGTGAAAATATTTTCAACGCGGCATGAGCAGGCGGCCGTGTTTATGGCGGAGGCATGCACGAAAATGACGAGGAAGCCGGCGGTGGCAATGGTGACGGCAGGCCCCGGTTTTACCAACGCCCTTTCCGGCATCGCCAGCGCAAGGCTGTCGAACGCGCCGGTGATTCTCATATCCGGATGCGTCGGCCTTGAAACCGCTGAAAAACTGGACCTGCAGGACATGACCCAGCTACCGGTAATCTCCCCGATGGTAAAGAAGGCCCTTGTCTGCCATAACCCGGAGCGTATACCCGAATTCATAGATATGGCCTTCAGGTACGCATCCGGCGGCAGGCCCGGACCGGTGTATCTGGAGCTTCCCTGCGACATCCTTAACGCAACTGCGGACATGACAAAAGTGAAAACCTACGGTACGGTAGTGGATTCGAAACCGGTGGATTTAAAAAACGCGGAAAAGATCGTGGAAATGCTGAACGAGGCGGAAAAGCCGATAATCATCGCAGGGAGCGGCGCCTGGTATTCCGACGCCGGGCAGGAAATCACCGAATTCATTGAAAAAACCGGCATACCGGTCTTTACCCTCGCCGCGGGAAGGGGAGTTGTCCCCGACACGCATCCCCTCTGCTTCGAGTCCTCTCTGGCGATCCGCCCGGGGGCGTCACTGATCGCCAACACACAGTCAGACTGCGTCCTTTTTCTCGGCGGCAGGCTGAGCCTTTATTACATCTTCGGGGATATCTTCCGTAAGGACGCCAAATTCATCCAGGTGGACATAGAGGCGGAGGAGATCGGCCGTAACAGGAAAATCGACCTTGGTGTGGTGAGCGACATAAAGGCCCTGACTGGCGAACTGAACAGAATCGTCAACATCAGGGACATCGCGTCGTCGATGAAGGAGCGCTTCAAGGGGTGGGTTGAAACCGTCGCTGCCGCCGATGCCAACGGCAAGGCGCAGGCGAAACCGATGTGGGAAAGCCAGAACGTGCCTATTCACCCGCTCAGGCTTGCGAAGGAAATAAACGATTACATGGACCGCGACAACGACATCGTTGTGGCGGACGGAGGGGACACCGCCACCTGGATGGGCATGACCCGGACGGTACGCAGGGGCGGCCATTACCTCGATTACGGCCTTTACGGATGTCTCGCCGTGGGGCTCCCCTACGCGAACGCGGCGAAGCTCCTCAATCCGGACAAGCGGGTACTGGTGGTGATCGGGGACGGCTCGGTGGGCTTCAATTTCATGGAGTTCCACACCGCCATGAGGAACAGCCTCCCAATAGTTGCGGTTGTCGCCAACGACACGCTATGGGGGATGATCGCCCACAGCCAGCAGCTGAGGCTGGGCCACGCGATCAAGGACGGCACCGAGCTCGGTCATGTTCATTACGAGCGGATGGTCGAACAGCTCGGCGGTTTCGGCGCCTATGTCGAAAAACCGGAAGACATCAGGCCCGCAATTGAAGCGGCGTTTAAATCTGGCAAAACCGCATGCGTCAACGTCATGATCGATCCCTCGGTCATCAGCCCGGGGAGCGTGGCGCTTGCGAATCTCGGCGGATACAAAGCGGGCTGAGATCATCATGGTTTGTTCTGCAGTGTCGAGACGGCGATGATATCGTTTTTCAAACGCAGGGTTCTTGTGCGAAAGGCCCTGCGTTTTTTTCATGTCCCGAAGAACATGCAAAAGGGAGGGGTTATGGATACTGGCGGATCATCAAGGGAATACAAACTTTCAAAGGGTTACAGGAATTACGTTTTCATCCTTCTCTGCCTTCTCTATCTTTTCGATTACATGGACAGGATGGTGGTCACTTCACTGTTCCCCTTTATTAAGCAGGACTGGGGGCTTACTGACGCGCAGTGCGGACTTTTCGTGTCAGCGGTATACTGGTCAATAATAATCTTCACCTTCCCCATATCCGTCCTGGTGGACAGGTGGAGCCGGAGAAAGACCATCGGCCTCATGGCAGTGGTGTGGAGCGTCGCGACCGCTGTATGCGCCTTCACGAAAAGTTTTCCCCAGCTATTTTTGGCCCGCGGCGTCATCGGCGTGGGTGAGGCCGGATACGCACCCGGGGGAACCGCCATGATAGCCGGCCTCTATCCGCAGGAAAAAAGGGCGCAGATCATGGGAATCTGGAACGCGTTTATACCGATCGGGTCGGCCCTCGGAATCGCCATCGGGGGCATCGTCGCGACCAACATCGGCTGGAGACACGCCTTCGGCCTGGTTGCCCTTCCCGGCCTCATCGTGGCGATTCTCTTTTTCTTCATCAAGGACTACAAGACCGTCGGCCTGACGAAAACTGTCGATTCGGGCGGCGCCGGACAGATTAAAAGGAAGATGAAGACCGCAGACATCGTCAGGGAATTCCTCTCCACACCGTCGCTGATATTCACCAATTTCGGATTCCCGTGCGTCACATTCGTGACGGTATCCCTGATGACGTGGCTCCCGACCTATTTCCACAGAGTGCAGGGGATTGCCGAGGACAGGGCGGGCGTAATGGCCGGTTCGGTCATGATCCTGGCGCTGATAGGCTCCCCGTTGGGAGGTTACCTGTCAGACCGCTGGCTCAGGACCAGGGCCAATGCGAGGCCCCTCTTCGCGGCGATCACAACGCTCATATCAGCGATACTGCTGTTCATTGCGCTCTCCTTTCTCGACGGCAACGCCCGGTATGTCTGCATTCTCCTTGTGGGCCTGACGATCATCGCATTCCTGCCGGCCGCGGCTTCGATCACCCAGGACGTGGTGCACCCCGGACTGCGGGCGATTTCATACGCCCTCTGCGTTGTCATCCAGAACCTTCTGGGATCATCAACCGGTCCGATCGTCATCGGATCGATGTCCGATTCTTTCGGCATAGGATCGGCGATGCAGGTGCTTCCACTTTCGCTGGTTGCCGGAGCGCTGATGTTCTTTCTGGCTTCCTTTTTTTACGTGAAGGATCTGGACAAAGTTGAAAAAGTGACTCTGGAAATGGAATAGGGCGGGGAGGGAGCTGCATCATGTTCAGGGGCAAGACAGTGGCGGTCACCGGAGGCGCGAGCGGCATTGGTGCGGCCGTCGCCTGGAAATTCGGTAGGGAGGGCGCCAACCTGGTCATTCTGGATTTCAACGAGGCGAGGATGGAATCCATTTCGGCCGAGCTCGACGCCGCAGGCATCCAGGCAACGGCAATCAAATGCGATGTCAGCGACGAAATCCAGTGCGTCAAGGCATTCAAGGCGGCGGTGAGGGCCTACGGGGGGATCGACGTGCTGGTGAACAACGCCGGAATCACCCAGAGGAGCCTTTTCCGCGACACCAAGATCGATGTCATACGAAGAGTCATGGAAGTGAATTTTTACGGATCGGTCAACTGTACAAAGGCAGCCCTTGAGGGCCTGATCGAACGAAAAGGCATGATCATCGTGATCACAAGCATCGCCGGAGTCGCCCCCCTGTACGGCAGGACCGGTTATTCCGCGAGCAAGCACGCGCTTCACGGATTCTTCGAGTCGCTTCGTTGTGAAGTCGCGGAATTGGGCGTTCACGTGATGATGGTCTCGCCGGGATTCACCGAAACCAACCTCCAGGACAGGGCGCTTGACGGAAACGGGAGCATCAACACGCGCCCCCGGACAATACCCGGATCGCAGGACAGTCCCGAGTCGGTGGCGGAGCGAATATTCAGGGGAGCAGCAGGAAAAAAAAGATCAATTGTCTTGACAACCGTGGGAAAATTATCCTACTTTACCTCAAGGTTTTTTCCGCGGTTCTATGAAAACCGCATGATACATTCGATCAAACCTGAATTCAATGAGGCCGATTCAACGGAAAAATGACAATGGGACTTCAGGAAAGAAGGCAGAGGGAAAAAGAACAGAGAAGGGACCAGATACTCGACGCCGCGCGGGAGCTGATTCTGAATCACGGCATATTCGATGTGTCGGTCCAGCAGATCGCGAAACTCGCCGAGCTCAGCGTGGGTACGATATATCTCTACTTCAACAGCAAGGAGGAGATTTTCGCCACCCTGCAGGAGGGAATTCTCGAGATGCTGTATTCCATGGCATCCGGTGCGGTTGCAGATGCCGCGGACCCGAAGGATCGAATCCGCGCCATAGCGAACGTGTACAGGCAATTCAGCGTGGAGCAGAAAAAGTATTTTGACGTGGTGAATTACTTTATCTCCCCCCTTGACATATTTTTTCCCAAGCTTCTCAAAAGCCAGGTGGACCACCACGGCAACAAGATCCTGTCGATTCTTACCGAAAGCATAAAACAGGGGATCGAGGATGGTATTTTCGACGCGGTGAAGCCGAAACGATGCGCCATCGTCCTCTGGGGAACACTGCACGGCCTTATACAGTTCAGAAAAATGAGCGATACTGTCCTCAAGGACGAAAACTTCGACGACATCTACGATTACAGCGTTGAATGCTTCATCAGCGGATTGATGAAAAAATGCAAAAGCTGATCAGCCTGTATTTAATCTTTTTTTTTACGGCCCTGGCCGGCTGTGCCAGGGACTACGAAACCGATCTTGCAGTCAGGGCATCGTCCGTTCCCGGAGCGGGAAACGGAGTGTACGCGAAAGTATTCATCCCGGCGGACACGCTTCTCGGCGCCTACCGGGGAAAATTCATCACCCGTGAGCAACACCTCTCCCTCGTGTTTCACAATAAATGGCATTATGTCATGGGACTGAAAAAATGCGCGGCTGGCAGCACCGGCGGATACACCAGGATCGACGGCTCTGACGGAAATGTTTTTACAAGGATCAATTACGCGCCGGGTGAATTTCAAAACGTCAGATTTGTCAAAATTTGCGAAGCCCCCTATGTCCAGGTGTATTCAATCAGGGACATCAATCCCGGTGAAGAACTCTTTATCGATTACGGGCCGAATTACCGGTACGAATTCATGAAAAATCCGGAAGTCATCGCCCATTTCAGGCGCATGAAAGAAAAAAGGCACCATAACCCCTGAAAATCGCCCGCGTATCCGCCGCATCAGCCGGCCGCTCCATTTCGACCGTCAGTGCAATCATCAATACCATGCGATAATCGCCTTCACATAACTTGAGCCGGTGCTGTACATGGTTAAATTATATCTGATGATATCTGCGGTAGGAGTAGACAGGGAGGGAATCCTTCAGCGGACACAATTCTGCAGGACATTCGAAATCTTCGTACCGGTGCCGGGGACTCCCACCGTTCGCGAGCTCCTGAAGACGGCGGACCTGTTCCTTTGCCTCATCTTCAGTTTCCGCGGCCCCCACGACGCGTGTCGTGGTCCCTTTGCAGTGCACGAATTCGCAAAGGATTTGATACTCATTATTGTCCACCTTCATCTCCGTCATCACCGTTACTTATAGGTCATTGCCGGTGTGATGGGGGTCAAGTATAATATTGTACCGAAATAGACTAAATCTTTAAGTATTTGTTGTTTTTATTTGACAAAAACCATCTCCGTATAAATCCTGTTACCAAATCATGTTATCAGCACATGATACCATGCCCTGCCAGTGAGAGCGTGCGATCACGCCGGGCTCACTGGTCTGCATTCTTCTAAAGGAGCGATCCATGGCGGATACGATGATACATGAATTTCTGCTGGGATTTATAAAGATATATATATTGCAATTCGCGTCGAAAGAGCCGGTCTATGGTAAGGAAATCCATGACCAGCTGGAAGAGTACGGTTATAAAATTTCCTATGGGACCCTTTATAATACTTTCCACAATTTTGAAGAAAAGGGATATTTGCTTCATGAGGAAAAAAACGTAAACGGAAAAATCAGGAAATATTACAGGATCACGTCCAGGGGAAAAGAGGCGCTGGTGAAGGCAAAGGCCAAAAGCATGGAGCTGTTCAACGCGCTTGACAATTAATGATTATTTCAAAAAAAGGAACAAAGAAATGAAACTATCCAGACGAATTCAGCAGGTAAAACCCTCAGCCACGCTGGAGCTCACCGCGCTGGCGAACAAATTGAAGGCCCAGGGAATCGACGTGATCGGTTTCGGCGCGGGAGAACCGGATTTCGATACGCCGGTTTCGGTGAAAGACGCCGCCATACGGGCAATAGAAAAGGGGAGGACAAAATACACTCCTGCCGGCGGGATTGTCGAGCTTAAAGAAGCCGTAATCGGAAAATTTAACCGGGACAACGGACTTTCCTACAAGATGTCTGAAGTGACCATCAATTGCGGCGGCAAGCATTCGTTTTACAATCTGATGCAGGTTCTGCTCGATGACGGGGACGAGGTGATAGTGCCGTCCCCTTTCTGGGTTTCCTATCCGCCCATGGTGACCCTGGCCGGCGGCGTTCCGGTTATCGTGCCATGCGGTGAGGATATCGGATTCAAGCTGACACCGGAGCTGCTTGAAAGCGCAATCACCGACAGGACCAGGGCGGTCATCATCAACTCCCCATCGAATCCCACCGGGGCGGCCTACAGCGAAGCGGAACTGGCCTGTCTCGCGAAAGTGCTGGAAGGAAGGGACATTCTTGCGGTGTCAGACGACATATATGAGTCAATACTGTACGACGGCAGGAAATTTGTAAATATGGCCAATATTTCCGAAAGCATGAAGAAAAAAACGATCATACTAAACGGAGTATCCAAGGCCTATTCAATGACAGGCTGGCGTATTGGGTATGTGGCGGGAGACGAAACCATCGTCAAGGCAATTGAAACCCTCCAGAGCCAGTCCACATCCAATCCGACATCGATTTCACAGTGGGCGGCGTTGGAGGCACTGGCAGGGGACCAGGGCGTCATCAATGAAATGATGGCTGCGTTTTCCAGAAGAAGAGAGGTGATATCCGACGGGCTGAACGCCATCAATGGTATTTCCTGCTCCAGGCCGGACGGCGCGTTTTACGCGTTCCCTCGCGTCAGCGATATTTACCGGCTGCCGGGATGGAAAGCGGTTTCAGAGCGATACAGCGGCAAATCGAATTCCTCCATGCTCTGCTCGTATCTTCTCGATGAAGTCAGGGTCGCCGTTGTCCCGGGCATAGAGTTCGGAGATGACGACTACCTTCGTCTCTCTTTCGCGGTTTCAGACGAACAGATTGAAAAAGGGGTTCAGCGCATCGCGGACGCGGTGGGGAGGTTGACATGACGGCAACAACGAAAAAGAACATGGGCGCACCGGAGAGAATAGTGGACAAGGTTACGCTGCAATACCGGGGCGGTTCATACGAATTTCCTGTCATTGAAGGAACCCAGAGGGAGCTGGCAATGGACATCTCGAACCTGCGGGACGCCACCGGGCTCATCACGCTTGACGTGGGATATCAAAACACCGGTTCATGCCTCTCGGCGATCACCTATATCGACGGAGACGAAGGCATACTTCGCTACCGGGGAATTCCGATCGAGGAGCTTGCGAACAACGCCACTTTCACCGAAACGGCCCATCTGCTGCTGTACGGGCACCTGCCCAACGAATCGGAGCGGGCCGCCTTTTCTGAACGGCTCACCGAGAATTCAATGATCCACGAAGAGATGCTCAGGTTTTTCGACGGATTGCCGCCCAGCGCCCATCCGATGGCGATGCTCAGCACCATGGTGAACGCGCTGTCCGTCTACTATCCTACTTATTTCACCGATGATTTCGACAGCACCACTTTCGACATAATGGCGGTCAGGCTGATATCGAAAATCAGGACCATCGCCGCTTATTCCTACAAACATTCCATCGGAGAGCCCTATGTGTATCCCCGGCATGACCTCCGCTACAGCGCGAACTTTCTTCACATGATGTTCTCGAGCCCGGTCAAGCCGTATACAATAGATCCGGATGTCGAAAAAGCGCTGAACATTCTTCTGATCCTTCACGCGGACCACGAGCAGAACTGCAGCACCTCCACGGTGAGACTTGTGGGAAGCAGCATGGTGAACCTCTATTCCTCGATATGCGCCGGCATCTGCGCGCTCTGGGGCCCGCTTCACGGGGGCGCGAACCAGAGGGTTATTGAAATGCTTGAGGACATTCAAAAAAAGGGCATCACCATACCCCAGTGTATCGAGATGGCCAAAGACAAAAACAGCCACTTCAGACTTTTCGGTTTCGGGCACAGGGTATATAAAAATTACGATCCCAGGGCCATAATCCTTAAAAACATGTGCGAGGCACTGAAGAAAAAATTCAATTACGACGAACCGCTGATAAACATCGCCCTTGAGCTTGAACAGGCCGCGCTGGATGACGATTACTTCAAGGAGCGGAAACTCTATCCGAACGTGGATTTTTACAGCGGAATACTCTATCGCATGATCGGGATCCCCACGAACATGTTCACTGTTATGTTCGCAATCGGAAGGCTCCCCGGATGGATCGCCCAGTGGAAGGAGATGCATGACACCCGTCCCTTCAGGATCGGGAGGCCGAGGCAGATATATACGGGGGACGAAATCGCGCATTATGTCCCGCTGGAAAAACGGAAGTAACGCCGAATCGGGAATGCCGCCGTTTTTTTCAAACCGGCGGGTTTTATCCTTGATAATTTCCTGTTCCGACTGTAAAGTAGAATGGGTATTATCTATTGCCCGCCGACACAATGGCAACAACCATCATTAAATACGCGCTAATCACTCTGGGCGTCATTGTTTTTTATGAGACGCTCCGCGCGCTCCTGCTCACCAGAATCAGGAAAATTCTGTACCGGTCAGTGAAGGATTACCTCGCGGAGTATCATACCCGTCTGGACAGGTACAAGTTTATGCACAAGGTGGTGGTGAAACAGGAGCTCATCAACAATCCGGAGATTCACGGCAGTATTATCGAACATGCCGCTGAAAAAGGCCAGAAAATACGCGACGTTCAGGAACAGGTTGACCGCTATATCGATGAAATCGTCCCCTTTTTCAATCTGCTTTCATATTACAAACTCGGGTTCTGGGTGGCGAATTTTTTCCTTAACCTGATTTACGAAGTGGTGATAGACAGCGAAAACGCCGCGAAACTGAAAAAAATCCCGTCCGACAGCGTCGTGGTTTTTGTGATGAACCACAGGAGCAACATCGACTACATCCTGGTGGCCTTCATGCTTGCGCACCAGATTTCACTGAGTTACGCGGTAGGGGAATGGGCTCGTGTGTGGCCGCTGGAGTATATCTTTAAATCCTTCGGCGCCTATTTTATCCGCAGGAAATACCGGGAGACGCTTTACCATCTGGTGCTTGAAAAATACGTCCAGCTCATCAGTCTTCAGGGAGTGACCCAGGGAATATTCCTTGAAGGCGGGCTCACCAGGGACGGTACCTTCCGCCAGACAAAAGTCGGGATTCTCGATTATATAATACGAATAAAAAAAGACCCGAAGTTCACCAGGGAACTCGTCTTCGTGCCGGCGGCGATCAACTACGACTGGGTGCTGGAGGACAGGACCCTTCTTCAGGAGTGGAAAGCGGGAAAGGAAAAATCAGGATTCGGGGAAAACCTCGTCTCTCTCGCGAGGATCGCGCTCAAGGGGCCGGCCACGGTTACGGCCAACACGGCCAGATACCTCACCGGGAGACTGAAACGCCACGGTTATGCGAGCGTGAGCTTCGGCGACCCGGTGTTTCTGTCTGATTTTCTGAAGAGGGAAAAAAAAGACATCTTCGAAAAAGAGCGTCATGCCAGGCTTTCCAGGGTACAGGTTTTTGCCGACCAATTGATGGACAGTATCGGGGCCGTGATTCCGGTGACCCCGGTATGCATCACATCCCTGGCCGTGCTGGAGCTGGAGAAGGACGTATTTCAGAAAGATGAGCTGATACGGAGAATTACCGAGCTTCGGGCGCTCTTCAGGGAAAAAAACTGCCGCATGGTGCTCGGCAAAGCCTTCGAACAGAGCAGCAGGATTCTTGAGAACCTGGAGCAGGAAAAAAAAGAGAGGAAGAAAGAGCTTGTCGCGTTTGAGGCGGAATTTATGGACCATGAACAGGCGACTCAGACTGCCGAGACGGCGCTTGATATCATGAGGAGAAGAAAAATGGTCTCCGTCAGAAAGGACCGGATCTCGGTGAACAATAAGAAGAGGCCTCTCCTGGAATACTACGCGAACTCGCTGAAACATCTGTTATAACATCACCGGGATCGGGGGACTCAGGTTACGGGACCTGCGCCTGGACGCGGTGAACTCTGTCCGGGATTTGTCGATATGGGGAGAAACTGACCGATGGCACGAAAAGCCGCACAGAAGATACAGGAGCATGTCATACTACTTCACGGCATCATCCGAAGTCCCAGGTCCATGATCCGCATTCAGAAGGCACTGGACCGTGAAGGCTACCGGGTGCACAATTTCGGCTACCGCAGTACCCGGGACACGATAGAAACGGTTGCAGGTCTTCTTCATGTTGAAGTTAAAAAGATAACCGGAAAGGGCATCAGGATACATTTCGTGACCCACAGCCTGGGGTCACTCGTGGTGAGATATTATTTTAACAGGTACAGGATCGCCAAGGCGGGGAGGATCGTGATGATCGCCCCTCCCAACAGGGGCTCCAGGCTCGCGATGAACCTAAGCAGGTGGAAACCATACCGGCATTTTTTCGGACATGCGGGGAGGGAGGTCACCGGCGCGCCGGGAACGATCCCCCTTGTGATCCCTCCGCCGAAAAGGGAGTTCGGCGTCATCGCCGGCGGTCTGGGGTTCTCCATCGGAATCAATCCCTTCATCGCCGGCGATAATGACGGCACCGTGGGGGTCGAGGAAACCAAGCTTCCGGGAATGAAGGATTTCGTGCAGGTGAAGGGACAGCATTCCCTTCTTCTTTTCCAGACGAGGGTTATCGACAACATTATCCACTTTTTAAAAAACGGGCGGTTCCTGCGCTGAAATGTCAGCGGACCGTCCGTAAAACCTGCCCAGAAGCGGCGTCACGATGAGGACCGCGCCGAGAAAAGAATAGCCGATACCCATCAGGAGCGTGAGCCCCGCGTTTCTCAGGAGCGCGTGGTCCGCGATGCTGAGAACGCCGAATCCGATAATTGTCGACATCGCCGACAGCAGCACGGTAAGCCTGATCAGTCCGATGGAGGGGTGGGTCTCGACGACGTACTTTTTGTACGCGCTTACCAGATAGAGCGCGTAGTCGGTTCCCATTCCGATCACGATAACGGTCACCATGATAGTTGCGATGCCAGGCCGCATCCCCGCAATGTTCATCGTTCCCAGCGTGCATACCAGCGAAAACACCGTCGGCGCCATGGCGATCATCGACAGCTTCAGGTCACGAAGGTAGATCAGCGCGACCGCAATGGTGATGGCCCCGATGATGAGCGCCATACGAACAAAGCCGGAAAGTATCGTCTCCCCGAGACGTTCTCCGAAAAGCACCGGGTCAAAAAGCCTGGCAATCCCCGATCTGGATATTCTCGTATAGAATTCGGCCCCTTTATAGGAAGGGCCCGGAGTCAGGACTGAAAAGAAGGCCCACTGGCCGTTAACGCCGCGTCGGTGTATTCCTAATAGGGTGTGGAACTCTTGCGGAATACCGCCGCCGCTGACGCTCCCATTCACAACGGTACGGAAAAATCCTTGAAATGCCCCGGGTGAAAATCCGGTCTCGCGCGATGATTCCTCTATGTTCCGGCGGAGCGCCGCGACGCGGTCCCGGGTCCAAAACTTTTTCCAGGCCATAAGGTTTTCCGCCCTCCGTTCTCTGCCTGGAAACACCATGGAGGGGGCAAACGCGCCCGATAGGACCCCGGACCCGATCTCCTTTTCCAGATCGGCGGCGATTCTGTCGCCCTTCTCCTGGAGGTGTTCGAGTGTGTCGGCTTCGGACATCAGGTAGAGCCTGCCGAGCACGTTCCCCCAGGTCTTCACGATCTCCTCCTCGGCCCGAAGCGTGTCGCTGCTCACCGTATTCATGGATGACAGGTCGACGGTAAAATCCGGCCTGGCGAAAAAAAGCATCGGAATGAATACAAGAAGCGCGGCTATGGGACCGTACTTCAGGCGCGAACCCAGAAGAGCGTTCGCGTATTTCTGCATCGGCATCAAACCGACGCGCCGTGCCGGCGGCATTACCGGAAAAATCAGGGGAAAGAGGGTATGCACGATGATGAATGTGCACACCACGCCGAGCGACGCGAATGCCCCGATCTGCCCGAGTATTGAAAATCCGCTTAAGAAGAGAAAGGCGAAACTTACGGCCGTGGTGAGCATCGCCAGCATTCCCAGGGACCAGACTTCCCTCGTTGTTTCCCCCCCCCTTGTTTCATGGGGCCTGTCCAGAAAAAGGAGATAGGCGATTCCGTAGTCCACGGTAAAGGATATGATCGTTCCGCCGAACCCCACGGTGAGTATGGAGATCGAAGGGGAGAAAAATGAAAACACGAAGGTCGCCGCAATTGTCCCGAGGATGGCAGGCACCAGGGCCAGAACCCCGAGGTACGGCCGGGGAAAACCGACGAGGAGAAGAATGGTGATCCCCAGCGTGGCAAAAATGATTGCCAGACGGGTGTCACTTTTTGCGGTGTCCTCGTTGTCTATGGCCGCGCGGTATGCGCCCACCGGAGTCACCATGAATTCCACTGGACTCTTCGAATATTTTTCACGGAGCTCCCCGGCGCAGGAGCTGATCAGCGAGGCGATCTCCCTGGCTTTCACCGTATCGGTGGCCGAGCCTTTCGGCTCTGCCGTGATCAGCAGATGTGAACCGTCGCGGGACACGAGTCGCCCATCTATAATCCGCACATCCGACGAGGGGACAAGATGGGCAAGCCGTGCGAGAACCAGGTTCTTCAAACCAAGCGGATCGGAGGCCATCATCCGGGACTGCCCGATTCCGTCGAGGTTGGCCAGGACAGCAACATTATCCCTCATGATCTCGCGGACCTTATTCTTCTCCAGCATGGGCAGGACCTGTCGATTCAGCTCATCCTCGGAGAAAAGCACCGGCAGTGTGTCGATTATGCGTGCAATCAGGTCTGGAATTGCGGTCTGATATTCCTTCATTCCCACAGACCTGAAAAGGCCGCTTTTCTCAAGGCGCCGTTCGACCAGCGCCGCACCTTCCAGCAGCGTCTGGATACCCCCTCCGCGCACCTGCAGGTCCAGCGCGATCCTGTCCCGGATCGGATGATGGTCCATCACATACTGCGCATCGCGCACGACCGGGTCTCCGGGAGGGAGGGATTTGGTAATATCCGTGTCAATGGCGAGCCTTTGTGTGCTGATGTAGGAAAGTGCCGCGGCGGCGATAATAACGAGCACGATTACGGGCCAACGGACGGTCTTCAGTTTCATCATGTTTTTCCGGTGTAAAGTATTAGGCCGGCCTGATCCGCCGGAATGATGACAGTTTCCTCTCGGACGGATTTTACTGCAACAGTTTTACCGGTTATAGCAAAAACCGCAGCAAGCGTCTGGGAACGTGCAATAAATGAGTTTACGAAATCCGGCGGCTGTGCGATTATTCTTCAATCTCAAGCCCGGAGCGTGCGATGACGTTTTTCTCACCTCCGGCGGCCGTTATGGCCGCGGTCTTGATCAATGTCGGAACGAATTACCTGTGGACGCATCTCCGCCGGAGAAACGAGCCTGCATGCAAGACCTTGTCGACGACTGTGTCGCATTGTTTAAAACAATCACATTCACATGGAGTCGGTACGCTATGAAAGATACCGTTTACATTCTTGCACACGACGTCGGGACCACCGGCAACAAGTCATGCCTGTACCGTATCGGCGACGATATCGAACTCGTTGATTCGAGCCTGGAGGAATATCCTTTCTATACAACGCCCGACGGCGGGGTCGAGCAGAAGGCGGACGAATGGTGGAACGCAGTTTGCCGTGCCACCAGAACCCTCCTGGAGCGCTCCTGCGTGGATCCGGCGAAGATCCGCGCCATGACCTTCTGCGCCCAGATGCAGGGATCGGTTATGGTGGACGAAAAGGGGAGGGCGCTCAGGAATCCCATGAGCTACATGGACGGCCGGGCCACGGCACAGATCGCCCGCCGGCTTTATAAAGGCATACTGAAAATCGACAAGTGGAACGCCCGGCTGGTGCTTATGTCGCTCATGATCACCGGAGGCCTTGCCGGCACCGCCAAAGACCCGCTGTGGAAATACCACTGGGTAAAGGAAAACGAACCGGAAATTTTTTCACGGGTTCACAAATGGCTCGACGTGAAAGACTACCTGATACTCCGGTGTACGGGGAATTACGGCATGACCAGGGACTCTGCGAACCTCACCTTCCTGTATGACACGCGACCGGGTAAACTCGGCTGGCACAGGGGCCTGTGCAAAACCTTCGGCGTGCGCATGGAGCATCTGCCTCCTGTGGTCGATTCCACGGATATCGTTGGCGAACTATTGGGGGGGCCTGCGGTCGAAATGGGGCTCCTTCCCGGACTTCCGGTATACGCGGGAGGGGGTGACGTGACTCTCACCTCCATCGGCGCGGGCTGCGCAGGACTTTACGACACCCATGTGTACGTGGGGACATCCGGCTGGGTGGCTTCCAATGTGGACCGGCGCATGGTCGACGTGTCCAATTTCATCGCCTCGATACTGGGTGCCATACCGGGCCTGTACAGCTATATCGGCGAGCAGGAAACCTCGGGCGCGTGCATGAAATGGGTGCGTGACCACCTGGCCCTGGATGAGATCGGCATGTATCTCGAAGCGCAACATATACAAGAGAAGACAAGGGAATACGAGAGCCTCTATGATTTCATGAATCAGGAGATTGGAAAAACGCCCCCCGGCGCCGGCAATGTCATCTTCACGCCCTGGCTCCACGGCAACAGGGCTCCCAGGGAAAACCCGCTCGCCAGAGGGATGTTTTTCAACCTGAGCCTGGAGACCGGCAAACGGCAGATGATACGCGCGGTCCTCGAGGGCATGGCCTTCCATAAGAGGTGGATACTCGAGGCCATGGAGAGGAAGATCCCAAAGCAGGAAAAAATCCGCTTCGTCGGGGGCGGCGCGAAATCCCCCGTGGGATGCCAGATAATGGCCGACATACTGGGCCGTGTCGTTGAAACCGTTGAGGACACCCAGAACGTCGGCACCGTGGGCGCCGCCATATCATGCGCCGTAGGGCTCGGCGTGATAGGATCATTTTCCGAAGCGCGGGAGTTCGTGCCGGTGAGGGGGGCGTACGAGCCGAGACCTGAGTACGCCGCGATGTACGGCAGGAATTTCGGTGTTTTCAAGGAATTATACGAAAGAAACAAAAAGCTTTTCGGCATACTGAACGGATAAAAGGGAGGAATACAATGGACAAATACGGCAGCTACAGACAGCAGGTGCTGGAATGCATCCAGGGCCTGGTGCGTGAAGGGTTCGTACAGGGGACCGGCGGCAACGTGTCGATGCGTGTGGAGGGCGAGGAGGCAATCGCGGTGACTCCGTCCCAGAGGGAATACGACACCATGACCGCCGAAGAAATATGTGTGGTCGATTTTGACCTGAAACCGTTGGCGGACAACGGGCTGAAGCCCTCGATGGAATCAGGCATGCACCTTTCAGTGTACCGGAACAGAATGGACGTCGGCGCCGTGGTGCATACCCACCAGATCTTCGCCAGCATCTTTTCTGTAATTAACACGCCGATACCTGCGCTTTTCGACGAAGTGACCAACAGCATCGGCGTGCTCACCGAAGTGATCCCCTACGGGCTTTCCGGCAGCCCCCAACTCCTGGAAAATGTCACCGCAAAGCTGGGAACACGAAGCAACTGCTATCTCATACAGAATCACGGTGCCCTATGCCTCGGCACCGACCTGCAGAAAGCCAGGCGTAATGCCGAACTCCTGGAAAAGAACGCCCGTATCTACTATTACGCCCTCACTACTGGCAAAGAGGTGACGCTTCTTCCGCAGAACATCCAGGACCTGCTTGCCGGTATCATCGCCGGAAAACAGGATGCCGAAATCAAGCGCCGAGAATCGCTAAAAAAATGACGGCGCCGATGACAGAGGGACTTGGCAACATCAATCATGTATGAGGTAACACCATGAAAAAAGCAGATGACAGTAACAGATCATACGCCATATCGCACTGGCCGGATTCGGAAAACCTTTTGAAACGGCTCTACACACTGGCCAACGAAATGCCGCTCTACCAGATATCACGTGAAAAAATGGGGGAATACCTGGGTTTTTTCGAAAAGAAATGCAAAAAATCGAAAGAGATGATCACCCGGGCCCAGGAGATGATCCCCGGCGGCGTCCAGCACAACCTGGCCTTCAACTACCCCTTCCCCCTGGCGGTCAACAGGGCGGAGGGAGCGTACCTCTGGGACGTGGACGGCAACCGGTACATCGACTTCCTTCAGGCCGGGGGCCCGACCCTTCTCGGAAGCAATTACAAACCGGTGCAGGAAAAGGTGATCGAGCTGATACGAGAAAGCGGTCCCGTCACCGGGCTCTTCCACGAATATGAACTGAAGCTTGCAGAGCTGATACACCGCCACATGCCCTCGGTGGAGATGTTCCGCATGCTCATGAGCGGTACCGAGGCCTGCATGGCCGCAGTCCGGGCAGCCAGAACCTATACCGGAAAAAACTACGTCATCAAGGCGGGAGGCGCCTATCACGGCTGGAGCGACCAGTTCGTCTTTGGGATGCGGGTTCCCGGACTCGGCCCTCTGGACGCGCACGGGATCCCTGCCGGGTGCTACGGGTTCACCCAGGAGGTCTTCCCGAACGACATTGACGCACTGCAGAAACGGATGGAGGAAAACGATAAAGAAGGCGGGACCGCGGCCGTGTTTCTGGAGCCTCTGGGCCCCGAAAGCGGGACGCGGCCCGTGCTGAGAGACTACAACACGCAGGCACGGGAGCTTTGCGACCGTTACGGCGCGTTGCTGGTGTTCGATGAAGTGGTCACCGGTTTCAGGGTGGGACTCGGCGGCGCCCAGGGGTACTTCAACGTGAAACCGGACCTTACGGTGTTCGGCAAGTGCGTCGCGGGGGGTTATCCGGGCGCGGGCGGCGTCGGAGGGCGCAGAGACGTGATGCTCTGTTACGCCGCCGGAATAGGCGGCGGACCGATGGGAAAACGAGCGATGGTGGGAGGCACGCTTTCAGCGAACCCGCTCTCCTGCGCGGCCGGCTACCACTCCATAAAGGCTATCGAGGAAACCGGCGCACACCTCAAGGCCGGCGCGGCCGGCGACCGGCTCGCAGCTGGCCTGGCAGGCATTTTTGAAAAAAACAATCTCCCCTTCGTGGTGTTCAACCACGGTTCGATTTGCCACATGGAAACCGGAGCCGCGATGCTCATGGATATCAAAAACCCCAATATCTTCAAGGAAGTGGGGGCCAGAAAAAAGGTCATGGAGGAGATGGGGGCGGCCATGTCGGCGGAGGGGATAATTACGCTGGCCGGAAGCAGGCTCTACACAAGCATGGCGGACACCGACGAAGTCGTGGATGACGCGCTTGAGCGATTCGACCGGATTTTCAGGCACATTGAATTAAAGAAAGAGTGAGCGGAAACGACCAGATAATGGCACACGGGGGATCAATAAATATATAAGAATCAATTTTTGGACAGTGTACTCTCTGTAATTATATTGACAAAATTGTCTGCTGTATATCTCTGGCCAAAAGCCGTGGGTGCTCATTACATCGCCTGCACAAAGGCAAACCTGAGATCAGCCACTTCATCGCGGACAAAATAATAAAGACACAGGAGCAGCAATGACAAATCTATCTGAAATTACTATGTACAGCGGCGGCCATAAGGGTGTGGAAGCCGAATTTGGACGGCAGGCGGAAAAGTACGGGATACGGGAGGTCAACTTTTCCTTTGAAGGCCATAAGATGGAGAGAACCGCAGGAATTCAGATGCTCAGCCAGGACGAACTGGAGCATGGGAACGTCAGCATGGAAATAGTTTCGTTGAAACTGGGAAGAAACTTCACAGAAATCGACATGATCAGAAAGGTGATTCAGTCAATATTCCACATGGTCAACAGAGGATACCAGGTCTTTGCCGTAGGCTGGATCCAGGAGGACAACACGGTGAAGGGGGGGACCGGCTGGGGCGTGGAACTGGCTAAGCTTTTCAATCGCCCTGTGAGTGTGTATGATCAGGACCGGAAGGCGTGGTTTACCTGGATCAACAATGCGTGGGAAAAAGACAATCCTGTGATATCGCACACAACCTTTTGCGGAACCGGTACGAGAAACATCACCGAAGACGCGAAAAATGCGGTTGGCGACCTTTTCAAGAGGTCATTCAGCTAAAAATCCGCCGGTTTCATGGGGTCGCCGTTCTGCGCGCTCCCATGAAACCGCAGTTTTTGATTAAGACTCAGTGTCGAGACTTGCCGCAATTTCCCGCAAAAAATACTTGTTTACTTTTTCCCGTACAACGCATAAAGTGCTCATCTAAAAGAAAGAGTACCGACCAATGAAATCATCACGCCACTTTTCGGGACATTACCGCACAGTACTTATTTCATGTCTCGCGGCAGCGGAGTTGTTGCTCGAGGTGCCGGTGACGCCGCAGAGCAGGGTGCCCGCCTTCACGGTAACAGGCCCCCTGAAAAACGCGGGGACACCGCTAAACGGACCCAAGAATGACTTTTGTCCGACTGTAAGTGCTGACGGAACCCTCTTAATATTCAATTCCAACAGAAACGGAAAATATCAGGACCTTTATATCAGTTATTTCAAGGAAGGAGTGTGGAGCGATCCGGCACCGCTGACCACATTGAATTCCACGTATAACGATGAAACGCCTTTTCTGTCGGCTGACGGGAATACGCTGATCTTTTCATCGGACCGGGACGGCAGTATGGAAATGCCAAGAGACGCAAACAACCAGGTTCGGGTTTCTTTTGACCTGTACTGGTCGAAAAAGATCGGCGACCAATTCTCCGCCCCCCTGCGCATTCCGGGGCCCGTGAATACCGCGTATCATGAAAAAACGCCTGCCCTCAGTTCAGACGGGAAAACGCTCTACTTCACCCGATGGAGCTTCGGCGGCATGACCGACCTGAAGGTCATGAAATCGGATTTTATCGACGGCACATTCACGGATCCGGTCATTATGCCGGCACCGTTCAATACCGGCTTCCAGGATCTCGCGCTGATTCCGGCGGAAGACCTCGGCGGGGTATTCTTTTCGTCCGACAGGCCCGGGGGTCTGGGCAAATGGGACATATATTTCGTGCCCTGTACCGGGGAGAAATTCGGCGATCCTTTAAACCTCGGAGAGAAGATCAACAGCCCGGAAAACGATATATATCTCACAAGGGCGGACCAGAGGTTCTTTATCTGTTCCAACAGGGAAAAAGGGGCCGGTCTGTTCGATATCTATACCTCATTCGTCTTTGCCGGTGATGCTGATTTCGAAACCAGGGCGATCCATTTCGACTACAACAGGCATGAGGTAAAAAAAGATTCCTTTCCGTATCTCAACGCCCTTTCGAATTTTCTAGAATCGCACAATAATCTGAAGCTTGAGATTATCGGCCATACGGACCTTCATGGTGGCGAAGAATTCAACAGGGAAATGAGTTTGAAACGGGCCGAGGCGGTAAAAAACTATCTTGTAGAAAGAGGGATAGGCTCCGGACGGTTTAAAATAACCGGAGCGGGGAAAAGCCGCCCATTTGTGAACAAGTCCGGCCCTGGATTTGACGAGCTGAACCGCAGGACGGAATTCAGGATTTTCGACAGGGGAAAAGAACGAAACGAATGAATTAGCGACCGTTTAATTAATCACAAGAAAGAATCAAGTATAATTGCCGTCGATGTGCCCATTATAGAAAGATTCAGGTAATAGAACAGTATGCGTTGTTTTTTCTCTGACGCCCGCCCCAATAGCACGAAAGTAGCCAGAAGGCACACAGCCACGGCATTCACAAAAAGCGCCGTTATAAAGGGCAATGCGTCCGGAAGTCCGAAAAAGTACGCATTCATTGTCACTACCCCGTATCCGAAGCACCAGATATAGGCAAGAACCCGCAATTCGTTGATCGTAATCCGGTTCAGAACCGTAGGAAGACCCGACCGTGTATAATCATCTCTGTTATTCAGCAGAATCAGAAGATAATGGGGGATCTGCCATGTTCCAAGGAGTACCATCAGATACCAGATACGCGGGGAATCGGGGGCCCCTCCCGCAGCGAGCCATCCGATAAATGGGGGCGACATCCCGCAGAGAACGCCGTACAAAACGGCTGTCCCGGTCTTTTTCCTAAGCGGTGTGTAGATGCCGTTGTACAACAAAACCGCCGCGATTCCGCAGATCACGGGTGCAGTGGACGGCGAACAGAGGAACAACCCATAAAGGCCCGCGGCGATCATCGACGCTGAGATCATCATCGCACCGGCTCTGGATATTTTCTTCCCTGGAATCGGCCTGTGCTTCGTCCTTTCCATTTTTAAATCGAGCGCCCTGTCCTGTATGTTGTTCAGGACCGACGCGCCAGACGAGAGGAGAAAGATGGCGCAGAAAAAAATCGCAGCCCTGGAGGACAGAACAGTACCACAGGCGGCATAGCCGAGAAGACCGGCGACCGAGTTGGCCGCGCTGACCTGTATTTTCGTCAGACTTGCCAGCATGCGTACAAGGCGAGCGGGGCCTGTGTTCAAGGCTTCGTCCAGTGAATCATTTGTCACTCAGCCATTTTTCATACTCAGGCTCAGGCACGATTTTAAGTACCGCGTGCATGTCAGCGTGGCCGATTCCGCAGAACTGAGTGCACAGTATACTGTATTCCCCGAGCTTGTCGGCGTAAAGCCATGTATAGGTCTTCATGCCCTTGATCGCGTCCATTTTTATTCGGAACGCGGGAAGATAAAACCCGTGCAGGACGTCCTCGGAAGTAATGGTAAACTTCACCGGCCGTCCCCGCGGCACTACGCAGAGGTTTTCGGACTCCTTGTTGTTGGGATACTTGAACAGATACACGAATTGCATCGCATGTACATCGATGTTCAGCGCCCCGGGGGGTACATTCCGAAGCCCCAGGAAAGACTGCCATCCCAGGTAGAACATCGACATGGCGATAATGAGGGGGATAATCGTCCATGCAAGCTCAAGAGGCCAGTTGCCGCGTATGTCCGAGGCAACCGGATTCCTTTCGGCGCGATACCGGATCAGGAAATAAATCATAAGCCCGGTAATGAAGGTAAGCAATATAAGGGAAACGCCGATTATATAGATGAAGGTCCTGTCTACGTTTCTTACCACGTTTTCCATAGGTCACCTGTAGGGTAAATCAAGGAATATAAATGTAATCAGAATGGTCACCGTTAGGACTGTCGCCAGAAAAGTGACCGCGATGAGCCTACCGGAATCCTTCATGTGCATAAAGAAGAGAAGCACCAGACCAGCTTTAACCGCGGCGATGGAAAGTGATACCGCCACTCTCAGCCTCCCCAGGTCCAGGCGCGATACCATCACCGTCAACCCGGTCAGAGCCAGCAGCGCGATGACCACGAGAATGAGCTCCCGGTATGACTGAAGGTGCGTGTTTTCGTTGCTTGTCATGGGCCCTCCAGGCACAATATTTCTCACAGTATCAGATAGAATAGTGGAAACAAAAAAATCCATATCAGGTCGACCAGGTGCCAATACAGGCCGACATTGTCCAGTATGGTAACGCGCTCCGCGCTGATGGCTCCCTTTTTAGTAAAGATCACGCAGACGGTCAGGGCGATGATGCCCACTGTCACATGGAGCGCGTGCAGGCCGGTGAGGGTGAAATACAGCCCGAAAAAAATAATCCGGCCATGGGGACCGTTAATGAGCGTGTCCGATCCCGGGAAAATGCCCTCTCCGAATTTATGGCTCCATTCGAGATATTTGTTGAAGAGAAAAACGAACCCCAGTAATATCGCGATGCCCAGCAGAATGAGGACTGTTTTTTTTGAACCCCTCTTCATCGCCGCCACGGACGTCGCAACCATGAAACTGCTGATAATGAGGATCGCCGTGTTCAGAGTGCCGATGAAGAGATCCATCTCCTTTCCACCCTCGATGAAATACGAGGTGTACTGATAATAATACCCTGCATAGAGCACGAAAAGACCGCTGAAAAGCATGATCTCAGTATACAGGAAGAGCCACATGCCGTACCTGGCGCCGATATCGTCCCTGTGGGTCATGCTTTCCCTTCTTTGTCAGGAGTTTTCCAGAAACGCGGTTGTACGGTAAAATCGTAGGGATAATCGGTGATGAACGGTCGGGCGGTGAAATTTTTGAGCGGGGGAGGGGAAGGGGTCGCCCATTCCAGCGTCGTGCCGCCCCAGGGGTCGCCGTCCGCTTTTTCGCCGTCACGAAAACTGTAGAGCAGGTTGAACAGAATGAGCATAATTCCCGCGACCATTATATACGCGCCGATACCGGCGAAAAAATTCATCGGCTGAAATTGCGGCAGATATGTGTAGTACCGCCTCGGCATCCCCTCTATACCGAGAATGAACATCGGCGTATAGTGCATCATAAATCCCATGGTGAGCATAAGCGTGCCGATATAGGCCCTTCTGAAATTGTACATCCTGCCGAAAATTTTCGGCCACCAGAGATGAAGCCCGCCGAAGAAGGCGAAACCTGCGCCGCCCAGCATCACGAAATGGAAATGTCCCACGACAAAATGCGTATCGTGGACGTGGATGTTCGTGCCGGCCGAGCCAAGCACAAGTCCTGTCAGGCCGCCGACCGTAAACAGATAGATGAAACAGAGTGCGAAAAGCAACGGCGGCGTGATCTTGATTGAGCCCTTATACATTGTTGAAACCCAGTTGAACACCTTGACAGCGCTCGGAATCGCCACGAGATAGGTGAGAAAAGAAAAAACCATGACCGCGAGATCGCTCATCCCGCTGGCGAACATATGGTGGGCCCAGACCAGTGAACCGAAAATGGCGATGGCCATGGTGGAGGCGACAATGACCTTGTACCCGAATATTGCTTTTCTGGAAAAGATGGCGAATATTTCAGAAATTATGCCCATGCCGGGAAGGATCATGATATAGACTGCGGGGTGAGAATACATCCAGAAAAGGTGCTGGTACAGGAGAGGATCGCCGCCCCTGGCCGGGTCGAAAAGTCCTATACCGAACAGGCGCTCAAATACCACTACAAGCATCGTCACGCCGATCACCGGCGTGGCCAGTATCTGAACCCATGCGGTGGCATAGATCGACCAGGTGAAGAGGGGTATCTGACCCCAGCCCATGTCATTACGCCTGAGGCGGTGAACCGTGGTTATGAAATTTATTCCTGTCAGGAGCGTCGATATCCCCAGGATAAACACCGCGAACACGGTTAGGGTTACTCCTGTATGGGTGGTGACGCTGAAGGGCACATAGAATGTCCATCCGGTGTCCGGCGCGCCTTTGGCGAAAAGTGACACGATAGCAAGTATCCCTCCCGTCACGTACAGGTACCAGGACAGCAGATTCAGACGGGGGAAGAACACATCTTCGGCGCCGATCTGGATGGGAAGTATAAAATTGCCGAAAATGGCCGGCATACCGGGTATGATGAACAGAAAAATCATGATCACGCCGTGGAGAGTGAAAGCGGCGTTGTACCCCTGGGCGTCCAGAATGGTGCTGTTTACCGACATAAGCTCCGTCCTGACAAGCAGCCCCAGGAACATCCCGATTATAAACCAGAAAAAAACCACCCCCATGTACATGACGCCGATCCTTTTATGGTCAGTGGTTAAAAGCCAGGCCCATATCCCCTTAAGGTTTTCCGAGGATGGTGTTGTGTAAAAAGAGGGTTCATCAGGCATTGGTCACCTCTGATGTCTGCTTTCTTTTTTTCTGATAATTAAATACAGGAAAAGGCCGATAAGACCCAGAATCCCGGCAACGATAAATCGTATCGCGCTGAAGGAGTAGGTCCTGGCTTGCGGATCATAACTGAAACAGTAACTTACCAATTTCCTCACTGAAATCGACGGCGTCCCCCTGACCGCTTCAGTCAATGCCATTCCAATGTCGAATGGGAGAAACGTCGGCCCGTAAAGATATCTGATCACGGTGCCGTCGCGCGAAATCACGATGAGCGTGTTCGGGTGCACGAAATCGTGTGGCCCCAGCCTCTGAAATGAAAAACCTACCGAATCGGTGAAACCGCGGATATTCCTGTCGTCTCCGGTCAGAAATTTCCAGCTGTCCGGGGGCAGCTTCCGGGTAATCATCGGTAAATAGTTGCGTTTCGCCTGCATCGCTATGCCGGGACCGTCCTGATCATCAAAACTGAGGGCGATCACACGGAAATCCTTCCCCGGTTCCATCGGAACATCGTTGAGGGCAATGGCCAGGTTCCCGAGCATTATACCGCAGGACTGGGTGCATCCGTAAAAAATGGGCAGCAGCAGGGTCGGGCGATCTATGTACTCAGACAATTTGATCCTGTTCCCCGATTCGTCCAGAAATACGACATCTCCGCGGATTTTCTTCCCCAGTTGTTCCCGGACATCGACAGGGATGGTCCGCAATACGGGTTTTTTGCCAAAGTCCGATATATCGGACGGGCCTTTGGCATCATCGGCTCTGTGCCCTTCATGAGCCTGAAGAAGCAGCGGTCCGCCCAGCAGGACCATTGATACGACGAAGCAGGACAATATGGTTCGCAGCGTTATCATCAAGCCGCGGCCTTTATTATTTTTTGGCGATGTCCTGGACGGTGTATTGTCCGGTAGACAGGTTCAGCTTTATCTTGGCCCTGAACGCATGCTGCAGCCCCCAGATGTCGGATTTTCCGTAGGCCAGGAGCACCGTAATATCCTTGTCGGTAATAATCTCGGAATCAAGCTTTTCCTCCGATTTCAGAGGCACTGAAAAGGAAATCTCCGTCTCGTTTCCTTTTTCAATTCCGGTTCCGTCTCTGACCGTGGATGTTCCCCCAAGGTCTACATTGGCCTTGTGTACGTTCTTCCCGGTCCCGTGCTGGTCGCTAATCGTGGCGGTTCCATCTTTCACAAATCCCATCACAAAATGTGCGTCCTTCATCCCCTCGGTTGGATTAAAACCGATGCCGAGCCATCCCGTTGTCGGCGCCTTCAATTTGACGCGCAATATTTTACCGTCTATTTTCCACTGAAAACGCATAGTGTCGAGGGTCAATTGATGGGTGTATCCCGGATCACCGGCAGACGCAGTTCCCGACTCCTGTTTTTTCTGTTCATCGGTATCCTTGGCGCAGGAAAACGACACCGCAGCCATTGACACCATTATTACAAAAAGCAGTGCATTCCTCATATCTCTCTCCTTTTTATTGTATAGTAGAGAACAATAGCTTCCAGAGTTTCTGAAAGGTATTGCGGTTTATTTCAAGAAATCAGCCAAATACAAGTTCTCCGCCGATGTATCCCATTGCTGCCGCAATCAAAAAAGCGAGTCCGAATAGCAAAAGCATCACAGTCTTGCCGGGCGATTTTTTAAAATGGAGAAAGACAATAGTGGACAGGAGAATGGCCAGAAAAATAGAAAGAGAAATTTTGGCCGCTATAAGATTGCTCCATCTGCCCAGCAACCGATGCTGCCAGTCCATCAATCCCAGAAGGATCGTGGGGGGGACGAATAGTAGCGCCAGTATAAAGCAGTGGAACGCCGTTTTCTCCAACTCACCCCATTTATAGGAAGCGACCAAAAAAACAAACCCTCCGAGCACCATCCCCATCGGAATATGGGTCGCCACAGGATGTAACGGGTGCATAAATCCGATCGCGGCCAACGTACCGTATATAAAATCAAGCATAAAGGCACCTCCCGTGATTTTGTGTGTTTCCTCAATGTCTCACATGAGATATGAAAAACCTCTTTACGAGAAATAGGAACCGTACACCGGAATCTTCACTTTCCATATAAAAAGATCGATAATCGGTTCTTCAATAGTCAAAATCTTACGCATATATTGATGTATATAAGAGTCAGTTGCCCATATGTATATGAAAATGGATATCATAGATCAACGGCAATGTCAAGAGAATCGTATCACCGGATTTTGTTAAAATTCGATGTGTCGTCATTTCTCTTTGAGAAGAAAATTAATGATAAGGGGGTTCACAAAATCCGGTCGCTCCATGGGCAATCCATGGCTCGCACCGGGAACAATGACAAGTTTTGAATTCAGTATCAGCTCCGCCATTCGACGGGAATGATCTGTCCGGATCATGTCGTGCTCTCCGACAAGCACCAATACCGGCTTTCGAATAGTGCGGAGCTCGTTTTCGGAAAATTCCGGCTGCGTGCGCCACATTTCTCGTATTCTACCTATCAAAACCGGCCACTTCGCCGGATCCGGCGCAATCATTCCGTAAAAACTGCGTATCCCGGCCAATTCAGAGGTTTCAGGGGACAATGTCTCGGTAAAGGAGACTGCCTCTGGTGTCATGCCGTTATAATGATAATTTGTGCCTATCATTACAAGCTTGCGCACCAGGTCCGGTCGGTGAATCGCGAGATCAAGACCGATAATGCCGCCGTCGCTCCACCCGACAACATAAGCCTGTCGGACATTCAAAATTTTCAACAGTTCCGCCATGTCAGAAGCCATTCTCCCATAGGAAAGCGGATCGCCATTATCAGAAGATCTGCCGTGAGCTCTGCTATCCGGCGCTATAACCCAGAATCTGGAAGCAAACTCCGGTATCTGCGCATATAAACTTTCGATAAAGGCGGTGCCGCCATGAAGAAGCAGTAGAGGTTCCCCGTTTCCATGCAGTTCATAATAAATCCTGATTCTGTTCACATCTGCATAATGCCCGCCGCCGCTGTTACGACTGAAAGTCTTCCAGGCATAATACCCGATGAGCCCTTTCGTGGCATCGTCGAGAAAAAGGCATGCCGATGCGGTTACAATACAAATTGCTACCACTGTTACGATTAGAATTATATTACCGGTCTTTCTCATTGATACTCCTGGGAGTCCATTTCTTCAGCGCAGCATTCCGAAACGCATTTGATTATGGAGTACAACGTGCACTCCGGCATGATCGAGTTAGAGTATACTCAATAAATATATAAAATTTTCGATTGTAAACCACATTTTAATGATTATCGTTGATTTCCGCGCACAGATATGGTTATAATAAAATCTTTAATGATTGATCTTTCTCTGTGTTTACATCCGTTTTGTATAAAATTTAATAATGCTTTAAAAAACCGTTCGACATTTCAGGTATATTGTAATGGTTAAATGGTGTAAAGACCGCAAGTAACCTCAACGGCACAATCAAAAGAAAAGGATCCTCGTTTCCGAAAATCCTTTTCCAAGGCCCCTATTAAAGGTTAGGGATCCCGGCACGCCGGGACTCATACCGACTGAGCGTGAATTAATTCAATAATCGACCGCCTGCTTTTCCAAGACTTTATCTGCTTCTCTCTTTTCATCGCTTCACCTCTGGTTCCGAATTCTTCGCAGTGTACAAGTTTCCATGGACCCTTCAGTTTTGCAGTTGCCTTACGCCCGG
>JBGSQT010000042.1:0-61471 GCA_041737965.1 Spirochaetota bacterium | reverse complement strand
GGCCTGAGGTCGCCGCGCGCTATCCCCTGCAGAAGGGCGCGGAGCGCGTCGGCCTGCGGCGCGGACAGACAGCCGGAGGAACCGGCCCTGCACGCGGCGCTTTCGGGGCCGAAGCCCGGGCCGCCGCCGTTCGCGTTCCACAGAAGAAACATTACCGCCACCGCCACGACCGGCCCGATCCACGCGCTGATGAATTGCGATATCTGCTGCATCCTCGGCACAGAGCCGACAAGATGGCCTGTCTTGAGGTCCTGCATCATGTCCGCGCACTGTCCGGAAGCGACCGATACCGCGACACCAATGAACACTGCGGCGATAACACTTCCTCCGGAGATAAAGTACGCCGCGGCGATACCGATGAGTGAAAGTCCGGAAATCGGCGAAATATCCGTAAGACCGGTGCACCGGGCCACGATGAGCCCGGCGATAACTATCCACAGTCCCCCCGTAAGCGTCATCATTGCCGACGCGGCAAGGCCCGATCCCTGCCAGAGTAGGACCGCGAAGACCGCGGCAAGGGATCCGGTAAAGAGAAATCCCAGGGAAATTAAGCCCATTTCATCATTGTCTCCCCGGCCAGGGAGGCGACGCGGCGAAATTGCCGCGCCTGCGCTCCCAAGGCTTTTCAGTGCGCCTTTCAGCGCCGGAAAAGAGAGTAAAACACCCGTAAGGGCGGACCCCACAAGGATCCCTACCCCCAGAGGCCTGAGTATCCCGCCGAAAAGCTCGCCCAACATACCGGGACCCGCCGGCACCCATCCGAGAGCGACCGCGCCCGGGGCGATCACCCAGTAGGCGATCATTCCTCCGGCCACAAAAGGGAGTCCTGCCCGCCCCGCCAGCATGCCAGCCCCGATATTCATAAGGCTGAGGGAAATTGCGGTATTCATATAGGGAGGGAGGCCGGCCCATCGGCCCAGGGGCAGGTCCTGGGGCAAAAACCCTGCTTTTACGAGTATCACGAAGAGCGCGGACACAGCGCACCCGGCTCCGAGCAGTACCGCCTGGCCGCCGCCCGTCCCGGGCGACTTCAGCACCGCAGCGACGGCCACGCCGCTGGGAAAGCGGAGGCGCTCGATCTCTATCATCTGTTTTCTCAGGGGCGATATTACTACATTGCCGAGAATTGAGCCGGCGACGGCGATAACTGTGACCGCCAGGGGGTCGAAATCGAGCCCCATGAGCATGAGCGCCGGCACGGTGAAGATTATTCCCGCGCTGGAGACATTCACGGCGCTTGCGATGGTCTGGTTTATGTTGTTTTCAACAATAGTGCCGCGCCTGAGAATCCCCCTGAGAAAGGCAAATCCGAGTATCGCCGCGATGGGCGATCCACTGACGGTGAACCCGAGTTTGAGACCTGAATAGACGAAAGCTGCGGTCATAAGCACTCCCAATGCAATGCCAAAAATCGCCGCAGCCGGGGTCACCTCCCGGTATGCCGGTGCATAGTTATCGCCATAGTTATCGCCAATTCTGCTCATATCGCGAAAAAACATCGCATGAAACGTAAAATTTTACCACAAAAAAAGCCAAATCATGTGAAATTGTGTTGCTCCCACTGCCGTGCCCGGTGTCAATTAAAGGCATGGGTGACTTCTAATGCACGGCTGGAAAGGAAAAATCGCGACAATAGACCTCTGTTCCGGAAAAACCGGAACAATCTCCCCCTCCGGAGCGCTGTATGAACAATTCCTCGGCGGCCGGGGGCTGGCCGGTTACTTTTTAAAAGGCGCCGCGTCATCAGACTGGGCTTCAGAAGAGATGCCCCTCATCTTCATGACCGGCCCTCTGGTGGACACCCCATCACCAACCTCGGGGCGGATGACCGTGATGTCCCGTTCCCCCCTTACCGGCACCGTCGGCGACACCTCCGTGGGGGGGCGATTCGGGACCCGGCTGAAACGGGCCGGGTGGGACGGAATCATCATAACCGGTAGAAGCGGCTCACCCCGGGGAATCCTCATCGAGGACGGAAACATCACCCTTCACGACGCCTCGCGTTTTTTGAACAAGCCGGTATCTTCGATAATGGCGGAATTTCCGTCCACGGTTTCAGCGGCAGTTACCGGAACTGCGGCGGACAGGGGATGCCTTTTCGCGAATATCGCCGTGGACGGCCATTTTTTCGCCGGGAGGACCGGGCTCGGAATGGTGATGGCGGCGAAGGGCCTGAAATATGTTGCGGTGTCCGGGACCGGCCGCACTGAAATCCACGACGCGTCCGAGCTCGCCAGGGCAAAGGAGGAAATTCTCAGGCTGGTGTCGGCATCGCCGGTCCTGAAAGGGGACCTGGGCATAGCAGAATTCGGCACAGGGGCGATATACGATCTGATTAATTCCCGGCGCATGATGCCCACGGACAATTTTAGAAAGACCTTTTTCGGTCCCGCTGAACAGATGAACGCCTTTGCTTACATGAAAAAGTATGGCTCAAAAAAAACAGGGTGCAGCGGCTGCCAGGTTTTATGCAAAAAAAAGGACAGCCTGGGGCGGGCCATACCGGAGTTCGAGACCATGTCCCATTTCAGCGCCCTTCTGCTGAACGACGACACGGACGCGGTGATGGAGGCAAACAGGATCTGCAACGAGGCCGGGATGGACACGATATCGGCCGCTTCCACTCTTGCCTGTTACAGCGAGTTGAAGGGAAAACGGCTCACACCGGGGGAAATTACGGGCCTTCTGGAAGACATCGCCGCGTCCCGGGGCGAGGGCGGACTCCTCAAGCTGGGGTCCCTGCGGTACGCCCGTGAAAAGGGGAACGAGGGCGCGTCCATATCGGTAAAAGGGCTGGAGCTCCCGGCGTACGATCCCAGGGGCGCCTACGGCATGGCGCTGGCATACGCGGTATCAACTCGGGGCGGATGTCATCTGCGGGCCTACCCCATCTCCCACGAGATACTACGAAAACCGGTGGCCACGGACCGGTTCAGCTTCAGCGGCAAGGCCAGAATCATCAAGCTTTCGGAGGACGTAAACGGTGCGGTTGATTCCCTGACCGCGTGTAAATTCATTTTTTTCGCGGCGGGTCTGGAGGAATACGCCCGGGCCTATTACGGGGCCACCGGGACGCAGACCGACGCGCAGGGGCTCCTGAAGATCGGAGAAAGGATCTGTTTTCAGGAGCTGATTATCAACTGGAACAACGGTTTTACCGCGAAACAGGACGACCTTCCGGACAGGTTTTTCCGTGAAGAGGGCTCCACCGGGTACGGCATCGTGGTCCGCCCCCTGGACCGTAAAGAATTTCTTGAATCGAGGGATAACTATCACGCAATCCGCGGACTCGACGGAGAGGGGATGCCCTCTGCGGCCAAAACCGTGGAGCTCGGGCTGAAATGATATCTCTTCTCGACAAATATTCGCGGAAGCTCTCCGACCAGGGGCTCTGCGAACCAGGCGCGCCGGTGCTGGGGGGCCTGGACGCGGTGACCATCTGGAACAGGGACGCGGACGAAATCAAGGCGCTGGAGCGGATAATCGCGGGGTTGAACATCAACAGTATCCTTTTCTCACGGCCCGCGGAGCCCTATTTTTCCATAATCAACGCACTGGCGGAACACGGCGCCGGCTACGATGGAAGGATCGGGCCCCAGGACACGGAATCCCGGACCTTCCTTCATGATATACCGGTTGTCCGGGACATGGAACCGGACATTGTTATCGCCGCCCTGAGACGCAGGAAGTCGGTCATAGTCCGTGACCGCGGCATACTCACCTTCGGCACCGTGAGCCCGGAGCAGGCCTTCGTCACCTACAGCTCAGTCTGCTTTTCCTGCTATGTAAAGCTGCTTGCGGATTTCGCCTCCCCTGAGGGGCTTTCACCGGATGCTGTTCAGGCCTACGGCGATATCGCTGAAAAAACGGTGCGCTCCTACGGCCAATTTATCAACAACTTCGATGAATCTCCGGTCATTACCGGGCCCTTTGAAGAGGCGGGGCGGGCGATGGAGGCGATGGCTGAAGCGGGCCTGCTTACAATACGCTCCCGAATGGTGGACTCGTTTTTCGGGAACATTTCGTGCCGCTTCGGCAACGGCATCCTCATCAGCCAGACCGGAAGTTCCATGGACGAGCTGGCGGGGCTGATCGACCTGTGCCCCATGGACAATTCGTCAACAGCAGGGATCACCGCATCGAGCGAACTTTCGGCGCACCGGGGCGTGTACACAGGCACGGACCGCCGCACGATACTGCACGGCCACCCAAAATTTTCAGTAATTATGTCCATGCTCTGCGGCGAGAAATCGTGTTCCCTGAGGGGGAAATGTCACCTCTCCTGCGACAGAAAGCGTTTTATCGGCGACGTGCCGGTAGTGCCGGGCGAGGTGGGGACCGGTCCGACGGGCCTGTGCAATACCCTCCCCCCGGCGCTCAAGGGCAGGGGCGCGATAGTTTGGGGCCACGGACTCTTCACCACCGGTGCGATCGATTTCACCGACGCTTTCAGGAACCTTGTGGCGATAGAGAAAATGTGTTTTGAGGAATACGGGAGCGTGAAGGGGTGATGGAAGATTTCGTATCTTTATCTAAAGACATTTATTAGAAGCATCTAACTCGCTGTATAGAGCTTCCCCACTTGGGGATTTATCTAAAATTATATTACACTCTAGAATATGGAGCAGGTGTACCTACTGTATCAAGACGCCATTGTGTATATTTCCCGAATATTACAGAATAGCACCGTACACGATACCAATAATTTGAAAAGGATATATCGACAAGATAGTCAGAATACGATTTTGCTTTTGTGGTAACTAAGTTTGTATATTGAGCATCAGTCGGAGCAGAAGAAGCGCCAATATTTCTTTGAATTTCATATTCCTCATACCAATTGGCTGACCAGGTAATGTTAAGCGTCGTATAAGTGGGATTATTGAGAACATCAACATTTCCGAATGATACTAACTGCACAGCAACAAGCGCGGTTTCACTGTTTGATTCCAGATCCACCGGCGTTGAAGCGCCGCTATAATTAATATATCCCTGATAATCCTCAGTCACCACATACATTATCCTTGCTGCGCCGGCCGGTGCGGTCACTGTAATCATGGATCCGGGTTCAAAAGTCTGCACGTTCAGGACCGTGTCTGAAGAAATGGCGCCTTCGCATACCGCGACGTGGATCTTCGCAACGTTTGCAGGCACTCTGCTCCAAATAGACAGGAGAACTTTGGCGTCGCCTCCTTTTCCGGTAATATAAAAACATGAAGTGGAAAACAGGAAAAGCATCGAAAAGACTATGCATTTCACTCTCATGGGCCGCACCTTTTGGGACTCGTTTATTGATTAATTAATAAACGCATCGAATTGATATTTAATCAACATTTTTTTTCAATTATTCCGGTTTTTAGCGTTAGCCGTTATCGGAGGCTACAGTCCCAGAAAGGCGATTCCCACGCCGCATAACAGAATGGCGATGCCGGCGAAACAGTGCGAATACTTTTCAAGGCCTCTGAAAGGAACCTTTTTCAATCCGTACACTGAAAGCGTCACCGCCGCAATCATGGTGAGGATTGTGGCGATTCCAAAAGCGGCTGCGACCGGGATCGCCCCTGCCGCGTTCCCCCTTGCCGCGGGATAAAAAAGCAGGGGTATAAGGGGCTCGCAGGGGCCGAATACGAATATCGCAAAAAGAACCCAGGGAGTCAGACTGACCCGGGAGCCGTCGTCATGGACATGAACGTGGGAAGTCATTTCATGACCGTGGGGATGATCATGGCCGCCCCCGGTATGCTCATGGGGATGGGAATGGGGCTTCCCCCTGATGGCCTTCCAGTATCCCCAGACCGCATAGGTGAAACCGAAAGCGATAAGAATCCATGCGGCCAGATCGCCCCGAAAGGATTCGATTTCAACAATGCCGGTGACCGCGGTGCCCAGGGCTATACCGACAAGGCCCAGGATCACGGAACCGGCGATATGCCCGATGCCGCACACTGCGGTAATACCGATTGTCCGCGCAAGAGACCAGTCCCTCGAACGAGCAATTACAGCAAAGGGGACATAATGATCGGGCCCCATGACGGTATGCAGAAAACCGAGGCCGGCCGCCGCTGCGGCGATAACTATCAGGTCCATTTTGATTCCAAAAGTTTTCCGGGATTATTTCCCCATCCTCTTGCGGTTCATTTTACAGTTCATGGAACAGGAAAATTTCGCCCGCTGTTCCGGTGTGAGCCGCATCATGATCGATTTTCTGGCATTCAGCATCATCTCCATCTTTGCCGAGTGGAGTTCCACGATTTTGCGGTTCAACTCGCCGATTGTCCCCTCGTTTATATCTTTTTTGGAGTATTCATCGTTCAATGCCTTTTGGGCATCCCTTAAACGATTGTGCATATCCATCATGTCTTTTCGCATCTTTTCGACTGTTTCCTTGATTGCTGCCCGATTCGGTTCGGACAGCCCAAGGTTTTCCAGCATCATGTCGTTATTGCACATCATCAAACCCATGCAACCGCAATGCATATCCATTCCGCCCATTTTCCCTTTCATTCCAGGACATTCCATGGAACAGGCTTTTTTTCCCTGGTGTTTCCTTCCCATTCCTGGATGATTCTGTGCAAAACTTACAGATCCAAAAAAGATAATAATCATAATTGGAATTAATTTCTTCATAGTTATCCCTCTAAAAAATATTATGGCAAGTGTGATAGACAGACATTTTTAGGCAAACACAAATTTTTTAATAATTTTTTAGAGAATAAGATATTCATAAAAAAATATCAGTTCTTATCTCCATAAAAAACTTGTAAGACGTTATCAATTATACTGAAAGCATTATTTAAACACAAATATCTCACTTTTCTCCCAACCAAATCGTTGATTTATAAAAAGGGAGATAAAATTGAAAATAAAGACAACATTAAGTATCACCTCTAACAGGAAAGTAATGCTATATTATGCGGCGAGTAAATCTGGATTAACTATTTCAGAGACCGTAATTCGCGCAATAAAAACATTTATTGAGCGTAATATCACCACTCAACCACCTACAGGAAGGATCAAATACCAAAAAAATGACAGCAAGACCTCTATGGAAATAATACATGTGAGTTTAATACAACGAGATTACGAAATTTTTATTGATTCCAGAAGATTTTTAAAACATTCGGTATCATCTTTACTTTCAGAAGCAATAAATCAGTTTTTTTCGAAAATATTAAAGCCAATAAATGATGATAGCGATAACTATCTATTTAATAATTATATTCTGATAAATGAAACCATTCATAATGTAATATGCTGGAGAATCTATTGGGGGTACCCATTTAATTTTGAAAAGCTAATTCTATAATCATTCTCCAGCAATATTTTATAACCCAAAATGTACTATATGCTCTTCATATAATGCCATGCATATCATTGCAAATTTTCACTTTTTTGATTAGTTTTCATATCTGCCCTTGATTCATAAATGCAGTTAATTACGTAACACTAGCCTGCTGAATCTAATGCTACTTACCAAGAAAAATTTTATAATTTCGGTATCACCCAAAGTGACCGCCGTTTTAAGCATCGATCAGAATTTAATTCCTCCTTTGCAAAAAGCGAACAGCTTATAAACTCACCAATAACAGCGATAACTATGTAGAATCTGTAGTACTCAATCAGAAGCAGTGTCGATATTTGTAATAAATAAACATTCGCTTAAATAGCTGCAGAGATTAAATTGTTTTTTTGTTGTAATTAATAACTATTTCATCTAAATAAGATATTACGGTTCAGTTAAAATGAATGTACATCTACTGAATCATTTCCCGGCCTCTTCGCGTACCCTGGCCGGAAAGGTTTTTTCATTATTATTACGAGGTAATCTTATTATGAAAAAAATAGTTATCCCTGTTATCTTATTCTTACTCCTTATCCCCATAGCCGGGGCCTGGTATTTTTCCTCCCAGATCATTGATCCGAAAAAAAAACCATGCCCTCAGGACCATTTCAAGTATTGCGGCGATCCCTCCGAGCTTGGCCTTGATTTTGAAAATGTATCTTTTAAATCAGCTGACGGGTTGACACTTAAAGGGTGGTATATTCCTGCAAAAGCGTCAAATAAGGCTGTTCTCTTGGTTCACGGTCACGGCGCTACGCGTCATGAAGGATTGCGATGGATCAAATCTCTCAACAAGAAAGGTTTCAATACAATGGTGTTTGATCTCAGACACAGCGGTGAGAGTGATACAGCGCCGATATCAATGGGGTATCACGAAAAAAACGACGTAATTTCTGCGATCGATTACCTTGATAAAATAAAAGGAATTCATAAAATCGGGCTTTTTGGCGTTTCAATGGGAAGCGCTTCCGGAATAATGGCTATGTCAAAAGATCTGCGCATCATGGCGGGTGTCTTCGAGGCGGGATATGCGGATTTTGAGGACTTAATAGTGCAAATGGCGAAAAGAGATTACGGTTTGCCGAGATTTCCCATCGTGGACCTAATGTTTAAATTTTTTGAAGTTCGCTCGGATTCAAGAGTGGAAGATATCAGTCCGGAAAAAGTCATTGGAAAGATTTCACCGAGACCTATTTTTATCATGCATTGCAAGACTGATCCCTATATCCCTTATTCTCATGCCACGCGATTGATGAAAAACGCCGGGGAACCGAAACAACTCTGGACCCATAATTGCACATCGCATGCGGAGGCATGGCAGGCGGATCCCGCGTATATTGAAACCCGGGTCGCTGATTTTTTCGTCAAAAATGTACGGTAAATCACCGTGTAATTGGCATCAGCGCGGTCGGTTCTGGTTGATAATTATTTAAATACCACTATACTATTCCTTTCAAAAAAAAAACCGCCGGCCTCTTCCGGCGGCTTTTTTTTGATTTTATCGTGATTTCTGTCGAAAATATTACCAGACCTGGGGTGTATATGGCTTTCAAGACAGGACAATTATGCCAAAAATAATCAGAATTATCGTGATTCTACCGCTGCTCCTGACACAGGGTTGCCGGTGCAGTCAGGTCCGTGAATACGACGTGTCACCGGTGCTTGTGGCGATCGCGTTTTTGGATTCGGCGAAAGCGGGAAACATCCACGATGCGCAAACCCTTATGCACCCGGATGCGCGCGGGTGGGAAGAGTCCTTTACCTCGCTGTCCGGAGAACTTGATCGGCGTGAATACAGGATATCAGGAGAACGGATACACGGTGAAATCGCCGAAGTGGGCTTCATGCTCCGAAAAGGTACCGACGGTCCGGTCAGCCGCGATGACGTGGTGCTGAAGCTTCACCGCGGCAGGTGGTATGTCATGGGCCTTTAAAGGCCCGTCTACAGGACGATCTCCCTGCCGACCTTAAGGAAACGCCATTCATTCGCGAAAGCGCGCATAAATTTTTCCATGCTCCAGTCGGAGCTGTCATGGGGCGATAGCGATAGGGCTCTGACCCTCTCCTTTTTTATCGCCCCAATGGCGCTGTCCAAATCCCTCTCATCGAGCCCGTTCCAGGGGGCCCTGTCCGCGCCCACTACATACTGCACGTTGATCGGCCCCATATAGCTCCTCCCGCCTTTGACAGGAAAATGAAGACCGCCGACGATTGCGTATATTGGCCGGTCAAAAAGCATTTTTGTCCTTTCGATGATCCTTTCAATGGTGGGATGGCCGCATCCCACCACCAGCACGATCCCCCTCCCTTTCAGGTTTATCGCCAGCACCTGTTCATCCGTTTTCCCGAAAAAGTAGAGGTACCGGGGAATCACCCCCAGAGTGACGATTCCGGGGGCGATCACCTTCGGCCCCGCGATTATTTCAACCTCGGGACCTGGATTCCATTTCGATGGGATCAGGGGGCCGGGGGAATAGACGGGAATTTTACCGAGGCTCACCGGGCCCCGTGACAGGGAAAACTCCCCCTTTTTCATTTCAGCCATCCCCCCAACGTGATCCGGATGGATGTGGGAGATGAATATCATGTCGATGCGCCCGGGATCGACGTTGAGCGCCTTCATGTTTCGGAGAAGGGGCGACGGGTGGACACCGTCCCTGTTGAACCCGACATCCATCAGGATCACCCTGTCGTCCGCCTTTACCAGGTAGGAGACCCCCGCTTCGGTGGCCAGATTTTTATCGTCAGTGTAATAATCGATCAGGGGCAGTATCGTGAGATTCTCAACAGTGCCGACGTTCAGAAGCTTCGGAAACACCGTCCCGTCGAGCAGCCTGTTCATCTCCCCCCTTCCGGCGTCCACCTGATGCGCTTTGAGCAAAAGAAAGACAGAAACGCTCGCGATCAGCAGAAGAATAAATCCCAATGGTATCAACACAATCTTTTTCATCATTCTACCCTTTACAGTATGTTAAAATCTATACTCTCCCAGAAAACGGGGGAGGGGGAAATCAGCCATCTGATACAACTGACACCCTTTACATGTCCTACTTTGCCGGAATATGCTCCTCCGGCCTTACCTGTTCCATTGTTATCGCCTGTATGGGACATATTGCAATGCAAAGCCCGCACCCGAGGCACTGGTCTTCGCCGATCGCTGCGGTGTCGCCGACGGCGATCGCATCGGCCGGGCACCGTTCGGCGCAGACACCGCATGCGGTGCACAGGGCCGCGTCCACGGCGGCCCGGTAACGGCTCGGAGACAGAATCCACTGCTTCCCGGTGCTTTTTGCGAGACGGAACATCTCGCAGCAGCATTCGCAGCAGTTGCAGATGGCGTTGCCGAAACCGCGGTTTTCCGTCATGTGCACAAGACCCGCCTCTTCGCTCGTCCGCAATATCTCCAGCGCTTCTTCCTTCGCGATCTCCCTGCCGTGGCCCCGGTCGAGCGCGTATTCGGCGCCGCGGTTGATCTGGATGCATGTCTCCAGCGGGGCGTCGCAGTTTTTTTGGCTGAGCCTGCAGGGACACTTGACCACCGCGAGTTTTTCCGAACCGCGGATCAGCTCGGCGCAGGCCTCGTAGGGGAGCACGCCGCTCCGCGATTCCAGTGTCTCGTTCACCGGTATGACCCGCATGAACGAGGGGAGCCGCATTTCCGGAGGAAGGCCCCTCATCATTCCGGGAAAATCGACGTCCATGACGGTTTTCCACAGCTCCATGAATTCATCGTCGGCGTCAGCCCACAGAAGGCTCGAATCGTGGAACTGCACGATATTTTTTGCAAGCTTGTAGACTCCGGCGCCGCCCGCGGACTTGAACACCGCGCCCTTCTGGAAAAGCGAATCCAGGATACCCTGGATTTCACCGGCTGGGAAACCTGTTTTTTCCGCAATTTCCCCCGCGGTACCGGGAAGTGCGGCAGCGACGTCGGCCTCCCGGGAATCACAGAGTGTCTTCCAAATTTTTATAAGGCTTTCTGAATTGGGAAGTCCCATCTTCGCGCAGAGCTGTGCGTAGGATTTTTGTACAGTCATGTGTCCACGCCCTCCTCCCCGATATGGGTCATCAAATATTCGATCGATCAGCCGGCTTTCAAATACGGTACGCGCGCTACTGCTATATTTCAAACACTTTTTCATCCGCTAAATTGTTTCATCTCAGTGGAAAATGGTTACGTCTAAGTCTAAATTACAGTTGACATAATAATTTGATCACTATTGAGTAGCCTGACTCAGGAGGAAAAACCATGAAAAATATTATCAATTTTATAGTTATGGCCTCACATGAAGAATCTTTAAGAATAGAATTCAGGAAATATCTTGAGGAGAAGGACCCTTCTCTTACTGAACTCATGAATTGGTTCAAGAAAAAGGAATATGTGGTAACTGATGACGAATGCATGAGAATTCTGGAAAACAAGAGTAGGATGCTGGAAGATATAAAAGCAAAAGACTACTAATATCTTACAAGAATATCTTTTTTAATTAAGCGCATATATTCACGTTTAATACATATCGATACAAAAACAATGAAATATTGTCTGCTCATTATCTTATTGTTGTTTTCCTTCCCCGCTAATTCCCAAAATAGTGAAATTTATACCACTGCTATCAGCAGTACAAAATTGAATTTAATCAATGAGGAGAACAATAAATGGTATTTTAAGGCTGATGATAGCCTTGAATTTTCCAAGGAACACATCGATACGAACGGATGGATAACAACACGGCTGTATAAAATGTGGCGTACGATCCCCGGCCTGAAGGATTTCAGAGGTCCCGCCTGGTATCGGTTATATCTGGACATACCTGAACAGGCCGATTACGCGCTCTTCATTCCTCGTCATAACAGGGCGATCCAATTATACTTTAACGGTAAATTCATTGGCGAGACAAATCCTGTTATGGATGGGAAAGCCCCGCACACAATCGCAAAACCGCAATTAGTAATAATTCCAAGTGAAGAAATAAAAAAGGGCGTCAACGTCCTGGCGTTCAGGGCTTTTGAATTGGACGGATTCAGCGGTATGATTCAGGGACTCGCCATGGGCAACGTCTTTGAAATCACCAGATATTGGACGCGTTTTATTTTGATAAACGGTACCCTCTCTATTGTTATGATTTTCCTTTTCGCGTATTTTTTTATGCAATTCCTGCTACGAAAAAAAGACTTATTCTATTTATACTATTCATTGTTATGCCTGTCTTTGAGCATGTGGATAACAGGATACAGCGGTCTGGGTAATTATATTATTGATGATTATTTAGTATATGTGTTTTTTACTTATTGGGGTGGAATCCTCTCCTTTCTAATGACAATCCTGTTTCTTCATTCTCTATACGGCTATAAGCTAAACAAATTTTCTTTGGCATTGATAAGCTTCTATTCAATATTATTGCTCATACCTCCATTCAATTTTCTCATCGACGGTACAAACTATTTTTTTAATGTCTATATATTTAATCCTTTCTCACTGAGCTCTTTTATCTCGGCCGGATATTTTTCTTATCTCGTTATACGTTCAATTCGAGAGAAGAAACCCTTCGCGATATATGTGGCGTGCGGAATATCCGTGCTGATAATCGTGGTATTGCTCGGAGCCCTTCGCTATATGGGAGTATTATCGATCCCCAGTTATATGTCAGAAGGGTTTTTTATAATGAATCTTTGTTTTTCATTATTATTGATTCATAAATTCGCAAAAGTCCACACCGACCTCGAAAAATCCCACGAAGACTTGAAGGTCCTGGACAGGATGAAGGACGACTTCCTTGCCACAACCTCCCATGAATTTCGCACACCCCTTCACGGCATCATTGGCCTGTCCGAATCCATCGCGGACGGGTCCCTAGGCCCTGTGAATGAGGAACAGCTCGAAAGCATCGGCCTGATCCGGCAGAGCGCGTCACAGCTCAACAGGCTTGTGTCCGACATACTGGACTTCAGCAGGCTGAACGCCGGAAGGGCGGATTTGTTGATCCGTGAAATGGATCTGGGCAGCGCCATAAAAACCGTCATATCGCTGATCAGACCCACCGTGAGGGATATCGAGGTGCGGATAACCGATGTAATCGAGGACATTCCGAAAATTCGCGCCGATCCGGACCGTGTGCGCCAGATACTGATGAACCTCGTGGGGAACGCGGTAAAGTTCACAGACCGGGGCACTGTGACCGTGCGGGCCCGGCGGCACGGCGACGACATGGTGGCGGTGACAGTTGAGGACACCGGACCCGGTATATCGGGAAAGGACATGGAACGTATTTTCTCACCTTTCGAACGGGCCGCCGATCCGGACACGCAGAAGGCCGGCGGCGCGGGACTTGGGCTCGCCATTTCAAAACGGCTTGTCGAACTGCACGGCGGCACCGTCACCGCGGAAAGCAGAATCGGAGAAGGAAGTGCCTTCACCTTCACTCTCCCGGTCAGGCCGGTCATTCGGGGCATCGAGAAAACCTCTTCAGCGGAATTTCCCATGCGCGGGGGAATGTCCGAAACAGCGCTCATGCAGGGACTTGCTGAAAACGAATTCCCGGATCCGGGAATTTTTCAGGAAATTATGCCGGCCCGTTCCCAGGCGGTCATCCTGGCAGTGGACGACGACCCGGTGAACCTGAAGGTCCTGGGCGCTCTGTGCGCCAGGGCGGGCCACAAAATCGTCACCGCCGCTGACGGGCCGGAGGCCCTGCAGAAGATACAGGACACCGGAATCGATCTGGTGCTCCTGGACCTGATGCTTCCGGGCATGAGCGGTTTCGAGGTGTGCCAAAAGATCCGCTCCATGAAGGAGGGGGAGCGCCTGCCAATCATCGTGGTCACCGCGCGAGACCAGGCTTCCGACCTTGTGAAGGGGTTCAAAACAGGAGCCAACGACTACATCACCAAGCCATTTAACCGTAACGAGTTGCTCATGCGCATCGAAAACCAGCTTGCAATAAAACACATGCTGGACATGGAGCGCTCGGTGGTGAACGAACTGAGAATGGACAGGGACTCAATAAGCAACCTGTTTCAGAGGAGCGTCGCCCTCAAGGAATCGGCGATCCAGATGGCGGAATGGGAGCACATCATCCGGGATGACCTTGACATTGCGCGCCAGTTTCAGATGAAGCTCATGACCCACGGCATGAGCGTGCCCGCCATCGATTCATACGTGCATTACCGCCCTCTCCTTCAGATCGGCGGCGACATCTACGATATCTTCGAGGTGAGGCCCGGAGTACTGCGGGTGTTCCTTGCGGACGCCACGGGCCACGGAATCAACGCGTCCCTGAACACGGTAAAAATCCTTTCGGAGTACGCGGTGGTAAAGGAAACACTTGCCGCGCCGGCCGATGTTGTAAACCACCTGAACAGGCGATTCGTGATGTTTTTCAGGGACTACCAGATCGTCTTTACCTGCGTGCTTGCCGATATCGACACCGTCGCCGGCAGCGTTACCATGACGACTCCGGGACATCCCGGTCAGTTTCTCCTCTCGCGGTCCGGCGCGGCGCCGGTGAAAATCAGGGGCCCCATCATCGGCCTGACGGATGAAATATCCTACGAGGACCGCGCGTATGAGTTCAATCCGGGGGACGCGCTGGTGCTCTTCACCGACGGCGTGTTCGAATACTATGACAGGGACAGGAATTTTCACCGCAACCAATCGCTGGCCGATACCGGCGTTTTCGACGAAATTATCGCTCTGGGCCCCTCATCCCAGACCGCGGAGGAGATCGCCCGGAGGATGATGGATCATTTCGCAGGTGCCGGCGCCGGCGTCACCATAGACGACGACGTCACGCTTCTGGTGCTGAAACACCGCTGACCGCCCCGGTCCGCGCAAGATCCATCACTCTCCTGCAGAAGCCGATATCCTCCTCCTTTTTCCAGGATCTCACCGCACCTGAAGCACGTGCACCGCCGTGGACTTGAATGTCGCGTAGATTTCGCCGCCTTCCCGCAGTTTCATCAGCTCCATGGAATGCCCGGTGATGTAGGACACCAGGGGGAAACCGCAATCCACCCGCACCCGGTAATAAAACCCGGCAAGTATGATCCTCTCGATCCGCCCCTGAAAGGTGTTCCTCGCGCTCACCGTTCCCACCGGACCGCCGGACAACATGATGTTTTCCGGGCTGATGGAGAAGGTGACCAGAGAGCCGGCCCCGGCCTCACCGGCGATCTCCACTGTCCTGCCGTTCACGGATACGGTGAAGGAACCGTCAAAGGTCCCGCTGACAATGCCGGAAAGGATGGTCTCGTATCCGAAAAATGCGGCCGCAAACTCGTCGGCAGGGCGCCGCATCAGCTCTTCCGGGACGCCTGTCTGCAGGATCGAGCCTTCGCGCATCACCGCCACCCTTCGGGAAAGCCGGAGCGCCTCGCCCATGTCGTGCGTGGCCATGATCACGGCGGCGGGGGATTCCTTGAGTGCCGTTTCAAAATCACGGATGACCGTCTCCTTTGTCGGCGCGTCCAGGGCCGCGAAGGGCTCGTCCAGGAACAGTATCTCGGGGGAAAGGGCGAAGGCCCTGGCCAGGGACACCCTCTGGGACTCACCTCCGGATAGGCGGGCGGCGTTTCTTGATTTCAGATGCGATATTCCGAAACGCTCGAGGTTTTTCATGACCGCAAGATCGGTCTCCCTCCGCCCTGTCCTGCGGATCCGGAGCCCCTCGGCCACGTTCTCATACACCGTCGTGTTAAGAAGCAGCGCGTCCTGGAACACCGCGGCGAAGCTCCTGCGGTACCGGTGCGCGGGGGATATCCGTCCGATCTCCTTCCCGCGGAAGAGCACGGTCCCCTCGCGCAGTGGGATCAGGCGGAGCAGTGCGAGAATCAGCGTGGTCTTCCCCGACCCGTTGGGGCCCACCAGGGAAAGGAATTCACCCTCGTCGAGATAAAACTCGCCGACCCTGAGGACCGGCATGGCGCGCCTGTCCGCCCTGAGGCCGTGCGCTTCAAGTATCCTTCCCATTATATCAGGATCGAATCCTCTGCTGGATTGCGGTGAGACCGTAATTGATGACAAACGCCACCGTCAGCAGTATAAGGCCCAGTGCGATGGCCGTTTCGAAATTTCCCCTTCCCGTTTCCATGACCGTCGCCGTGGTGAGCACCCGGGTGTATCCCCGGATGTTGCCCCCCACCATGATCGAGGCGCCCACTTCCGACAGGGCGCCGCCGAACCCGGCCATGATCCCGGCCAGCAGCGGAAGCCGCGCCTCACGGACCAGAAGCATGAGATACCGCACCCTTCCGGCACCGAGCGCGAGAATCTGGAAACGCAGCTTTTCCGGAATGTTCTGAATCGCCGCGAGTGAAATGCCGGTAATTATGGGGAGGGCGATGATAACCTGGGCCACCACTATCGCCGTGGGCGTGTAGAGAAGCCCGAGTTGTCCCGCGGGGCCGCTCCGCCAGATGAAGAGCGTCACCCACAACCCCACCACCACGGGGGGGAGCCCCATCCCGGTGTTGACAATCCCCACGATCACCCGCTTTCCGGGAAAGCTGTTCAGCGCCAGCGCCGCGCCCGCGGCGACGCCGAAAACGGCGCTGATAAGGGTGGCGCCGCCGGACACCTTCAGGGAAAGGATCGTGATGTCGACGATTTCCCTGTCAGCCGAAGCGAAGAGTCGCAGCGCCTCGGCAAACCCGTTGGCCATGAGGTCCATGTCACTTCACCGCGTCCGGATAAAACAGCGGCGTGCCGAATTTTTCCCTGCCGAAGTCCCCGATTATTTTCTGCGTGTCACGGGACACGAAAAAGTTAGAAAAGGCCCTGGCGCCCTCGGCGTTCACGGATTTCCATTTATCCGGATTCACTTCTATGATATGATAGACATTGAACAGCGCGGGGTCCCCTTCCAGGAGCACCGAGAGCTGGAGGTTTTTTTTCAGGGAAAGATAGGTGCTCCGGTCGGAAATGGTATAGGCCTGTTTCTCCGAAGATACGTTCAGCGTGTGCCCCATGCCGAGGCCTGTCTCCTGGTACCATTTCCCCTTTTCAGGCCCGGCGCCCGATTCCTGCCACAGCTTCAGTTCTTTCACGTGCGTTCCGGACCTGTCGCCGCGGCTCATAAAGAGCGCGTTGGAACGGGCGATGCTTTTAAAGGCCAGTGAGGCCGATTTCAGTCCGCGAATTTTCGCCGGATCGGCCGCCGGCCCGAGGATCACGAAATCGTTGTGCATCACGATCCTTCTGTTCACCCCGAACCCGCCGTCCACGAATTTTTTTTCCGCGTCCGGAGAATGCACCAGAAGCACGTCCGCCTCGCCCCGCTCCCCCAGCGCCATGGCCTGCCCCGAGCCGACCGCGATCACCTTCACGAAATAACCCGTCTGTTTCTGGAAAATCGGCACCAGCACGTCCAGAAGCCCGGTATCCTGGGTGCTCGTGGTGGTGGCGAAGATTATCTCCCTTCCGTCCGCCAGCAGCCCGGTCCCGGCGAAATACCCGCTCGGGGCGATTACAGCGGCGGCGAGAACTGCGATGATCGCCTTTTTAAAACCGAATGACGCCATGAACTGATCCTCCTTTCGGGGAATTATCGGCGGAGAATTCCTTGTATACGCCCATTGTAACCGCAGATCGGGACCGGGAGTCAACAATTATTCATTCGGGCGCGATATCACGCGTGATACGAATACATCACCCAGAAGAACACAAGAAGACCCGCGAGTTTGACCACCGACGTTGCCACATACCCGAACACGACGTTCCCCGGCATCCCCAAAGACTTCAATTTCACGATCACGGCCCCGTTAAGGACCAGTATGTAGCAGAGCATGATGCCGAGAAGCACTCGGTACAGCATCAGGGGATTTCCCACGAATTGTATCAGCAGAAAATAGACCAGAATCAGCGCCACGACCGGGATCAGGCTGTATTTCCTGAATTTTGAAAATGCGTCGGCAAGCTTCGCCTTGCTTGCCGGGTCCAGCTTTTTCACGTTCCGTTCGTTTATTATCCTTGATACGATGAGAAGGAGAAAGAAAACCACAAATCCGGCTATCATATAGATCATCGCAAACCTCGAGGCCCCGCCTGGGGCGACATTTCCGGCGCGGCCCTGCCGCCGCGTCCGCATGGTGATAGATTTCAAATATCCCCGTATCCATCAACGAAAATTTCGGAAACCCGGCCATACCGGAATAAAAAAACACCTCAGAATCCGATGCGGCGGCGCGGCGCCTAAAGCGGTTTTTCCATAAAACAGACCCTGAAGGGGAGATGGGGAAACTCCCTGACCTCCTTTTCCCTGAATCCGTAGTCCAGGTACCACCTTTTCAGCGCACGGTCATCTTCAACCATGGCGATCGACACAGCGTTCCCGCCCATCTCACGTATCACCCCTGCCGCGTGGTCCAGGAGGGATTTCCCGTACCCGGAACGCCGGCATTCCGGGAGCACCGACAACCGTTTGATGAAAGAAATTCCCTTTGCGTCCCTTTCCACGGCGACACAGCCGATCTGCCGGCCTTCGTCGAATAAACCGAAAAACCGGACCCCCCGGTTATGCGCCTCAACGAGCGATCCGGAGTCTATGAAGGCCGGATGAGCCGGGACCGTTTCCGCGGTGATCCCCAGGACGTCAGCTACGGCGGCAAAAGACCTGCGTATCACTTCCGCGCATGCCGCAAGTCCGTCTTCGGTGCCGATGAGTCTGATTATATGTGTGCCATTCACGTTCATCGTTCGGAGTTCCATGCATCGGGCAAGAGACAAACGATTTCATCAGGGGCGATACGCTTCCCGTTTTTCATGATTCAGTTCAGTGAGACAGTTTCAGGCCGACAATGCCGGCGATGATAAGCAGGACCGAAAGTATCCTGAGGAGCGATGCCGGGTCCCTGAACATCAGAATCCCCAGAATAAATGTGCCGGCGGCGCCGATTCCCGTCCACACCGCGTAGGCGGTCCCGATGGGAATGCTTTTCTGCGCAAACCACAGAAACAGGCCGCTCAGCCCCATGGCCCGCCACCGCAAAAAGAATCCACAGCGCCCTGTGGCTCGATGCCTGGGACATTTTCAGGCCCAGGGGCCAGCCGATCTCGCAGAGCCCTGCCGCGAAAAGATAAATCCACTCCGCCGTCATGACGGCCCTTCAGTCACAATTTCCATAACATCACCCGGATTCATTCTCCTTACCGTTCCCGCATTTATGTTGTCCGGAAAAATCTCCATATAATGGGAAAAGGTCCCCCAGTGAACCGGGATCACCGCTTTTGGCTTGAAAAATGCCGCCATCCTGCAGATATCCCTGGATCCGTTGGTAATGCGCCCGATCAATTTCCCCAAAAGTCCCGTTCCCACCCTTGCCGCCCCCGCATTGGCGATGACGATGTCGATTTTCTCCGGGATGACTCCCCTGATCCTCCGTTTTTTGAATACGGAATCGCCTGTGACATACAGGGTCAGAGCCCCGGTGTTGTCCGAAATTTTCAACACGTACCCGTTTCCGTTGCCGATATATCTGCCGAGCCCGGGCACGGCCGCGTGAACCGCCGGTACCGCGCGAACCGTCACCGACAGGGGCCCGAATTCAGCCCGCGTCTCTTCGCCCCAGGCCAGCAGCCTGCAACCGTGAAGCCCGCGTTTTTCCAGAAGTCGCCGAAGGCCCCGGTGCGCTACTATAACCGACTCAGCGGAGATCTTTTCCGCGCCTTCACTGTCTATGTGATCTTCGTGTTCATGGGTGAGCAGCCAGAGGTCTATTCCTGAGAAATCGGACACGTCGTACAGCGGATCGTTAAGCCGCCTGGTTTTGAAGTACCGGTAATCCTGCACTGTCCCGGCGGGGCAAAGGACCGGATCGCAGGCGATGGTCAGCGGGCCGGCCTTCATAATCCAGGTCGCGCCGCCGATCCATTTTACGGAAATTTTCATGCTGCGTCACCCCCGGTATCGCGCATATCTGCTTCCCCCCGGTGTATCGCGGCGTTCCCGGCGGCGCAACGATTTTTTGCGTAAATCCGGTTTCGGTCCATCCCTTTGCGGTTTCCGGCCGTGAGCCCTTACAGGGCCCGCATATGCTCCGGCTTCAGGATACGCTCGTCTTTATTCTCGATTATTCTGTCGAGCATCTCCAGGACTTTCCCCTTGTCTCCGGGGAGCGTTGCCTGGATGGGCAGATAGTTCGACGCGTGGTTTGAGGTAAAGTAACACTTCTTCGTCACTTCCATGTTGCGCAGAATGGTGCGCAGTTCCGAAAGAAGGCCGAATTTATCCGGCAGGGAGAATCTCCCGCTTCGATACTCCGAGTAGAGTGAGGTATTGGGGAGGATCATCACCGTGAGCGCCGACGCGTAATCAGGCGACATCTCTCCGAGAAGCCTGCCGGTGTCCGCGGCGTGGGCGTCGCTCATTTCGGTGCCGCCGATGCCGAGAAGCACCGTCTGGGACAGGAGTATCCCCGCGTCCATCACCTTTTTCGCTGCCTCCGCCATCCGGTGCGGGAAGGCCCCCTTTCTGATCCGCCGGAGCACTTCCCTGTTGCCGCTTTCGATCCCCTGGTACACTATGCCGAGGCCCGCGCTTTTCAATTCTTCGAGCTCCCCCGGGGTTTTTTTCAAAATGGCCTTGGTGTTGCCGTACACTCCGATGCGCTCCACGCTCCTTATCTTTTTTTTAAGGTACCCGATTATCTCAAGGATTGTGCCGTTGGGGAGGACCAGCACGTCACCGTCTGCGAGGAACGCCTTGGTGAAGGGATGGCGGTATCCGGCCGCCTCGTCGATGTCCCTTTTGATCGTGCCCATGTCCTTGAACCTGAATTTCTGGTCCTTGTAGGTGCCGCAGAAGGTGCACTGGTTGTGCGAGCATCCCACTGTCACCTGCAGTATGAGACTGTAAGCCTCGCTGGGCGGCCGTATCACGTGTCCGACATAGTCCATTACTCACTCTCCACTTTATGTGTGTTCCCTGACGGCGCCCCTATCCGGCCGGAAACGGCAGAATTATTTTCCCTTCGCGGTCGCCCCAGATAACACAGTGAAGCTGAAGATTCAGGCGTACCGGAGCGCGGTCCCTCACTATCATGCCGGCGAGGCGTTCCGGCGTCATCGAACCGTGGGCCGGGGAAAAATTCATCACCGCGGGACTATTTTCCAGACGCCCCTTTATAAAGTCAAGTGCAAAGGAATAGTCCCTGTCGTCGGCGATGACAAACTTCACTTCGTCTCCGGGAAGCAGCAGGCCGCAATTCTCCGCGCAGAAAGACAATTCCTCTCCGCTGGAAGGCGTTTTCACGTCGACAATTTTCCTTACCCTTGCCGGCACCCGGCCCGCGGAAATACTGCCGTTGGTCTCCAGCTGCACGTTCATCCCCGATCCTGCGAGCGACTCCATGAGATCGATGCTCCCCTCCTGGCACAGCGGTTCGCCCCCGGTAACGGTCACGTGATGGACGCCGGCGGAAAGGGCGATTTCCGCGAGATCCTCAACGCCTGCTTCAACCCCGCCGCTTTTCGCTTCCGGCGTGTCGCACCAGCGGCAATCCAGGTTGCAGCCTGCGAGCCTGATGAAGAGCGCGGGGAAACCGGCGGTTGTGGTCTCCCCCTCGATTGACCTGAATATTTCCGTTACCAGCAGTTTCATGTTTTCATCTAATAGCGGAACCCTATGTTAAAATATGCGATGAACTGTTTCGATTTCAGATTGTACATTCCGGTGACTTCCACCGGCCCGATCAACGAATTGTACGCGAGAGTCATTCCGCAGGTGTATATGTATTTAAAGTCGCTGAAAAGCTCGCGGAACCTGTCCTCTGTCCTGCCGGCCGCGCCCCTGGGAAGTATGATGATGTTTTTCCACGGCTCCAACTGCAGCCCCGTCTGGAACACTATGGCATTTCTTCCTGACATTTCAAGGAAATGCATGCCGGGAAAGGAAAAGGAATCCCTGCTGAATGTATACAGCCCGCCCATATAAAGCAGGTATCCGTAGGGTATGTTGTTCCCCAGTATCGCGCCCCCCCGGGCGCTCAGCATAAAGGAGACATACCGGTGAAAGGGTATTACGGCGAGGAATTCTGCGGTGAATTTTTTAAAGTCCGCGTAATTGTCCTTGTCCCTGACGGGAATTTCATCGGTAATGATCGCCGCCTCCAGGTTAAACTGAAGTCCGCTCCTCGGATAGTAATACCGGTCCAGGGTGTCGAGTTTCAGATAGGCGAAATAGTTCAGCGATTCGGTGTCGGTATTGACGATATAAGACGAACCGAGATCGGGACTAAGCTTGTTGTACTCTTTTTCGATTCCTATTCTCAGAGCGAACACGGTCGAATATATAGTCTGAAGGTACACCCTGCCGTGGTAAATGGTGAGGCCATAGCTCGAAGGGATATCGCTTCCCCTGTTGGGGTTGGGATACGACAGCACATTGTACATGTTGATCTGGGCGTCCAAACCCAGGCCGATCCCCGGTCTCAGTCCGGTGTAGATAAAATAGGAGGCGTCGAAACCCGGATACTCGCTGAGCCTGCCGCTGACGGAAAAAAATGACCCCATTCCGAGCAGGTTTCTCAAGGTCAGGTTCACGAAAATCGCGGACTTCAGCGACGTATCGTAGCTTATGCCGAAACGAAGAAGGTTCGTTGACTTTTCTTCCGCGTCCAGAAGAAGCACGTTTCCGACATCCGTCGGCACGAGCCTGAACCTGATCTGCTCGAAAAAATTGCTGCCGTAGAGGTCCTGTATTGATTCTTCAAGCTCCTCGGAGGAAATGGTGGAAGGGAGGTCAATGGCGAGCTTGCTCATCACAAGACCCTTGGAGACCCTCTTCAATCCCTGCACCCGCATATCCGACACCCAATACTGTTTAAACGCCTGGGGAGGCGGGGCAACCGGCCTGTCGTAGTCGGGGTATTTCTTCAATTTCTCCCCAAGCTTTACAAGCTGGGGATATACGGAAAGCGCGGCATCCTCCCCTCTTTTTATGATGTCCTCGGCCCTGTCGAAATCCATGACGCCGATCCCGCGGATATCGGGCAGGATCAGTATGTTGCAGAGGTTCCGCTGCTTCTTCGTGCTGATGTCGTTGAGGAAACTGATCGACTGTTCCAATATCTGTGCGAGAGAATCGATCTCCTCTTTTTTGTAAAGGGGCGCCCCCACGTCGACGCCTATTACGAAATCGGCTCCCATCTCTCTCACGTCATCGACCGGAAAATTCCGCACCACTCCCCCGTCCACAAGCAGTCTCCCGTCGATTTCAACGGGGGTCAGAGCCGAAGGAATCGACATGCTCGCCCTGAGCGCCAGGGGTAAAAAGCCCTTTTTAAAGACCACCGCCTCGCCCGACTCGATGTCCGTGGCCACGCAGCGGAAAGGGATCGGAAGTTTGTTGAAATCGTCTGTTTGATGGTAAGGCAGGGTCAGCGCGGCAAGCCTTGTGAGGAGTTTCTGCCCCTTTATGAGCCCCTTGGGAAGCTCGAAGCCGAATCCTTTCAGCGCGAAACTGAGGACGTATTTGCTCTCGTCGCTTTTTTCCTCTATCGGTATGTTTCGGAGGGGGATTTCGTCGTTCAGCAGGTCAAACCAGGGCTGCTCCAGGGACAGTTTCTCAAGCGATTTCGCGTCGTACCCGATGGAATAAAAACCGCCGACAATGCTTCCCATACTTGTGCCGGTGATATAATCGACCCTGACCCCCGCCTTTTCCAGCACCTTGAGGACCCCCACGTGCGCCAGGCCCTTGGCACCCCCTCCGCTCAACACAAGCCCCACCTTCGGCCTGGCGTGCTGTTTCGCCTGACTCCGCGCCTCATCGGGGGCGAAAAGCAGGATGACCGGAAAGAACAGGATTGAGAATACGGCCCTCTTCACTGTTCCGGCTCCACAACCGGAATCGTCGCGCGGGGATGCGCCGCGGAGGGAAAACCGGAAGCCGATACGGTCATAATGCGCTATGCGCTTCTGAAAGCCGCGCGACCAGGCTGTCGAAATATTCAAGCGCCTTATTCACCGGGGCCGGGCTTGTCATGTCAACCCCCGCTTCCGCGAGCTCATCCAGGGGATACATGCTTCCGCCGAGAGACAGAAACCTGAGATACCGCTCAGCCGCGCCTCCCCCTTGCGAAAGCACCGCTTCGGAAAGCGCAATGGCGGCCGATATTCCGGTGGCGTATTTGTACACGTAAAAGGGCGAGTAAAAATGTGGAATCCTCAGGCACTCCAGGGAAAGGACGTCGTCGATGACCATGGAGCCGCCGAAATAGGCCTTGAGGAGCCCGTTATAGGTCCCCCTCAACGAGTCCAGCGTCAGCGGTTCCCCTTTTTCGGCGATTTCGTGCGCGGCCGCCTCGAATTCCGCGAACATGGTCTGGCGGTACAGGGTCGCGCGGATGTCGTCGATTTCCCTGTTCACTATATAGGCGGTCATTCGGGGGTCTCCTTCGTGGCGCTTCAGGAGATGGTCCGTCAGCAGGAGCTCGTTGAAGGTCGACGCCACCTCGGCGACGAAAATGCTGTAGCCGTGATAGTGAAAGGGCTGGCTCTTATTGGAAAAGTACGAATGCATCGAATGCCCGGCCTCGTGGATAAGAGTGTAGAGGCTGTTGATGTTGTCGTCGCGATAATTCATAAGAATATAGGGGGGCGAGTCGTAGCATCCCGATGAATAGGCGCCGCTCCGCTTTCCCCTGTTTTCATAACGGTCCACCCATCCGCCGGTGAGCCCCTTCTTCAGCACCGAGACGTATTCGTCCCCCAGCACCGATAGCGCGCTGACGCACGTGTCCGCCGCCTCCTCGAAGCTCATGCTGAAATCAACCTGTTCGACGATGGGGACATAGGTGTCGTAAAAATGCAGGTCCTTAAGGCCGAGGACTTTTTTCCTGAAATCCAAATACCGGAACAGCGGATCGAGATTGCCGCGGACCGCTTTCACGAGGGAATCGTACACCCGGGGGGGAACATTGTCCGAAAACATCGACGCTTCCCTGCTGCTGCCGAACTTCCTTACCCTGGAATAGAAAATGTCCTTTTTCACGGAATGGGAATATGCGGCGGCCACGGTGTTCTTCACCGCGTCATAACTCTTATAGTACTGGAAAAAGGCGTTTTCCCTCACCTCCCGCGACCTGCTCTGCAGAAAAGAGGAAAAATTTCCATGGCTCAGCTCGCGCTCCGCCCCTTTGTCGTCCTTCAGTGTGCCGAAGACGAGGTCCGCGTTGTCCAGCTGCCCGAAAATCTGGGAGGGGGCCATCGCGATCTCGCCGCCCATGGCGAGGATTTGTTCGATCTCCACGGTCAGGGTATGGGGTTTTTCCCTCAGTATCCTCTCCATGTAAAACCCCAATTCTGCCAGGGCCGGATCGGCGAGGTACTGGGCCATGATACCGTCGTCTATGGACTGGATTTCAGGCCCCATGAAACTGGAGAGCTCCGACGTTTTCGTGTAGAGGGAGACGGCCCTCTGATGGAGGCCGAGATATCTCTGGTCCGCCTTGTTCTCGTCGCTTTTCAGATGGGAATAGGTATAGAGGCGGTCCAGGGCGCGGGAGATTTCGAGGTCGAAATCCAGCGCTTCTCGCAGCAATCCCGCCGATTCGCCGAGTTTCCCCCTGAACCGGCCGTAACCTTCGATCTTTTTTTCCAGCTCTGCAAAAAGGGATTCCCATTCCCCGTCGCCGGGAAAAAGCGGCCGCAGGTCCCAGCGAAACCTCTCTTCTATGTCCTCCCTCTTGGGAATTCTCTCCGTGTCCATAACTGTCTCTTCCATCAGTAAATCTTCGCGTACATCTCCCCGTATTTATCGAGATAGACCAGCTCTTTCAGCTCCTTTTTCGCCGGGCCCTTTTTGTCCGGCTCCTCCGGCCTGCCCAGCGGGAGGACTGCGACCACCTCAATCTCTTCGGGAAGGCGGAGAAGTTTTTTGCACGCGTCATGGTCCAGAAGGCCGACAACGACCGTGCCGAGACCGAGAGAGCAGGCGGTAAGGCAAATGTTCTGAACCGCCAGGCCGAGATCGAACATGAACCATTCCTTGAACCTGGTTTCCTGCTGCCCCCCCTTGCAACCGCTTACCCCCTGCTTCGCGCAGCAGGCGATGAGCGCCGAAGCGCCGGAGGAACATCCCCTGGCGGGATTGTGGGATGAATAGGTTTCGGTGATTTCCCTTATAAGCTCCCTGTCCCTCACGACCACGAAATTCCACACCTGGGTGTTGGCCCAGGAGGGGGCCAGTCGGGCGGCTTCGAGTATTTTTTTGATTTCCTCGTCGGTCACGTAATAGTCGGTGAACTTGCGCACCGATCTCCTGCGCGAAATCGCGTCCTGTAGTTCCATATATCCTCCTCGGCGTATAATGAGGCTTTACTCTTCGTAGAGAAAATCGAGGCTTACGCCTTCCCTGGCAGTCAGAAGAATTATCGGCACCACATGGGACTTTCCCGTATCGGCGCCGGAATGGACATCAAGACTGATATCGGTCGTCGTTTCCTGAAATTTCGGATGGCGGAAAAGCAGGGTGAAAACCGGTTTCTTCCCCATCTTTTTCCCGTCATATTTAGGCCAGAAATGGTAGTATCCCCTGGTTGCCCTGTGGGACCGGTACGGGTTTTCCCACTCGCCGTACACCATTCCGGTGGTTTTCCCCTTGAACTGGAGCGTCACTTCCACGTCCGGAATTATCGACAGCGTGGTCCCTTCCAGCACCGTGCCGATCACATGGGGCAGGTACAGGCTTTCCGTCCCCCCCGTGCCCCGATTATCCGCCTTTGAAAGCCTTCTGCTCTTGATCTCATGGACCGCGTCATAAATCAGCGCGAGCACGTCCATTCTTTCCTGGACCATGTATTTGGAATCCAGCGCCCCGTGAAGGATCCCCCGCTCGCTGGTGACGTATTTTGACGGGACCCTGTTCAACACATAGGCGATTACGTCGTCGATGTTCTCGCAGGAATCCTTGACTGTCCTGTCGGTCTTCGCAAGTTCATGAACCGCGTTGGTCACGATATCCACCATCAGATTTTTAATCGCCATGAACGACACCCTCACTGCGTAGTTGACCGCGGCATGCCGCGCGGCCGAAACGGTATGACTATTAAATCTAATGTGAATAGTGATAGGAAATCAATTCTTTTTTCGGGTTTTTTTAACTTTAAAAAAAGGGGCCGGGAGGCCCCTTCTCACGTTTTCCTGCGTTTCTTCGTCGCCGGTTTTTCGGGAAAGGCAATTTCAAATGCCTCTTCTATTGTTTCCACAAAATGGAACTTTATCCCGCTTTTTACATGGTCCGGAATATCATCGATGTTTTTCCCGTTTTCCTTCGGTATTATCAGGTGCTTCAGTCCGGCCCGCTTCGACGCGGTCACCTTCTCCTTTATCCCCCCCACAGGAAGAATCCGTCCGATAAGGGTGAGCTCTCCGGTCATGGCAAGACCGGGCCGCACGACTTTTCCGGTCACCATCGAATAGAGCGACACCGCCATGGTGACGCCCGCCGAGGGGCCGTCTTTCGGCGTGGCGCCTGCCGGCACATGCAGGTGTATCTGGTTTTCATCAAACACGGACCGCGACCTTTCGTCGCCGGAAAGGCGCTGGCGCACATAGCTGTAGGCGATGTTGGCCGATTCCGACATCACGTCTCCCAGATGGCCGGTGAGCTTCAACCCGCTTTCCTTCCTGTTCGGCACCGCCATCGACTCGATGACCAGCGTCTCCCCTCCCAGCGAGGTCCAGGCAAGCCCTATAACCACGCCCGGTTTCCGTATCCTGATGAGCTCGTCGTCGGTGAACACTTCGGTTCCCAGAAGCTCCCTGATGGCAGCGGGCGTGAGCGACTTTTTCGGCACCCGCCCTTTCCTTGCCGCGACCGCGGCGGTCTTCCGGCACAGCCGTTCGATCTGCCGCTCCAGGTTCCTCACTCCCGCTTCCCTCGCCCAGCCGTGAATGATGTAGAGGAAGCCCTCCTTGTCGATAGTGATGGCGTCCTTCTTCAGACCGTGCTGTTCCAGCTGTTTCGGCAGAAGATATTTTCTCGCGATCTGGTATTTTTCCTGGGCGATATACCCGGGGAGGCGTATCACCTCCATCCTGTCGGCCAGCACCTGCGGTATGATGTCCGTGGTGTTGGCCGTGGTGATGAAAAGCACGTCGGACAGATCGAACGGGACATCGAGATAATAGTCGCGGAACTCGACGTTCTGCTCGGGATCGAGCACTTCCAGGAGCGCCGACGCGGGGTCGCCCTGAAAACTCTGGCCGAGCTTGTCGATCTCGTCGAGCATGAACACCGGATTTTTTGATTTGCATATCTTAAGGCCCTGGATGATCTTTCCGGGCATTGCGCCGATGTAGGTTCTCCGGTGCCCTTTGATTTCCGCGTCGTCCCTCATGCCTCCCAGGGACACCCGGAAAAATTTGCGGTTCATGGCCTTTGCCACAGACTTGCCCAGGGATGTTTTTCCCACGCCGGGAGGACCCACAAGGCAGATGATCGATCCTCGCCCGTCGGGCTTGAGTTTTTTCACCGCCAGGAACTCCTGTATCCTCTTTTTCACGTCCTCCAGCCCGTAATGGTCCCGGTTGAGGATCTTTTCAGCCCTGTCGATGTCGATCGAGTCCGCCGTTTTGCTGTTCCAGGGGAGAGAAAGGACCACCTCGAGATAATTTCTCGTCACTGCATATTCGGAGGAGGCCTGGTCCATGAGCATCAGCTTGTCCATCTCCTCCTCGACCTTTTCGAGCGCCTCCCCCTTCAGCTCGAGGCCGGAGATCTTTTTCCTCATCTCCTTGATCTCGCGGACCCTGTCGTCGTCCTCGACGCCGAGCTCCTGTTTGATGACCCTGAGCTGTTCGCGCAAAAAGTATTCCTTCTGCTGTTTGTCTATCTTGTCGTTTATCTGGCTCTGGATTTTTTTCTGGACCGCCATGACCTCCATCTCCTTGTTCAGGAGGACAAGGACCTTTCGGAGCCTCTGCTTCACGTCGATGGTTTCGAGTATGTCCTGATACTCGTTTCTTTCAAGATTGAGTATCGAGGTGACGAAATCGGCGATCTTTCCCGGCTCGTCCACGTTCAGCATGGTAAGCTTCATCTCCTCGGTGAAGAGGGGGTTGTTGTCCGAAAGGCGCTTGATCTGGCTCAGCACCTCGCGGGTGAGCGCCTTCATTTCAATTCCCCGCCTGTCCCGGACCACATCCTCGAGATACTCGACCTCGGCGAGCATGTCGTCCTCGTCGGACACGATATCCTTGATGCGGAACCTTTTTACGCTGTTGATCAGCACGTTGGCGCCGCCGTCCGGCAGGTTTATCTTTTTCAGTATTTTTACCGCGGTACCGTAACGGTACAGGTCGGCGGCGGCTATGTCCTCGATGTTGTCGTCGCTTATGAGCACAAGGCCCATGGTCCTCGATTCCTTTATGACCCTGTCGATGACCCCCGTGTATTTCCCCTGGGAAATGATGAGCGGCGTGACGATGCCCGGAAATATCGGCCTGTAACGGATCGGAATGATATTCAGCCGGCCCGGAAGGATTTGGTCCATGGACATCAGATCGCTTTCAAAAAGATCGCTGTCTATTGAAAGATCCCCGTTTTCAATCATGACGTTGTCAATGCTCATTAATGCTCACTCCACGGCGAATATGGTGTCGGCAATTCTACCACGAAACCCTGTATAAAACATACCCCCTCCTTGTCAACGGCAAAGCAGGGACGCATATAAAATATAGCTATTATTCAGGCCGGCACAAACTTTGATTGACGCATATTCCCGTCGGCTAATTCAGGCCGCCCTCTTACATGATGAACGATCAGAGGCCTGCATGCATCGATTTTTTTTACTTGAATGTTTTACGGAAATACGTCTAACGTGATGACATCAATAATTCCCGGCGGTATCATGTCTTTTCTCGACACTATAGGCAAAAACATGGAGTCGTTCCTCCGCTTCAACGGAGAAAAATTTCTGCGCTTCCAGAATCTCATCACCAACACGAGCGTCAGAAGGGTAGTGAACGCGATACCCCTGCTCCTCTGCGTGAATGAAAAACGCCTGCCCGGGTACATCGACGGGAACGTGCCCCTGGGCATATCCCGGTACGAACCGGACGATGAAACGGTCAAATATCTAAGGGGCCGGTTTCACCTGACATCGCGTCCCGAAATCCGGATGAAAGACCCCTTTATCGAAATGCTCGCCGTGATGGGGAGCGTGGGGACCATAGCCTATACAAAGGAATCCGATTTCGATTACTGGGCGTGCATAGACTCGCGAAACACTGACCAGTCGTCCCTCGACAATTTCCGGAAAAAAGTCGAAGCGGTGCAGAACTGGGCCAGGGGGGAAATCAAAACGGACGTGCATCTTTTTATCAACGACGTGGAAAAAATCCGGCATAACATTTTCGCCGACGAGGAACAGGCCTTCGGGTCCACAATCGGAGCCGTGCTGAAGGACGAGTTTTTCAGAAGCTCAATCATCATCGCGGGAAAAATTCCATTCTGGTGGGTCGTTCCCCGGTTCACCACGGACAGGGAATACGAGGACATGCTGGACCGCGTGCCGGAGGAGATGAGGAAAAAAAATTTCGTGGACCTCGGCAACCTCTACGAAATATCCAAGGAGGACTTTCTCGGCGCGGCGCTTTTTCAGCTGATAAAGTCCCTGGGGAACCCCTTTAAATCCATATTGAAAATCGGAGTGCTGGAAAAGTACCTTTTCAGCCAGGGAGAAACGATTCTCCTGAGCCAGAAAGTGAAGCAGAACATTCTTGGGGGAAACCTGGACAACCGGGTGCTGGACCCGTACATACTCATGTTCGAAGAGGTGTATGATTTTTACGAATCGTTCATGGAGGAGAAAAAACTGCTGAAAATCCTGAGGCAGAACCTCTATCTGAAGATCAATCCCCAGCTTTCGAAATATATCGCCCTGAAAAACAACCAGAACCTTCCGTATAAAGTCGCCGTGATGTTTAAATACGTGAAAAATTGGGGGTGGCCTTTAAAGGAGATACAGGTTCTGGACAACTTCGACAACTGGGACTACAATGAAATAATTTCCTTCTGGAACCAGGTGAAAAAATTCATGCTCCTGAGTTATCAAAAAATTGCTAAGGAGCTGCCTTCTCTGGACTACGCGAAGAAGATACCCGAATCGGACTTCAAACTCCTGAGCAGAAAAATAAGGACCCACTTTTCATCGGAACCGAACAAGATCGACAATTATATCAGTTTCAAGGACATACCGTACGAAACAGTGCTGTACATCGAGCCGGTGAACAGAAGCATAGACGAGCAGCAGTGGCGTCTTTTCAAGCGGGACACGAGCTCAGACGAAAAATTCGTGTCCACAACACTGCGGATCGACTCCGACCTCGTCAAGCTCCTGACCTGGTGCGCCGTAAACGAAATATTCAATCCTCAATTCAGCAGGGTAAAATTACAGTCCGGATACTGCAGGATAAACCAGAACCACGTGGTGGAAATTCTCACCGGGATGCACTCCCTGTTTTCGCTGAACGGGATTTCGGTAAAAAACGAACACCTCCTGAAGCCGGCATTTATCGCTGCCAGCATGGTGCTGCTGAACTTCAACATGGAAAACGAGGAAAGAATCAGGAGCATCCATCATATATATAAAACCAGCTGGGGTGAATCATATATCGAAACGCATGCCGGCTTCGACCGCATCGCCTGCATCCTTGAACGGGTGCTGCGAGACGCGGCGGGCCTGAAACTCCCCTACGAGCAATGCTGCGCGGTTCATTCGCCCGCGTCGTACAAAAAGCATTACAAGGAGATCGAAACCCTGTTCAGGGAAAGCTACGAATTCATCGTGCTCGAAAAGCGCCTTTCGTCGCGCAGGATCATCTCTCATATCGGCGATTGTTACTGCACCGTTCTCATTGGCGACGGGGCCCCGAAGGTATGCGTGTTCAACGACCGGCTCTCCATGCTTAACGCGGTATCCATGTCGCCTCAAAAGGAAACGGCGCATCGTTTCGTGGGGGACGATCCGGGCGTTCTGATCTTGTCGGACCTCTACAGAATCAGGCGGTCCAATTCGATCATGCTGGTGAGGGAGGACAGGAAAGGGGCCGTCGTCATCCACTGCATCAACGAGAAAGGGAACCTCTTTTCCTTCATCCGCCCCCCTGCCGCGGCCGAAGAAGTGATGATGAACTGCTACGGACTGTGCGGCAAGGCGATACGGAGGGTAAACGAACTTGCGGGGATCAACAGGATCCGCGAGGACATCCAGGTGTACAGCCTTTCCGTCGACAAATTCGACAACAGGGAGATCAAAAACCAGACGCGTTGGTGCGAAGAGACATACCTGATGCATTACAGGGAGAAAACCAGACTCCGCGCAGTCATAAAACAGGGTGAAGACGGTGAAAATCGGTACAGCATCGTGTTTCCCGGAAACGGCAGATCCGAGTTTCTGGCCATAGACAGGATACCGCAGCTTTTTAGAACGCTCCGCCAAAAAGGCGTCGCCTATCCGCGGTACATCTGCGATATCGAGTTTAAAAACGCGAAATCCCGGGATGCGGAAATGGGATCCACCTCGTATCTTCACGAAAAATACAAGCTGGAGCTTCTTATCGAGAATTCGCTTCGCTGAGGATCAATCGAGCGGAAAATTATCCCTGAAAAAACGGACCTTTTTGTCCTTGTTTTCCTCTTTGCTGTTCAGCGTCCCCTTTTCCAGGGCGAGGTCGAGCAGTTTCACGCTTTCATCCTCGTCTCTGGCTTCGTCATCCTTTTTGGAATCGGCGGCTTTTTCCGCTTCGTTTTCCTTCTCCTTCCGGATGGCGCTGATGCGCGTGTCTATATCGTCCTGCGTCAGCATCCGGATCTCCTCTTCATCAAGGTCCTTTCTGACCGCAGCTTTCATTTTTTTCTTCGGTTTATGGGGCTGTTTCGCTTTCTGCTGGCTCGGCGTCAGCACCGGCGTTTTCACCGGCTCATCGCCGTCGATGGCCTTCTGCATGAATTCAGGGGGGTTTTCGATCTTCAGCTCGAGAAGCTTGATTCTCTCCCCCAGCAGGATATTTATCTGCTTTTCTATGGACATGAAAATCGGAGTGGTGAAGGACTTGTTCCTTGTGACCGTCTTCTCCAGCTTCCTCAACTCCTTTATGTCCTGATCGATCTCCTCGATTTTTTTCAGTACATGAATAACCTTCATGAGAAACCTCTGCCGATGGATATTGTTTACATTATCATTAATTTCAGATTCCAGTCAATAACAATTTACCGCGGATATTCGATGCGGCGGCAGCTCGCGAATTCCTGTCTGTTCCGGATAAGCGCCGGTCATTTTTCTTAAAATGGGCGTTTTGGAAGCTCCAATTCCTTAAATTATCTTGACCCGCTTGAATTTCTCATCCATATTTATTAGGCACCCCTGCGATTCTATCCCGAAAATGGAGGCGAAGGTGCTGGATAAATCCGTCTTGAAAAGAAACCTTCTCCTCCTGCTGATCGCACTCTTCCTTGCGGCCCTCGGCGCGTTTCATTACATGTACATTGACCGAGAAACCCTGGTTCTCGACGAGAAAAGCCGGTCCCGCCTCGGCGGCTCCTATATCGCCCTGAGCGACGGCGTGACCCATTACAGTCTCGAAGGGCGCGAAAATGGGAGGCCGGTGGTGCTGCTGCACGGGGAGATTGTTCCCATGCTCACCTGGGACCTGCTGGCCCCGGACCTCGCGCGGTCCGGGTTCCGCGTTCTGCGCTACGACATGTTCGGCAGGGGCCTTTCCGACAGGCCGCCGGGGGATTATAACAGGGATTTTTATATGCGCCAATTGAAGGAGCTGCTCGATGCTCTTGGCATTGCCGGTCCGGTGGACCTTGTGGGCAATTCCTTCGGCGGCTCACTCGCCGTGGCATTCGCCGCGCGGTATCCGGGCATGGTCCGGAAAATCGTGCTGATCTCGCCCATACTGAAGGGGTCCGGAATCCGCCCCCTCTTCACCGCCCCGGTGCTGGGCGAGCTCACGGCACGGTACACCGGCGTAAATGACGTGGAGAAGAGGGCGGTATCGGCAATCCGGGGCGGGAAACTGCGCGACCGCATCGGCCCTCTCCGCCGCCAGTTCCAATACCGCTGTTTCCAGCGGTCCTTTCTCTCGATGCTCAGGAGCGACGCCCTGGGCGATTACACCGGTGAACTGCGGGTCCTCGGGGGCCGCCGCAAAAAGGTCCTGGTGCTGTGGGGGACGGAGGACAGGACCGTGACCAGACAGATGATCACTTCGGTCCGCAGGTTCGTGCCGGACGCGGAATTCCACGGATTGTACGGCATCGGCCACGGCATCGTGTTCGACAGACCCGCGGAACTCTATATATTCATCAACGATTTTCTGCGGCGATAGGCGGCCGTCCGCAATGCCGGTCTGACCGCGGCCGTCATTCATTTCGAAAGCAGAGGCGCCACAAACCCGAAGGACTCCCCGATGCTGGTCAGGGGCCGCGCTCCTTCGAGGTCCTTGATCGCGTCCCAGTTCGACCGGATGTCCTCGGCGGTGACAGTCGACAGCCCGTCGCCGATGATGACCCCCCTGGCGCACATCACCGCGGTACGGCTGTACCAGCCCCCCATGCAGTTGAAGATCATCCCCGTGTCATGGTTCAGCTCGGACGAGAGCCACATCACCATGGGCGCGATATGTTCCGGTTTCAGCTTCTCGAAAAGCGGGGGTGGGAGCACTTTCTCCGTCATACGCGAGGCCGCGTTCGGCGCGATGGCGTTGATTTTAATGTTGTGTTTGACCGACTCGACTACCAGCGCGTTCATGAAACCGATGAGCCCCATTTTCGCGGCAGCGTAATTTGCCTGGCCGAAATTCCCGTAGAGCCCGACGCCGGACGATGTGAATATTACGCGGCCGTAATTTTTTTCCCTCATCACGGCAAGGGCGGGCCTCGTGACGTTATACGCCCCTTTGAGGTGCACCGTCATGACGGAGTCCCACTCGTCCTCGGTGAGCTTTAAAATGGAATGGTCCCTGACGATGCCCGCGTTGTTTACGAGTATATCGGCGGAGCCGAAGGCGTCAACGGCCGTTTTGATTATGTTTTCACCGCCCGAGGCTGTCGAAACCGAATCGTAGCTGGCAACGGCCCTCCCCCCAACCCTTGTAATTTCCTCCACCACCAGATCTGCGGCGTTTTTGCTGCTGCCCGATCCGTCCACCCCGCTCCCGAGGTCGTTCACCACAACCGAAGCGCCGCGTTTCGCGAACTCAAGAGCGTAGGACCGGCCGAGACCGGCGCCCGCGCCGGTGACTATGGCGACCCGTTCATCAAAGCGTATTTCCGGCATGACATGCTCCTTATGATTGGATTTATTCAGTTTCCGAAGTTTCGATGATAAAAAATGGCACCGGCCGCCTGATATGTCAACACCGATTACTCAAGGGCGGCAAAGTGCGCGGATACGGTAAATAGTATTGACAAATATCGCCGAAATTCATTCATTCAAATCTACAGGCACGCCGAAAACCCGGCCGAAAGGGGTTCCGGCCCGGCCGAATTCATAAAGGTGAGGAAGAGTTATGTCAACCGTCGCGGATTTTACCAGACCGAATTTCATCAAACACCTCGAATCGAAGGACAAATACAAGGCCATAGAAGAGCTGGCAATGGTGTTCGAAGGATCAGGGGTATGCGGAAACATACAGGAACTCATCCGCTCCCTGAAGGAGCGGGAGGAGATCATGAGCACCGGAATCGGTTTCGGTATCGCGATCCCACACGCCAAAATAGAATCCGTCACCGAAATGGCATTCGGGATAGGAATATCCAGGAAGGGATTGAATTTCGACTCCATGGACGGGCGCCCGGTGAACCTGATAATACTGGTGGCGGCCGGGGAAAAACAGCACAAGGAGTATCTCCGGCTCCTCTCCAACATAATGGCGATCCTGAAGACAGATTCGATAAAGGACAGGATCATCTCCACCGATTCCACAGAGGAGATACTGCAGATTCTGAAGGCCGAATCAGCGCATCATGCGCATGATTGACGACCGGCGTTATTTACTTTTAAAAAACGGGGCAGGGCGATGACCGAAAGAGAATACGATTTTGAATCGATTGAGATGAAGTGGCAGAAAATCTGGGAAGAGAAAGGGGCCGACCGTTCCGAGATCGATCCGGGAAAGGAAAAGTATTATCTCCTGGAAATGTTTCCCTACCCGTCCGGACGCCTGCACATGGGGCACGTGCGTAATTACACAATAGGCGATCTCATGTCGCGGTTCATGCGGATGAAGGGATTCAACGTGTTCCATCCAATGGGATGGGACTCCTTCGGCCTTCCCGCAGAAAACGCCGCGATCAAAAACAACATCCCCCCGGCGAAATGGACCGCCGACAACATCGCCAACATGAAAAAGCAGCTCCAGCGAATGGGTTTTTCCTACGACTGGCGGCGCGAGCTGACCACCTTCAGCAAGGACTATTACCGGTGGAACCAGTGGATGTTCCTGAAAATGATGGAGCGCGGCCTGGTGTACAAAAAGAAATCCTCGGTGAACTGGTGCCCCCAGTGCCAGACGGTGCTGGCCAACGAACAGGCGGAAAACGGCATCTGCTGGCGGTGCGAGTCCCTCGTGGAGGAAAAGGACCTGGAGCAGTGGTTCTTTAAAATAACCGCCTATGCCGAAGACTTGCTTGCCGGCCACGAAACCCTCAGGGGGAACTGGCCCGACCAGGTGATCACCATGCAGAGGAACTGGATCGGCCGTTCCACCGGTCTCCGCATCAATTTCAGTTTCGATACGGGTGAGGATTTCCCGATTTACACCACCAGGCCCGACACCGTGTACGGCGTCACCTTCATGGTCATCGCTCCGGAGCATCCGGTGCTGGACCGGGTGAAGGACCCGAAGGTGCGCGCCTTCATCGACCGCATAAAAAAGCAGGCCGCCGCGGACCGCGTATCAGAGGATATGGAGAAGGAAGGGATAGATTCCGGCCTGAAAATAGTGAACCCCTTTAACGGCGAAACCGTGCCGCTCTACGTCGGCAATTTCGTGCTCATGGAGTACGGGACCGGCGCCATCATGGCGGTGCCGGCCCACGACACCAGGGATTTCGCCTTCGCGAAAAAATACGGCATTCCGGTGAAGCTTGTCATCGACAATCCCGCGGCGCCGATCCGGGTCGGTGACATGGACGACGCCTACGTGGACGAAGGCCTGTGCGTGAACTCCGGCCCTTTCAGCGGGATAAACAACCTGGAGGCCATCGGAAAAATCTCCGCCTTCGCCGAGGAAAAGGGATTCGGCCGGCGAGAAACCAATTACCGCCTCAGGGACTGGGGGATATCGAGACAGCGCTACTGGGGATGCCCGATACCGGTGGTTTATTGCGACACATGCGGCGCGGTGCCGGTGCCGGAAAGGGACCTTCCGGTTGAGCTGCCCCTTGACGTGGACTTTCACGGAGACTCCCGGTCACCGCTCGGCCAGATGAAGGACTTCCTCGAAACCCGGTGCCCCTCCTGCGGGGGGAAGGCGAAACGCGAAACGGAAACCATGGACACCTTCGTCGACTCATCCTGGTACTACGCGAAATTCACCTCTCCCGGCTCCGAAAAGATGTTCGACAAAAATGAGGTCGACTACTGGATGCCGGTGGACCACTATATCGGCGGCATCGAACACGCGGTGCTGCACCTCCTCTACGCGAGGTTTTTCAACATGGTGATGAACGACCTGGGGCTTGTGAAAAACCGCGAGCCCTTCACCAAACTCCTCACGCAGGGGATGGTGATCAAGGACGGCGCCAAGATGAGCAAGTCCAAGGGGAACACCGTGGACCCGGACGACATCATCAAAAAGTACGGCGCGGACACGGTGCGGCTCTTTATGCTCTTCGCGTCGCCGCCGGCCAAGGACCTCGACTGGTCCGACAAGGGAGTCGAGGGGAGCTTCCGTTTCCTGGGGCGCGTCTGGAGATTCGTCGTCCGGCACGGCGGCAAGTACGCGCCGGGACTGGCCGCGGACGGTACCCCGCTCAGCGCGGGGCTCGCGTCGCTCAGGGGTGAGCTTCACCGCACCGTGAAGGCGGTGACAATCGACATCGCCGAACGGATGCAGTTCAACACCGCGATCGCCAGAATGATGGAGCTCGTCAACGCCCTGTATCAGACCGACGAAACGGAATTCGACACCGGCGCGGGAAAAGCGGTGCTGTCCGAGGTGTTCGACAAGTTCCTTCCCATGCTTTTCCCCTTTTCGCCCCATATCGCCGAGGAGATGTGGAGGATGCTTGGCCGCACGACGCTTCTGGCGGAAGCATCGTGGCCTGATTTTGACGAGGCGCTGACGGTGAAAAACCTCGTGGAAGTGGTGTTCCAGGTGAACGGAAAGATCCGGTCAAAGGAACAGGCGCCGCCGGACCTCACGAAGGAGGAGCTGGAAAAAATGGCGCTGGACAACGAGAGGGTGAAGGAATTCACCGCCGGAAAGCAGGTTCGCAAAATCATCGTGGTCCCCGGAAAACTTGTGAACGTGGTGGTGGGATGAAAAGCAGGACTGTTGATTGGCTTAAACAGGCTGAGGAAGCCATAGCCTATGCCGAGAAAGTTCTTAATTATTCCGGCAGAATACTCAATGAAGCGTGATATCCTTATTCGGAATGACAGGGACCCCTCTTCGGCCTGAAAAGAGATGAGTTCATTTCAAAAATCACCGAAATGCTTAAAAACCGCGCATCAGCCTGACTAAAAATAGTACGCCAGCGACAGGGAATAGATGTATTGCCGTTGCAGCGCGCCGAAATCCGACGTGTCCCTGTTCCCGAACACGTGCGCCATCATCACCCCCGCCTGAAGGTCCATGTTCTCGATCACGTTGTACTTGACCGACACGGTCCAGAAAAGCCCCTTCCCCTGAAAATCGTAGATACAGAAGAAATCGCCCCTCACCAGGGGATGAAAGTCATATCCCAGAGCCAGACCCGCGTAGTGCTGGTTGTAGGTGACAAACTGGTTGGCCACGAGGAAATAGTTGCGCCGGCCGACGCCGTAAATCGCGCTGTCGTAATAGGCGTACTTGAACTGGCTGTTGTAGTTCAGCCCGTTTTGGTTGTAGAAATACTCGCACAGAAAATATATCCCGTTACCGAAGGTGTACTCGTACCCGCCCCCGGCCTGGATGAAGGCCCTCCCCTTTTCCGGATGGGAATAGAGGACGCTCCCCCTGAGCAGGCCCTCAAAAAGTATCACCGACACGTCCGCGCCGCCCACAACCCTCCTGGCGATGTACCCGGCCAGGGCAGCGATCTCGAAATCGCCCGCCGAGGTCTTGAAGCGGGCCACGGAGTTGGCGTTCCGGGGCGAAAGCCTCGTAATGTCGTCATCGTACCGTTTCGGGTCATAGACAAGCGACAGCTCGGTTGTGGGATTGAAAAAATAATCAAGACGCACCGCGTCGGTCCCCTTCTGCTCCTCGGGACCCTCGATATAGGTGGGAGATATCGGGTTCAGGATATCCAGCGGGTTCCACAGCCTCCCGCTTCCGAAACGGATCTGCTGCCGGCCCAGGGTGAGGGTCATGTCCCCTGCGATCACTTTTGCAAACAGGCGGTTGATCTTCATGCGGTAGTAAAGGTCGCGGTTCCGCACCAGGTCCCAGTTCATGTTGATCAGCTCGTTGTACCCCGACGGCCTCCAGTAACGGTCAAACTCGTAGCTTTTGCTGTAATTGCTGAAGATGATCTCGTTGTCGTAATCGGCGTGGAGCACCAGGCTGTCGGCGTAGCGGAACTCCGGGGAAAGCCTGAGCCGGTTAAGGTCGGTCAGGAGGTTCTTTCCGCCCGACGGCACGAGGTCCTGTCCGTAAAATTCGCGGACCCGCTGGAACATGAAGAGGTTTTTGTAATGCCCCCGCAGCTCGAAAACCGCCCCCTTCTCGTCAAGCAGGTCATCCGATTCCGGGAACGGAACAGCCCGCTCTTCCTCAACCGGAGCGGCCTTGTTCTGCGCCAGAAGAGGGTGGACGCCGGCCGCCGTGAAGGTCAGCATTGCCGCTGATGCGGCGAGAAAACGCACCATACTCTTCATTTCTACCGCCTGTTTTTTCCTTTCACTGCCTTCTGAACGGCCTCTTTTTTCCCTGACGTTTTTTTTGCCGCGGCCTTTTTCTTTTCGTCAGCCGCCACCATGCCGTCCACCAGATGGATCAGCCGTTCCGACCGCTCCATGACCATCGGGTCGTGGGTTGAAAAAAGAAAGGTGATCCCGAGGTCCTTGTTGAGGCGGTGCATCATGTCCAGAAGCGCTGCACCCGTTTTCTGGTCCAGGTTCGCCGTCGGCTCGTCGGCCAGCACGATGTGGGGCTCGGACACGATCGCCCTGGCAACCGCCACCCGCTGCTGCTGCCCTCCGGAAAGCTCTTTCGGGAGCCGGTACATCTCGTTTTTAAGCCCCACGCTCTCCAGGACTTTCGCGGACCTTTCCCTCCTCTCCCCCTTTCCCATCCCCTGGAGCAGGAGGATATACTCCACGTTCTCCATGGCAGACAGCACCGGAATCAGGTTGTACGCCTGGAAGATGAATCCGATGCTCCGGAGGCGCATCAGCGACAGTTCCCTGGCCGAGAGGTTCCGCAGGTCCTCGCCGCCGACAAAGACGGACCCGGCCGTCGGGCTGTCCAGCCCGCCGATAATATTGAGGAGCGTGGTCTTGCCGGAACCGGAGGGGCCGGCGATGGCGGAAAATTCCCCCTGCTCCACCGTCATGTCGATCCCGCGGATGGCGCGCACCACGATGCCGTTGCTTTCATAATCCTTGTGCAGTTTCGTCGTTCGAATGATGACCATGTTCCTCTCCTTCACACGTAATGTAGCGCGTCCAGCGGCTTTATCCGCGCCGCCTTCACCGCGGGGTAGAGCGCGGCGGTAAGGGTGGTGGTGAACACAACCATCGCCGCCATGGAGATGTCATAGAGGCGGATTCTCGGATAAATGACGCTGCCGCTTCCCCATATTCTCATCGATTCCATGTAGAACGAAAAATCTATCCCGTTTATCGAGAGCAGCCAGATGAGGCCCGCTCCCGCCGAAACCCCGGCCATGAGTCCCACCGCGCCCAGGTTCACCGCCTCGAAAATAATCAGCACGAATATTCTCCAGGGGCTGGTGCCGATGCATTTCATCACCCCGATCTCGTGGAACCGTTCCATGATGGCCATGATGAGCGTGTTGGCCACGGAGAATATCACGGTGATGAATATGATCATGAAAAAAATCACCATCATGGAATCGAAAAGCTTGATGGCGCTCACCAGGTTCGGCGCCATTTCCTTCCACGTGAGTATTTCCAGGGACGGGTCGCCGTTCGCGGCCGCGAGAAACCGGGCGACCGATTCGACCCTGTCCTTGTCGTCGGTGATGATGTTGATCTCGGAGATCCCCTCGCCCACCGCGGTGACCGCCTGCAGTTTCTTGAGCCCCACGAAGACTATATACTTGTCGAGACTCGCCACAGGAGTCTGGAATATCCCGGTGACGAGAAAGCCTGTGCCGATGATGTTGTTCTTGCTGTCCTGAATCATCAGCACCACCTTGTCCCCCGCGAGCACGTTGAGCGTGTCCGCCATCGCCCGTGATATGAGTATCCCCCCGCTGTCGGGCGATTCGAGAAAAGCGCTCCCGTTTTCACGCGAGGTATACTCGTACATTTTGGACACCGTCTTTTCCTGCGCCGGGTCGATTCCGACTATAAGCACCCCGCGGGAGGTCTCGCTGGACTGGATCATCCCCTGGACCTTGAGCCTCGGGGTGTAGGCCCGTATGTCTTTCCGTTCCTTTATGGCCCTGTATATTTCCGGACCCGGGGTGAACCGGTACTCCAGCTTCATGTTGTCCTGAAACCCCCTGGCGTGGACCGCAACATGTCCCAGTGAGGTGCTGATGGTGTTTTCCACCATCTGAATATTGAATCCGTTCATCACCCCCATGGAGAGCATCATGGCGAAAATCCCTATGGCGATGGAGGAGATGACCACAACCGAGCGCCGCTTGTTCCTCCACAGATTTCTCCAACTCAGTAAAAAAAGCATTTTCATACGCTGGTTCCCCCTTATAGCTGGCGTATCGCGTCGATCGGTTTAAGTTTCGCCGCCCGCCGCGCCGGAGCGATCGAAAAAAGGATCGCCAGGGCGAGCGTCACCAGCGACGTCACCGCGGCGTTGGCAGCGGTCATCACCGCGGGGAATATCACGGTGTTCATTCCCCATACCGACATCTCCTTGGCGTAATCGGTGTAATCGAAAGGGTGCACGTAAAAATATCGGCTCACCGCCGCGCCGAGCCCGAGCCCGAGCATCACACCGATTGTGGAGACGATGAATGACTCGACCAGCACCATCGCCGCCACCTGGGACGGCCTGGTCCCGATGGCGAGCATCACGCCGAACTCCCTGGTCCGCTCGAACACCGACATCTGGATGGTATTGAGCACGCCGAAGGCCACCACCATGAAAAGAATGAAATCGAAAATGATCCCCGATACGTCGTCCATGACGATGAACTGCACCAGCTCCGGCATGAGATCGTCCCACGCCATCACCTCCATGTCGTTCATGTCGATGGCGCTGCGTATCCTGTCGCGCACCGCCATCGACTGGTCGGTTTTTTCGAGGCGCATCACGATGGAATTGACATAGTCCATCATGAGGAAAGTCTCCTTCGCCTGTTTGAATGGCATGATCACCAGGGAGCGGTCGTACTCCGGATTGGGCGACCGGAATATCCCCTTTACGAGGAGATATTCAGCCGCGATGGACCCGTCGAAGCCCTGTGAGATCATGGCGATCAGGCTCCCCAGGCCTGCTTCCATATTTTTAGAAAGGGTTTCGCCGATTATAACCGGCACCGCTTTGACTTTCCTCCCTTTTTCATTTCGCATGGAGACCAGCCTGTCGTCGCCGGAATCGAGATACGCCCCCTTCACGATGATCTTCTTCAACGTGACGATTTCGGCCTCCTTGTCCGGCTCGATTGCCTGAACCATGGCGCCCGCAGTGGTATTTTTATATGACAGGAGGCAGCCGGCGACGATTCTTTTCGAGTACGCCTCGATTTCAGGGATGGCGTCCAATGTCTTCAGAATCCTCGGATTCGGGATGAAGGCATAGTCGATGCTTCTGTTCTCCCAGAAACCCTTTTCATGGATCTGAATATGGCCGTTGTTTTCCCGGACCGCGTCCTCGATCATCTGATCGTGCCCGCCTTTGGCGATGGCGTTCATCAGGATTATCATCGCGCACCCGACCATGATGGTGAGAAGGGTGAGGATTGTGCGGCGTCTGTTTTTCCACACGTTTCTCCAGGCGAGCATGACGATTATGGATGCCTCTTTTTTCATCATGACTTTATCTCCGCTGCAGGTTCTGAAGGGTGAATATCCGCTCCGGTATGGCCGTGTCGAACCTGATGGCGTCTATGTAGAGTATCGTGTACGACCCGGTCTTCCCCACGGTCTGCATCTTCATCGTCGCCGGGATCAGCCGGTCGTGCATCCGCTTGATGTCGCTGAATTCCATGAATTTTCTCATGACCCCGCGCTCGTTGTAGTACTCCTCCTTTACCGGCAGGCAGTCCTCCACCCTGGCGTAGTACACGATCTTCCCCCACACCACCGGCGCCTCAGGCTTCGGCGTGAGCTCCACCCTGTAACACTCCTCGCCGTTCATGGTTGCCTTCCCCTCGAGTTTGTGGAAATAATCCTTGGTGATGCTCGATTCCTTGATGATGTCGTCGTTGCTGAAGTCCGAGCCCATCCATGACTGGAGCATCATGGAGGGGGAAATCTTATAGGCCTTCTGAAGCTTCGGGACGTAGTGCCACATGGTCGTATCCAGCATCAGAAACCTGTTCCCCTCGTCCCTTTCCGGAGACAGAATTTCGGAAAAACTCCTGTTCCCCTTCCTGCTGTCCCAGGCGCGGAGGACCAGTGTCCGCTCCCAGCGCCTTGTCTTTATGGTGATCCTGTACTGCGCCACCGCGGTGGCCCCGCGCACCGAGTCTTCGGATTTCCGGATGATCTCCGTCCCGGTGATCGCCATTGCCCCGGTCCCGTACAGCGACGCGAGAACGATGAGAATTCCGGCCGTGTGCATTTTTTTCACGATCAACCTCCTTCACCGAATTGCCAGCAGATACGACGCGGCCCCGGCCTGGGCCAGGGACACCGCGAAAATCGAATAAAGTATAAAAAGCGACACCGGGGTGCTGAATTCCCGGCGGCCCCGTCTGAGGAAATAGCCGTGTATAAAAAAGGCGCCCACCCCGGCTGCTGAAAGCACAAGCGAAAGCAGCAGGCCCGCAAATGTCGCTCCTCGCGCTTCGATCAAGCCGTACATGATGATTCCCACCATGGGAAAATGAAGGAGCATGAACAATCCCGGCCCCCCTCCCATGCCGAAAAGTTCCCACTCCTTCCAGTAGGCCGAATCGATTTCATGGACGATGAGAAGGGTCCCGTTGACCAGATACAGCCAGAATAACAAATCATTCATCTTTTTGTTCCTCCCCCGGATTTTTCTGTGCCGACAGTAGGTCGGACATGAACTGAAGATATTTCGTGAATTCCCTTCTTCCGGCCTTCGTAAGGGTGTAGCAGGTCCGGGCCCTGGTCCCGACGATCTCCTTTTTCTGCGCCAGGTATCCCGACTCCTGGAGCCTCTGAAGATGGGAAAACACCGCGCCGTCGGTTCCGCCGATTACGTCCTTTATCCTGTTATATGACGCCGCCTCCTCCTTGTACAGGACAGTGATTATTGAAAGACGGGTCTTTTCGAAAAAGACGCTGTCAAATTGACGATAAAGCTTCTCGGTTCTCACTCCGTTTTTTCTCTTTTGCCGCGGGAAACGCGCGTAAAGCGGGCATTATCGCCGTTTTTCATTGTACTGCGATTATGCTTTGTTTTACAAAATCACTTTATACTACAAAGTAGTAATAAAAAGGAAAATCGTCAAAAACAAGTAAAAATTGGCGGAACCATTTTTTTCACGCGACCCGTAAGGCTCACCGAAGACTGAATGCCGGACTTATTAAAAGATTGACATTTAAAAATCCGTGGCCACACTTTAAAAAAAGTGAGGCAACGAGAAGAAACCACATCCGCAGGAGGCAGGCATGCTGAGACAGAAAAATAAAAGCATCATAATATCCTATCTCGCCCTTCGCCGTTTCATAGGCATCCAGGGCATGGCGCTCCCCTTCGTCTGCATCCTCGGGGGCGTTCTCTTTTCGAGCCTGCCGGTGCAGACGTCCATCAGCTCCTACTATCATACCAACATGAGGGACTTTTTCGTGGGCCTTCTCATGGGAATGTCGTTTTTCCTTTTCACCTATAAGGGATACGAACTGATTGACACGATAATAATGATCATCACCGGAATAGCCGGATTCGGAATCGCCATTTTCCCCTGCCTGGACGGCGGTGATCCGGCCGTTCCGGTTGGCATATTCCAGCTGAGCGCGGGAACCTCAAGCACCGTCCATTTTTCCTGCGCGATCTCGTTTTTCGTGCTCCTGGCTATCACCTCCCTGTTCCTCTTCACCATGAGCAACAAGGAGAGGGAATTATGGACCGACAACAAGAAGAAAAGGAACATCGTGTACAGGACCTGCGGCATCATCATTCTGGCCGCGATCGTCGCGCAGGGAATCATTTTTCTGACCGTGCCGGAAGAGATCATCGCGCAGTATAAAATCATACTGATACTGGAAACCGTGATGCTCGAGGCCTTCGGCATTTCCTGGCTGGTCAAAGGCAGGACCCTGTTCAGGGACAGGGTCCCCGGGGTCTGATTCCATAGCGCAACACACGAATCGTCCCCGGAGAACCGGCGGCGGCCGCTGTGCCGCCTCCGGAGCGCGTCCCGGCGCAATGGAAACTGCGGCACGCATACAATTTATGATTTCTTAACATGCCCGGGCGACGTATTGTCTTGACATCATCCCCTCCGGCCGGCAGAATAGAAAACAGGTCCGCACCTGTCGGAAAATACGCGCATCGAGGTACTTTTAATGAGCGACAGCACCGCCGCCGCGGCGCCAAAGGGGACATTGGGGTCCTGGCAGGTCCGCATCTTCTGGCTGCTCTGGACCGGTTACGCCTCCTATTACCTCTGCCGCATGAATTTCGCAGTGGCCCAGCCTGCGATCCTTCTGGAATTTCCCTCGTGGACCTCGGCGCAGATAGGCATGATACCGTCGGTGTACGCGATGTTCTACGCCGCGGGTCAGGCCGTCAACGGGACGCTGGGGGAGCGATTCGGCGCAAGAAAGATGATGACCATGGCGATGCTCACCGCTGCGGCAACCAACATCGCCTTTTCCATGAGCTCATCCTACACGGCGATGCTCGCGCTCTGGGCGATAAACGGCTACGCCCAGTCGGCCGGGTGGTCGCTTCTCATCCAGACCATCGCCAACTGGAACACCTCGGAGCGCCGGGGCACCCTGATCGGCCTGATCTCCACCTGCTACCAGGCGGGGAACGTGATATCCTGGCTCCTGGCCGGAGTGCTCTGCGATTCCCTCGGGTGGCGTTACGCCTTCATGGTGCCGGGCCTTATGCTGATACCCGTAGCCGTCGTGTTCGCCGCCGGGGTGAGAAACAGGCCCGAAGACGCGGGTCATCCGCCGGTGAGGGACGATATTGGACAGCTCTCGGAAGCGGATAACGCCGCAGCGGGACACGCATCGACAAAAGAAATCCTGGCCATGACCCTGGCGAACAAAACCCTCTGGGTGCTGGGAATCGGTTTCCTCTGCGCCAATTCGGTGCGCTACACCTTCATGAACTGGACAGTCCAGTACATGGCCGATTTCCAGGGGAGAAGCATAAAGGGGAGCGCCTTCACCGCGGTGGCGATACCGCTCATCGGGTCGGCGGGAGCGGTTATCGCCGGATGGGCGTCGGACCGTCTGTTCGGGCGCCGCAGGGCGCCTGTATGCGCGATCATGCTTTTCGGTCTCGCCGCGGTGTGCGCGGTTTTCACGCAAATCCCCCCCGGGTCGTGGGTGCTCGCCACGGCAATGCTCGGCGTGGCAGGATTCATGATCTACGGGCCGGACATGCTCATGAGCGGCGCCGCCACGATAGACGTGAGCCATCCGAGGGCGGCGTCGATCGCAACCGGACTCACCATGAGCCTGGGAGCGGCGGGGGCGATATTTTCCGGCGCGGGAATCGGCTATATCAGGGACATGACGCACGGGGAGTGGTCGCTGGTTTTCTGGGTTCTCTGCGGCCTGTCCCTCATTCCGGCCCTGCTGATGCTGTCCATCTGGAACGCACGGCCCAGGGGGGCGGATTGACATGAAACTCCGCGGAAAAGACTGGGCCGACACGGCGCGAAAGGGCCTCGAAAAACTCATCGCGCGCGGCGCGGGAAAAGGGCTTCCCGCGGTGTTCGATTTCGACAACACCATCCTGTGCGGCGACATCGGCGAGGCGACACTGGCCATGCTTGCCCGCGACGGAACCGTCACGAAAGACTCGGTCCCCGCTCAGATCGCCCCCCCTTTTCTTTCGAGTAACGGACGCGAGGTGATGTTAACGAAGTGCCCGGACATTACCGTCTACTATGAGGAGCTTCTCGCGGCGACCGGGCACGCCGGCGGCGATACCGCCCCGCTCTCAAACGGATATGTCTGGGCCGCGGAAATAATGCAGGGGCTCCGGCCCCTGGACGTGGCCCGGGCAACCGAGAAGGTGCATTCCCTGAGCGCTCCCGGCAAAATGAGAATGCTCGAGGCGGTCCCGGGAGGGAACGCCTACCAGGTGCCGTTTTTTTATCCTGAAATGATCGAGCTCCTCGCGATTCTGCTGAAGGAGCGTTTCGAGGTATGGATCGTCTCCGCGAGCAACGTATGGTCGGTCCGCTGGATGGTGCTGAAGGCGCTGAACCGCGAGCTGGAAGGTCTCGGAGCCGGACCCGGGATAAAACCGGAGCAGGTAATCGGCGTGTCCACTCTCCTGCGTGACCGCCGTGGGCGGCTCTTTAAGGACCACCTGCTGGCAAATAGTGACAGCAATTACGCCGCCTTGGACGAGGACACCCTTGCCGGGCTCACTCTCACGGGGATGCTGAACTTTCCGGCCCCCGTCTATTCCGGCAAGGTGGCCAACATTCTTGACCGCATCGGCGTCCGCCCCCATCTGGCTGCGGGCGACAGCCCCGGCGATCTCCCCATGCTTGGTTTCAGCGAACACCGGCTCTGGATATCTCGCCTGGAAAAGCCGGAATACCAGCGCGAGTTCTCCGCCCGTGCGGACCGCGATTCCGGGGAAAACTGGATCGTCCAGCCGGCGCTCAGCAAGGACCATCCCTGCTTTATCGGCGGCAGCGGCAATCCGGAAAGGATATTCAATGGGGCGATTCCGGGGCCGGCGGCTGAGTCGGTTTCATCGGTAAAAAAATTTTTATGACCCCGAAGGCAGGCCGGCAGACGCGTGTGTTCAAGAGGGGAATTTCTGCTTCAGAGATGAGAGGAAAGCGACATGAAGAAAAAAGTGCCGGTTAAAATAGAGGATTCCCACCGCATAATAAACGCCGGTCCCCTTGTGCTCATCAGCGCCTCGCTGGGGGATGCGGCTACAGTGACCCCGATTGCCTGGGCCATGCCGGCCAGCGGCAGCCCGAAATTGATGGCGGTGGCCTTTGCGCACAAGAGATATTCACTGGAGCTGCTTGTGAAGGCGAAATGTTTCTGCATTAATGTTCCTGATGTGACGTTAGAAGACAGGGTCATGTTCTGCGGAAAAAATTCCGGAAGAGATACAGACAAGTTCGCCGAAACGGGCCTTACTCCCCTGCCATGCGATAAAATTTGTTCGATCTACGTCGATGAATGCATCGCTCACATTGAATGCGCCGTCTACGACACCTTCCCGGCCGGTGATCACACAATCGTTCTTGGAGAAGCGGTGAATGCCTTTGCGGATGAAGGGTTCATCAACGAGCACGGCGTGGTGAATCTTGACAGATACAGCCCGCTGCATCATCTGGGAGGAAAGTATTTCACCTCGTTGAAACCCGTATAGGATCCTCGCCTGTTCTGGCAAAAACACTGCGGGGGACCCGTTCCGGAATCCCGCGGTAAGGCTGTCTATTTGTCAAAGAATTCCCGTATGATCCGAATGACTTCGGCCGGCTTTTCCATCGGAATGAGGTGCCCCGCGTTTTTCACCATCAAATGCTCCCCTCCGGGTATTGCCTCGGCGGCCGCCTTGAGGTCTATAAAATGCCTGTTCTCGCTCGTTTCCCCCTCCAGGACCAGAACCGGGCACTGTACCCTGGGAAGCAGCGGCCAGGGATCGTATTTAACCGATCCCATAAAAAGCGCGGCCTCCCTGTGCGGGCTGCAGGCCAGGCTCAACCCGCCGGTTTCGCCGGGCACCATCCCGTAGGCAATATACAGCTCAAGCATCTCCTCGTCCCAATTCCTGAAAAGTGCGCGGGACTTAAGGTACTGCATCGCATCATCTTTTCCGTTCCAGTGGTTTTTCCTTTTGATTGACTTCGACGCGAGAGGATGCTGTTCCATGGTGATGTTGATCTTATAAAAGTCACCGGGAAGAAAAATCGGTTCAATTATGATCATTTTCTCCGACACGGGGCCATGGATCGCTTCCGCGAGGGTCATTATTGTGGCTCCCATGGAATGGCCGACCAGCAGGGGTTTCTCTATTGCGAGCTCCCGGCAAAAGACGCACAGATCATCCGCGAGCTGCATCCACTCCAGGCCGTCCTCCGGTTCCGCATGCCTGTGGTCGCAAAAATAGGGGGCCACAACCCGGAACCTTCCCGCCAGCTCCCGCGCGATAGGGTGCCAGAGCCATGGCAAAAATCCGGTGGCATGGAGCATTATCACCACCGGCCCCTCACCCGGGTAGTAGAGATATTGAATGGAGGTGTCGCCTATACTCTGCGTGAGAATTTCTGGATTTGCCATCGCGTACTCCCCATACTATAAACAAAATTCAAGCGCACGCCGCACTCGTCACACGCAATCACTTTTTCGCCGCGCACAGAAAGGACATCCACTGAAAAGGCGGCATGTCAACATATTTTCGGTGAAGAGAGTGCTTCGACAGGGCTCCGTACAAATTAATATGACAAAATGGAGTTTATCAACACCGGAAGTCCTTGTCTAACGCTATTAACATTTATTATTCTGTTTTTTGATTATCGCAAAAACCATAGCTGCACAGAAGGCATAGCCCATTACAGGGAGGTGCTGAAATTAAAAATGGGGAAAAAGGGAAGGGTTCCTTCTGAAATAATATTAATGATCCCAATCTGAACTCCACGCATCCTTCTGGTATAATTGACAAGACCTATCTGGACTCCACTGACTGTATCGGCAATGTTCACAAGACCAATCTGTGTGCCGCGCATTTCACGCTCATTAATATTTGAAAGAAAACCCATTTGAAGGCCCCGGCACTCTTCACTGTAATTCACCAGGGATGCCTGCATACCGTAATGATCACTGTTGACAAAATTGATTATACCTGATATTTGCACACCTCTTGAATGAAATGAGATATTGGTGATTCCGGCAATCTGGACAACCCTGCTTCTGCTGTCTGCCAGATTCCATAAACCGGCAGCCTGAAGGCCTGTAAAACTTCCTTCAGTCTGATTCCCCAGGGCTCCTATCATCAGGCCTGCAGAATCCCCGTATGAGCCGTTCCACAATCCGGCAAACTGCAATCCGTATGCGCTTCCCCCTGCACGGTTAACAAGTCCTCCTATTTGCACTCCTTTCAGGTTTTGTACGGAATTTATAAGACCACTTATCTGAATTCCCCTCATGTTTGTCGTTTCACTGAATACCCCTCCTATCTGAATGCCATTCGTTTCTTTGGAGGAGCGGAATAATTCACCGCTTACGGGATCATCAAGTGTTCCGTTTCCGATAACGGCTATCTGTACTCCATTCATTGCCTCTGCAACATAATTCAGTCCAAAGCCGATATCCACTCCTGATACTGACCTGCTTCTGCCATAAAGAACGGAACACCTGAGGCCGTAAACGGCATATTCCTCATTAAACAACTGCACCGGATAGTAAAGGGAAAGGTTGACTGGAGCTGTGTCCGAAGAAGATGTAAATGCAATTTCTGGAGCAAAACAGAGCAAAAACAATACGGCTCCAGTCACTAAATATATTTTGTGCATCCTCATGATTATAATATTAAGGAAAGTACTCCTGCGAAAATACAGGGAATCACATTGAGTCCCGGAACGCCGGGAAGTTTTTACCGGCAGCAATTCAATCTCCTTTCCGCTGAATGTCCTGGTTTTCGTTCATCCAAAGCTGGACCGCGAATCCTCCGCCGGCGTGTTGCCATACGGCGTGAGATGCATACTACACCGTCAGTGACGGGGGCGCAAGATATTTTTTTGCGGATTGCAGCCGGGACGGAACGATTTGCTATTGACGAGTCACATCAGGTTGGTATATTCATTGCCGGGGCGTCACGATCAGATGATTGAACGGGAAAAACTGACTGACATATACGAGCGTCACGGCGGGGAATTGCTGTGGTTCATCCTCGGGTTCGTCAAATCGAGGGACGCCGCCGAGGACCTGCTGCACGACGTGTTCGTAAAATTCATCGACTATTCCCGGAACAACAGGCTCAAGGAGAAGGGAATACGGGCGCTCCTTTACACAATCGCGAAAAACCTCTGCATCGATCACCTGAGAAAAGCCGGGAGGGTCCGCTTCGAGGAATACGACGACGCCGTTGCGCCGCAGGAGACCTCGCCGGGAGATGACGACGATTTTCGAGACAGGGCGGAGCGGCTCCACCGGATCGTGGACCGACTGGAAGGCGAGCAGAGGACGCTCTACACCCTGAAGGTGGAGATGGACCTGACCTACCGGGAGGTGGCTGAACGGCTTTCGATTTCGGAACGGACGGCAAAGCGGCGCATGGCGTCGCTCATGAAGGACCTGACACGGGCCATGCAGGAGGAGTCGGATTAATGGGGCGATTTCGTGGCATCATTTTCATTTTAGGACGTAACAGTAAGTAGCAGCGATGAAGGATACACATCTCACATACGAAGACCTGGCGATGCTCCTATCCGATCTTCTCGACAGACCGGGGCAGGAGCGGCTCACGGAGCATTTGCAGGTCTGCAGCGCCTGCCGGGAGAGGCATGAGGAGCTGCGGCGCCTCTTCTCGTCGGAGCGCCGGGTGGCGCAGGAGGCGGGCCCCGCCCTGGAGCGGAGGATACTCGATTCCTACGACCGGATGGCGGCCGAGGGGGATGCCGCACCGGGATACTCCGGGTTCAGGAAAATCGGCTATGCCGCGGCGCTGGCGGCCTCGATCGTGCTGTCCGTGGTCCTGTATCAGCTCTACGCGCCACCCTCCGGGCGCGTCGCTGAGGTCGTGGCAGTGCGCATTGAGGGGGATATTACGGTGAACGGGGCTCCCGGCAGTGCCGGCATGACCATTCTCCAGGGCTCCTCTATCCGGGCGGCAAAGGACGCGGTGATTTTCATCAAAACCGGGGGAATTGCGGACATCGTTCTCGCCGGTCCGGGGTCGATGCGCGTCGCCGCGGCCGGCATCGATGCGGGAAAGAGGAGCCTCGACATCGACATCGAGCTGCAGGAGGGGGACCTCTTGTCGCGCATCCATCACGGCAAAACGAAGGCGCGGTGCCGGTACCGTACAGACCAGGCGGTGGTGGAATCCCTGAGCACGGAGTATCTCGTCCGGGTTGGAGGCGGGTCCACCACGGTCATCGTCCGTTCCGGGCGGGTGGCGGTGATATCGACCAGATCGGGGATAAAGCGGATTATCGTCGCCGGCGAGAAGGCTGCGGTGGCAGCGGGGATCGAGGTGCTCTCCCCGAATAGCGAGGACCTCTCGATGCTTGAGCGCCTGCACGGGGCGATGGGGACGCCGCATCAGCCGGAGAAATCCCCGGGCGGCGGGTCCGGATCGGAGGTTCGCCCATGGAAGGGGGACCGGCCGCCGGCAACGGGCGCGGTGCAGGTGACGAGGGAATCGAAGGATGCCGGAACCGGGAGCGTCGCTTCACCGAAAGGGGACAGCGCAACTTTAAAGGATGAGGGCGATTCGGCACGCAAGGAGATGAAAGAATTCCGGAAGCACTCAACTGAAATGAAGCGCTCCGGCATGCAGAGAAACAGAAGGAACCGGTAGCGGATGCTCCCGACGCGAAAAATTTTCAATTCCAGTGGCACCTTTTTTCTCCCCCGTCGTATTATCCAGTGAAGACCTCCTGCCGGAACGCGCGACGGCAGCGGCGGTTTTGAAAAATTATCTGGAGGACAATAATGAAAAAGTTCATCCTGTTTATGCTGATCCCGTTTTTTGCATTGTCGCTGGCCTTCTCGGAGGACCCGGTGGCGGTGGAGCAGAAAACCGAAAACAAGGCTTCCTCGACACAGTTGAAAAACCGCGTCAGGACGCGGGAGCATCGTCAGAAAAACGAAACGAGAAAGGAAATGCGGCAGGAGAGGAAGCAGAACAAGGCGCACAAGAGCGAAGCAAAGGGCGGTCGTTAGGCAGGCATCGCCCGACGGAGGCGACCGCATCGGACCGCAGCGTTGCCCGCGTCCGATGCGGAATTCCGGCGGAAAGGCAATGATTGCACTCAAGCGAGAAAAGGGCGGGGGACTTTTACGGAAGGCGGAGGATCAAAAGTGAGGGTGTCAGTAATGCGTTCTAAAGGATTGTGGGCGGCCGTCATGGCCCTGGCGATCGCAGCTTCAGCGACGGCGGAGGAGACCGAGGGGGAGGACAAGAGGATCGTTCGCTTCACGATCGGTTCAAGGGTAAATTATTCCGCCGGCGTGAGTGAAGACCGGTACCAGGCGCGGATGACCGCCGGCGCGGAATTCGACCTGCCTTTTCTTGCGATCACCGCGGATTATACATGGGTGAACCATTTTCAGCTGAGCGACGGGTACGGCAATTTCGAGTATGCGAACCTGCATCAGGCGGGGCTCGGGATGGAAACCGACATCGCCGACATCGCGGGCCTGAGCCTCGGTTACCGCGGCGCCTTCGGCGGCCGCTCCTACGAATCGCACCAGATCTACGGTGAGGGCTCGCTCAACATGGGTGACGCCTACATCTCCCTTGATTTCGACCTGAAGCGCGAGCGGTACACCTACAACTGGCTGCGGCATAACAACGATTACCTCTCCCTGGCAGGCGAGGTCGGGTACGATTTTACCGACCGCTTCAGCATGGAGGCGGATTATAACTTCCTGCAGGATCTTTTCAGAAGCATCAATTCCGATTACCGGAGGCACATGTTCCATCTCGGCGCAACCGGCATCGTGGCGACGCCGCTGTTTGTCACGGGAGGGGCGGGGATAGGAACGGATTCATCGAACTACCGTCTCTATTCATTGGATCTCGCTGTGTCCCTCAAGGTGCAGGAACGTCTGAAGATATCCCTCTTCGGCCTGTACACCTACTACCAGTCAACCGCGTCTGAATCCATCGTGTATTCCGGCAAACACGGCGGCACGGTCTCCGCCCCGGGGTCCCAGAGCGGACGGAACCCCTACATACGGTCGTCGCTGCTGGGTTCCACCTTTTCCGGCTGGGATGTCAGCCTCTCGGCAACCCTCCGTCTCTGAACGGGAAGTTCCCTTTGCCGTGCATTGAGGGACGCCGGCAACGATCGTCCGTTCCGCATCGTTACGTTTGATTAATACTTTATCCATGGTGACGCTTTCAATCACCAGCCGCCCGATGCGCCGCCGCCGCCGAAACTGCCGCCGCCGCCGGAGAATCCTCCGAAGGATGAACTGCTTCCGGAATAGCCGCCGCCGGAGCTTCCGAAAAAACCGCCCCGTGATCCGCCGAAACCCCCGCCGTGTCCGCCCGTCAATTGTGCGGCAAGAAAACCGACGGCGAAACCGATGCAGCCGAGTATGGCAATACCCAATGTGCCCGTTGCGAGTGCGAGCATGAGGCCGATGATGACGAATCCTGCCGCTCCCGTTATGCCCGCAAGTATCCTGGAAAACGTTCCTGCCGAGAGTGTGAGAATAAAGAAGATCGTGATCAGGGTGAACACTCCGTTGCCCCGGGCTCTTTGTTCACCGGAATCGGCCTCGGGTCCCGCTGTGTATTCCCCCTTCACCGCCGCGATCATTGCCCCCACCCCGTCGATCACGCCTTCGTCGAAATCACCGGCCTTGAAGCGGGGCGTTATCACATTTCTGATGATCCTTCCCGAGACCAGGTCGGTCAGTTTTCCTTCAAGCCCGCGACCCACTTCGATGCGCAGTTTCCTGTCGTTTTTCGCGACCAGCAACAGTGCGCCGTTATCTTTTTCCTTCTGGCCTATTTTCCATTTTTCCGCAACCCGGATTGAAAAATCCTCGATCGAGTCCCCCTCCAGACCCGGTACCGTAAGTACTACGATCTGCGTGGAGTCGGATTTTTCCAGGTCTGCCAGCACCGCCTCCAGGGAGTTCACGGTGCCGGGCGAGAGCATGCCGGCATAGTCGTTCACCCGGGACCGCAGATCCGGCACTTCCAGCGCCTGAAGGGCAAGGCCGGTCAAAACAACCACGATGGCGATGACAGTTCGTTTCATTGATCGCATGGTCATAATTCACCTTCCGGGTCAGAGCATCACGTCGTCCGGGAGCTCGTTGGTGTCGCCGGGTTTTTTCGGGAAGAACTTCGCCAGCTCATCTCGGCAGCGGAGAACAGCGTCGGCCACGGCGCTGCCGCGCGCTCCCGACCTTATCCCTGCGGTGATTTCCATTGCCCTCTCCTCCCAGAAGCCTTCAGGGATTTTTTCATTTATTCCCCTGTCCCCCAGAATCCACACCCTGCGCTCCAGCAGCGACAGGAAGACCAGGATGCCGGTTTCGTCCCGCGTGCGGTACAGACCCTTTTCATAAAAGGCTCGGATGGTCCGCTCCCGTACCGCCTCCGCGCGGCGGCCAGTGGAGACGAAGGCCAGCCGCAGGTGCGGAGTCTTCATGAGAATCCATCGGAAGGGAAAATAGAGAATGCCCATGACCGGGATAAAATACCAGACGGTCACCAGCGGGAGGGCGTCCCGGAAATGGGAGAGGATGCCGCCGTGGGACCAGTCCTTGAGGGAAACCATCACCGTGGCCGCGACTATACAGGCCGCCAGGGATATTAAACCTGCGAAGATTACGCCCCCCAGGGCGGCCCCCTCTCGGTAGGCGTCGCTCTGATCAACCGCCATCACCGCCACTTCGCCGGAGGTGGTTCCCTCCACCGTCTGTATCGCCTTCTTTATGGACTCCCTGTCCTGATCACTGAAAAAATTTTCCGCATTAGTTTTCATCGCACCACCCCCTACCAGCTTCCCGATGATCCGCCGCCCCCGAAATCACCCCCCCCGCCGGAAAAGCTGTCGGAGGAGCCGGAGGAACCGCCTGAATAATCACTGCTTGAATAACCGCTCGAATACCCGCTCGAATACCCGCCGGACGAATAGGAGCCGTCTCCGCTCGAGGGATACCGGTTGGCGAGCCATGTTATGCCCTTGTTGTAGAGCAGGGCCAGGAAGTAACCCGCCACCCCCATAAGGCCGACCAGGAGAAAGTGTAATTTCAGCGCCACTCCGATTCCCCCTATGCTGAGGGCCCCCACCGCCCCGCCGGCGATTTTATGCATCTCACCGAACATGAGCCCCAGGAAGATGAACCCCAGGGGAAGCATCACCAGGGCGGTGATGACGCCGGCGGAGAACCGCTCCTCCTCCGGTTCCGCCTCCGGGCCGGGACGATATTCTCCCCGCACCGCGGCGATGATGGCGCCCACCCCGGCGGTCACCCCGCCGTCGAAATCGCCCGCCTTGAAGCGCGGAGTGATTTCGTTTCTGATGATGCGCCCCGCCAGCAGGTCGGTGAGCTTCCCCTCCAGTCCCCGCCCCACTTCTATGCGCAGTTTCCTGTCGTTTTTCGCGATAAGCAGAATGACGCCGTTGTCCTTCCCCTTCTGGCCGATCTTCCATTTTTCTGCGACCCCTATGGAAAAGTCCTCGATGGCGTCCCCCTGAAGACCGGGTACCGTCAGTACCGCAATCTGTGTGGAATCGGTCTTTTCCAGGTCCGCCAGCCTCGCTTCCAGTAACTGCTTGGTCCCCGGCGAGAGCATACCGGCGTAGTCGTTGACGCGTCCCGTCAGCCTCGGCACTTCCAGCGCATGGGCAGCGGCGCAAACACAAACAAAAATTATGGCGATCGCAGTCCGTTTCATGGAGGCACCCTCTACGGTCAGAATTTGACCTGCGGCGCCTTCTCCGCACCGGCTTCAGCCTTGAAGGGCTCCTTTCTTTCAAGGTGCAGGAGCACACTGTTGGTGATGTTGTTGGGGAATATCCGGATCGATGTATTGAATTCCTGCACCGCCTTGTTGTAGCGCACGCGCGCCACGTTTATCCTGTTCTCAGTCCCCTCCAGCTGGTTCTGCAGGTCCCTGAAATTTTCGTTTGCCTTGAGGTCCGGGTACTTTTCCACCACCACCATAAGCCTCGAAAGCGCGCCGGAAAGTTCGCCCTGGGCCTGCTGGAACTTGCCGAAATTCGCCGGATCGTTGAGAATATCCTTGGACACCTGCATTGAACCCACTTTGGCCCGCGCCTCGGTTACCGCTTTAAGTGTATCGGATTCGTGCTTTGCGTATCCCTTTACGGTTTCAACCAGATTGGGAATGAGGTCGTTCCTCCTCTGGTAGGAAGATTCGACATCCCCCCATGCGGCGATGACCGCTTCCTCATTTTGCTGCATGGTATTGTATCCGCAGCCGAAAAACATCATGGCAACGATAAAAAGCGGCATGGTCCTTTTCATGATTCCTCCTGTTTTTGCAGTACGCGATTACTGTGGAAAATAACGAAAGGATTATAGCATGGAAGGACAAATTGTCAATATAAACTTTTATTTGATCCGCAACAGGGACGGCATGCGGGGAAGTGTTACCGGCGGCAATTCAATCTTTTCTCCGCTGAATATTGCGGTTTTCGTTCGTTATATTTTAACTGGATTTTTCTCGTATTTTTTATGTAGCTAAAACTAGACGAATAAATTATAACGCAGCAATATATTTAGACAATAATAATTGATTTTTTGTTTATTCTATTTCCTTATGTTTTTTAACATTTTTTACATCCTGAAATTGAGGCAGAGGGTGGCCCCATCCGGTTTTATCTTAAATAGCTTACAGAGAATAAAATATTTATGATTAGTTTCCTGAAAGATTTATTAAAAAAGGATCACAAGCCGGTTTTTAGTGGCCTTGAAATAATAAGATACATCGGGCCGGGTCTATTGGTTACCGTAGGTTTTATTGACCCCGGCAATTGGGCATCAAACCTTGCGGCTGGCTCGGAATATGGATATACTTTATTGTGGATGGTAACCTTATCCACAATCATGCTGATAATACTTCAGCACAACGTTGCCCACCTCGGCATTGCTACAGGTTTATGCTTAAGCGAGGCGGCCAATAAACATATCAAACCATTATATTCCAGGCCATTGTTAACCTCTGCGATGATAGCATCGGTATCAACCTCGCTTGCCGAAATACTGGGAGGGGCACTTGCTTTGCAAATGCTCTTCAAGATACCGGTAAAAATTGGCGCAATTATGGTATTTGCGTTTGTTATATTTTTATTACTCTCGAGCATTTACCGTAAACTTGAACGATGGATTATTGGGTTCGTGTCGCTTATTGGCATTTCATTTATTTACGAACTTTTAATCGCAGACGTAAGTTGGCAGCAAGCCTTGACTGGTTGGGTTACCCCGAAAATTCCAGAAGGTGCAATGATTGTTGTAATGAGCGTACTGGGTGCGGTTGTTATGCCCCACAACCTTTTTCTCCATTCCGAGATAATACAAAGTAGGCAATGGAACCTGCAGAACGAAAAGGTAATTAAAAAACAATTGAAGTACGAGTTTGCCGACACCTTATTCTCTATGATAGTTGGCTGGGCTATCAACAGCGCAATGATTATCATGGCCGCGTCTACATTTTACAAGCATCAGATACCTGTAACCGAGCTGCATCAAGCAAAAAACATGCTCATACCCCTTTTGGGAAATGCTGCAGCCATTGTTTTTGCTTTCGCGTTGCTACTTGCCGGGATATCTTCTACAATCACTTCGGGCATGGCAGGCGGATCGATATTTGCAGGTTTTTTTGGCGAACCTCTCGATTTCAAAGATTCGCATAGCCGATTAGGCATGTATATATCGTTGACTTTGTCTTTATTAATTATCTTTTTAATAAGCGACCCGTTTAAAGGACTCATATTTTCTCAGATGGTTTTAAGCATGCAATTGCCTTTTACCATTTTCATGCAGTTGTACCTCACCACATCAAAAAAAGTGATGGGCCAATATGCCAATACCAAATGGATGCTTTCACTGTTACTGCTCATTGGTCTTGTTGTTACGTTTCTGAATGTAAAATTATTAATCAGCTTATTTTCGTAATCTATGAATATTTGGGAGCAATTATTCATAGAAATATCGAAGAAAAATAAAGAATGCACAGGGACGCCGGCATCGATCGTCCACTCCGGATCGTTACGTTTGATTAATACTTTTTATGATACCATATTCATGCCTATACGGGCTTAAAAGAATTTGCCCGATCTGGCCTTGCCCCGGAAAAGAGGACACGAAGTTAAGCGTAATATACGATACTATGCTTAACGAGGTTTAAAATGAGTGAACGAAGGAAATTTGACAAACAGTTTAAGATTGATGCAGTACGATTATTAGAGAGCGGCGGCAAGACTGCCACTGAAGTCGCATCGAATTTGGGGATTCCGAGAGATGCATTATGCCGGTGGAAACGTGAAATGCAGGAAGAGAACCTCCGGGTATTCCCCGGCCAGGGTAATCCCCGGGACGAGGAGGTGGCCCGTTTGAGAAAAGAACTGGCAGATGTAACGATGGAGCGTGACATCTTAAAAAAAGCGGTGGCCATTTTCTCGAAACCAGAGAAGAGAAATACCAATTCATGAAGGATCAAAGCGGCATCTATCCCGTGAAGAAAATGGCCAAAGCCTTGAATGTATCGAGAAGCCGCTATTATTCATGGCTCACGTCAGAACTCAGTGAACGCAGGAGACGAGACCAGGAGTTGGGAGAGATCATAGAAGTGATTTATCACGATAACCGTGGAGCCTATGGAAGCCCGCGGATCCATCGGGATATGACTGAAAAACGCGAGATCCAGTGCTCCCGAAAACGAGTGGCGCGAATTATGCGCGAAAAGGGCTTAAAAGCGCGTCAGAAACGGAGATTCAAGGTCACTACGGACTCACGGCATGATTATCCGCTGTCTCCGAACCTGGTGGAACGGAATTTTCTTGTTTCGAAGCCCAATCTCATATGGGTAAGCGACATCACGTATATCGACACCCAGGAAGGATGGCTCTATCTGTGTATCATCCTTGATCTGTTCTCGAGGATTATCGCCGGATGGGCTATGGAATCACATATGAGAGCTGAACTGGCGATCGCCGCGCTTTCGATGGCAGTGGTTCACCGTAATCCGCCGGAAAAATTGATTTTTCATTCAGACCGAGGGATACAGTATGCGTCTGAATCGTTTCGGGAAAGGCTTGGTGAGTTCAAGATGTTACAGAGCATGAGTCGTAAGGGCGACTGCTGGGACAATGCATGCGCTGAAAGCTTCTTTGCCACGTTGAAGAATGAGGAAGTATTTCATCGGAAGTACAATACAAGAGAAGAGGCTCGGAGAAGCATCTTTGAATGCATTGAAGTATTCTATAACCGGCGAAGAAGTCATTCTTATCTTGACTTTCTGAGTCCGGAGGAATATGAATTACACATGAGTCTGGCTCAGAATATTGCTTAAGGGGACTTCCAAAAACCCCTTTATTAAACTGAATTTTCTTGAATCCTCATTATGTTAACTATTTTCGAATTGTAATTGAGAGGATGAAAAACGGTATTTGAGGGTATAAAAAAGATTGTGTAAATGGCCATAATATGAAAGGAGAATTATATGGCCACGAAAGAAGAAGAACTTGAGAAGTTGTTAGAAGGTATCGATTTCAAGAACCTTACCGCCGAACAGATAACTGGCGAGAATGG
>JBGSQT010000045.1:0-41611 GCA_041737965.1 Spirochaetota bacterium | reverse complement strand
GGCCTTTCGGATCGGCGACATCGGCTCCCTTCGCACGGGCCCTCTGCCGCCGCCGGGTGATCCGGGAGGCGATGTTTTTTCCGCGGACCGCGCCCCGGGCGCCTCTTTTTCCGGCCCGCCGTTCTTTTTAAGCAGGTCCCCTTTGGTGATCCTTCCGTCCTTGCCGGTGCCGCGCATCCCGGAGGTGTCGATACCGTGCTCCTCGGCGATACGGCGCACTGCGGGCGAAAGCGTGTCGGCGGACGGATCGCCTTCCGCCGGTTTCGCCGAAACCTTTTTGTCCTTCGCCCCTTCTTCCGGGGCAGGGGCAGCGGCCTCCTCCACCGGCCCATCGCTCTTTTTGCTTTTCCCGGCGCCGGCCTCTATCATCGCCACCGTCTGGCCGATCTCCACCATGGTCCCCTCCTCAACGAGGATTTCCAGCGTCCCCTCGAACGGGGACGGGACCGTGACGCTGGCTTTTTCCGTCTCGAACTCGAAAAGGTCTTCCCCCTCGACGACGTGATCCCCCTCTTTCCTGTACCACGTCATGAGCATCCCTTCCACTATTGACTCGCCCACCGAGGGAACTTTGACTTCCTGTTTCATTTTATCATCCCGATCCTTGTGGTGTATTCGTTCAGCGCCCTTGAAACGACCTGTTCCTGCTCTTCCCGGTGCCGGCTGTGCGACCCGGTCGCGGGGCTCGCGCTCGCCTCGCGGCCGATGTAATTGAGCGTCACCTCCGGTACCGCCTCCCCGAACCGCCCGCTGGCGTAAAGCCAGGCGCCGCGGTTCTTCGGCTCCTCCTGGACCCAGAAATAACTTTTCACCTTTCCGAAATTTCGGACGGCCTCCCGTATCTCCGCTTCCGGGAAGGGATAGAGCTGTTCCAGGCGCACGATGCCGGTGATCTCGCGGTCTTCATCGGTCATGGCGCCGGCGATGTCGTAATATATTTTTCCGGAGCAGAAGAGGAGCCGTCTCACCTCGGGCGCCGCGTCCGTGATGACCCTGCGGAACCCTCCCTTGGAAATGTCCTCGAGCGCAGACACCGACATCGGGTGGCGCAGCAGGCTCTTCGGGGTCATGACTACCAGCGGACGGCGGTCCCGCAGTTTCATCTGCCGCCTCAAGAGATGGAAGTACTGGGCAGGCGTGGTGACGTTGCAGACGCGTATGCTGTCTTCCGCGCAGAGCAGGAGAAAACGCTCGAGCTTGGCGTCGGAGTGTTCGGGCCCCATCCCCTCGTACCCGTGGGGAAGCAGGAGCACGAGCGCGCTTTTCACGTCCCATTTCGACCTCCCCGGGACTATGTAGTTGTCCACGATTATCTGCGCGCCGTTGACGAAATCGCCGAACTGCGCCTCCCATATCACCAGCGCGTTGCGGCGCGCGATGGAATAGCCGTATTCGAAGGCCAGGACCGAGTATTCCGAAAGGGGGCTGTTGAGTATCGAGATATCGGCGTGCTCGTCCTCCAGGCTCTCCAGCGGGGCGTAATGACAGCATTCCTCCCTCTCCTCCTCCCACCACACCATGTGCCGCTGGGAGAAGGTGCCCCGTTCGCTGTCCTGGCCGCTCAGTCTCACCGGCACCCCCTCCAGCAGAAGCGACCCGAAGGCAAGTGACTCGGCGAGAGACCAGTCGAACGTGCTGTTTTTCATGAACCGGTCGCGGACCTGCAGTATTATTTTTTCAAGCCGCCGATGCACGGTGAACCCGGACGGTATCGCGGTGAGCCTGTCCGCGAGGCCGCGCAGCACGGTCTCCTCCACCGCCGTGTCGGCGTCCTCATCGCGGCTTCCGGTGGCGCCGGGCCCGTAAGGGACATTGCCGGGCGTTTTTCCGTGTTCCCTGTCGAAGGAAACGGAAAGCGGCTTTCTGATGGAATCCCTCATGTCCCGGGCCTCCTGTTCCGAGATAATTCCTTCGCCCAGGCATTTCTTCAGGTAAAGCGACGGCGCGCTCTCGTGGTTTTTGATGAGTTCGTACATGTACGGCTGCGTATACGAGGGCTCGTCCCCCTCGTTGTGGCCGAACCTGCGGTAGCAGACGATGTCCACCACGATGTCCCGGTGAAAGGCCTGCCGGTACTCCATGGCCATCCTCACGACGTGGACCACCGCCTCGATATCATCGCCGTTGACGTGAAACACCGGCACGGGAAGCATCTTGGCGATGTCGGTGGGATTGAGGCCGGAATGCCCCCGGCTGGAGGATGTGGTGAACCCGATCTGGTTGTTGACAACGATGGGTATGGTCCCGCCTGTGGAATACCCGGGCAGCCGGGACAGGTTGAATGTCTCCGCAACGACTCCCTGGCCCGCGAAAGAGGCGTCGCCGTGCAGTATCACCGGCATGATCCTGGCGCCGGTGGCGTCCCCCGCCTGGTCCTGAAGGCCGCGGGCGTTCCCTGCCGCTACTGGGGTCACCGATTCAAGATGGCTTGAATTGGGAAGAAGGGTGACGCTCACCGAGGTGCCGTCGTCGTTGACGTGCCTTGTGCAGTAGCCTATGTGGTATTTCACGTCGCCGCTGCCGCCCGGGACGCCCGGGACGACGTTCTCCTCGAAAAGATGGAAGATATCCCCGGGCGGCTTGCCCAGTATCTGGTTGAGTATGGAAAGCCTCCCCCGGTGGCTGGCGCCTATCACCAGTTCCTGAATTCCGTGGCGGGAGGCGTTGTCCGCGATATAATGAAGCGCCGGTATCATGGCGTCAGCGCCCTGCACTGAAAACCGCTTCTGTCCGATAAATGTTTTGTGGAGCGCGTTTTCCATCTCCTCTGTCCCCATCAGGTCGGCGAGGAACCTGAGTTTCTGTTCCCTCGTAAAATCCGTTGAGTTCCCGCCTTCCTCGATCCTGCGGATAAGCCATTCCCGGATGTCTTTGTTCTGAATATGCAGGAATTCCACGCCGACGGAGGAACAGTAAATCTTTCTGAGCCTGTCGAGGATTTCGCGGAGGGGCGTCGGCCCGGGGCCGATGTATCTGCCGCCGAAAAATTCAGTATCCAGGTCCTCCTCGGAAAGCCCGAACTCCTCGGGCGCGAGCCTGTGATAGCTCCCCTCCCGGTATTCCGGCAGACGGGTGAAGTCACGCTCGTACTCCTCCCCCAGCGGATTCAGGCCGGCATACAGAAAGCCGATATCGCGGAATGCCCAGACCATGCTGTCCACGCGCCCCTGCTTGAATTCCCGGACGTCCGCAGCACCGGGCGCCGCTGGGATGACGGCGTAGTCCTCGGGCCTGTTTTCCAGGATTCTCTCGGTGTCGCCGCGTCCCGAAAGAAGTGTTTCCATATATTCAAGACTGTTCGCGAACATTGCGGTTACTCTCTCCCCTCTTTCAACGCAGCCGGTATCTGATCCGGTCTGTCCGCTACGGGGATGTTGATTTCGCGGAAGGCCTTCACCTTGGCTTCGGCGGTCCCGGAGGAGCCGGAAATGATGGCTCCGGCGTGCCCCATCCTCTTCCCGGGCGGGGCGGTTCTGCCCGATATGAACACCGCGAGCTTTTTGCTGAAGTGCTCCCTGACGTACGCCGCGGCCCGCTCCTCGTCGTCGCCGCCTATCTCCCCGATGAGGACCACCGCCTCGGTGCCGTCATCCCGCTGGAACATTTCCAGCAGCTCGATGAACCCGGTGCCGATTACCGGGTCGCCGCCGATGCCGACGCAGGTTGACTGCCCCATGCCGCTTCCGGTGAGGTTGTAGACAACCTCGTACGTCAGGGTGCCGCTCCGCGAGATGACCCCCACGCGGCCCGGCGCGTGTATCTGCCCCGGCATGATCCCCGCCTTGCTCTTTCCGGGGGAGATGAGCCCCGGGCAGTTCGGGCCGATGAGGACCGCCCCTCTGTCTTTCACATAACGGTAATTTTCCACCATTTCCAGCACCGGGATCCCCTCGGTGATGCACACGATCAGACCGATCCCGGCGTCTGCCGCCTCGCGCACGGCCCCGGACGCCGCCACGGCGGGAACGAAGATCACGGTGGCCCCGGCGCCGGTGGAGGAGACCGCATCGGCCACGGTGTCGAACACCGGAATCGTGTCCACTGAGGTCCCCCCTTTTCCCGGGGTCACGCCGCCCACGACCCTTGTGCCGTACTCCCTCATGGCGACGGCGTGGAAGGAGCCGTCCCGTCCGGTGATCCCCTGCACCAGAACCCTCGTGGTTTCATCCAGCAGTATGCTCATCCCTTACGTCCCCTACCCGCGTCCTCTATCACGCGGCGCACCGCGTCGTTCAGATCGCTGTATGCGCTGAAGCCCGCCTCCTTCAGCATGGATCGGCCGAGTTCATCGTTGGTCCCGATGAGCCGTATCACGAAGGGGACCGGTATGGCGATCTTCTCCGAGGCCAGGATCACCCCCCTGGCGACGTCGTCGCACCGGGTGATCCCCCCGAAAATATTCATGAGAATCGCCCTGATCTTTTTGTTTCTTAAAAGGATTTCCAGCGCGTCCACCACCTTCTGCGGGTTCGAGCTCCCGCCGATGTCCAGAAAGTTCGCCGGAAAGCCGCCGAAATGCTTTATGAGGTCCATGGTGGCCATGGCGAGGCCGGCGCCGTTTACCATGCACCCGATGTCCCCGTCCAGCCCCACGAAACTCAGCCCGGCGTTGCGCGCGTCGATCTCGTCCCTGCCGTATTCCTCCGGATTGCGGAACGCCTCCAGATCGGCGTTCTTTACGAGGGAATTGTCGTCAATGACGATCTTCGCGTCCACCGCCACGAGGGAACCGGAAGAAAGCGCAAGCGGGTTGATTTCCACAAGCGAGCAGTCCTTTTCGAAAAAAAGCCTGCCCATGTTCCGGATTATTGACACCGCCCGGTCCAGCAGGCCCGCGTCGAAAAAGGGGCCGAGCGCGCCCCGGAGGAGCGTGTCATCGACGCCGTGAAAAGGATCAACGGGCAGGCGGATTATTTTTTCCGGGTGATTCGCGGCTGTCTCCTCGATATCGACGCCCCCTTCGGCGCTGAACATGAATTCCACCCCGCGGGTGTTTCGATTCAGCGTCATCCCCGCGTAAAATTCCTTCTCGATCTCCACCGCCCTGGATACCTGGACTGTCCCGACCGGCATGCCCTGCACGGTTATTGCGAAAATTTTTTCCGCCGCCTCGCGGGCTTCGGCCGGAGAACTCACGAGTTTTACGCCCCCCGCCTTCCCCCTGCCACCGGAAAGCACCTGCGCCTTGACCACGCAGACGCCGCCGAATTTGCGCGCGATCACCGCGGCGCCGTCCGGATCGGACGCGGTCCGGGCCTCGGGAACCGGAATCCCGAATTCCCTGAAAAGCGACGCCGATTGATGTTCGAATAATTTCATGAAAAACCGTTTTTATTTTAAATTATAGTTTTTCAGGCATGCAAGCAACCATTTAATCCCGGCAAAAGGGACGCGGAAGGTACCAAAACCAGTTAATAGTGCATCACCTAAATCCGTGAGGCGGGACATGTTTGATGCAAACGGGGAATCATTCGGTTTTTTTTTCTTTGATTTTTTTTATCTCGGCCTTGGTCTGGTTGATGTTCTTCGTGACCTTTATCTCCCTCGGGCACACCCTGGTGCAGTTGAAGTGGCTTTCGCACGGCCACACGCCGTTTTCATGGTCCAGCGCCGGGAGCCGCTCGTCCATGCCCCTGTCGCGGCTGTCGAACAGGAAGCGGGCCGCGTTCACCACCGCGGCCGGCCCGATGAAATCCGGGTTCGTTCCGGCGATGACCGGGCAGGAGGAGTAACAGGCGGCGCAGAGAATGCATTTCGTGGCGTCGTCAAAACGGGCCCGCTCTTCCGGCGATTGCGGCCGTTCCCTTCCTCCGGCAGGCTCATTGTTAATGAGGAACGGTTTTACCGCGCGGTAATTCTCGAAAAAACGGTCCTGGTCCACCATGAGGTCCTTCTGCACCGGGAGGCCCCTGAGCGGCTCCAGCGTGATAGTGCCCCCCGCCTCTGACGCCGCGTCCCGGACCAGGGTCTTGCAGGCCAGCCGCTCGGTCCCGTTGATGATCATGGCGTCGGACCCGCAGATCCCGTGGGCGCAGCTCTTGCGAAGCCCCAGGGTGCCGTCGATGTTCGTCTTCAGGAACATCAGCGCGTCAAGCACCCTGTCCTCCGGCTCCGCCTCCACCGTAAATTCCTGAAAGTGCGGTTTTTCATCGAGGTCCCTGTCGAATCTGAGAATTTTTAATGTTACCTTCATAATCGCTCCTGTATCTCGCCTCACTGGCGGGTCAGCGCCGGAGTCGGTGCGGGCGTCAGTACGTCCTCGGCTTCGGCGGATAAATCGACATGTCAACGTCCCGCTCGCCGGCCTGCTCCTCCGCGCCGTCGAGCCATATCAGGCTGTGTTTCAGCCAGCGGTCGTCGTCGCGTTCCGGAAAATCCTCCCTGGAATGGGCGCCCCTGCTTTCGGTCCTCCGAAGGGCGGTAATCGCGGTCATATAGGCGATGTCCAGCAGGTTCTCGAGCTCCAGCGCCTCCAGCAGGCCGGTGTTGAACCTTTTCCCGCCGTCGCCGGCACGCACGTCGGCGAATTCCTCCCGGATCCGCCCCATGATCGCCACCGCCTCCGTCATCTCCGCCGCGTTGCGGAAAACCCCGACTTTCTCCATCATGGTCTCCTGCATCCGGGTCATGATCTCGCCATGCGGCGCCCCCTTTCCTCCTCCGAGGAGCCTTTCGATCTTGCCGCCGGACCGGTCATCCGGCGACGCCGGAATCTTCCCGATATCGGCACCCCTGATAAAGCGGGCCATCTCGGCCCCCGCCCTCCTGCCGTACACGATGAGGTCGACCAGGCTGTTGGTCCCGAGGCGGTTGGCGCCGTGCACCGACACGCAGGCGCATTCCCCCGCGGCAAACAGCCCCTCGTAGGTCTCGTCCCCCCTGCCGGTGAGCACGCGCCCGAAAGTGTCGGTGGGGATTCCCCCCATCGCGTAATGCGCCGTGGGCTGGACCGGTATCGGCTTGTCCGCCGGATCGATCCCCAGATAGGTGCGGCAGAACCCGGCGATGTCCGGCAGTTTTTTGTCGATGGCCGCCTTCCCGATGGGGGTCGCGTCCAGGTACACGTAATCGTCTATCTTTCCGTCGCCGCGGATTCCGTTCCCCGCCCGTATCTCGGTGATGATGGCGCGGCTTATCATGTCGCGCGGCGCCAGGTCCAGCAGTGTCGGGGCGTACCGTTCCATGAAGCGCTCACCCTTCCGGTTGATGAGCCTGCCCCCCTCGCCGCGCACCGCCTCGGTGATGAGTATCCCCATCCTGTAGATGCCGGTGGGATGGAACTGGAAAAACTCCATGTCCTCAAGCGGCACCCCCGCCCTGGCGAGCGCCGCCGGCCCGTCGCCGGTGTTGGCGTAGGCGTTGGAGGTGGTCTTGAAAATCCTGCCGAACCCGCCGGTGGCGAAAAACACCGCCTTCGAGTGGAACAGGTGGCGCTCGCCGGTGGCGAGCTCGATGGCGGTCACGCCGACGCATTTTTTCCCGTCGATGAGCACGTCGAGAATGAAGAACTCGTCGAAAAACGAGACATTGTTTTTGATGCACTGCTGGTAGAGGGTCTGCAGTATCATGTGCCCAGTCCTGTCCGCGGCGTAACAGGCGCGCTTCACCGGAGCCTCGCCGAAGTTCCTGGTGTGCCCCCCGAAGCGGCGCTGGTCGATCTTCCCGTCCGGGGTCCTGCTGAAGGGGAGGCCCAGGTTTTCCAGGTGGTACACTGCGTCCACCGCCTCGTCGGTCAGTATCTTCGCCGCCTTCTGGTCGGTCAGGTAATCGCCCCCCTTTATCGTATCAAAGGCGTGCCACTCCGGCCTGTCCTCCTCCACGTTCCCAAGGGCCGCGCCGATGCCCCCCTGGGCGGTCCCGGTATGGCTTCGTATCGGATAAAGTTTCGACAGCACCGCGGTCCTGGCGCTCCCGCTCGCCTCCAGGGCTGCGTACAGCCCGGCGCCGCCGGCTCCCACGATTATCGCGTCGAACTGGTGTTTCATCAATTGTCACCTCCCGGAGAATAGAATGTCTCAAGCATGCGGATCCCCTCCCGCACCGCCTCCGCCGAGGCGTCCAGCGCCGCCTTCTCCCCGGCCGTGAGCTTTATGGAAACGATCCTCTCGACGCCGTTTTTTCCCAGCAGCACCGGCACCCCCAGGAAGATGTCCCGGTACCCGTACTCTCCCCTGAGCCAGGCGCTTGCCGCGATCAGCCGCTTTTCATCCTTTATGACCGCCTCCACCATCTTGGCGGCGGACGCGCCGGGCGCGTAAAAGGCGCTCCCGGTTTTCAGATACTGCACTATCTCGCCGCCGCCGGTGCGGGTCCGCTGTATCATCTCGTCAACGGCCTCTTCGCCGGCCATCATGGTCAGCGGCACCCCGCCCACGGAGGTGTAGTCCTTCAGCGGCACCATCTCGTCGCCGTGCCCCCCGAGCACCATCGCCATCACGTCGCCGGGCCACACCCCCAGCTTTTCCGCGATGAAATATCTGAAGCGCGTCGAATCGAGCGCCCCGGCCATCCCCACCACCTTTTTCACCGCGAATCCGGTCTCGCGGAGGATCACCGTGGCGATCACGTCGAGCGGATTGGTGACCGCGATCACCACCGCGTCCGGGGCGTACCGCGCGATGTGCCGCGACACGTCGCGGACAATGGCCACATTGGTCTTCAGCAGGTCCATTCTGTCCATTCCCGGCTTCCGCGGGACACCGGCGGTCACCACCACCGCGTCGGAGCCGGCGATGGCGGCGTAGTCCCCCGTACCGGTGATGCTGACGTTGTAACTCCTCATGGCCGCGGCATGCATGAAATCCTGCGCCTTGTTTCCGGCCATGGCCCCGTCGATGTCCACCATCACGATGTCGGCGATGTTTTTTTCCGCCAGATAATACACCGCGGTGGCCCCCACGTTCCCCGCGCCGATAACGCTCACTTTTTTCATGATTTGACCCCCGCCAGGAATTGCTCCAGGTCCTTCGCGGATTTTTTCAGCGCCTTCTCCTGGGGGCCGGTGAGCTCCGGCGACAGCGCCCTCTCCACGCCCCCCCCGCCGATAACGCAGGGGAGCGAGAGCGCCACCCCGCTGATGCCGTATTCCCCCGCCATCACCGTCGACACCGGAAGGATCCGCTTCATGTCCATGCAGAGCGCGTCGATCACGTCAGCGGCCGCGGCGGACGGCGTGTAATAAGTGCCGGGGCACTCCGCAAGCGCCGCCATGATCGAGCCCGATTCGGAAGCCTCTCTTTCAAGCTGCCTGATCCTATCCTCGGTCATGAGCATGGCCAGCGGTATCCCGGACACGCGGGCGTACTGCATCGGCACCACCATGTCCCTTGAATGGCGGCCGAGCACCATGGCGGTGACGTTTTCCGCGGACAGCGAGAGCTCCCGCGAAATCGCCGCCTTGAGACGCGCCGCGTCGAGAATCCCCCCCAGCCCGAGGAGCCGCTTCCTCGGCACCGAAAACCTCCGGGATATCATGGTGACCAGGGGGTCCACCGGCTCCGTTGCCACGATAATCACGCACTCCGGCACGATCCCTGCGATCCGCTCGATGATACCGCTCACTGCCGGCCAGTTGGCCTCCATCAGGTCTTCCGGGTCCGACCCGGCCGAGCACCCGGCCCCCGCGGCTATGACCACCGCCTCCGCTCCGGCCATCATGCCAAGATCGTCGACGCCGGTGATGCGGTTTCTGTATTTTCGTATGGGCGCCGCCTCCATCATGTCCAGAGCCTTTCCCGTAGAAAGGCCCTCCTGCATGTCATAGAGGTAAATGTCCGTGATCCCCTTCTCGGCGACAAAGAAGGCGGTGTTGGCCCCCACGTTGCCGCTGCCTATTATGCCGATCTTCGCCATACGCTACCCCCTGGTCATGTTCAGCTGCCCGCCTGCCGCCAGAATCTTCCTGTGCCTGTCCGACACGTCCAGTATCGTGATTATCGTGCGACCGCCTGTCTCGACCGGTATCTCCCGGGCGCCCTCCAGCACCAGCTTCCGTATCCCCGGAATGACGATCAGGTCACCCTGGGACACCGCGTCGTAATCCGCCGGGTCTTTGAACTGGAGCGGAAGTATCCCGAAATTTATCAGGTTGGATTTGTGGATCCTGGCGATGCTCTTTACGATCTTCGCCCTCACCCCGAGAAAACGCGGAGCCAGCGCCGCGTGCTCCCTGCTCGATCCCTGACCGTAGTTTTCGCCCCCCACCACGACGCCGCCCCCCTTCTCCCTGGCCCGCTTCGCGAACCCCTCGTCGGCGATGTCGAAAACGAAATCGCTGATGGCCGGAATGTTGCTCCGGTACGGCAGCACGCGGTTCCCCGCCGGCATGATGATGTCGGTGCTGATGTCGTCCCCCACCTTGAGGAGCACTTCTCCACGGATTTCCTCCTCCAGCGCGCCGAAGACGGGGAAGGGCTTGATGTTCGGCCCCTTGACCACCTCCACCGAGTCCGGATCCTCCGGCGGCATGATAAACCAGTTCATGTTGTAGATGAATTTTTTCGGATATTTGATCACCGGATATTTCTTTACAGTGCGCGGGTCGGTGATCCTTCCGGCCAGTGCCGAGGCGGCGGCGGTTTCCGGCGAGCAGAGATAGACCGCATCGTCCTTGGTGCCGCTTCTCCCCTTGAAGTTTCGCGGGAAGGTCCTCAGGGAATTGGTGCCCGTCGCCGGCGCCTGTCCCATGCCGATGCAGCCCAGGCACCCGGGCTCATGCACCCTGGCCCCCGCCTCAAGAAGCAGCCTGAGCCCCCCGGCCGCCAGCACGTTGTCCAGCGTTTCGCGGCTTCCGGTGTTTATTTCGAAGCTTACCCGGGGGTGCTTGAGCCTGCCTTCCACAATTTTCGCGGCGATCATGAAATCCCTGAAATCGCCGTTGCACGATGACCCTATTATCACCTGGTGCAGCTCCACGTCCGAAAGGTCCGCGGCCGGTTTCACGTTGTCCGGATTGCTCGGGCAGGCCACCATCGGTTCGATCTCGTCAAGCACGATGTCCGTCGTCTCATGGTATTCGGCGCCCGCTTCGGCGGAGAGCTCGCGGAAATCCCCTGGCCTCCCGATCATCCTGAAATAGTCCCGGGTGATCCTGTCCGAGGGAAAAATGCACGCGGTGAAGCCCATGTCCACGGCCATGTTGGCGATGGTGGCGCGGGCCGCCATGTCCATGTTCTTCAGGCCGGGTCCGAAAAATTCCATGATTTTGCCGATCCCGGCCCCGGCGGTGTACTTTCCGAGAAGCGTCAATATGAGGTCCTTTCCGGACACGAATGGCCGGAACGACCCGGTGACCCTCATCCCCCAGACCGGGGGGGTGTCGATGAAATAGGGTTTCCCCGCCATGGCCATCGCCACTTCCAGGCCGCCGGAACCCATCGCCAGCATGCCGATGCACCCGCCGGTGGTGGTATGGCTGTCCGACCCGATGAGGGTCTTCCCCGGTATTCCGAAACGCTGGCGGTGCACATGGTGGGACACACCGTTTCCGGCCGGCGAGAGTATCACGCCGTATTTGGCCGCCGCGGTCTGGAGAAAGCGGTGGTCGTCGGCGTTTTTGAAATCCGTCTGGATTATGTTATGGTCGATGTAGCTCACCGCCCTTTCGATATCCACCCGCTTCAAGCCCATGGACTCGAACTCCAGAAACACCATTGTCCCGGTGGCGTCCTGGGTCAGCGACTGGTCTATCCTGATGCCGATCTCCCTCCCGGGCACAAGCTCCCCCTCCAGAAGGTGCGCGTTCAATATTTTCTCCGCGATTGTGCCTTTCATGTTTCCTCCTGTTGGGACAACGCACCGGCTGTCCCCGCTTCATTGCTACACCATCTTCTCCGGATCGAGGAGATCGTCGATGTCGCCGTCGATCCGGATATTCATCTCCCCTATGACTTCCTTCACCGTCTTGTTTTCATTGTACGCCCTCTGGGCCACCTCGGCGCTCCTGTCGTACCCGATGAACGGGCTGAGGTTGGTGACGGTCATGAGCATCCTGTCGAGTTGCCCACGTATCTGGCCCCTGTTCGCACCGAGCCCGTCGAGACAGTGGTCGATGAAGGAGACTATCCCGTTGGACAGTATCTCCATCGAATCGAGAAGGTTGTATATCATCACCGGTTTGCACACGTTCAGGTCCAGAACGCTTCCGAACCCTTCCGCCATCGCCACCGCGGCGTCGTTTCCCACCGCCTGGATGCAGGCCTGGATGAGCGCCTCGGACTGGGTGGGGTTTATCTTACCCGGCATGATGGACGATCCGGGCTCGTTGGCCGGCAGAAGCAGTTCGAACAGTCCCGCCCTCGGCCCGCTCCCCATCCACCGGATGTCGTTCGCCATCTTGATCAGCGAAAGCGCCAGCTGCCTGACGGCACCGCTCAGGGAGGAGATTACGTTGTGAGAAGATATCCCCTCGGCCTTGACCGGATTCGTTTTCAGGTCCAGCCCGGTGATCTCGGAGAGCCTGGCTGCGGCCAGGGAATCGAAACCGGCGGCCGCGTTAATTCCGGTACCCACCGCGGTCCCCCCCAGCGGTATGAACAGGAGATCGTCGGCCGCCCCCTCGATGCGGGACGCCGCCGCGGCCGCCTGACGGGCGTAGACCTGAAATTCCATGGAAAGAGGTATCGGCACCGCGTCCTGGAGATGGGTCCTCCCGACTTTGACGATGCCCTCAAACTCCTTGATCTTCCCCGAAAGCGACCTCTGCAGGCGCTCCAGCGACGGGAGGAGCCTCTCCCTGACCGCGTGAAGCGCCGCAAGATGCATTGCCGTCGGTATCACGTCATTTGAGGACTGGCTCGCGTTTACGTGGTCGTTGGGGTGCACCGGTTTCTTCATCCCCATCGGATGCCCGAGGATCTCGTTGGCGCGGTTGGCCAGCACCTCGTTCATGTTCATGTTTGTCTGGGTGCCGGAGCCTGTCTGGTACACGTCCACCGGAAACTGGTCGGAAAATCGGCCCCCGTCCAGCAATTCCTCCAGCGCCTGAAGGAGCGCCCCCCCCTTTTCGTCGTCGATCAGGCCGAGCGACATGTTCGCCAGCAGGCACGCCTTTTTGATCTCCCCCAGGGAGCGGATGAACACCGCAGGAAACCGCTTGCCGCTTATCCTGAAATTTTCAACCGCCCTGAAGGTGTTGATTCCCCAGTACGCATCCGCAGGAACGTCCGCTTCCCCCAGAAGGTCCCTCTCCTTCCGAAATCCCTTTGCCATATCGGTACTCTTCTCCTTTAAATTCTCCGTGCTCATTTACGACCCGAGCGCCGCACCCGCGATCCGCGGTGTGCGTCAGATACGATAGCACGGAACCGGAGCCAGTTCAACACAAATGCCGTATCAAAACGAAAAAACCGATTCCAGGAGGGTTAAAACACGACACCTTCGGGAAACGGCGCCAGCGTCCCCCCGGCCTTTTCCACAAGCGCCGCCACTTCCCCGCGGTGAAAACGCACCGATCCCCCCGCGTCAAAAAGAAGTTCGCCCTCGGGCATGATGGTTATTTTGCCCAGACGCCCCCCCCGGATGTTCACGGCGACGCGGCCTCCTTCCCCTTCGATTTCCATATCAAAGGGGGGCGTGGCCCCGTAGCGCCATTCCCAGGACCTCTGCCGCTCCAGGACGGCCGCGAAGCCTCCCGTAACGCGCAGTTCGTCTTCATCTTTTTCCGCGAAATTCACGCCGTACTCCTCCGCGAAACCGCTTTTTATCGAGTCAGCCAGGGCTTCGACGGTCATGGCCGGTGCCGCGGTCGCGAGGTTGACCACCTCCGACGGAATCGAACGGGTCCCCCTCCCTCCGGTTATGCGAAGCGTGCCCGCAAGCGCCCTCATCATCTCCAGATCGGAAGCCACCAGAAGGGTCCCATGATGGAGGGCCCGGTCCCTGCGGTAGGCGAAGGCGCTTCCGGAGAACTTATACCCCCCGAGGCGGAGCGACCTGCCCGCTCCCACGGCCGCGTCGATCCCGAACTTGCGGAGCCCTTTCAATACCGCTGATATCTGCCGGTCCGGATCAAAAAGATTTCGAGGGGCGGTAAATGAAAAATTCAGGTTGCCGCAGTCGATATACACCGCGCCGCCGCCGCTGATCCTCCTGGCCAGGATTATCCGCTTCCTTTTCATGAAATCACCGTTTGTCTCGAGCCAGGGATTCTGATGCCGTCCGATCACCACCGCATTCCGCCCCTGCCATACGAACAGGACCGGTCCGGGTCCTGAAGAACGTTCCAGAAGGCACTCCTCGAGTGCCAGGTTGATGAAAGGATCCGTCGAGGACCCGCGAAAAAACGATCCCTCTGCCATGCACCTCACCTGAAAGGCCTGGAAAAAATATACACACAGGAAAACCGGCAGTCAATAACCGGATTCAGGTAGAAGAGTTCCCGCTATCCGGTGATTCCGGCGGGGAAACGCTGCCGAAAAATGGGATGTCAGCTGATTTATACATCAGCCCGATTCAATGCCGGGATGTGAAATAGTATTGACGGTGGGGAGTGAAACTTTACACTGGCGTCCTTTATGCGAGGTCCATACCATGACGATATACGGGATTCATGATACCCTTTGAAACCGCCCAACCCGCGCATGGCGGGCGGTTCATCTCTGTTTAGAATGACCAGATCCGAAAAAAAAACATATATTCACCGGTTTTATCGACACATCTCCCCGATACAGAAGGTGCTGCTGAGCTTTTTTTTCCTTATTATGGGAGGGACCGCCCTCCTGATGCTCCCGATGTCGACAGTAGAGGGGATATCGTTTATCGACGCGCTGTTCACCTCGACTTCGGCGGTATGCGTCACGGGGCTCATAGTGCTGGACACGCCCGTCGGCTTCACCTTCTTCGGACAGATAGTTATCCTCCTGCTCATACAGTTCGGAGGGCTGGGCATCATGACCTTCACCATCGCCCTTATTTCCATAATGGGGGGGGATTTCTCGATCCAATGGCGCTTCACCTTCGAATCCTTCTACAGCGACATAAAAAAACTGCACATAAAGGGAATCCTGAAACGTATCATTCTCTACACCGTCGTAATCGAGCTTTTCTTCGCCCTGGTGCTGTTCACCCAGTTCATCAAGCATTTCGGGGTCGGAGAAGCCGTCTGGCATTCGGTGTTCCACTCGGTTTCAGCCTTCTGCAACGCCGGTTTCTCCACCTTTTCAGAAAACCTTGTGGGGTTCCGCAACAACGAAGTGGTGGTGATAGGCGTGGGTATTGAGATCGTTCTGGGAGGGATCGGTTTTCTGGTGCTCACAGAGATGCTCAGGGCCCGTTTCCGCGGAGTGAAAAAAGTGTTCACCCAGTTCTCCTTTCATTCAAAACTGGTCCTGTCGGTGACCGCGATCCTCATCTTCGCCGGGGCCGCCCTTTTCCTCCTGCTGGAGTGGGACCACGGGCTGTCCGACATGTCGCTGAAGACCAAACTGCTTTCCGGCTTCTTCCAGTCCGTCACCTGCCGGACCGCCGGTTTCAATACCGTGGACATTGGCGGCCTCAGGGAGAGCACGCTTTTCATCATGTCGGCGCTCATGTTCATCGGCGGCTCGCCGGGGTCCATCGCCGGAGGGATAAAGACGACCACTGCGGCGGTGGTGACCGGCCTTCTGATATCCAAAATCAGGGGAAAAAAGCAGGTGGCCTTCTGGGGAAGGGCGGTAACGGGGGACACGGTTGACAGGAGCGTCACGCTCACTTTCCTCTCCATACTGTTCATCAGCGCTTCAACATTTTTCCTTCTGGCGCTGAAAGACATGGACGCCAATATCAGGCTGATGGACGCGATGTTCGAGGTCGTGTCGGCGATGAACACGGTGGGCCTTTCGACCGGGATCACGACAAAAATTCCCTCCACCGGGAAACTGCTCCTGGTCATGGTGATGTACGCGGGGAGGCTCGGCCCCCTCACCCTGATTACGGGCCTCACGGCCAGCAGAAATGAAGTCGACATCAGCTATGCTGAAGATAATATCATGATCGGATAGCGGAGAAGACAAATGAAAAAATTCCTCGTCATCGGACTCGGCAATTTCGGGATGAGCGTTTCAAAGAGCCTCATGGAGAGCAATTGCGAGGTCCTGGGAATCGATGTGGACAAGGACAACGTGCAGAAAGCGAGGGACATCCTTACCCACGCGATCGTCGGCGACGCGTCGAACCGTTCGGTGCTGATGTCCCTTCCCATAAAGGACTTTGACGGCGCCATTGTGAGCATCGGGCAGGAGATGGGCTCCAGCATCCTCATCTCCCTCTACCTTAAGGAGATCGGGATAGAGAATATCGTTGTCCGTGCCATTTCCGAGGACCATGTTAAGGTTCTGGAGCTTCTGGGCATCACGGAAATCGTCTTTCCCGAACGGGACATCGCCCACAGGATCGGGAAAAAGCTGTCCATGAAGAACGCGCTGGACTATCTCCCCCTGTCCGAGGATTACGCGATTCTGGAGGTCACGCCTCCCCATAGTTTCACCGGAAAGAAACTGAAGGAGCTCGCCATAAGCGCCAAATTCGGCTGCCAGGTCCTGGGGATTCGTTTCCCCGGCAAGGGTGCCGGAACGCCGGGGAAGAAGACAGGCAACGGGTACATAACCAAGATGGCCCCATCGGGAAACGACGAGATTCTGGAAAATTCAGTGATGATCGTGCTGGGGAAACAGGAGGATATCGACAAGCTCCAGAAGGCGAAATAACGCCGGCGGCACCATGCCTACAGGCGGAACTCCGCGCCTTCCCTGGCGATCTCGATATTGAGATCGCTTGAACGCGATGAGTTCATCGCAAGGTACGTTCTGGCGTTGATGAGCAGATCGTCCAGCTGTTCGTCGTCGTAATCCGGCTCGTGGTGGAACAGTATGAGCCTTTTGCATTTGAAACGGCCGGCGATATCGATGGCGATTGAGGCCGATGAGTGGCCGTAATCAAACTTGTCTATGGATTCCCTGAAGGTGTACTGGGCGTCGAACACCAGGAGGTCGGCGCCGGAAAAAAAATTTTCGTACTCATCGATGTTGTCCACCTCGTTTATGTTGAATTCGCAGTCGGAGGTGAACACAAACGACCTCCCCCCCTCCTCTATCCTGAATCCGTAGGCGCCGCCGGGATGGGGCATCCGCTTGCAGAGTATCCGGATGTCCCCGAGAATGAGTTCGCTTTCCGGCGGAAAGAAAAAAAACTCCTTTGAGGCCTCCATCTGGTCAAGGCTCACCGGAAAATGAGTGAATACCTGCTGGTGGTCCAGGCGCTCCTTTATGTCCCTGAAAGGCGAGTAGATTGAAAACCTGTTGCCCTTTATAAAAAAGGGGAGAAAAAACGGGATTCCCTGTATGTGGTCCCAATGGGTGTGGGTCAGGAGTATCGTCGCGTTCCCCTCGCCTTTCCCGTATCCCTGGCGCATCATTTTCTTTCCCAGGCCCTTCAGTCCGCTGCCGCAGTCAACTATAAAAAGCTCGCCGGAGTCGCTTCGCACTTCCAGGCACGCCGAGTTCCCGCCGTAAGTGCTTCTGATGGAAATCGGCAGCGCGGAGACAAACTCGTCCACCGCCTCACGGGAAACAAGGTCACCCGGCTTCACCAGGCCCAGCGCCTTCTTGATTTTCTGTTCGATCACCTCCCCCGACAACGGGGTTGGTATCGAACCTCTGACTCCCCAGAGAGTTATTACCATGCCGCTACAGATCCGCCGTAAGTTTTACAATCCTGTAATGAAAAAAAACAGCTTTTACCCGCCACGTCAACAGTAAAACGGGGGCCAGTGAAAAATTGTCCCGCGAAGCCACTGCCGGAAGACGCATCCATCAACCATCAAAAAAAAGGCCGCGTCGCATGTGGACGGGGCCCTGGGCGTAAGATTTACTCTGTGTTCCCGCTGACGTTATTTATTGCATTCCTGCAGACATTTCTGGTGTGCAGCGTCGCATGCGGTCGTTTTTGCGGTCCTCTGAGCCACGTTCTTTATCTTATCTGCGTCGTTTTTGCATGAACTCTGGGCTGATTTGCATGCCTGTTCGCAGGCCATTCTTCTGGCGTCCATGCTGTTGCAGTACATTCCGCCAAGCACAACCGTTGATGCTATGGCGACTAATAGAAGTTTCCTCATCATTAAACCCCCCTTTTTAGTATGTTTAATCAGAATGAATTTATAGCCCGAAAGTGCGGCAGATGGCAAGACATTTTTTTACAATGCCGTATTTTATTCCCCTGTAAAAGAGAAATTAGTTTGACGGAGTCGGGTTAAAGTCGGATTATGAACGGATTTTATCTGACTCACAGGAAAAGGGACGATGAACGGCACGACGGTTGAAGAACACGGCGATTTAATCATACTCACGATTTACGAAACCATAACCATACACAGCATTGCCAAGCTGGAAAAGATATGGGACGAACTCCTGGAAAAAGGCCCCCGTGTACTGGCCATCAACTGTTCCCAGGTGGACCGGATAGATTCCATCGGGCTGAGCCACCTGGTGAAGATGTCGCGAAACGCCATCATCCGGGAAATCGAACTGTTATTATACGCTCTCAACCCGGCGATTCTGGATCTGTTCAAGGTCGCGCGGCTCGAAACTTTCTTTAACATACTCTCTGAAGCCGAGTTCACCGAAAAATATCTCCCCTTATAGCCGTCAGGCCGGCTTGTCCATCCTGTGCAGCGGGATGAGGTCAGGGTATCTCGCCCCGACCTGTGCAACCACGAGGGACGACGCAAAACTCCCGTACTTTCCGGATTTTTCCGGTCCCTCACCGCGCGATATCCCGTAAAGAAAACCCGCCGCGTACATGTCGCCCGCGCCGTTGGTATTGACCAGGGCCGTGCGGTAAGAGGGTATCCGGTACACCGTACCGCCCGCCTGCACAAGGCTCCCCCTGGCACCCAGTTTTACCACCGCCGCCTGGACCGATCCCGCAAGCCGCTCAAGCGCCGCCTCCTCCTGGAGCCCCGTATAGGCGAAGGCCTCCTCCTCGTTGACCAGCACGATGTGTGCGTAGTCCCTGACCACGATATCAAAGGTGTCCCGAATCCGCTTGATGAGCTCCGGGTCCGAAAGGTCCACGGATATGATCACGCCAGCGGAACGGGCGATTTCCATGGCGTGAAAGCACGCCTCCCTGAGCGCCGGCGGTTCGAAGAGGTACCCCTCCAGATGAAGAATCTTGCTTCCCGACACGCCGGCGGCGTCGACGTCGTCTTTGGAAAAACGGAGGGCGGCGCCCAGGTGCGTGGCGAAAGTGCGTTCCGAATCCGGGGTGATGAAGGTGATGGCATGGCCGGTCATGCTATCATGCCTGACGATCCGGGCGGTGACCCCGAGCTTTTCGGTTTCCCTGATGTAGATCTCGCCGTTATTATCGCTCCCCACTTTTCCCTGGAAATGAGCCGCGCCGCCGAAACGGTTCACTCCGGCCACCGTGTTTGCCGCGCTCCCCCCCGGCGTCACTATCACGGTGCGCCCTTTAATAATCTCCTGAATTTCCCTGCTCCTGGCCTCGTCGATAAGCTGCATTGATCCCTTGACGAGCCCTATTGAACCCAGCGCCGCATCGTCCATGTCGACCGTAAAATCGAGCAGCGCCGATCCGATGCCGGTGACGTCTATGAGCGCGTCGGTTTTTATCATGTCTATGCCGTTCTTCATTCTATTAATCCCCCGGCGCCGGCGGCGGTGCCTGACCGCGCGCGGCTCCTATTTTTTCAGCCTCGACCTGAGGCCCGCTTTTCTGATCTCGTAATATACCGTGGCGTAGTCGTCCCCGACTTCGAATTTTTCCACCCTGCCGTCCCTGTCGGGAGCTACAGTATCGTCAAATATCTCCTGGGCATAGTAATAGACGTTCAGGAGCGCCGCCCTTTTCGCGGATTCGATCCTCTGAATGCCGGAAAGCTCGTCCTTCGGAAATCCCTTGCACACGAGGGAATAGGTTGAATCTCCGGTGAAACGTTTGGAAAGGAGGACGGTCCTTTCTGTACCGGTTTCCCCTTTCGGGCATCCCGACAACAGCAGCGACAGGAAAAGAAGACACAGCGGAAAATATTTCATAACGCCACCTCTTTGTTTTTTTTCACCGCAAAACCGCGGCCGCCGGCCTACGGCACCATCCGATCACTTAAAAAAACAAAGTATACGAAACGCCGGCGACTGTCAAGCATTTGACCGTAACGCCCCCCGGAGACTGCCGCAGGTTTTTTTTATAAAAAAGTGTTTGTCAAATGCAGGCCCCGTGCGGTCACTTACCGAAAAGGCCATCCTGTGAAAATAATTCTTTTTGACATAGACGGCACGCTCCTGCGGTGCGACGGCGCCGGAAAACGATCGATGCGGCGCGCGTGCCTCGAGGTATTCGGCACCGCCGGACGCATGGATGAGATAGACTTCCAGGGGAGAACGGACCTGTTTATCCTCGGTGAATCCCTCCGTTCCGCGGGACTTGCGGAATCGAAAATCGCCGAAAAAATGCCCGCATTCACCGAGCGGTACGCCGCACATCTGACGCGCGAACTGGAAACTGCGGCGGTGACCCTGCTCCCCGGAGTGACGGACCTGCTAGACGCTCTCTCAGGGGCAGGGAACGCGGTTGCCGGCGTGCTGACGGGAAATATCAGGGCCGGCGCCGAAATCAAACTGGACCGTGTCGGCCTCAGGCGTTTCTTCCCCTTCGGCGCATACGGCGACGACGCCGCTGACCGTACACTGCTCCCCGCGATAGCGCTGGAGAGGGCCGGAAGCGCGATGGGGCTGGACGCGGCGTACGGCGACATGGTGATCGTGGGCGACACGGTCCACGACATCGACTGCGCCAGGGCGGTCGATGCGGTGTCCGTCTGCGTCGGCACCGGCTGGAGCGGCAGGCAGGTACTGCTGGAACGCGGCCCCGACCACTTCTTCGACGACCTCGGCGACACTGAAGCGGTCATCAGGACGCTCCTCTCGTAAACCCGGCCGCACGCGGTACCGTAATGATATGCCAAAGTACTTGACAAGAAGAAGTGAGTGGTGATCTCATTATGGTCGATTAACACACAGGGGGAACCGCGGAAAGGTGACAAAGAACAGACGCTTTAAAAGAATCGCTGCGGCGGCAATCGTCTTTGCCACCTGTTACTCGGCGCAGGCCGACTATTACAGGGACGGCATTCGCAACTACACCGGAAAAAACTACGTCAAGGCGCGGGAATATCTCCTGAAGGCGGTGGAGACGGGGGATTACGGCAATGCCTACTATTTTCTCGGGGAGATAGAAAGGAACGCGAACAATTTCGAGGATGCCGAAAAGTACTACGAGTGCGCGGTATCGTCGAAAACGATAAGCAGGGGTTACCTTAAAAACGCCTACTGGAACCTCCTCGCCTTCGCGGAACGGGTCCAGGACTACGGAAAGGTGGTAAAGATCAGCAGGGGAATGTGGCTCAGGCTCGGCGACGGAAGCGCGAAAAGAAAGATCGACACCATCATCAACAAATTCCTATGGACCGACAACGAGCCTGCCATCGAGAAGTACCGGCAGGGGATACGCCTGAAAAAGGAAGGCGACCAGGGTAATGCCCTCAAGGCCTTTTCTGACGCCCTGGCAGCGGACCCGGGATATCTCGCGCCGCGGTTTGAAATCGGCATGATTTCCTACAAAAAGGGCGACATGGACAGGGCCCTGTCGAATCTTGAGACCATCGCGGGTAAAATAGTGTTTTACGCCGAGGTCCACATCATTCTCGGGGAAATTTACTACAACAGGGGCGCCTACTCCAGGGCGATTACTCATCTCGACAAGGCCCAGGAATACGGCATTCCCGACAGGGCCACTGACTACCTGATCGCGACAAAACGGGGGACCTGCAGGTTCCAGACCGGGGACAACGAAAACGCGCTGGAAGACTTTAAATCGGCGCTGAGTATCGATCCGACGGCGCTTCAGCCCATGATCATGATCGCCGCGGTGCATATAAAGGAAAACCGCTACGACGACGCGATGAAAATGCTGAACAGGGCCAACTCTGCGCATCAGGACAACCCTGTGGTGCTGTTTCAGATCGGCAGCATTTATTACAGGGAGGACGACGCCAGGTATGTGAAATATTTCGACAGGACCTTTGACGCCATAAAGAACGGCGGGGAATACTCGGAAAAGTACGACAGGATTGTATCGCTCCTTCTCGCTGAGCACTACAAAAACCGCGATTTTTCCCGCGTCACCGAAATAATTTCCTTCGTACCCGGAGACCGGCTGAACGCGGACAACCTTCTCGTGGCGGCACGGACTTACTTCGAGATCAAGGACTACGACAGATCCATCGATTACTTCGAAAAACTTTCGCTTTCCGGCGAGGACAGCTTCACCCTGTCCCAGGCCTATGCCCGGAGCGGCAGAAAGGAGAAGGCCAAGGAGACCCTTTCCCGGCTCATACGGGACGACAGATACCTGAAAAAGGCCAGGAGCGACAGGAATCTTTCACCGCTGGTGCGGGAACTTGAGGCTTCATCAAAAGAAAACAATGTTCCCTAAAGGCGGCGGCGCCACCGCCGCGGGAGGAGAAGGGTTGAAACAGTCTGGCCCGGCGGCCGCACTCACCGCATCGGTGCCTCTGATTCTGACAGCGGCAGCCTTTGCGACAAGCGTGTTAGCGGGGGTCCCCCTGCCGGCTCTCTTTATCTCCGCAGGAGGAGCGTTCCTATACGCCGTGTACGGTGAAATCGCCGAAAACGACCGCCTCCGCAGCGCCGATTATATCCAGACCGGGGAAGCGGCGGCGGCGGCGGCATCTTTCTTTATCGGCACCCTCGCCTTCCCCTCCTCTTTTCTCATTCCCTTTTCCATTTCCGCGGTGACCGCTGTGGCGGTCGCTTTTCTTCTGCGCCTGCTTGCCAGCGGCAGGGGCGGCGCCGGCATCGCCGCCGGGGCCGCGATCAATGCGTCAATCCTGGTCATTTTGGCATACCTCGCGCGATTTGACGGAGAATTCGACATCGGCGGTTTTATCCGCCCGCTTTCCGGCTGGCTCGTCTCTGAAGGGCTCTCAACCGGGGCGGGGGCCGCGATCTGCGGCGTCTCGGCCCTGGCCCTGGCCGCCGCGGTTCCGCTGTCAGGCCGCCTTAAACTCTATTCCCATGGCGACCACTACGTGCGGGCTTACAGCCGGCTGCGCCGCGCCGGGACATTCCTTTTCCCTGTCAGAGGGATAATCACGGCCTGTGTTGTCGCCCTCATCGGGGTCCACGGATGCGGGGTCCTCTATGCGCGGAGGCTGTTTCCGTCACACCCGCGTATCGCATCAACGGCGGCGGTGTTGATATTCCTGAACCTCCTGCTCATCGGAGGCCCCCATGTGCCGGATTACGCGATGCCGCTGCTTTGCGTTGTCGTTTCATACGGCCTCTACTTTTTTCAAAGCCGGAGCAGGATGGATTACTATGATAGAATGTAAGAATCTCGGCGTGGTTCTGGAGGGTAAAAAAGTGCTCGAGGGAATCGACCTCACCGTCGAAGACGGCGAAATACTCGGCATTCTCGGCCCCGCAGGATCCGGTAAAACCATTATAGCGATGGCAATGGCGGGGCTGGTGAGAGACCATTCCGGGGAGGTGACCGTCGACGGCGTTCCGGTGAAAGAACTGGCGAAAGAAAGAATGGACGATGGGATTTCATACGTGAGGCCCTCTGTGCCCGGAAACCTGGAGGACACGCTGATGGACTTCCTCTTTCTTGCCAGGATACGGTTTAAAAAAGTGTTCAGGAACTACTCCGATTACGACCTGCAGGTGGTTGAAAAATACGCCGACCTCATCGGCCTGAAGGGGCACGAGGGAGCCCCCCTGCGGACCCTTTCGGATTCCATTGTCAGAAAAGCGGTGATCGCGCACTCGCTTATCCGTGATTCGAAAATACTCGTCATGGACGATCCCACCGCGTTTCTGGACCTGGAATCGGTTTCGCGCCTTATCAAGGCAATTAAAATATACGTCATGGGCGGGGACAAAACCGTTGTACTCGCGGGGAATGACGTGAATTTCATGCTCCAGTCGTGCGACAGGCTTGTGTTTTTGGAACCGGATGGCGGCGCCCCGGCCGTGATGAGGCCCGATGCGGTGACGGCCGAAATCGTGCGGCAATGCTTCGGCACCGAAGTCCTGTTGTCGAGAAACATATACAATGGCAGGCCGGAGATTCATCTCTTCGCCGAATGACCGGGCAGCCGGCTTGAAGAATTCTCCGATCAGATAAAAAATTTGAGTTTTAACGCGGCAAGATCAAGGCTGTCGGCGAAGATCATGTGCTGATACACTTCCAGCTCCTCGGCCATCCTCATGAGGTCTTCACTCGGCCACAATATCACGATCCGTTTCCCGTTTTCCTTGGCAAGCAATGAAAGCTCAATTATCGTATTCAGGCCCGAGCTGGTCACAAATGAAATGTTTTCCATGTTGATGATAAGATTTTCCCTCTCCACCACGTTTGTGACGATCTCACTGAAAGATTCGGTGGTGCTGGAGGTGAGCGTCCCGGATATTTCCAGCACTTTGGTGCCCTGGTGCTCCCTGAAGGTAAAATTCATCATAGCTGTAAATCACCGCCTTTCTTCATCGCCCTGTACCCTTCCAGGCCGCTTCGCAACAGCTCCCTGTCGACGGTCCCGTCCACGGCCGGACGCCCGATGCCGTCAAGCAGAACGAACAGGACCCTGCCATCGCGGTTTTTTTTGTCGAAATTCATATGACGGATCACGTCGTCCGTATCGAAGTCGAAGTCCTCATCGGGCAGGCAGTACCGCCGCAGGAGCGGGACCAGCTTTCCGTGCTCTTCCGCGGTGATCCTGCCGGCATCCCGCAGAATTGCAAGTTTTACAAACATCCCGATCGCCACCGCTTCCCCGTGCAGTATGTTCCTGTAATCCATGGAAGACTCGATGGCATGACCGACGGTATGGCCGAAATTGAGAATCTTTCTCAACCCGGACTCGCGTTCGTCCCTTTCAACCACCGAGGATTTAAAGGCGGCGGAACGCAGGATAAGGTCCCCGAGCATTCCGTAATCCCTGAGAGGCGCATCCGCGCCGCGCTCCAGGATTTCCAGCGTGCCGGCGTCTCCGATAATGCCGTGTTTGAGGACCTCGGCCATTCCGTTCTTCATCTGCCGGTCCGGCAGCGTCTCAAGAAACCTGATGTCGGCGAACACCGCCAGGGGCTGATGAAATGAGCCGACAATGTTTTTCCCCGCCGAAAGGTTTACCGCCACCTTCCCGCCGATGCTCGCGTCAACCATTGCAAGGAGCGTCGTGGGAACCTGGATGAAGGGGATTCCGCGCATAAACACGGACGCGATGAAACCGGCAAAATCGCCCACCACGCCGCCGCCGATGGCTATTATTAGGGACGACCTCGTATACCCGCCCATGAGCAGGCGCTCGAGAAATCGCCCGGCCTGGGCGAAACTTTTCCGGTCCTCCCCGTCCTCAAGTTCTACGATTTCGTATTTGCCGATTTTTTCGGCCGTTCTCAGGATGTATTCGCCATGGAGCCGGTTTACCCGGGAGCTCACAAACAGTGCGGTTTTATCTGCGCCTATGCGCCCCGCCTCCCCGGCGACGTCGTCCAGAACTCCGCGGCCCACCGTTATACCGTAGGGCACGCCTCCCGCCCGGGCGGTCAGCTTTTCTCCGGTTCCAGCCATATCTTACCGAGGTACTCCAGTTCATCCCGTTTTTCCAACATAGCGAGGAGACTGGAATTCATTGGGGGATACACGGTCAGTTCCTTCAGCTCATCCGCCCCGATGAACCTGAAATCAATGACCCTTCTGTCCTGTCCCAGGCGGAATTCGCCCGATGTATGTTCGCAGAAGAAGGTGATATTGAGGATGTGCCGCTTTCCATGCGGCTCGATGGAATCGCAGATGAGCGCGGGTTTCCCCACATCAACGCCGACTGACAGCTCCTCCGTCATCTCGCGCTTCAGCGCTTCCTCCAGGGATTCGCCGTACATGACGCCTCCCCCCGGGAGCAGCCAGTACACCCTTCTGTTTTTCTTGTGGGCGACCATCAGGATTTTTTCGTCCCTGATGATGGCCCCGGCGACGCGCACCACCACTTTGTGACGGGGAAAAATCAAATATCGATACCTTCTTCTTCGATTTTCTTAAGGGCCGACGCGGCGGCCTCCATCTCTGCCTTTCTTTTGCTGGTACCCTCGCCCGTGGTTATCACCTTCCCCTTTATGATGAGCCGGATGACGAATTCCTTTTTGTGGTCCGGGCCGCGCTCCTCCACAACCAGGTACTGGGGCCGTTCCTTGTAATATTTCTGTACGTATTCCTGGAGGGTCGTTTTCGGGTCCCTGAGATAACTCAGGGTGTCTATCATTTCGATTTCGCTTTTCAGCAGTTTCAGGACAAAATTCCTGCTCGGCTTGAGCCCGGAATCGAGATAAATCGAACCTATCACCGCCTCCAGCGTGTTGGCGAGAATGGACGGCCTCTCCCTGCCGCCGCTCTGCTCCTCCCCCTTCCCCATCAGAATATAGCTCCCCAGGTTAAGCTGGCGCGCCACCCTGCAGAGGGTGGTTTCCGAAACCACGGCGGATTTGATTTTCGCCATGTTCCCTTCCGTATAATCTTCAAAATGGCTGAAGAGGTATTCATTGACCACAAGGGCGAGTACCGAGTCGCCGAGGTATTCAAGCCGCTCGTTGTCCACGACGTCCTGTCCGAATTCATTGACATAGGACCGGTGCGTGAGGGCCCTGTTGAGAATCTGACGGTTCTTGAATTTAATCTTAATCGTTCGCTGGAATGTGTCGAGCTGGCGCGTTCTGTGCTTGTTGTTGTGGGTCGTCTGCGGACTTTTTATTTTTTCCTGGGCCATGAGTGTCCGGATCCCTGCTTGCCGGGACTACATTTTTGATTCGATATAGTTGATGAGGTCGTCAACGTTACGGAGCTTTTCCGCGTCCTGTTCCGGAATCTCGACGCCGAACTCGTTCTCAAATGCCATGACCAGTTCGACCGTATCGATGGAATCTGCGCCGAGATCGTCGATGAAGGTTGCGTCCCTGGTGATGCGGTCTTTTTCGATGTCGAGCTGTTTTACTATTATCTCTCTCACTTTTTCAAATTCAACGGCCATGAGAACCTCCCCTGTGTCTGCCGCTGCATCGCCCGTCTTTCCGGGCTTTGCAGGATTTCCGATCCGATCGACCGACCGACGTATCTACGATATCCCATTCGCGGCAATTGTCATGCGCAGTGAGTCGTCGAAGGGAAACACTCAATCCTTGATTTTAACCTTCTGCTCGATGACCTGCTCGCCTTTATAGAAACCGCAATCAGGACAGACCCTGTGAGGCATAGTATAGTTTCCGCACTTGGGGCACGGCCTCAGGTTGGGAGTCCCTATTGCCTGATGGGACCGTCTCATCCTCGATTTTGATTTCGATTTTCTTCTTTTTGGTAATGCCACGGCAAATCTCCCTCGTTATTCAGTTCTGGTTTTAACGGGCCGCCCCGTACAACGCATTATTACGATGAATGGTATAATCAAAAATTCCTGGGCATTCTGTCAAGCTTTTTTATACCGCACCCCCGAAAGAGGCGGTTGCGGGAGCGGATCTAACGCACCGCTTCAAGAAACATAAGCCTCTCCCTGGCCAGCAGCGCAAAGGGGGAACCCGGAAAGGAAGTAATTACCCTTTCATAATATTTTTTCGCGTGGTCAGTATTGTTCCTTTTCAGATAGTATCCGGCCAGATGGTAATAAATCTGTTCCGCGGCAAGGCTGTCCTTGTGGTCCCTTTCAAGCTTTGTAAAAAGCCTGTAGGCTTCATCCAGTTCGTTCATCTCCTCCGATGCGACAGCCGCCTTGAGAAGGGCCAGGGATGTCAGCTCGGTTTCAGGAGAATCCTCGGCATACTTCAAGAGGTGAATTCTGGCGTCCCTGTACATTTTTTGCGAAAAATACATGTTCCCCACAAGATAGGGGCCCATGTCCTCGATGTAATCGGTATGGGCCGATGCGACGAATTCGTTGAATTCACTGATGGTTCTCTTGGCCGATTCGTCGTCCCCCCGGGCCATGGCGCTGTAATACCTGCCCATCAGCTGGTCATAGCGGGTGCGTTCACTTTTTTCGGAACTGTCGAAATAGATTGTTACCGCGACAACTATCAGCACCACGAGGACGAGCCCCAGCGACCCGTAACGGAAGGCGCTTCGGTGCTTTTTCATTAAATCCTTCACCTTAAGAAGGAAATTCTCGATCACGTTTCTGTGTATCTCGATATGCTTCTGCTGAATTTTTATCCTCGACATCTATTCACCCAGTTTAATATTGACAATGTCTCCCAGCGTCACTTTGCCGGGACTCGCGTTTTTCATGATTTTATCGAGCTCTTCCTTTTCGGACTGGATCTCGAAGGACTTGATGCTCAGCGAAAGCCTCTTCTTTTCCACGTCCACACCGAGAACGACCACGCTCACCGAATCCCCGATCTTGAAATACTCGCCCAGGTCCTCGATCTTCTTTCTTGAAACCTCGGAGATATGAACGAGACCCTCCACGTTGTCCTCAAGCTTTACAAAGAGGCCGAACTGCGTGATGCCTGACACGACCCCTTCGACTTTTTTTCTTGGCGGATATTTTTCGCTGATAATCTCCCAGGGGGACTTTTCGAGCTGTTTTATCCCGCACGATATTTTCCTTTCATCCCGTTTAATATCGAGAATTTTTACGTCCACCTCGTCGTTCACCCTGTACCGTGTGGCAATGTCCCGTATATCGTCCCAGCTTATGTCTGAGAGGTGGACGAGCGCGTCGATATCCCTGTTCAGTTCGACGAACATGCCGAACTTGACGATTTTCTTTACTTTTGTATGGTGCACCGAGCCGACCGGGAACTCCCTGTCAATATTTTCCCAGGGGTCCTGCTGGAGCTGTTTGTATCCCAGCGACAGCTTACGCTCTTCCCGGTTTATATCCAGCACCATGAAGGAGGCGGTGTCCCCCTTTTTGAAGATATCGTCCGCCTTGACGCCGCTCTTGGTCCAGGAGAGGTCTGAATTCCCGACAAACCCCTCGATCCCGTCTTCAATCTCGACAAAGGCCCCGTAATTGGTCACCGTGGTGACTGTCCCTTCCACCGTGTTTCCGTGCGAGTAACGCTCCCCTGCCTTGATCCAGGGGTCATCCGCGAGCTGTTTCAACCCGAGGGATATCTTGCCGGCGTCCCTGTTTATGTCCAGGATCAGGAATTCCCTTTCTTCGTTGAGCTTCAGAATCTTTCGCTGCTTGAATATCTTCTTCCAGGTCATGTCGTTGCGGTGGAGAAGCGCGTCGATCCCCGCCACCCTCACGAAAGCGCCGAATTCAACGAATTTGATCACCCTTCCGGTGATCCTGTCGCCCGTCTTGAAGTTCGCAGAAAAATCCTCCCACCTTTTCAGGCTTTCCTCTTCCAGAAAGTCCTTTCGGGACACCACAATTGACCGCTTTTTCCTGTCGATGCTTTTGATCTTGAACGTATATTCGTCCTTCGATGTACTGACCCCCTTAAGGTCCGCCGCGAGGGAAAAGGGGAGAAAGGAGTGGATGCCACGGCAATCGACAATCTTGCCCTTGTTTGTCGCGCTCACGACCCGCCCTTCGATTACGCCCGCACCGTCTTCATGAATGCCGGTGAATTCCTGCCAGCGTTTTTCCGATTCCGCCGCGGATTTCGAAAACTGGTACATTCCATCGACGAAGTTCTTGGTGTTCATTATGACTTCCACCGGATCGCCGATGGACGGGGGCTCGCTGAATTCCTGAAGGGGTATTCTTCCATCGAGCTTTGTGCCCACATTGACGTAGGCGAAATCAGTATCGATGGTGACTATCTCGCCCTTGATGATTTTACCCGGCTGGATATCTTCTATCGCGGAGTCGGCGACATGCTCCATGTCGATGGATTCGGTATGATCGTGTGGGGTATGCTCCATAAAGTTCCGTCCTTAAAAAAATTATGCCGTGAACCAGCGGGCGCGTGCTCTTTTATCGAGCAGGTCGGAGTGATCATACATCCGGGTCCGGATCACTTCAGCGCGCGTGTTGACTTAACAGTCAATATATCAAGGATTATACGCCGCACCTCCGCAATCACTTCGTCTTTGGTCATTTTCGAGGTATCGATATATATCGCGTCTTCCGCCTTTACCAGCTTTCCGAAAGGTCTCGACCTGTCCTGATCATCACGCTGTATTATTAGATTTTTGACCTCGTTTTCGTCAAGAGTTTTTCCCATTTCTCCATATTCTTTGATTCTCCGCGCAGCCCGGATTTCAACTGACGCGTCGATATAAATCTTCACGTCCGCGTCGGGAAACACAACGGTGCCGATGTCCCTCCCGTCCATGATGACTGACCTGGAACCGGCCATGTCACGGAGGAGCCGGTTTACGAAATTCCTGACCGGCACCGCGTCAGACACCGCGCCGATGTTTTTCGCGATCTTCTCGTCCCGTATCTCCCCCGACACATCGATGCCGTTCACATACGTCCTGCTCGACCCGTCGGATAGAAATTCCTGTGCAAGGACGATCAGCGGCAGGTCCTTCCCGAAATCGGCGGTCGCGTCCACGGCGCCGTAGCGGTCGAGAAGATACCAGGTCACCGCGCGGTACAGCGCGCCTGAATCGAGATAGGTGAGTCCCGTCAGGAGCGCCGCTTCCCTTGCCACGCTGCTCTTGCCGGAGCCTGCAGGGCCGTCCACGGCGACTATGATTCTCTCATTCATTTAATTCCGTCCCTGAATCGCTTGATTTCCGAAAAATAATCATACAGCGCGTCGCCGTCATCGATGATCTCCATAAACCGCTCCAGGTCAGCGCCGAGCTCCGCAAGGCGTGTCCTGATATTTTCGCGGTTGGCCAGCACGATGTCCCGCCACATCTCCGGCGACCCGGCGGCGATCCTGGTGGTGTCCCTGAACCCGTTGCCGATGAAGGGGCCCAGGTCGGCGGGAGCCTCCCCGCCCCTGGAGAATTTCATCAGCCTCCCGGCAAGCGCGGCCGACAGGACATGGGGGAGATGGCTCGTGTGCGAAACGCAGAAATCGTGCGTTTCGGGCGATACGACCGACACCTTCGCGCCCAGGCTCCGCCAGAGGGACGCGACCGCGTCCAGGTCCTCAGCGCGGTTAAGCTCATGGGGCGTGACGATCACCTGGGACCCTTCATAGAGCGACGCGTCGCTGTGCATGAATCCCGTCTTTTCCGACCCCGCCATCGGGTGGCACCCGATGAACCGATCGGCCCTGGGGCACCGGAGGGCGGCTTCGACGACAGGTCCCTTGACGCTCCCCACGTCGATCACGATCGCCCCGTCTCCGAGCGCGGGATCGCCGAGGATGCGTTCAATCAGCCCGATAGAGGAGATTACCGGTGTCGCGACGACAGCCAGGTCGACACCGCGCAAATCCATCCGGTCGATGACATCGGTATCGTCGACGAATCCCCCGCGGAGCGCCGGCTCGAGCTTTTTCCTGTCTCGTCCGTACGCGGTGATGCGGACGCCGGCGTCGTTTTTTTTCATACCCCTGCAAAGCGCCCCGCCGAGCAGGCCCAGTCCGAATACGGCGATACGTTGAAACATTGAAGGTCCCTTCCGGTGTATTCCGCCATCCGGATCGGATAACGGTCAGTTGCCGGACGGATAGGATCCGAGGATTTTAATGAACATGCTGTGTTCCTTCATCCCCTCGAGCGCCTTCGCGACCCCCGTGTCCTCTCCGTGTCCGGTGAAATCGATGAAAAAATTATAAGCCCATATCTTCTTTTTATCGGGCCGGGACTCGATCTTGGTCATGTTGATCCCCTGGTCTTCCAGCGGCTTGAGGAGCCCCAGAAGCGCCCCGGGCCGGTCCTTGACCGCGCACACGATCGATGTTTTGTCTTTCCCCGTCGGACCCGATTCCCGCCTCCCCATCACGAAAAAACGGGTGTAGTTCTGCCGCGAGTCCTCGATCATAGACGCCATCACGGAAAGGCCGTACAGCTGCGCGGCGTCACCGGATCCGATGGCAGCCGCGTCATGTTCGGCGGCCGCGAGCTCGGCGGCATGTGAGGTCGAGCTCACCTCGCGCACTTCGGCGCCGGGGATGTTCTGCCTGATCCACCCCTTGCACTGTCCGATGGGCTGGGGGTGCGAATACACCCTTTTCACCGACGCGAGGTCCCCCGCGCGGGTGAGCAGGCTGTAGGTGATCCTCACGTACCTTTCCGCGGTGATGAAAAGGTCGGTGTCAATGAGCTCGTCCAGGGTGTAGGTAACCGCGCCTTCGGTGCTGTTCTCCACCGGAACCACGCCGAAGTCGGATTCCCCCTTCTCCACGGCCCGGAACACGTCCGGAATCGTCTTCACCGGATCGGCCTCAACCGAGTCGCCAAAAAACTCCCTGAGCGCGATCCATGAAAAGGTGCCCCGCGGTCCCAGATACGCGACCTTCACCGGCACCGCCGCGGATACGGCGGCGGACTGGATCTCGGTGAAAATACGCTCCAGTGAATCGTCAGGGAGGGGCCCTCCGTTGTTCTCATGTATAAAGCGCCTGAGAAGCTCGTAGTCCCCGGGACTCCAGGCGCGGGACTCCTTTCCGAGCCTCTCGATAAAGAGACCGGACCTCTTCGAGATCAGATCGAGAATCGCCCTGTCAATGTCCCTTACGTCGTCACCCACTTCACCCTTCCTGGTCAAAGGAAAGCTCTTTGATTTCCGTGAGTTTGGGTAGATCGGAAAGCTTGTTGAGGCCGAAATACTGGAGGAATTCCCTGGTTGTCCCGTAGGAGAGGGGCCTTCCGGGAAGATCCATTCTCCCCATTGGCTTGATGAGATTCCGTTTCATCAGGTTTGCCACGATCATTCTTGAAGAGACGCCCCTCAACTCGTCTATGGCCGCCATAACAATGGGCTGTTTATACGCGATGATGGCGAGGGTCTCGAGCATGCTTTTGGTGAGTTTTTCCTGCCGTTTCAATCCGAGGGCGCGGCGGATCTGGTCGGAATACCTGATATCGGTCACGAACTGAAACCCGTTGGATATTTCGGTGAGCTTGATCCCGCCGTTCCTCTCCTCGTACTCGTCCATCAGCGTGTCCAGAGTAATCCTGGCATGGGTGGGATCGACGCCGAACTCCTTTACAAAATAGGAGAGCGGAACCGGTTCGTTGCTGAGAAACAGGACCGCCTCGAAAAGACCCCTGAAATAGAGCTCCTCCCGCTCGGTCGACGACAGGGCAGCGTCATCCGAAAGAGGGTCTTCCTGTCCCCCCTGGTGCGCTTCCGGTTCACCGGCCTGAATTTCGTCCTTTGTCAAATCCCCGTTTTTCATTTCCATTACACCGGAAATCCTCCGGTCCCCGGTCCGAATATGCCTCCTTTCATGCGATGGGGGCCGTATCACCCGCGGCGGCGTTGCCGGTGATCCTTATGGTGCCGAAGACCTTATGTTGAAGTATTCGTATCCGTTTTGATTTCGACATTTCCAGAATGGCGAGGAAAGTGGCGACGATTTCCGGCCTGGTCACTTTTAACCCGAAGAGGTCGGCGAATGCGATCACTTCCCGCGCCTTCAGCATGTCGTCAATAAAGGCAATCCTGTCGCTCACCAGGATCTCGTCAAATATAATTTCCCTCTGCGGCACTTCGACCCTTGACTCCATTACCTCCGCGAAGGCCTTGAGAAGGTCGAAAAGCGTAACATTGGAGTAATCCTCCGCATCGGCGCTGATCTCTTCGCTGTTGTGGCGCATGAAATGGTTGGACTGCCGGTTGAAATGGTCCATCAGTTCTTCGGATGTCTTCTGGAACTTTTTGTATTCCAGAAGCTTCTGGATGAGTTCGGGAGGCAGAGGAGGCACGAAATACTCGTCTTCCAGCCTCCCGGCAGGCAAAAGGGCCCTGCTTTTGTAGTACAGCAGGTCCGACGCCATGCTGATGAACTCGCTGGCAATCCTTACGTTCAGTTTTTCCATGAGCCGGAGATACCCGAGGTATTGTTCGGTGATGACCGAAAGGGACACGTCGGTTATATCGATTTTCGATTTTTTAATCAGTTCCCATAGAATGCTCAGGGGACCGTCGAAATTATCAATATGCAGTATGCAGGACTCATCCTGCTGAACGCCGTTTTGTAATGTTTCCTCGTTCATATTTTGGGATTTTTATGCTTCCGGGCATCGAGTTGTAATAAAAATTCCCCTCACCATGCCAGTGGCGAGGGGATGCGTACTATTATCGAATAAAATAAAGAAGATTACGACAGCGCTTTTTCCGCGGCCTTTTGCAGCCTTTCAGGCGGGAAGGGCTTGACGACAAAATCTCTGACGCCGAGTTTTATAGCCTTGGTCAGCAGGTTTTCCTGCCCCAGGGCAGTCACCATTATTATGCGCGCCGCCGAATCGATGGACAGGATTTCCTCCGCCGCCTCGATCCCATCTTTTTCCCTCATCGTGATATCCATGGTCACCAGCTGCGGTTTCAGTTTTTTATACAATTCAACCGCCTCGTTCCCATTTTCAGCCTCACCAACAATTTCGTGTCCGGCCGGCACCAGTGCGTCTTTAACGAGGGTCCTCATGAATTTCGCATCATCAACTATCAAAACGGTAGCCATTGACATACTCCATAATAATCAATAATTAGACGTTAAACAGCGACACGCACCAGGTCAAAGCCGACGAACACTAGTTCTTAACCCATCCCGCATTGCTCATGCAACCGCTTTCCATCAAAGACGTGAAACGACCGGAAAGATTGCCATACTTTATCATAATCTTATATATATTCAACTATTTTTTTTGCAATTTCATGCAATGGGACCTCAATAATCACGCCCCCCTTCTGGACCGCCACCTTGTTCATGCCGTACACCACCGAAGTTTCCTCGTCCTGGGCGATGGTAGTCCCCCCATTCTGTCTTATTTTTAGAATCCCTTCGGCGCCGTCCTTTCCCATACCGGTCATAATCACCGCCACGGTCTCCTTTCCGCTTTTGGCTGACAGGGAATCGAAAAGCACGTCTATTGATGGCCTGTGGCCGGAAACTTTCTCCCCCTTGTATACGCGCACCCTCCTCTTCCCGTTGACGACATCCAATTCCATGTGGGAATGCCCCGGAGCGATGTACCCGCATCCCGGCAGAACCGGGTCGCCGTCTTCCGCCTCCTTGACCTTGAGCGGGGAAACGGAATCGAGTCGTTCCGAAAAGGCCTTTGTAAAGCCTTCGGGCATATGCTGGACCACCATCACGGGAGCCGGAAAATTTTCGGGTATGCTCTTGAATACCTGGATCAGCGCCGACGGCCCTCCGGTGGACGTGCCGATACCGACCATTTTCCTGCTGGTGCTGTCATCGCTGAACACAGCCCCCGTTTCATGAGACGGGGGCTGCTGAACCATCCCGGCAGATTTCTTCGGTGCATGCACCCTGGATTTATACGCGGATTTCACCTTCGCGATGAGCAGCTCGGCGATTTCATCAACTGAGATGGAGAGAATGGATGACGGTTTGGGGATAAAATCGACGGCGCCGTATTCCAGCGCCCTGAACGTCGCCTCCGCGCCGTGCTGGGTGAGGACGCTCATCATCACCACCGGTTTCGGGTTCGTTTCCACGATGTACTTCAGCGCGGCGAGCCCGTCCATGATGGGCATCTCGATGTCCATGGTGATGACGTCGGGATCGAGCTTGTTGTTCTTGAAAATGGCCGATTTTCCGTTGTTGGCGGTGCCGACCACCTGTATCCCGGGATCGCTCTCCAGAATATCGGTGGTTATTTTTCGTACCAGTGACGAATCATCAACGACCAGGACCTTAATCTTTTCCGACATTCGCCCTCAGCTTATCGATGATCAGTTTCAACGACTCGGCCTCCGGCAGATAGAGCAAATGACCGATAATATGGTCCCCTTCGAAGTAGAACGTTGTATCCATGACAACGGCGTAATCATTGACAATACTGTGCATTACCAGAATCGAATCAAGAATTGACTGCATGTAGTCGTGTACGATTGTGGGGATCCCCGGTTTGATGACGGTGCCGGCCTTTTCGGCGATCACATTGACCACAGACGAGCCCACGATGTTCGTTATCTCTTTCAGCGCCGACTCCCCGTCCTCGGTGAGCTCGCGTTTTTCCCTTGTTGAGGTGCCGAAAAGCGTATCAACCAGCTCGAATCCGATGTCCTCGTTGAGTATCAATAAGAGCGTTCCGCGGATGTCGCCCACAACCGGCATCATCACCCCGATGTAAATGCTTTCGACCTCGCCGATGAATTTCGGAATCTGTTCGGTCGGCTGCATCGTCACATCGGGTATGGACAGGTCGATCCGTTTGCTCAGTATCTTCGACAGAGACTCGGCCGCGTTTGTGGCGCCGATATTGGCGACCACCTGGAATTCGACAAGGTCCTCCCTGCTGATATTGAGGGACGATGTCATGTGGTCCGACGGACCTCCGCTGAAGATGGTGGTCTGAACCGTTTCCCTCAGCTCCGTCCTGAAATCCTCGAGGGCGCCGTGGACGCGCTCCTTGATCACCTCATCCCCCTCGTTTGACGCCATGGCAACGCCCTTTCCTGCCGCAGGGGAGGCGGACGCAATAATGGCTTCCGCGTCCTTTCGGGCTCCGGGTTCCTTCCCGCCGGCGGGTGCGGTTTTTGCCGCCGGAACCGCCTCTTTTTCGGCTTTCGCCGCCGGGGACGCCTGACCGCGCGCGGTTGCGGGACTTTTCGCTTCCGCCGCCGGCGCCGCTTTCACGGTTTTCGACTCAAGATCGACCGCCCCCTCTACTTTCCGAAGGTCCTCCGCCCTGTCCGAAATTTCAACCTTCTCATACTTCGACTCGCCCACCTCGGCGATCCTGCTCCTGTCGAAGCGCGTAAGCTTGTCCTGGTCCGATATCACCTTGTTTATCATGGACGACACGTCCAGGATGAGGCAAATGCTCCCGTCGCCGAGAATGGACGCTCCCGCAAGGCCTTCCACGGTGCGGAAATTCTGCTCGAGGGACTTTATGACGATTTCCTGCTTTCCTTCAAGATAATCCACAATGAGGCCGATTTTTCTGTTGCCGAAACCGACTACCACGACCGGTATTTTCTTGTCCACCCCGTGATCGCTCGGGATCCCCACGAAATTGCTCAGCCTGAGCAGGGACAGTATTTCGCCCCTCAGATTGATCACTTCGTGCCCCTCTATGGTGGTGATGTCATTCTGGGATATTTTTATCGTCTCAATGACGTCCGACAGGGGGATTGCGTACATCTCCCTGCTCACTTTCGTCATGATCGCCGGTATGATCGCCAGCGTAAGCGGAAAGGAGAGCACGAACCTGGTCCCCATCCCGGACTCGGTTTCGATGCTTACGTTTCCATTGAGCTCGTTCACGATTTCCTTCACCACATTCATGCCGACGCCTCTGCCCGATATATCGGTGATCTTGTCGGCGGTGGAAAAACCGGGAGTGAAAATAACATTGAAAAGATCGTTCGTGTCCATGGAGGGCAGCATATCGGGGGTGATCTGCCCCTTTTCCAGCGCTTTCTTTTTTATCAGATCTGCGTTCAGTCCGCGCCCGTCGTCGCTCACTTCGACTATTATCTGATTTCCGCCCTGGTAGGCGTTCAGCGTGATGCGGGCGATGTCCGATTTACCGAGCCTCTTTCTCTCCTCAACCGGCTCGATGCCGTGGTCGACGGCGTTCCTGATAAGATGCATCAGCGGCTCGCCTATGGAATCGATGACTTTCTTGTCAAGCTCGGTCTCTTCGCCCTTTATGACAAGGTCGACCCTTTTATTGAATTCCCTGGAGAGGTCCCTTACGAGCCTGTTGAACCTCGAAAAAACCTGCCCGATCTGGACCATCCTGGTCTTCATGATGCCTGTCTGGAGGTCCTTGGCTATGCGGGACATCTGCTCCATTCTGTTTTTAAACTCATTGGTGACGTTTTTTTCAATCGTCATCTTTCTCATCTCTTCATAGAGCTTGTAGAAGCCGGAGTTCGCGATTACCAGCTCCCCCACGTTGTTTAAAAGCAGATCCAGCTTGTCGATGGACACCTTCACCGATTTGAGCGTGGCCAGTTTTTTCCTGTCATCGCCCTTGGTGTCCTCTTTCCTCGCGGCGGTTTTATCGTGATCGGCCTTCTCCTCGTCCTCCTCCTCGTCTTCGGCGTCGAATATCTCCTCGTCCATGACTATCTCTTCCTTTACCGGTTCAACCGCCGCCTGATCATGCGCCCGCGGCACCCTGACCGCTGCCGGTTTCTCCTCTGATACGAACACCTCACGCTCTCCGAACGCCAGCATGAGCTTGTCGTTCTTTCTGACCAGGTCGATGCTCCTCACGTCTATTCTGATGACCAGGTCGATGTTGCAGGCTTTGCGGATTCCTTCAACCGTTTCACTCGTAAGAAATATCACCTTGAATATGTTATTCAAGCCGTCATCGTTCAGCACTTCCACGGAGGGGATTGTCTTAATTATGGAGCCGATTCTTCCAAGGTTGTTTAAAATCAACTGCGCTTTGATCCACTTCATCTGGGCCGTTTCTTCTATGAATACGACGATCTCGGAGCAGCTCCGGCCGTCGGAAAGGCCGTCGCGGATGCTTTTCCTGTCGGCTGCATCGAGCACTGTCTTCGGCACGTCCTTATCTTCCACTTTTTCAGCGGTTTTGCTTTTCCCCTTTACGCCACCTCCCGAAGTGGAGGAACTTTCGCTGATGGACTGTATCTCCTGGATCAGCCATCCGAGGTCCTGAGTCGGCGCTTTGCCGGATGCCACCGCCTCGATCACGGAGCTTATCTCATCGAAGCATTTGAAAATAATCTCGATGATGTCGTCGGATATCTTCATGGTCTTGTCGCGAATGCCCTGAAGCAGGTTTTCCATCTTATGGGCCAGGTCACTGAGATCGTTCAGGCCGACAAAGGCCGCGGAGCTCTTAAGGGAATGTGCGGCGCGGAAAATATTATTGATGATCTCGAGATTTTCCCTGTTTTTTTCAAGTTCGAGCAGGTTCTGATTGAGTTCCTGCAATTGTTCGTCCGCTTCTTCTAAGAAAATGTCCTGGTATTCACCTAAGGAAAAGGCCATGGTAATCTCCGCTAAAAAAAGTATGGTACCTTCCGGGACCGGCCCGAAGCTACTGAAGCGTCTCCTCGCGCGAAAAGAGTATATTTGCCATGTTGAGGATCACGATTAAACGGTCCCTCAACCGACCGATGCCGGTTATGAATTCCTCTGAAACGCCTTCGATGAGCTCTGAAGGGGGATCAATATGGGAGCCGGGAAGCCGTACGACCTGATACACGCTGTCAACCAGCAGCCCCACCATCTTTTCATTGGTCTCGATAACGATGATCCTGGTGAGGTCCGTCACTTCTCCGCTGGGCATGCCGAAACGTATTCGCACGTCCACCACCGGGATGATGTTTCCGCGGAGGTTGATCACACCCCTGATGTAGTCGGGCGTGTTGGGAAGCCTGGTCATCTCGGGAAACCTGAGGATCTCATGAACGGCAAGTATATCGACGCCGTATTCGACGTCCTCGAGCATAAAACTGACAAGCTGGATGATATTGACGTCGGCGAGGATGTCCTCGTCGTTTTCGGCGTTCCTGATAAGCTCTTCTTTCAGGCTTTTCAGCCCTTTACGGGTTTCATTTAAGTCCATTATACCGCCATCCTGGAATAGATACTTGCATTTTTAAGGGTAAGAAAAAAGCCCCACTTTTCAAGCATTTTTTAGGGGCCGGGGGTATTTTATTGGGATGCGCCTGCCGGGGCGCGCCGGGGATCACAATCCCAGAATAACCGTGTCGCCTGCCGGCATCTCAACATGGAGGGAATTTCCGGAAAAAGCCAGTAAATCCATGACACCAATCGGATATCGGATCGTCCAGACAAGTGTTCCGTCGCGGGTATCATACACGAGGGTACTGTCCTCCCCGACAAGGTGGATGAAGCGTCCGGAAAGACGCATGTCCGGGGCCATCCGGGAGGGATGGGCTTTTTCCCATAGCAACGATCCGTCGCCGCCGTATTTTCCCAGAACGCCCCTGCCCGAAAGTACATACAACGCCCCGTTTTCGGGCGATATTCTCTGTATACGCCCTTCCGCCTTCCCGATTCTCCGGGGAACGCCGTCTGAGACACCCGCGGTAAAGATGCCGCTGTCTGAAGTCCCCAGGAGGATGCGGTCGCCGATTCGGGCCATGGCTGTTATATCGGAATCGACCTCGCCGGAAACGCCGGTTCCGGTGACACTGTTAAGACGGATCAGTTTCCGTTTTGCCGCAATGACAAGCCTCCCGTCCGAAAGGAAAGGGGGCGCCGACACGGCACTTCCGAGAGGACGCTCCCACTTTACGCCGCCGCTGGCATCGTCGATCCGCAGGAACCTGCCTGAACGGGTCGCCGTATAAAGCCCCGCCTCGTCACACAGAATTCCGGCCTCCCCGTCAACGGCATCTCCCAGTGCCGTGTTCCAGAGTATGGATCCGTCCGCGCCGGAAATTTTTCTGAGCCGGCCGTCCCGTGTCGCCACCACGAGCGCCCCGTTCCGGAACAGAGGCTGTGCGGTGATGACGGAGCCCAGCCGGAGTATCCACCGGTCAATTCCCCCGATCGATCCCTTTACGGAGTCATTACCGGGAAAGGTGATGCCCATCCCGCCGGTTCCACGGATCTCTTTGAGGGGCGGACCGTCGTGCCTCCCGGCGTCTCTCCGGTTCCGATAGCCCATCAGACACAAAAACACGGTGTTCCCCACCGGGCTTATGCGGAACGATTCATTTCCGAAGTCCGGCGATCCGAGGACCGCGTCATGGTCTTTGGCGGCAAGATACACATCGCGTCCTCCCCCGCCCGTCCTCCTGCCGTCTATGGTCAATTCCGCGTTTTCCGGATACACGAGAAACCTGCATACCGTCATGTCCGATCTGTCAGCGGTTTCCCTGATAAAATCCCTGACCTCTTCGGACAGTCTGTCGTCAAAACCGGGAGCCGTTTCCACGACGGGACGCACGATGGCCGATTCGCCGTTTTTCGCATAGGCCTGCAGAATCGAGTCCTCGGAAACAGGCGCGGCGGTACAGATTTCGCCCTCCTCCACGGAGACACCGGTTTTTTCGATGATCGCTTCCATCGAAGAGCTCCGGTCGCGGGAACGCGTGTCCCCGCCGATGGTCCGGTACCTAACCCTGATGGCGCCTTCGTAGACCCTGAAGCGCCCGCCCAGGTCGGGAAGCACAGAGGCGGTGAACACGGTCCCCCTCACAAGCGCCTCTGAATAGGGCGTGCGCATGACGATCGCCCCCTCACGGCCGGTTTTTTCCGCGTGGATTATTACCGTACCCCTGTTGATCCGGCCTTCGAAAAGCCTCCCTTCATCGCCGCTCAAGGCGGTGAATTCGGCCCCCCCGCCGAGCCTGAGAGTGACGCCACCCGGAAATGCGAAGTCCGCGGCTGCGCCATCGCCGGTAACGACCTTCTCGCCGATACGGACCCTGTCGCCGGCCGCAAGGCTCCGCGCATCGGCGCCGTCCCCGGCCCTGACGTCTCCCCTGACCGCACGCACCGTGCCGCCTGAGTAAGGTGCG
>JBGSQT010000031.1:0-16905 GCA_041737965.1 Spirochaetota bacterium | reverse complement strand
GACATGGCGGTGCTGGTGCGGCGGCACGACCAGGCCGCGAGGATACGGCGGGAGCTCGGGAAGCTCGGCATTCCGGCGGTCGAGTACGGCACCGGAAGCGTGTTCCTGTCGGCCGAAGCGGGGGAGATGGAGAGGCTCATGCGGGCGGTGTCGGACGTGGCCAGCGACAGGAGCATCAAGTCCGCGCTTTCGTGCGACATGCTGGGGTACGGCGCCGCGGACATCGACCGCATGGGCCGCGACGGCGCGCTCTGGGAGGAGACGGTGCTCCGCTTTGCGCGGTACCGGGAGATATGGACCGGCCGCGGGTTTATCGCCATGTTCCGCCGCGTACTTGAGGATGAGAACGTCTACGCGAGGATGCTCTCCCTCCCGGACGGCGAACGGCGCATGACCAACCTGCTCCATCTGGCCGAGCTCCTGCACCGCAGGGACGCGGCGGCCCGGCCGTCCCATGAAGGGCTCCTTCGGTGGCTCGCCGATTCAATATCTGACGCGGGCGACTCCGACGAGACTCAGATACGCCTGGAAACCGACGACGACGCGGTGAAGCTGATGACCCTGCACGGCAGCAAAGGGCTCCAGTTCCCGGTGGTGTTCTGTCCGTTCCTCTACCGGGGGGCTAAGGTCGATTCCGTGGACTTTCTGTTCCACCGCGGCGAGGGCCCGGCCATGGATATCGGTTCCGTGGACATGAAAGAGCACCTGAAACAGGCGATGAGGGAGGAACTTGCCGAAAGCGTCAGGCTCCTGTATGTGGGGATCACCAGGGCGAAGTGCCGGTGCTACCTCGCCTGGGGGCTCGTGAACAATTCCGACACGTCTGCCCCGGCATGGGCGTTCCACAGGCCGGAAATCGGCCCCGGAGACGATGCGCTGGAGCGGTTACAGGAGCGCATGAAAAAAATCGGCGAAGAGGGAATGCTGGCCGACCTGGCGGCCCTGGAGCAGCGCTCCGGAGGGTCGATCCGCGTGTCGCCGCTTCCTGGTCAGGAACACCGGCGCGGGCCTGTCGCCCGCCGGCAGGGGAAGATCGAGCTCTCCTGCCCCCGGTTCGGAGGCCGCATCGACACCGGCTGGTCGGTAGCCAGCTATTCCTCCCTCGCCGCCTCGCATGAGCGGCCCGGCGTTGCCGACCGCGACACGGCCGGTGTTTCTTTCCCCCGGGGGGAATTCTCCGATATCGCCGGTTTTCCGGCCGGGACCGCACCCGGTTCGTGCCTCCACGAAATATTCGAAAAAACGGAATTCACCAGGCCCGGCTCTCCCGAAACGATTGACGTCATCCGGGACTCATTGCGCCGCTACGGCATCGACCCCGGATGGGAGGCCGCCGCCGCGACGATGGTGCGGCGTGTGATGACCGCTCGCCTCAACGGCGCGGGTCTTGCCCTGATGAATATCGGCGGGCGGGACCGCCTCGCGGAGATGGAATTTTACTATCCCCTTGCGGGGATCACGCCGCGCCGGCTTGAACTGATACTCGGCGGAATTGAAGCGCCCGGTGCCGGCGGGCTTTCCGCGGAGGGGCTTGAGTTTTCACCACGCCGCGGCTTCATGCACGGGTTTATCGACCTGGTCTTCCGGTGGGAGGGGAAATACTACATCGCCGACTGGAAATCGAACCGCCTGGCGGACTCCGCCGCCGGATACGGCGCCGATGTCATGGAAAAGGAGATGGCTCTGCACCGCTATCATCTCCAGTACCATATCTATGCCGTGGCACTGCACCGTTACCTTGAAACGCGGCTTGCGGGATACCGCTACGCGGACCATTTCGGCGGGGTCTTTTATCTCTTTTTGCGCGGCATCGACCCGGAGGGGCCGGCCGGAAGGGGGATATTCTTCAGCAGGCCCGGGGAATCGCGTATTGAGGAACTTGACCGGTATTTCAGGGAGGGGGACAGGTGATAGGGGAGGCGCTGTTTAAATACTTCAGGCCGGTGGACCTCTATTTTGCCAGGGCAATGGAGCGCATCGCCGGCGGCCCGGACCGGCTCCTGTTTGCCGCGTCGCTGCTGGTCAGTTACCGCGCCGGCATGGGTGACGCCTGTCTTGACATCGCGGGGGCCGGCGGCGGGAACCTCTCCGCCCTCGTGGAGCTCGGGGACGTGCACGGGGAGGACGCGGCCCTCCCTGACGGGGACGCCTGGAGGGCCGCACTGGACGCGTCTCCCGCGGTGGGCGGGCCCGGTGACTTCCGGCCGCTGGTGCTGGACCGGAAGGGGAGGTTGTACCTGCACCGGTTCTGGACATACGAGCGCGCCATCGCCGGCATACTGGAGGAGATGGCCGCGGCAGAACCGGATGACGTTGACCGGACAATGCTTGCCGCCGACCTTGACCGGCATTTCCCCCGGGGAGACGAAATAAACTGGCAGAGAGTCGCCGCCCTCACCGCGGCGCTCCGGCGGCTCTGCGTCATCTCCGGCGGGCCCGGAACCGGCAAGACCTACGGGGCGGTGAAAATCCTTGACATGCTCATCCGTCAGGCGGTCGCCCGGGGGGACTCCGTTTCGGTGGCCATGGCCGCCCCCACCGGCAAGGCCTCCAAAAGACTGCAGGAGACCATGGCCGCCTCCATGGAGGGCTTCTACGCCGGCCCGGAGGTCCTTTCCCGCATGCCTCGGGAGGTCTTCACCCTGCACCGGCTCCTGGGCATATATCCCGGGTCGTCAGCCGCGGTCCGCGGACCGCACAACCATCTCCCCCATGACATCGTGGTGGTGGACGAGAGCTCCATGGCGGACATGGCCCTCATGACCCGGCTCCTCACGGCGCTCAAGCCGGGGGCGCGGCTCCTGCTTCTGGGCGACCGCGACCAGCTCGCCTCGGTGGAGGCCGGAGCGGTGCTGGGGGACCTGTGCGATACCGGAAGGGAGCACGGCCGGTCGAAAAACTTTGTCCGGGCGGCCGCGGAGATCGCCGGTGAAAAGCTTGCCGGCGCGAAGGAACGGCCCCTGGCCGACTCGCTGGTGATATTGAAGAAGAACTACAGATTCGGGCCGGGCAGCGGCATCGGCGCCCTGGCCGCGGCGGTGCGGGACGGCGACGCTGACTGCGCGATGAAAATACTCGCCTCCGCAGATTACCCGGACGTGACGCTGCGGCCTGCCGATGTGCTTGAAACGCTTGTGCGGGAACGTGCCGCCGAAATCCATCTCCGGCTCATCGGGTCTTCGCCTGAGGACGCGTTGCGGTGTATGGCGGAACGGGTGATCCTGTGCGCCCTCCGGCAGGGGCGGTTCGGCTCCGAAGGGGTGAACCTGCGGGCCGCCAGGGCGCTGTACGAAAAGGGGCTCCTGAGCGGGGACAGCCCTTGGTACGCCGGGAGGCCGGTAATGGTGACACGGAACGATTACGCCCAGAAGCTCTTTAACGGCGATACCGGCGTCGTTATGGACGATCCGGACAGCTGCGAAGCCCGCGTCTTTTTTCCTGCCATGGATGGGCCGCACAAAAAGATAATTCCTTCCCGCCTGCCTCCCCATGAAAGCGCCTATGCGGTCACGGTGCACAAAAGCCAGGGGTCGGAGTACCAGGAAGTGACAGTCATCCTTCCAGACCGGTATTCGCCGGTGCTTTCCCGGGAGCTCCTGTACACCGCCGTGACCCGGGCAAGGATATCTGTGGAGATCGTCGCGTCCGGGGAGATTCTGGAAAGGACCGTGGCCGCCAGAATCGAGCGGACCTCCGGGCTCCGCGACGCCCTCTGGGGTTAGCCGCAGGGATCGCCCTCCGCCCGAAATATTCTCATTTTTTCATTGACGGTGCCGGCACGTAGCGGAGAGTATTGGCAGCTTATCTCAACCTGCCGGAGGTTCCTCTATGAATATTCTTTTCGTGCTTCTCTCTTCCATCGCGGCTTTTTACCTGGGGTATCGTTTCTACGCGCGCTACGTCGAGCGGAGTTTCGATGTCGACGGCACACACACCACCCCGGCGGTTGAAATGAACGACGGGGTCGATTACGTGCCCACCAAAAAGTTCGTGCTCTTCGGGCACCACTTCGCCTCCATCGCCGGCGGCGGCCCCATCATCGGCCCCACGGTGGCCCTTGTCTTCGGCTACCTCCCGGTATGGCTCTGGGTGGTGATCGGCACCGTATTTGTCGGCGTGGTGCACGATTTCTCGGCCCTCATGGCCTCTATTCGCGAAAAGGGGCGCTCGGTCGCGGAGATCGCGGAAAGCACATTCGGCAGGACCGGATTTCTCCTTTTCATCGGATTTACGGTGATCATGCTCCTCATGGTGACGTCGGTGTTCCTCACCCTCACCGTCACGGCCCTCTCGTCGAAATATCCGGTGGAATACTTCGGCGGCGCGACGCTGGGGATTCAGACTGTGACGGAGAACGGCATCGAGTACGCGGTCATCGGCGGGATCGCGTCCACCTCGGTGATTGTCATCACCTGCTGCGCCCCCCTGCTGGGATATCTTCTTTATAAAAGGAATGTCGGCGTGCCGATCGTCTCGGTCATGGCGGTTGCGGTCTGCGCGGTGTCCATATGGATAGGCCTTCAGTATCCGATAAAGATCGACGCCTTCATCTGGATGATCATTCTCTCGTGCTACACCATCCTCGCCGCGGGCGTGCCGGTATGGATCGTGCTCCAGCCAAGGGACTTCACCAACTCCTTTCTCCTCTACGGCGGCATCGCGTCGATGCTTGCCGCCACCGTGGTGCTGGGAGCGCAGGGCGCGGTGATCCATGCCCCGGCAATCAACACCGAGGAGGGGTTCCGTCACCTGGGGTATCTCTGGCCGATACTGTTCATCACCGTGGCGTGCGGCGCCTGCAGCGGGTTTCATTCCCTTGTGGCCGGCGGCACCAGCGCCAAGCAGCTTGCCATGGAAAAGCCGGACGCCAAGATCGTGGCGGCCGGCGGCATGGTTCTTGAGGCGGTGTTCGCGGTGGTCGTAATCGTTGCGGTGGGCGCGGGGCTCTCCTACGGCGAGTTCATCAATATCGTGTTCCCCGCAGATCCGGCGGTGAAGGCAAACCCGATACTGGCCTTCGCCCTGGGGATCGGCGGTCTGCTGGATCGCTCATTCGGCGTGTCCAAGGTTCTGGGCACCGTGTTCGGCATCCTCATGGTGGAGGGATTCGTGGTGACCACCCTGGACACCGCGGTGCGGCTCAACCGCTACCTCTTCGAGGAGCTCTGGGGCAGGCTGTTTAAAAATCCTCCGAAGTTCATGAAAACCTATATTTTCAATTCCTTCCTGTGCGTGGCGCTCATGTTCATTCTGGCGTACTTCAACGCCTTCAAACAGCTCTGGGCCCTTTTCGGCTCGGCCAACCAGCTTCTGGCTGGGCTCACCCTCATCACGGTGAGCGTGTGGCTCATGAAGAGGGGGAAGAAGTCTCTTTTCGCACTGATCCCGGGCCTGTTCATGTTTGTCACCACCATCGCGTCTCTGGTGCTCCTGCTGGTGATCGATTACGTGCCCAAAAAAAGCTGGATGCTCGCCGCGGGCGACGTGCTCCTCCTGCTCCTGGCCGTTGGCGTGGTAATAATGGTGTATAAAAGCTACAGGAAAATAAAAGCCGCGGTGTAAGCCGCGGATGTCCGTGCACCGCGCGTCCTGTCCGGGGATGGCCCGGAACGGGGCCAGCCCGGCCTCCGCGTCGGAGGCATGAATCGGGCGTTCCGGAGAATCAATGCTTTTGCATTCGCGGAGGCGGATGCATCGGCTGTGTTTTGACCCGGGAAAACAGACAGCAAGGAGAAATCGATGGCCAAATTATTGGAAAAACTGAGCGGCGTTTTTTCCTATGACGCGCTAATCGCAAAAGTATTCGACATCGTGCCAAATCTGATCGCGGCATTACTGATCTTTTCTGTTTTTATCGTTCTGTGGAAATTGCTGCATAAGTTTTTAAATCTATTTTTCAAAAAGCTTACAATTGACAGAACGGTTCAAAACTTCATTATTAATATTACAAAGAATATTTTATTCATCATCGGTATAATTACCTCGCTTTCGCAAATCGGCATAAATACCGGTTCCATTCTGGCCAGTCTGGGCGTCGCCGGGTTGACAATCGGTTTTGCCGCCAAAGACGCGCTGTCCAATATCATTTCGGGGCTGTTCATATTTTGGGACAGGCCGTTCGTTATCGGCGATTTAATTGAACTCAATGGACAATACGGCAAGGTTGAACAGATAACAATGAGGTCCACGAGATTGAGCACCGTTGACGGTAAAATGCTGGCCATTCCCAATTCGCAAATTCTGAATTCCATGGTCGCATCATACACCAATTTCCCGAACCTGAGGATCGACATAGACTTTACGGTTGCAGCTGCGGAAAATCTGGGAAAAATTCGGGAGATTCTATTGCGATTGGTCCTGGACACGGAAATATTTTTGACGACACCGGAACCGGAGATCGTGCTAAATAAAATCAACGATTACAACATAGAGCTGATTTTCAGAGTGTGGATTAAAAATGAAAAAGACCATATTCCCATAAGATTCAAATTAAGAGAAAATATATTGGAAAATCTGATACGCAATAAAATAAAAATGCCCTATGAAACCATCAGTGTCCGGTTAGACCGGGAGTGACGCCGATTACGGTATGCTGCTACCTGTTATACTTCCGCCACCTCGTTTCCTCTCTCCGCATCAATGACCGGAATTTCTCCGTCAGTTCCGCGATTACGGAAATCTCCTCGCCGGTGGCCGGGTGCGCGAACGAGAGCTCCGCGGCATGGAGGAAAAGCCCCTTGCCCCGGTAACGTAGCCCCTCGGCGCTGTACAGTGGATCGCCCATGATCGGATGGCCGATGGAAGTCATGTGTATCCTCAACTGGTGCGTTCTGCCGGTGAGCGGAAAAAGCTCCACCAGGGAGATGCTGCCGTTTTTCAGAGAAGGGACGGTTGCGGTCACGCGGTACCGCGTCTCTGCCGGGCGGCCGTCCACCGGTGCGGTAATGAGGCCCTCATCAGGCGGCCTTCCGGACACCACGGCGGAATATTTTTTATGCACCGCGCGTTCCCGGAATCGTCCTGAAAGGATAACCATGGCCGACGCGGTCTTTGCCGCCAGCACGAGCCCGCCGGTGGCCCTGTCGAGGCGGTGCACCGGCCGCGGACTGGTGAGAGCGTCCTTTTCCATGGAAGGGGCGAGATTTGCCGGGAGGAGGCGTTCCAGGGTCCTGAACCGGTTGCCGTTGGTCTGGACCCCGGGCGGTTTCTCCACGACAGCCAGGTGATCGTCCTCGTACCGCACCGGAACTTTCAGCGGAAAAATTTTCGCCGCGCCGGTGGAAATCTCCGCCACCTCGATCCTCTGTCCGGCCTCCACGATGAAATCCCTCCGGTACACCGTCTCGCCGTTAACGGATATTTTCCCCGCTTTCACCGCTTTCCTGACGCTTTTCATTGACGGCTTCAGGAGCGTCACCTCAAGCAGGAATTGCTCAAGGCGCTCTCCCCGGTGCCGGTCCGGGACAAGGTGGGATTCAAGTATTTGTTTCATTGCAGTACCGCCGCTTCCCCTCACATCACAAGCCCGCATTCGGCATCCCGCGCCCCGGGAGGATCATAAGCGGAGGCTCCGCGGCCAAGGTTCGTTCTGCAGACTGAACAGACAATTGTGCTCGCAAGCGAGGTTGTATTCCCCGGAATATGATCACAGGTGCGAGATGTCGTCCTTTTTGTCGTCCCCTTTCAGTATCTTTTCCAGGTATTCCCTGGCCAGGTCCTTCCCCCCCAGGCCGAGTGCGATGGCGCAGGCCAGCGCGACGGCGCCGAAGATGATCGCGAAGGTGATGTGGACCGTCTCCTTCCCGATGCCCAGGTGCTCCATGGCGATTGAAATCGAAATGAGCATGATGATCAGCTTCACCGCCCTTCCGACCAGGCCGGACAGCCTGACCCCCGCGTTCACCGACGCGATTAGCGTGGCTCTCCCCAGAAAGTTTCCCAGCATGATGCCCGAAAAAATTATTATCAGGGCGACGAAAATGTTGGGAATGTACAGAAGAAATTTTTCTATGAGCCCCTCAACCGCCGGGACATTGAGGCTTCCCAGCGAAAGGATGATGAAAAGGAGCAGAATGGTCCAGGCAAAAAAACGGCCGATAATCGTGGACAGCGGGCTCCGTATGCCCCCCCTGGCCAGCACCTTGTTGACGCCCAACCGGTCGGTGAATTTATCGAACCTGAAAAGCCTGAGCATCCTGGAAATCAGGAACCGGGCAAGCCAGAATGACACAATCCCGATGATCAGGACCAGGAGTGCCGCAAAAAGGTTCGGTATGAAATCGACCAGCCTTTCAATAAATTTCTGGATAGGCCCGTACAGTAACTGTGTTAGAAAATCATTCATGGCTGTACCTTCTTTTTGATTGATATTTTACCGCTATGCGGCCCCCGTGCGCGAGTGCTTGCCGGTGGCATGGCGTTTTTTTTTCGTATTTCCTCCGCTCCAGTTCTGAATCAGCAGCTTTTTTTTCTCCTCGAACACCCCGCAGAGGCTTTCGATTTTTTTCTCCACGTCCTCCGGATCGCTGTTCCATGTTTGAATTACAAAGGAGGCGGTCCTGCCGATATACAGGGGGGTGAGTGATTTTAAAAGGTGTTCCTTGTTTATCTGTTTCCTGTGGGCGGTGAGGGCGAATTCATAAATGGCATCCACCCATATCTCGTCGGGGATATGAAAGTGTTCCTTTGACTTTCCGCTCATGTCGGAAAGAAACCCGGTGATGGCGGGGGGAAGAAAACTTTCCCACATCCCCATAAGTTCCTTCGCGCCGAGGGAAAATCGGCCGATCATCCTGTCGATGTCGACCGATACCGGCTCCACGCCCACGGCGTACTGGAACCCGAAAGAGGGGACCGGTTCCGACGAGCTGATTCCGCTCCAGGAGTCGTGATATGTTTCCATCAGGTCCAGTACCGAGCCCACAACCTGGTAGAGCATGTCGCTGAGGTCCGCTCCCGGGTCCTTCGGGTCGTGTATTTTGGCGCCGAGAAAGGACTGGCACACCTTGAATCCGTTGGCGACGGCCGTGGTGGTCATCCAGATGTCGATTCCGTAGCGCGCAACGTCCGTTTCCCATACGTCTTTTGACAGAAAAAAACCGGCGAGCTCGCCCGAGAATCCGAAATCACCGCCGATCGGCTGGCGTATCCGCTTGCCGTAGAGCGCCCGCGTGAGGGGGTATATGATGCCGTTGGTGATGGTCCCGTCGTATTTGTGGCGGTGATACAGGGGGGACACGTAGTCGAACTCCTTTTCCATCAGCGGTTTTACAAGAAGCTCTATCCATTCGGGCGTGATGCTCCGGAGGTCCGAGTCCACCACGGCGCATGCCTTGGCGCCGAGCGCGCGGGCGATCTCGAATATGCTCCTGAAGGCGCTCCCCTTTCCCGGGATACCGTGATAGGGGGCGGCGATTTTAAATACCGGCGAGACCCTGTGGGCAAGAAGGATGGAATGATGGTCGTCGATGCCGGTCTCATGGACCACGTCCATTGTGCCGTCGCGGGAGCCTCCGTCGGAATTGATGAGCACCGCTTTTTTATCGGGAAAGTATTTCGTCAGCCCCGCCTGCACGGCCCTCACAACGTGACCGATGGTCCCCGCGTTGTTGTAGCTGGGTATCCCCACTATGATGTCGGCCTCGCCGATTTCATGGATTTTGTCCTGTATAATGTTTCTTTGGAGTACGCTGCTGGAACCTTTCATTGATTTACCGTTATTGTGTGTTATTGCTGATGAATAAAATACTATTACAATTTATAAAAGTGCGTGGTGAAAGGCAAGAAAATGTAACAGTTTTAATGCGTCCTGATGCCGGACGCTGAATGCGCCATCGGCGCGAATTTACTGCTGCCGGATTCATGAAAACATACGGGTGCGCATATGGATAAAAATGCCTTGAACTGTTCCGCATGCGAATATATAATTACAGTTAGGCCGTTTTTCGTGCCGGATAGTGTGAAGATGAAACAGAAGTGTATGGTTATCGCTCTCGTGTCTCTCGCGCTGTTGTTCCACTCCTGCGCCCCCCGGGAGGATGCGGAGCGCGGCATGGTACGCGTTGTGTTCAAGCACGGCATGATCTCCGGCGATTACGATGAGATGCAGGCCATACTGAAGGGGTTCGAGCGGGAGAACCCGGGAATCACCGTGAAGGACGAGATCCTCCCCGCCTCCACTGACGAACAGCACCAGTTCTATGTCACCAACCTGGAGGGGGAGAGCGCCGATTTCGATGTGCTGGGGATGGACGTGATATGGGTGCCGGAATTCGCCCGCGCCGGGTGGCTCCGCGACATCGGACATCTGCTTTCCGAGAAAGAGAAAGAGGACATCTTTCCCGGTCCGCTCGAGGCGGTGACCTATAAGGGCCGCGTCTGGGCGGTCCCCTGGTATATCGATGCCGGTGTGCTGTACTACCGGAAGGACCTTCTGGAAAAACACCGCGCCGCGCCGCCGGAGACCTGGGCGGAACTCTGCGGCACGGCCGCGCGAATCATGGCCCGCGAAAAAGGGATGTACGGCTTTATCTGGCAGGGAAAACAGTACGAGGGCCTGGTATGCAACGCGCTGGAGTATTTCTGGGGCAACGGCGGCGGGCTTCTTGACGGCGGGAAGGTGGTCATTGACTGCCCGGAGAACGCGGAAGCGCTCAGGTTTATGCGGGATCTGATTGTTCTCTACCGGGTGAGCCCTCCGCTGGTGACGACCGTCATGGAGGAGCCTTCGCGGCTTCTTTTCGGAAGCGGGAAGGCGGTTTTCATGCGGAACTGGCCCTACGCGTGGAACATTTTCCAGCGCCCGGACTCGGCGGTGCGGGGAAAGGTGGGGGTGGCGAAACTTCCGTCATTTAAAAAGGGGATGTCCGCCTCCGCGCTCGGAGGATGGCAGATCGGCGTGAACCGGTATGCGAAATGTCCTCTGGAGGCGGAGAAATTCGTCCGGTACCTGACGTCGCCGCCTGTTCAGAAGGATCTGGCCCTCGCCCTCGGGTACCGGCCCACCAGGCGGTCGCTCTATCGTGACCGTGACCTTGTCGCGGCCCAGCCCTTCACCGCGGGACTGTACGAGGTGTTCATGAGGGCCCGGCCCCGGCCGGTGACGCCCTATTATATGATGCTCACCCAGGTGATGCAGCCGGAGTTCAGCGCGGCCGTGAACGGCATAAAATCGCCGGAAGAGGCGCTCCGGTCCGCCCGCCTTCAGATGGAACACATCATGGGTGCAGGCAGATGACCGGCGGCGAAAAAGGGAACCGCTTCGTGCTTCCCGCCATGGCGCTCCTCTCGCTGGTGACGTTCTATCCGGTCGTGTATGTGGTGTATCTGAGCCTCCAGCGCCGGCTTGTAATTTTCGACATCGCGGAATTCGTCGGCGTCGACAACTATCTCTTCCTCATCCAGGACGCGCGATTCTGGAACGCGCTTAAAAACACCGCCTATTTCACCGTCCTCTCGGTTTCACTGGAGCTTCTCCTGGGCCTCGGCATCGCCCTGCTCCTCAACCGGTCCTTCCGTTTCAGGGGGCTGGCCCGCGCCGTGGTCCTTGTCCCCTGGGCGATCCCGACGGTGGTGTCCGCAAAGATGTGGGAGTGGATGTACAATCCCGATTACGGCATCCTGAATTATCTGCTGGGCGCAAAAATAAACTGGCTGGGGGACCCCTTCACCGCCATTCATGCCGCGGTGCTCATGGATGTGTGGAAGACGGTCCCCTTTGCGGTGATCCTCCTCACCGCCGGACTTCAGATCATACCGCAGGAGATCATGCGCGCCGCCCGCATCGACGGCGCGTCGCCCTGCCAGGCCTTCCGTCGAATCACCCTGCCGCTCCTCGCGCCGGTGATACTTGTGGTGCTCATCTTCAGGACGCTTGACGCCTTCAGGGTATTCGACTCGATATACGTGCTCACCGGGGGAGGCCCGGCCAACACCACGGAAACGCTTTCAATTTACGCGTATCGGGTGTTGTTTCAGACGCTTCAATTCGGGTACGGCTCCGCGTTGTCTGTGGTGGTGTTTCTCTGCACCGGTTCAATGAGCCTTCTGTACATAAAAATGCTCACAAGGGGGGGGCGATGACGAGACGGGTCCCGTTTTATCTTCTTCTTGCCCTGGCCCTGGCGTACAGCGCCGGGCCGTTTCTGTGGCAGGCAATCACCAGCCTCAAGCCGGAGGCGGAGCTCGCCTCTCTGCCGCCGCTTCTTCCCCTGCGGCCCACCGTGTCCCACTACGTCACCGTGTTCACCCGGTATCCCTTTTTCCGGATAATATCAAACAGCGCGGTCGTGGCCGCGTCCACCACCGCGCTCTCGCTCGCCGTCGGGTCGCTCTGCGCCTTCGGGCTTTCCAAGCTCCGGGTGTTCCGGAAAAGGCTGATCCTGGCCCTGGTGCTGTCGGTCTCCATGTTTCCCCCCATCGCCACGGTGAGCCCGCTGTTCATCGTCATCCGCGCCCTGGGTCTGCGGGACACGCTTTTCGCGCTCATTGTCATCTATACGACTTTTTCGCTGCCGCTGTCGATCTGGGCCCTCACGAACTTTTTCGATTCCGTGCCGGATGAGATTTTCCGCGCCGCGCGCATCGACGGGTGCGGCCCGTTCCAGTCCTTTTACCGCATCATGCTGCCGCTGTCGGCGCCGGCCCTCTTTTCCACCGCGATACTGGTGTTCATATTTTCCTGGAACGAGTTTCTCTTTGCGCTGACCTTCACCTCGACCGCCGCGTCGCGGACCATCCCGGTGGCCATCGCCCTGTTTCCGGGGCTTCATGAGATCCCCTGGGGGGACATCGCCGCCGCCTCGGTGACGGTGACGGCGCCGCTGGTGATGCTGGTGATCGCCTTCCAGCGGCGCATCGTCGAGGGGCTCACTTCCGGCGCGGTAAAGGGGTAGGTCATGGCGGAAATAACCTTCAAGGGCGTGCGGAAGCATTTCGGAGACGTGCCGGTGGTGCGCGGTCTCGACCTGGTCATCCGGGACGGCGAGTTTTTCACCTTCGTGGGCCCCAGCGGATGCGGGAAATCCACCATACTGAACCTCATCGCCGGGCTCGAGGAGGCGACGGAAGGGGGGATTTATTTCGACGGGGAGCCGATCGCCCCCCTGTCCCCGAAGGACCGCGACGTGGCCATGGTGTTCCAGAGCTACGCCCTGTACCCGCACATGACCGTGTACGAAAACATCGCCTTCCCCCTGCGCATGAAAAAAATGAAGCGCGATGCGGTGGATGAGGAGGTGCGCCGCGCCGCGGACATGCTGGGGCTCGTTTCCCTGCTTGACCGCAAGCCGGGGGAGCTCTCGGGGGGCCAGCGCCAGCGGGTCGCGCTGGGAAGGGCGATCGTCCGCAAGCCCCGGGTGTTTCTGATGGACGAGCCGCTCTCCAATCTCGACGCCCGTCTGCGCGTGGAGATGCGCGCGGAACTCAAGAAGCTTCATCTGCGGCTCGGCATCACCACCGTCTATGTGACACACGACCAGGCCGAGGCGCTGGGCCTGTCGGACCGCCTTGCGGTCCTGCACCGCGGCGTGATCCGGCAGTGCGCCGCGCCGTCAGAGGTTTACGCCGAGCCGGCGGACACCTTTGTTGCGGGGTTCATCGGGAGCCCGCCCATAAACCTGCTTCCCGGTACGATCCGGGAAGGGGGGGAGCCTGCGGTCCTCTGCAACGGCATGACGCTCTGTCCGCCGGTCAAATTACCGCCGCCCGGCGGGAGGGTGACCGTGGGGATCCGTCCCGAGGACATCACGGTGTCGTCGCCGATGGGGGAGGGGGGCGCCGAGATCACGGTGACCCTTCTTGAGGAGGCCGGTCATTTCACCTGGGTGGACTTCCGGTGGAACGGCGCGGACATGAAGGGGACCGCGGCGCGTGACGCGAATCTGAAGGCCGACGGGAAGGGGCGCATGAGTTTTTCTCCGGAAAGCGTACATCTCTTCGACGCGGATTCGGGACGCAGGATTTAGGAGAGACGCCGACGCAAGGCGGCAGGCTTGATTATTACGCGTGGTCCCATAAACACGGGCAATCACTCGGCGCACATATCGTTTCAATAATAAATGGCGGAGACTGACGGCCCGCGGCATGAAAAGTATTTGAATATTGACGCTTGTAGTCTATTATCTGGAAAAGCAGTCCTTCCCTGGGAAAGAAAACGCTATATGTGAAGACGGATATGGCAAAGGGGATGGGAACACGCAGAATACACTGGAGCGGAAAAATTTTTATGGGACAGAAGTTCGGCACTTTTAAGGGAGTATTCGTTCCGTCAACCGAGGCGATTCTGGGAACGGTGCTTTTTCTGCTGCTTCCCACCCTGACCGGGGACGTGGGGCTTGCGGGTATGCTGCTGGTAGTGGTGATGGCGCATTCTGTGACGGTGGCGACCGCTTTTTCGCTTGCCGAATGCGCCACGAACCTGAATGAAGTCGGCGGCGGCGGCATGTACGCGCTCTCAAAGCGTTCCCTCGGGCGGGCGTTCGGCGGCTCCATCGGCGTACAGCTCTATTTCGCCCAGGCCGCCTCCATCGGTTTTTACTGCATCGGATTCGCCGAGCCGCTTCAGCCGCTGATGTCGCCCCTGCTCGCCGGTCTTCCGTTTTTCGAGGGAAACGCTCCGGGCGATATACTGCTGCAAAAACAGATACTTGCGAGCGTCGTTTTCTGTCTCTTTTTTGTAATCGTAATTGTCGGGGCCGACTTTACGCTGAAAATCCAGATGCTGATTCTTGTGGTTTTGTCCTCCAGCGTGCTGATGATTTTTCTCTCCCCATTTATGGGGCTCCAGCTCGATTCGGTTCCGGTTTTTGCGTCCATAGGGAATGCCAACTTTTTCGGCAACCGGGCCCTGACGGTCGGTATTTTTTTTATGGCATTCACGCAGTTTTTTCCCGCCGTCACCGGCATCGACGCCGGCGTCGGAATGAGCGGAGACCTGGCAGATCCTAAAAAAAGCCTGGTGAAGGGGACCTTCAGCGCCATCTGCGTCACCTTCTGTGTGTATATCGTCAGTACCGTTATCTATTCCCTCATGCGAAAGGACCTGCTGGTGACCGGATACAGCGGAGGCAGTCCCGCCGGCAACATGCTGACCGATTTGCTCGGTTTCTCAGGGGCATTTCCCGGCAACCTTCCCGGGTTGATGGTGCTGCTCGGTATTCTTTTTGCCACCAGTTCGTCTGCACTCAGCTGTTTCATGACGGCGCCCCGCACGGCCCAGTCGCTTGCGCGGGACGGGATCCTCCCCCATGCCCTGAACTTTTTGAAATATGATTTTTTCAGGGGGGGGAAAGAGCCGCGCTTCAGTACGTGCATCACCTTTTTTGTGGGGATCAGCATCATCTGGATGGGGAGCATCAACGTGGCGGCGACAATCGTGGGTATCTGTTTTCTGGCCGTGTACGGGTGGCTCAACGGATCGGCATTCCTTGAGCGGGTCAGCGGCAATCCCTCGTTTCGGCCCACGTTCCGCGGGCACTGGCTCATTTCGCTCTACGGCTTTCTGTCCTCGATCATCGCCATCATGCTGTTCAGCTGGGTCATCGGCGTCGCCATTCTGGTCGCGCAGTATGTTATTTTCCAGATGCTGTTGAAGTACAAGGCCGAAAACCGGCTGGAAGGAGTCTGGTGGGGGGTGATCTTTTCCTTCGTCTCCCGGGGGCTCTCGTCCCTGAATAAAATCATGCAGGGGACGAAAAACTGGCGGCCCATGCTCACTGCCGTGGCCTTTGCGGGTAAAAAGAATTCGCCCCACAGCATCGCCCATCTTTCCAGGCTCATCGCGATGTATAAAGGGGTGGTAAATCTCAATATTATCGATAACGGGAAATCGTCAGTTGATATAAATGAGTTTTCATCGTACAATATTCCCGTCAGTATCATCAAGACGGGGGATCTCACCCATTCGGTCATGAGCCTGATCCAGACGAGCCATCTTGGCGGCCTTTTACAGAACTCGGTGCTGTTGGAGTTTTCCGATAAAATAGACTGGATAAAAGTCATCAACCGGATCCTTTCCCTGAACCAGAACATGCTCATGCTGAAAAACGGCGAGAAATACATGAAAAACGATCAGGTGGACATATGGTGGCGCGGGGAGAAAAACGGAAACTTCATGGTGCTCCTCGGGTACCTTCTGCTGAGCTCAATGCCTTCGGAGAAACGGTCATCTGTCTCGATGAGGATCATTCGAAAACTCGGCCCCGACGAGGCCCGTGACGGCGCCTTTTCCGAGATGAAACTGCTCATGGAGAAGGCGCGTCTTCAGGGCGAGGTGATTATTCTTAAATATTCAAACGAGCCGTTCACCGAAACGCTCGAAAGAATTTCGGACAACGCCGATCTGATAATGATGGGGGTGCCGGGAGATTACACCGAACGGGGAGGGGCCAGATTTTTCAACCTGAACGAATTCTTCTTCAGCATGGAGATCCACCGCTACGACAGGCTGCCGGCGATCCTTTTCGTGAAAAGCGCGGGGGTGATGAACCTGGTCGAGGAGTGACGCCCGCCCTCACGCGGGCCAGCTCAGCTCTATCCTGTCCTTGGATCCGCGGGTCATCGCCATTATGAGCGTGAGGTATTCCCTCAGGTGCCGCGTTATGAGAAAGTTCTCCAGCACGAACTGGTGCGCCTTCTCCCCGATCGATTCCATTATGTCCCGGTTTCTGAGCAGGTAGCGTATCCTGAGCGCCGCCCCCTCGGGCGTGTTCACCAGAAACCCGGTGTGGTGGTTGATCACCTGAAGGCGTATCCCGCCGGTGTCGCCCGCGATCACCGGTTTCCCCTTCCACAGCCCCTCGGTCACGGTGAGGCCGAACCCCTCGCGGAGCGATTTCTGCACGATGATGTCGGAGCCCCGCTGCAGGGCGTTTATCGCCCTGTTGGCGTCCGGCGGAAGCTCCAGGA
>JBGSQT010000012.1:0-173911 GCA_041737965.1 Spirochaetota bacterium | reverse complement strand
CCCCGCTTCCGCCACCGACATCCCGCGCCGAGAAACATCGAGGGGCCGCGATCCCTCCGGATCGATAAGCTGCAGCGAATTGAACCCGTAGTAGGTGAGGCGGCAGAGGGAATCCGCGCCGCCGGCGAGCACCCGTTCAGCCCGGCCGGATTCGATCATGGCCGCGGCGATGGCCACGGCCGCCGCGGAAGAGGAGCATGCGGTGCTCACCGTGATTACCGGGCAGCTGACATGGAGCTCCCGGGCAATCGCTTCTCCCACGGAACCGGTGGAGTGATGCAGATATTTCATAGGGTCAGAGTCCCCGCTCCTCAGAAGGGCCTCCGTGAGGGCCATGCCGCCGGTGGTGGTGCCGATAACTATCGCGTCGGGCGGGGCCGCCGCCTCTTTCATCGCGTCAGCGGCTGCGGCAAGCGCCAGCAGATGCGTCCTGGGAAGGCCTGTGTCCGAAAGCGGCGCGGTGACCTGGCCGACCGGCAGCGGTTCCGATGACGGGTTGAAAAGCGACAGGGGAGAGATGCCGCTCCGGTTGCCCAGAATCGCCGCAAGGGTTTCCGCGGCCCCCCTTCCGAGGGGGGTGATGATTCCCGCGCCGGTTATGAACACACGGGTCAACAGGGCGCTCCTACGCGCGGTTTTCAGCGATATATTGCGCCAGTGTCCTGAGGGAGGTGAACACTTTCGCGCCGAGCTCTTTGTTGTCGATTTTTACGCCGTAATCCTTTTCGATCATCATGACGAGCTCCAGCACTTCGATCGAATCGATCCCGAGGTCGCCCCCCACGAGCTGGTCGTCTTCCTTTATATCTTCCGGAACGACGTCGATGAGATCGAGGGATTCGATGATTTTTATCTTCAGTTCCTTCAGCAGTTCTTCCATGGTCTTTCCTCGATGCGGTTTAACCCCGTCCGCGGCATCCCGGATGAACAGGACCCCGGTATGGACGGTGCAGAGTATCATTGTATTGTCCGGCGGCGTGTCAAGGGTTTTTTCAGTCCATCCCGCCGGACACCGGGTCCGGTCATTTCTTCTTGACAACCCTATACCCTGGGGGAGTATAATCGCCGAAAAGGCTGAAAATCATTAGGGAAGGTATATCCATGAGATACGCACATATCGCGCTGCTCTTTACCGCGACATTCTGTTTCAGCCACTGCGGGCGGGGAAACATCGTGGCCGCGCGCATGGACATGGTGAAGCAGTACCGGAAAGTCGCGGTCACCCCTGTTGAGATATACATCGATTCGTCAAACACGACGGCGCGGGACATCAAACTTTCCATACAAAACCTGATCGCGGAAAGCCTTAAAAAGGGTGGGGGCGATGCGTCCAACGCGAACAAGGACGATGAGAAAGCTCAATCGCGCCTGTTTCAGGATTCACTGGCAGATACGATGAACCGCAACCTCCTGTCCCGAGGTTTCCTGCCGGTCGAGCGCTCCAGGGTGCAGGCAATCCTCGACGAATTCGGAATCCAGCAGACAGGCCTTTTCGACCAGAAGAAGGCGCATCAGATCGGAAAGATGACGCAGGCCGACGCGCTTTTCATAGGCAAACTGCATGTAAAGGAACAAAAAGGGCTGGTGGGGAGCGATGTCATCTATACTTTCAGCGGACGGCTGGTGACGGTGAATGAAGGATACGTGCTGCTTTCCGGCGATCTCTCCATGGAATCCGACGAAGACGAGATGACTCTGAGCGAAATACGGCACCTCATCGACCGGTGGTTCGACGACGTGGAACCGCTGGATTGATCGGCGGGGAGGGGCCGTATGAAGCGGTGTGTGTGGGTGCTGGCGATTCTTCTGTTGATGGCCGCCTGCGGCGGGGAAAAGGAAAAGAACACGGTGGAATTCGAACAGTTCAACGTCGACGAATCCAACAACTACCGGTACATCTTCCGCGATCTGATCAGGGATGAAAAGGACCGGAAACAGAAATACAAGATTAACGAATTCAGATAAAAAGGGCGGTCCATGAAAATCCGGTTTGATATAAAAAAAATCCTGCGTTATTCCCTTCCCGCGCTCGTGCTCGCCGCCGTTTTCATCGGATACAACGCCTTTGTCTCCAACGGCCCGGGCCGGTATGACAGCCTTTTCGGGGACCGGAAGTCCCCCATGAAGGACGAGGGGCAGCAATCGAAGGCTTTTGAGATACAGGAGACCTTCAGAAAGATTTTCGAACTCTATAAAGACCGTGTCGTCTTCGTCAACACCGAACAGCTTGTCCGGGTCCAGCCATATCCGATGTTCAACGATCCTTTCATGAGGGAATTTTTCGGACCCGGCGTGAACCAGGAACCCAGCGTGCAGATGAGAAAGGGCTTCGGTTCCGGCATCGTGGTGTCCGAGGACGGATACATCTGCACCAATCATCATGTCATCGCCGGGGTGGACAAGGTGAGCGTGAAGATCAACAACCGCGTGTATGACGCCGACATCGTGGGGTCCGACAATATCACCGATATCGCGCTCCTGAAGGTCAATCCCCGGGAAAAGCTGAAGCCGGTGTTCCTTGGCGATTCCGACGATGTCCGGGTCGGTGACTGGGCGATCGCCATTGGCAATCCCTTCGGTCTGGACCGCACCTTTACCGTCGGGGTGGTGAGCGCCATAGGAAGGAACGACGTGGACCTCATGGGCGGTTCGCACATCCAGACCGACGCGTCCATCAATCCGGGAAATTCGGGCGGGCCGCTGATAAATATTTTCGGCGAGGTGATCGGCATCAACCGGATGATCTATTCCAAGAGCGGCGGCTACATGGGGATCGGTTTCGCAATCCCGGTAAACACCGCGAAGTCCGTGCTGGCGCAGTTGAAACAGCACCGGAGGATCAAGCGGGGGTATATCGGCATTACAGTGGCGCAGATATCCGATAACTATGCCAAACAGCTGGGTCTTGAGGACAAATACGGCGCCTTTATCGGCTCCATAGAAAGCAACAGCCCCGCCGACAGGGCCGGCATGAGGGTCGGAGACGTGATTATAAAGATCAACGACAAGGAAATCGGGAATTTCAAGGAACTTCTGAACATGATAGAGAAGGCTCCCGTGGGGATGACCATTAAAATTACCTCATTGAGAAACATGGAGCGGATGAATTTTTTCGTACAGGTGGGTGAGCGTCCCCGAAGGGTGGACCAGTAGCATGAAAAAACCGCTTGCCGCGATTGCCCTGCTCGTACTCGCCGGCCTTGTTTCCGAGTCCGCCCTGAGGCTCGCCTATTTCGTGAATCCCGAATGGGAGCCCTGCAGGGAGGGGTATCTCAGGTTTCTTCCCGCCCCCGGAGTCACTCATTTCGGGCACAGGCTCAATTCAGGGGGATTCAACGATTCCGAACATGACGACGCGAAGAGCCCGGGCCGGTTCAGAATCCTGGCGGTGGGCGATTCCATTTTTTTCAGCGTCATGCCGCGGCGTCTCAGCGCCATGGCGGTGATTCAGAATCGTTTTGCCGCGGAGGGGCGGAACGTCGAAATAATAAACATGGGGATACCTTCCATCGGGCCAAGGGACTACCACTCCCTTCTGATCAATCAGGGTATCCGAAAAAATCCGGACCTTGTGCTGGTGTCTTTCTATGTCGGTGACGACCTTTGCGAAGGGAAGGCCAACAGGATGCTCGCCCATATCCGGCTGTTCGGGTTTCTGGATGCCGTCTTTCGCAAGGAGCTCAATGCCGCCGCCGGAGGTCCGGGAAAAGAAGCGTTCTGTCCCGGTTGCCCGACCTTTGATGCAAAAACCTTCGGGGAGATAGAATCAAGCCGCATCCGTTTTTTCAGGAAAGACGGCGACTTCGCCGGTTTCGCGGATCTGACGGCGTCCTATTACCGGAAGATCAAGCGTATCTGCGACAGAAGGGGTATCCCGATGCTGGTGGTGATCGTGCCGGCGGAGATGCAGCTCTATCCGGAATTGCGCCGTGAGGCCATGGCGCTTGCCGGCGTAACCGCGGACCGGTGCGATTTCATGCTCCCCAACAGGATAATGGCGGAAAAATTCACCGGGGACGGCATCCCCTTTGTGGACCTCACCCTTCCGATGGCGGAAAAAGCCCGGGGCGGCTCCGTCCGTCTGTACAAGCCGAGAGACACTCACTGGAACATAGAAGGGAACCTTGCCTTTGCCGGCCTTCTCCATGACGTGCTGGCCGATCGTATTGACGCCTTCATATCTCCGGTTGCCGCAGTCGGTCCCTGATCTCTCGATACAGGACATACCTTTTCACCGGAACGGTTTCCGACAGCTTTTCCCTCTGCTTCGTCTCCTCTGTAAGCGGGACCATCTCCCATCTTTCCGAGTTCTGTCCCGTTATTTTCAGAAACCGCCCGTAATCCAGCCATCGATGGTACGTGACAGCAAGCTTCTTCTCCTCCACGAGAACGTCAAGGAACCCCCACGATATCTCGCCGTAAAGATGGTGGCGCCGCGTAACGGCGTCGTCCTGGTAGAGTCCTTTTTGCTTCATCCTGTCGTGACGCCAGCCCTTCCATCTTTTTTCGTCTCTTGTCATGATGTAGCCGTCCAGGGCCGAGCCCCCGGTTCCCGCAACGATCATCAGCATGCCGTCTCCGGCGCCGCTGCGGGGAAAGTAGAAGGAATCGAAATGGTGGTCGTGGCCCGAAACCACCAGGTCAACCCCCTCCCGCCGGAACAGTTCGAGGTACTGCGCCATGAGGATTTCGTTGTGGTTGTAGTCGCCCGTGCTCGCGATCGGGATGTGGATCGAAACGATAATCCACTTTCCGCCGCGGGGACGCTCCAGCTCCCTTTTTACGAAGAGATACTGTTCCTTTCCGGTCGATACCACGGGGCCGTCAAAACTGCCGGCCATCCCGTCAAAAGGGTGCAGCACAAGGAACCGGGCGCTGCCGTAATCGAAGGAATAGTAGGAGGGATGGGCGAAGAAATAGCTGTACCGTTCCCCCCGGTCGCCGAGGCATTCGTGGTTCCCGACCGTGATCATGCAGGCGTGGCTGGCGCAGAAATCCCTTTCATCCCTGAAAAAAACCTCCCACGCGGCCGTGTCGCTCCCCTGCTTCACCATGTCTCCCAGGTGCAGCTTGAACGACGGTTCCGCCCCTATGCGGCGATAGTAATTCACGGCCGCCTCTGCGACATCCCCCTGATACGAGAAATAACCGCCGCCCCTTTTCGTGTTGCCGGTATCGCCCATGCAGAGAAACCTGAACCCGCGGCTTTTCCCTGACGGGGCGGTCCTGAAGCGATGAAGAGGCCCCTTTTCCGCGTCGATTCCGTACCAATATTCTGTGTCCGCGCTGAGCCCCCGGAGAATGACGGCGTGCCTGTGCCCGTCGCCGCCGGGTTCCTCAAATTTTCTGACAGGCCGGCCGTTTCCGGTCCTGTACACGAGGGAGCGCACTCCGGCGGAACGGTGCGGCTCAGCCCACCATATCACCGCCGATCCGGAAGGGTTCTCGGCTCTGTGTCCGCTGAAGGGCCCGAATTGGACAAAGGGGCCGGCCGAAATGGCCGGCCTGGGCCGCGGTGAATTCTTTTCGGTCATGCGGACGCCTCGGCTGTGAAAAAAGAGGATGCACCATGCAGAAGCGGTGACCGTGAAAAGCGCGACCAGGGGCGCGGTGTGACGGCTCTGACCCCTGATTTCAAGAAGGGCCATGAGGCAAAACACCGCTCCCGAGAATAACGGGAGCGCGACAAGCACCGTCATTCCTGAAACCGGGGCGGTGAAGAGGAAAATCCTGACGATTTCCCAGCCATACAGCAAGAGTATGGTGATTGAACAGCCGATAAACAGGGACGCAATCAGGAAACAGAGTACCGGCCGGAAATGGGGGCCGGGAAGTTGCCGCTCTTTTTTTATTGTCATATATTAATAATCGTATATAAAAATCAGTCTCCGCCTTTATCCAATACCGTCCATCACTATTCGTTTCGCCAATAACGCCAGGGCAATTTGATTACTATTTTCATCATAAATAAAAAAATGACAATGTTATATTATAGAAGAAAAAATATTTGATTATTTTCAATCTCTCTATGAATTGGCTGTAATCTTTTGTCATGATTCGGGTATTTGCAATGGATGATGTCTTAAAAAAGATTATTTACGCACTCGGAATCGTAGCCGCGATAGTTATCGCCGTCAAGTACGTGATACCTGTTCTCTGGGCAATACTGGTTTTTCTTGTCAAGTTTCTGTTTGTTGCGGCTGTTGTCGTGGGAATAGGGGTTGCGATCGTGTACGGAGTGATGTATTTAATCAGAATTGCGGAAAAATAGTTATTGATTTTCCGTAAATTCGTGGTAAAATCAGGGCAACCTCGATTAATTTCAATTAATTTGGTTGTCTGTGACCGCTTTTCGAGAAGGAAGAGGTTTTTTATTGAAAAAAATAGGGAACTTGGCTTCTGTAGGCGGACCGTGAATAATGGAAATAATTGACCTGGAGATAAATTTTCAACCGCCGGGGCCGGTTAAAACGGTCCGGGACGATTGATGTGTGCGATAATGGATGAAAAAACAGTATTAAAAATCGAAAAAGCCGCGCTTGGATTTCTGCTTTTCTGCTGCGTAACCGGCGGAATTCTTTTCGGATTCATAAATGCCGAGATCAAAAACTATTCCGGCATCGAAAATCTCCGGAGGTTCCAGCCCAGTATCCCGACAAGGCTCTACGACGTTCACGGCGAATTAATCGCGGAATTGTTCCAGGAAAAAAGGGAACTGGTCGCGTTCGAGTCCCTTCCGCAGTGTCTCATCAATTCTTTTCTCGCCGCAGAGGACAAGGACTTCTACGAGCATTTCGGCATAGATCCCGGGGCCATCGTCAGGGCCATGGTCAAGAACATCATCGCCTCCATTGTCAATATGAGGCCAACCATCGTCCAGGGGGGGTCCACCATCACCCAGCAGCTGGCGAAGCGGCTTTTCACGTCGGGCGAGCGGACACTGGCGAGGAAAATCCTTGAGGCGGTGCTGGCCCTTCAGATCGAGCGGCGGTTTTCCAAGGAAGAGATACTGGAAATGTATTTCAACCAGATATATCTGGGCCACGGGTGCCACGGAATCGCCACCGCGTCCAGGTTTTTCTTCAATAAAAACATACGGTACCTTTCCGTTGCCGAGAGTTCAATACTCGCGGCGCTCCCTTCCAGGCCAAGCGGCAACTCTCCGCTGAAAAACCCCCGGATCGCCCATGCGAAAAACAGGGACATCCTGAACAGGATGGTGGACATCGGCTTTCTCACCAGGAACGGCGCCGACAAGATTTACCGCGAGTTCTGGCCGAAATATATCGAGGACACGATGACCGAATTCCCGACGAAGACGGCCATATCCAAGAACATCGACAAGGCGCCCCATTTTACCGACTACGTGCGCCAGATCCTGGTGGCGCGTTTCGGGAAAGAGGTCGTGTATAACGAGGGGATGAGCGTTTATACCACCCTTGATCTGAAACGGCAGCTCATCGCCGAGGAGCACCTCCGTCACGGGATCGAGGAGCAGAACGACGTTTCGGAGAAGGCCAACGTCTATTACAACAGCGCCGTGGACAGGGGCCTTATCGGCGCGTACGGGTCGCTCAGGATGATATTCGGGCTTCCGGGGGTGCTGGTCACCAACGATATCGAGACGTCCTTTAAAAAGATGATGGTGGACGACCTGCTTGATTCCATGGATATGCTCTCCCTGCTCGTCGACGCCAGGCAGTGCAGTAAATCCGTAGAGACCTTCAGGACCCTGGTGACCGGAATTTCTTCATCCATGAACGTGGAAGGCGCCTTTATCGCCATAGAGCCCACCACCGGGTATATCACCGCAATGGTGGGCGGGTATGAATACACGGTGGGAAACCAGTTCAACAGGGCCATCCAGGCGCGCCGTCAGCCCGGTTCCGCGTTCAAGCCGTTCGTGTACGGCTGCGCAGTGGAGGACAGGAAGATAAACACCGCGACGATTCTGCCTGACGTGCCCATCGTCGATATCGACGCACAGGGCGATACGTGGGCGCCGGGGAATTACGAGGGGGATTACCACGGCATGGTGGCGATAAGCTCGGCGCTGGCCGCGTCGATAAACATAATTTCCGTGCGAATTTACGACCTCGTGGGGCCCGACGCCATAATCTCATACGCGTCGAGAATATTAAAGGTCCCGGAATCGAGGTTCACCCCGAACCCCACCCTGTCGCTCGGAACCACCGAGCTCACCCCCTTTGAAATGGCCACCGCCTACGCGATTTACGCCAACAGGGGCCGCGACGTGATACCGTTCCCCATCCGGTACGTGCTGGACCATGACGGCAACGAGATCGCCAATATCGAGATGGACGTGGGTGAAATAATCGCGGCCGAGGAAATGGACGGCAGCATTCAGATAGTATCGGAAGAGGTCGCGTGGATAATGACATATCTCATGCAGGGGGTTGTGGACCGCGGCACCGCTTCGGAGGCGATCCGGGTCCGGGCCGGGTTCACCAAAAAAGCGGCGGGTAAGACCGGCACCACCTCAAACTGGACCGACGCGTGGTTCTGCGGGTTTACGCCCGATCTGGCCGCGGTTGCCTGGATAGGATACGACAGGCCCTTCATGTCGCTGGGCAAGCACCAGGCCGGCGCCGCCGTGGCCGCCCCGATTTGGGGCAGGTTTATGCGCGACGTGTACAATGGAATGCCTGATCCCGTGTTTCCCGAACGGCCCGAGGGCGTGGTTGCCTTCGGCGCGGGCTGGGGGCTGCCGGGGGCGTACGGTCAGTACTACAGCGGGACCGATTCCGAGGGAAACAGGGCGCAGATGAAGAGCATCCTTCAGCGGTATATGGAGAGCGAGGGGATCACCGCGCAGGATTGATCGGGCGAAGGGAGGCATGAAATCGGAGGAGTCGGGTCATGTATAAGATAGGCGATAAAGTTGTGTACCCAATGCACGGTGTCGGCATCATTGAATCGATCGATAAAAAGACGGTTTTGGGCAAAAGAGGGGAATACTATATTCTTACGATCATCAACAGCGGAATGAAGGTCATGATCCCGGTAACCAACGCCGACAATATCGGGATACGGAGCATTATTTCAAAAAGAGAGATAAAAAAAGTCCTGGAAGTGCTTTCCAGAAAAGAGACCAGCGTGATTGATGACTGGAAAGAGCGATATCAAATCAACATAGAAAAGGTTAAAAGCGGTTCAATCTACGAGGTTTCGGAAGTGGCGCGGGATCTCTACCGTCGCGGGAGCGAAAAGGAGCTTTCCATAATGGAGCGGAAGCTGTATGAAAACGCCTATCAGCTCATTATCCATGAAATAGCGCTTTCCAAGGACGTCGATATCGAGGAAGCGGGCAATATCGTTTCCGAAGCGCTGTCGCAAAGCACGTAGAACGCCCTGTATCTCCCGGACCTCCCACGCCCGTTCCGCCGGTCTGTCGTTTAATTCATCCAAGGAGTCATGCAATGATCAATATTTTCAGAATTCTTTTTGTGCTCGTTTCCTCGCTGATTTCTGCGCTGTATTTCGCGCCGGTGTCGTTGCTCGCCATGGCGATCGCGGCCGCGGTCGCGGCGGCGGTGTCGTTTTTGCTGGTGATCGTCATTGAATACATGAGCCATACGTTTTCGCCGCGGCTTTTCCTCGCGTCCATAATGGGGCTCGCACTCGGGCTCACTGTCGGATACCTGCTCAGCCTGGCATATTCCTCCATCGCGCCGGCCGTGGCTTCCGGGGTCAACGACGTGATCAGGCTCATCATCATTCATGTGACCGGCTTCACCGTGATGATGTTTTTCTTTATCAACCACGAAGACATCGCCCTGATCGATAAAATCATCCAGCCGAAAGTGGGCCAGGACTCGGGCGGCATCCCCTATAAGATTCTCGATACAAGCGTAATCATCGACGGGCGCATCGCAGACATCAGCGACACCGGTTTTCTCGAGGGGATACTGGTGATACCGAATTTCGTCCTGGGGGAGCTGCAGATGATCGCCGACTCTGCGGACTCCATAAAAAGGAACAGGGGCCGCCGCGGCCTGGACATCCTGAACAAGATGCAGAAGGACCAGTCCATAATGGTGAAGATTTCAGACATGGATTTTTCGGATGTCAGCGAGGTCGACGCCAAGCTGGTAAAGCTCGCCAAGGTGATGGACGCGAAGGTCATCACCAATGATTTTAACCTGAACAAGGTCGCCGAATTCCACGGCGTTAAGGTGCTCAACATCAATCAGCTCTCCAACGCGTTGAAACCGGTCGTGCTTCCGGGCGAGGAGATGTCGGTCCTGCTCATAAAAGAGGGGAAGGACCTCAATCAGGCGATCGGCTATCTGGACGACGGCACAATGGTGGTCGTTGAAAACGGCAGAAAGAGGCTCAACGAACAAGTCGACGTGACTGTCACTTCAGTTCTCCAGACCACCGCCGGCAGGATGATATTCACCCGTCTCAAGGAAGACTGAGGGGGAAGGTTCTGAAATGAAACTCGTATCGGAAGTGCAGGTATCGATGCATAACGGCGATCTTCCCGATTTTGTCGCCGCGGCCATTCGATCGGACCTCACTGTCCACTCCATGAAGATAATGGGGGGGGATTCGCTGAGGAGCCTGTATCAATTCCAGCTGGTGTACGAGAACAAGCAGCGGTTTTCCGGGTTTCTGGACATGATCCGCGGGAGCGGCGACAGGTACGGCATTGATTCGGTTGCCGACCTGCTGGAGGAGCAGACCCTGGGGGGGCTGCTCAATATATCCAGCAAACTTCCCATTGAAAACTACAGCGATTTTGAGATCCGGCTGCTGGGCGCCACAGAGCTCATACTGGAAAAGATCCGGGAAGGCAACGGACTGCGCCATTCCGGCATATCGAAAAACGTGGCCGTCATCAGCGGTTTCCGTTTCGACAGCGACCTGAAAATCAACTCGATCCTTGAGGCGTACGCGCGGGCAGAGGAGGATTCGGTGATACTGAACATGTTCACCGGGCTTAACGCCTATCCCCTCATTCTAAATTTTGACCATGAAGAAGACCTGATTAAAACCATTCAGAGGATCGAATCCACCTTTTCGGCGGTCAAGCTTAATCATCTTGAAGAGCTTGATTCCGGATTTTTCGACCAGATGATCACCGGAATCAGCGCCCCGGTGCTTTCCGTGCTGTACGACGATATCCCGCTGTGCCTGCTTACCGTACTCTCGAAACTCATCCTGAAGCACAAGCTGAAGACCAGGGACCTCACCGTGGGCATTGTCGGCGTGGATATCAGCGTGATGAGGCTCACCAGGATTCTCATGAAATCGGAGTATTACCGGGTGCTGGGCAACGACGGAAACGAACGTGCCCTCATGGATTTCGAAAAACACGGCGGGCTGGCCACCACGAGCGACAATATTTTCATCAACGCCGATATCATTATCCTGATGAAGAACATTTTTCCGCCCGAGGAGCTCAGGAAAATCCGTCCCGGCGTCATGATAGTCTCGTTTCTTCACAAGGACGCGGTGGACCGCCGCACTCTTTCGGACCGGGGGGTCCGGGAGTACGTCATTTGCGGAAGGAAAGACGTCGCCGCCCTGTCTCCGGGCGTGATACGGGGGGCGCTCGACGCCGGCCTGTCCCAGATCAATGATCTTCACCTGGTGAGTCTTGCCCGTAAGATAAGCACTTTTCTCGGCGATTCAATCGAATTTCCGGACGTGTTCAGCGACATCCACGAAAAGATCGCGGACCTTATCAGAAAAATGTGATTATTCGTCCTCTGAAAGGAGGATGAGCGAAAGGGCCCCCCGCACGAAGGGCCGGTAGGTGAACCCTCCGTCCCGGACCGTGCGGGAAGGAAAATCCCGGGCCGCGAGGAACCCCGCTGCCTGCGGGTGAGGCGACCCTTCCTCTTTTTCGTTGCGCGAAATCAGAACGATGCCCTGTTTATCCAGGACCCTTGTCCCGGGAGACAGGAGATCGCGCAATTTTTGCGTCTTGATCTTCAGCACAAAAATTCCGGAAGACCGCTCGCCGCCGTGTATCCTGAGGGACGGGTACAGAAATTCGCCCTGCCGGAAAGGGGTCCAGCTCAGGGAACCGAATCCGAGATCATCCTGCCCGGTGAAGCAGTCCTGCAGGGGGGTGCCGGCAAGGGACGTTCTCACGTTTTTTCCCTGAATGGAATCGTCATCTTTGGTGTATACCACCGTCCCTTTCCGGTTGAGCAGTATAAAATCGCGGTAAACACCGTCAGTGACCGCGGCGATCATTTTTGAGATGTTTTCCCGCTCGAGAATATAGTATTTCGCCCCCCCCGAATCCATGCGCTGAAGGTGCGTGAGGTTTTTGATAATGTCCCTCTCCCTGATGACCTCCGACCCTTTTTTCAGGTCGTTTTCGCACTGCGCAAGGAGATTGCCAAGGGGCGTGATCGTATAACCTTCAGGTGTTCTCCGGGATTCGGAAGGCTCGACCGAGGCGCATGACCAGAGAGCCGCGGAAAGGGCGATGAATAGTGCGGTTCGGGCGAGGATTCTCATCCGTATTCCTTTACGCCTTTTCCAGAGGCGTGTATTTTTCCAGAAACACCTTTTTTGTCCCGCCGAAGAGTATTGTCAGCTTGACGTTGTCGCCGCTTCCCTCGATCAGAACGATGCGTCCGGGCCCGTATTTCGGATGGAGCACCGTTTCGGCCACGCGGAATTTTGAGCCGCTGTCGTCGGTCATCCGGGCGGGCCTGTCGGCGGCCGCGGCGCGCTGTTCCGGCGACGCCGCTGTTTCGGAGAAATATCCCCCGCGGACCGGCGCGGCTGCCTGCTCCCGGAACCGGGATACGCCGCCGTAAGAGTCCGACGCGTAATAGTTCTTCACAATCAGGTCGTCCGGAATCTCCAGCAGAAATCGCGAGGGCTCGCGGTGGAACACGCCGCTGTAGCTGCGCCTGAGCTCGGCTCCGGTGAAAAATACCCGGTCTTTCGCCCTGGTGATGCCGACGTAGCAGAGCCGCCGCTCCTCCTCGATGCCCTCCGGGCTGTCGGCGCAGAGCCGGTGCGGAAAGATTTCCTCCTCCATGCCGGTTATGAAGACCACGGGGAATTCGAGTCCCTTCGCGTTGTGGATGGTCATGAGTGTCACCGAATTTTTCGCCTCTTCCGGGTCCGCGTCCGGGTCCTCCTGCGTGGTGAACAGCGATATCTCCTGGAGAAACTGGTCGAGCGTGCATCCCGGATTGGCGGTTTCAAAGGCGAACACCCCGTTTATGAACTCGTTGAGGTTGTCGATACGCGCGCTGCTTTCGAAGGTGTCCTCGTCCTCAAGAACTTTCATGTATCCGGTGACTTTCAGCACCCCTTCGATGAATTTCGAAAGCGGCATTTCCCCCGGGACCTCCTCGTTCATGCGCTGGAGCGACAGAATGCTCTCGGCGAACTCGGCCATGCTCTTTCCCGCCTTTCCGGTGAGCCCGCCGCTTTTTACCGCGTCCCAGACGGATATGGACTTCGACGCGGCGACTTCCCGGATTTTCTCGACCGAGGACCGTCCGATTCCCCGGGGAGGGACGTTTATGATGCGGAGCATCGACACCAGGTCCTTAGGGTTCGCGATGAATTTAAGATAAGCCAGGACGTCCTTGATCTCCTTTCTGTCGTAAAAGCGCAGGCCTCCCACGACCCGGTACGGGATGTTCTCTTTTCTCAGCAGGTCCTCGAAAACTCTCGACTGGGCGTTGGTCCGGTAAAAGATGGTGAAATCGCGGTTGCTGAGCCGTTCCCTGTACTTGAGCGTCTTGATCGTGTTGATCACGAATTCGGCCTCTCCATATTCGTTGTTTGCAGTGACCCAAACCGCCCTCTCCCCGTCCTCCCTTTCCGTGACGATATCCTTGTCCTTTCTCATCATGTTGTTCCGTATGACCGATGAGGCGATGTCCAGAATCGGTTTCGTCGACCGGTAATTGTAGCCGAGCGTGACCACCAGTGTTTCCGGGTAGTCGCTTTCGAAATTGAGGATGTTTCTTATATCCGCCCCGCGCCAGGAATAGATTGACTGGTCGTCGTCCCCGACCACGCAGATGTTCCGGCTCGCCCCGGCCAGGAGGTTTGTGATGAGGTACTGGGAATAGTTGGTGTCCTGATACTCGTCGATCATGAAATAGGACCAGCGGGCCTGAAGGCCGGCGAGGGTCTCGGGGGACTGGCGCAGGAGCTCGACCGTTTTGATCAGCAGGTCGTTGAAATCGAGGGCGTTGTGCGATTTCAACGACCTGTGGTACTCCTCATAAATCTCGGTGAAATTGAAATTGTAGTATTTCGGCAGCATCGAATCGATCTGAACACCCTGCAGAAGCTCCGCCCTGTCCTTGATCTCGGATATCTTGGATGCCACCATGGAGGGCCTGATCTTTTTCGGGTCCAGCTTCATCCGTATGAGTATTTCCTTTATGACGGATTCCTGGTCGCCGGTGTCGTATATGGAAAAGTTCTTTGGTATGCCGATGCGCTCGCCGTAGAGCCTCAGGATGTACACCGACGCCGAATGGAAAGTCTTGATGAACACGCTTTTTCCGGCCGGGCCTATCATCGCGGAGACGCGGTTCCGCATCTCCTCCGCCGCCTTGTTGGTGAAGGTAACGGCGAAAATATTGTACGGCCGGGCATGGCCGCCCGATATGAGGTTTGCGATCCTGTGGGTGATCACCCTGGTCTTGCCGGATCCGGCACCGGCGAGTATCAGGAGCGGCCCGCTGATATGGGCGACCGCCTTTCTCTGGGTCTCGTTCAATGATCCGTATATGTCCATGTCTGTCTGGAAGCTCCTGCGCGGTTGTTTTTTTTCATAAAACAGGCCGGATTTTTGTCAATGTAAATCGGCTGCCGATGGGTATTTCTTTTTGAATTGCGGCCCGGCGATTCGGCTATTCCGCGGGGATGTCCTCGGAGGAAAGGCCGTAGCCTTCCTCGGTATCCAGGTTTCCCAGCGGCTCTATATGAATCACGATGTCCAGGACATTGTCGATTTTTTCCTTTATCTCCCTTTCAATCCTGGTGGCAATGGCGTGTGAATTTATGACGGTCATGTTCCCGTCGACTTCGATGTCCAGGTCGATGACGTACATCGCCCCCAGCTTCCTGATCCTGGCCCTGTGGGGGTTCGCCGCGCCGGAAACCTCCCGCACCGCCTGAAATATCGCCCTGTAGGGCTCCCTGCTTTCCTGCCCGTCCATGAGTTCCACCATTACTTCCTTGAAAATCAGAATGGCGCTTATCATTATCCACAGGCCTATCACCGCCGCGATCACCATGTCGACAAGGGGGATTCCGAGAAAAAACACAACGGCGAGTCCCGCAAGCACGACGACGGAGGTGATGATGTCGTTCAGCATGTTTTTCCCGTTTGCCTTCAGCATGGTGCTGTTCGCCTTTTTCCCAAGATAGAACTGGGACCAGGCCAGCAGCCCCTTTCCGGTGATGGAAATAATCGTGGCGTAGAGCGCCTCTATCCCGGGCATCCTGACCGGCCCGTGAAAGATGATTTTCTCCATGGTGAGTATGAAAAGCTGTCCCCCGATGAAAAACATCGCGAACGCGAGGATCGATGATGCAAGGGTTTCGGCGCGGTAGTGCCCGTAGGGGTGCTCCCTGTCGGGCGGACGGGATATGATTATGGATGCCGCCAGCGTTATTCCGGATATTATGACGTCGGAGATGCTGTCGAGCCCGTCCGCCAGGACCGCGGCGCTCCCCGCAAAGAGCCCGGCGGCGATTTTAAGCGAGGCCAACGCGATATTTCCGGAAATGCTGATCCAGGAGGCCGTTTTAAGAATTCTGTTTCTTTCCAATTAGACTGCCGTTCTTGATGGATGGTGCCCGGTAACGTTCTCATCGCAAAGCCTTTTTGTCAAGAAACATGCGAGCCGGGGGCTGAATTTAAAAAATTTCGCTTGTGATCCGGTCCGCCCCGGATTAACATGAATCACCGGGGCGTTTCCGGCGGAGGGCCCCTCTTCATTTCAACGCGAGGTGAACAATGTCTGATAAGATTCTGCTGGTGGACGACTCGGATGACACGATCCTCCTTGTAGAGCGGAAACTGGACGAATATGAGGTGATTTCGGTGAAAAACGTCCGGGAGATGAGGGATATGATGGGAAAAGTCAACCCGTCGCTGATACTCCTCGATGTGATGATCCCCGACGGCGACGGGTTTGAGGTCGCCAGGGAGCTTTCTTCAAGCGAGAAATTTTCCCATATTCCGATCGTTTTTATCACCTCGAAAACCGAGGGTAAGGACGTGGAGATAGGCTTCAACGCCGGGGGTTTCGATTACATTAAAAAACCCTTTGATATCGTGGAGCTTCGGGCAAGGATAAAGTCCGCAATCAGAAAAAAACAGCTGGAGCTCGACCTGAAATCACTGACCTATACGGATTATCTTACCGGCGCCTATACCCGCAGGTATTTTATCGATTCGCTGTTAAAGGAGCTTGAAAAGAGAAAGAGGAGCGAAAGCTCCCAGTTTTCAGTGGCGCTCCTGGACATCGATTTTTTCAAGGAAGTCAACGATACCTACGGGCATCTTGCCGGCGACCATGTTCTTTCCGAACTGGTCAGAATAATCAAAAAATCGATCCGGCCCTACGATTTGCTTGCGCGCTACGGCGGGGAGGAGTTTATCATTCTGTTCAGCGAATGCGACAAGTCAAGCGCCGCGGTTGTTATAGAGAGGATCATGGGCTCCCTCGGAAGCGGGCCGATCCTGTTCGGTGACAGGGAGATATCCATTTCCTTCAGCACAGGGATATCCGACCTGGCCGACGTGCTGTCGGAGGAGAGGATGGTGGAAGCCATCATCAGGATAGCGGACCAGAGGCTGTATGCCGCGAAACAGAAAGGGAGGAACCGGTTGGTGATGGATTGACGTCGCCGTCAAAATTGTACTTGCAAGAAAAACGGACAAATCGGAATATTGTCCTTGACGTTTCATAAGTTGTCTCGTTATGTAGTCAGGAGGAGGAAGAGTGGGTCAACCACTCTTTTTTTTGCAGTGGGATACCGAAATCGGCTCTCTATAACGGGCAACCCGGTCCGGGCGGTTGTATGAAGGAAAAGATTTTAAAGCTGATAGCCGAAGCGGCAGAGTCGCTGGGGTACGGCGTCTACGAGGCCTCGATGCTTCTTCGCGGGGAAAATTCCAGAATCGTGGTGAAGATCGATCATGTCAACGGGATATCCCACCAGGATTGCGAAAATTACAGCAAACGGCTCGCGTTTCTGCTCGACAGGGATCAGCTTCTTCCCAATTATTTCCTCGAGATATCGTCCCCGGGATTGAGCAGGAAACTGGCCGTTCCAGGCGACCTGATCAGGTTTTCCGGCGCTCCGGTGAAGATCAAATGGGACAATGACGAAAGGATCATCGTAACCAAGGGAAATATATTGAATGTGGATGACGACAATGTTATTTTGGAAACAGAACAGGGAGAATTGAGCGTCCCCCTGCGGCGTATAGAGCAGGCAAATCTAGACTATTGAAGGATAAGAGGTCATGAGCAACAATTTTTTTGAAGCGCTGCATCAGATTGCCACGGACAAGGGGATTCCCCGGGACGAGATAGAAAAAATCGTTGAATCGGCAATGCTGTCGGCGTTTAAAAAACAGTACGGCGCCATCGAAAATGTAAAGGTGAATTTCAACAGGGACAACAACAGCGTGATGGTTGTCACCCGGAAAATGGTGGTGAACCGGGCCAGAAACATCGCCGAAGAGATTTCCCTCGGCGACGCGGTGAAGATAAAACCGGAAGCGGAACTGGGCGACGATATCGACGTCGAAGAGAACCCGCTTGAGTCCTTCGGCCGGATCGCGGCCCAGACGGCGAAACAGGTGATCATACAGAAAATAAAGGAAGCCGAAAAGAACATAATCTACAACGAATTCAGCGGAAAGGAAAGCGAGCTGATCAACGGCTACCTCCAGAGGAAGACCAAGGACGCCCTCTTCGTCGATCTGGGGAGGACCGAAGGAATACTCCCGGCCAGGGAGCAGTCGCCCCTGGAGCATTACAAAATCGGCGACAGGATCAAGGCCCTTCTGCTGGCGGTGCAGAAAAATTCCAAAGGCCCCAGCATCATCCTTTCAAGGACCCATCCCAGGTTTATCGAAAAGCTTTTTGAAATGGAGATTCCGGAAATATACGACGGCGTGGTGAAGATCGTAAACGTGGTGCGCGAGCCGGGGCTCCGGACGAAAGTCGCGGTAATGAGCGAGCGGGATGATGTCGATTCCGTGGGCGCATGCGTGGGGATGAAGGGAATCAGAATACAGTCCATAGTGCGCGAGCTTGAAGGCGAAAAGATCGACGTGGTGGAGTACTGCCCCGACAAAAAGATAATGGCCGCCAATTCGCTCACCCCTTCGAAGGTGCATGAAATCGTGATGAAATCAGACGGCGGGGTGATCGCGGTCGTGGACAACGACCAGAAGCACCTCGCGCTGGGAAAGGGGGGCCACAACGTGAGGCTGGCGTCCCGTCTCTGCGGGTTCGATATCGATATAAAAACCGAGGAACAGTATCGCGAATTCCTCAGTTCCAGCGAGTCCAGGGCGATTGTGGAAAAGCTTTTCAGCGACAAATTCGCGGACGAAACGCCTCTGGAAGAGCTTACCGAACTGGATTCCCGCGTTATAAAGCTTCTCGAAACCGGCGGCGTCTTTTCGGTTGAGGACCTTGTCGAGAAGACGTTCGATGAGCTGATAAAAATCGACGGCATCGGGGAGAAGACCGCCCAGAAAATAATGGATATTATCGCTGAAAACGTTGATTTTGAGGACGAGGACGACGACGAGGAAGAGGAGTCCGAAAGCGGAACCGATTCCGAATCGGAATCCGCAGCCGAAAGCGGCTCCGAAACGGAAGGAAAAACCGGATCGGATTCGGCGGAACAAGAGGGCGATGATGAGAAGAGTTAGAAAGCGGATAATTTAATTAATTGATAAGGGTTTTACATGAAGGCCATTGACATCGCAACAAGAAACCACATCTCCATGGAAGACATGCTCGAGGTGTGTCATGAACTGGAGATAACCTGCGAAGGAGAGGAATCCGATCTGCCGGACAAGGACGTGTTTTTAATCGAAAAAAAGATCGAAGTGATAAAGAAACGGAAGGCGGAAAAGATTGAGAGCCTTAAAAAGGGGAAAAAGATCAAGCTCAAGAGGAAGGTCCAGATTTCCCAGGGTTTGAAGAAGGGGGAACCTGAGGTAAAACCCGAAAAGGCCCCCGAGACCCCGAAAGAGGCCCCCAGGCAGGAAGTAAAACCTGAAAGAAGCGACCAGCAAAAGCGGAGAGAGGCCCCGGGCCAGAGACCTGCCGACAGGCCGCGCGAAGCGCCGAAATCGGACAAGGACAAGAAGGACCGCCCCGCAGCCGCGGCTGACACGAAAGACGCGTCAAAAAAGAGAAAGAAGACAGGCAAAGACAAGGAAAAGGACAAGAAAAAATACAAAAAGGAACAGGAAGAGAAAGACTTCCTGATCAAGAAGAAGTTTCACGAGGAACAGAGGAAAAAAGAGGCGGTCACCCCCAAGGAGATCAATATTACCGAGAGCATATCGGTGGGGGAACTGTCGAAAAAGCTGAACGTGAAAGCGAAAGACGTCATTGCCAAGCTTATGAAGCTGGGCGTCATGGCCACCATAAACCAGATTATTGACGCTGAAACGGCGGAAATCCTTTCCGCAGAATACGGCACCAACGTGAATGTGGTGTCGCTTTATGATGAAACGGTCATCAAGACGCACGAGGACGACAATGCCGAAGACTACATGACAAGGCCTCCGGTGGTCACCGTTATGGGCCATGTCGACCACGGCAAGACCAAACTGCTCGACGCCATACGCAAAACGGACGTGATGTCCCAGGAATTCGGGGGCATCACCCAGCATATCGGCGCGTACATGGTGCAGATCGGCGACAAGAAAATCACATTTCTCGACACTCCCGGCCACGAGGCATTTACGACCATGAGGGCCCGGGGCGCCAAGGTCACGGACATCGTCATCCTCGTGGTGGCGGCCAACGACGGCGTCATGCCCCAGACGATCGAGGCGATCAACCACGCCAAGGACGCGAACGTGCCGATCATCGTTGCGATAAACAAGATCGACCTGCCCGAGGCAAACACCCAGCGGGTGCGGCAGGAGCTGGCCAATTACGGGCTGAGCCCGGAGGAATGGGGGGGCACCACGCTCTACGCGGAGATCAGCGCGAAATTCGGCACCAATATCCAGGATCTGCTCGAATTGATCGTTATTCAGGCTGAAATGCTGGAACTCAAGGCGAACGAAAAACTCTTCGGCAAGGGGACCGTGCTCGAGGCGAAACTTGACATGGGACGGGGTTCGGTATCGACGATCCTTGTCCAGAACGGCACGCTGAGGGTGGGGGATCCCTTTGTGGTGGGGGTGTTCAACGGCAAGGTGCGCGCCATGTTCGACGACCACGGGCGGCCCATCGACGTGGCGGGGCCGTCGACTCCGATCGAAGTGATAGGAATTTCAGGCGTGCCCGCCGCGGGAGACCCATTCGAGGGGGTCGAATCTGAAAAATTCGCCAAGCAGATATCGCAGAAGCGCCTTGAATACAAGAGGGTCGAGTCCGCGAAAAAGCTGAAAAAGGTCACCCTGGAATCGCTGAACGAAATGATCAAGGAAGGGGAGGTTCAGGAGCTCAGGGCCATAGTGAAGGCGGACGTGGACGGATCTGCGCAGGCCCTTACGGAGGCGCTGGAAAAACTCTCCAACCCGGAAATACGGGTCAAGGTTATCCACTGCGCCACCGGCGGAATCAACGAGTCCGACGTCATGCTGGCGTCGGCGTCGAACGCCATCATCATCGGATACCATGTGCGCCCCACCGGGAGGGTTTCGGAACTCGCCGAAAAAGAGAATGTTTCGATAAAGTTTTTCAACATCATTTTCGAGGTCACCGATTCGATAAAGGCGGCCATGGAAGGGATGCTCTCCCCCGAGATCCACGAGGAGATCACCTCCGGCGGCGAAGTGCGGCAGGTCTTCAAGATATCCAAAATCGGCACGGTCGCCGGCGCCCTGCTCACCTCCGGGAAAATCGAGCGCAGCAACCGCATGCGCCTGATCAGGGACGGTGTGGTGATATACGAGGGGGAGATCAAAACGCTGAAGCGTTTCAAGGACGACGTGTCGAGCGTTCAGGCGGGACAGGAATTCGGTTTCGGTTTCGACAGCTTCAACGATTTGAAGGAAGGGGACACCTTCGAGACATACCGGCTTGTGGAAGTGGCGAAAACGCTTTGATGGCATCGCGCGATCCTCGTCACGAATATCGCCCTCAACGGCCGCCTTCAGCGCGGAGAGAAAGTATATAATGGCCTATCGAAAAGAAAAACTGGAAGAACAGATCAGGCGCCTCGTGTCGGAAGTGCTCATCAAGGACATAAAAGATCCCCGGATAGGGTTCGTGACGCTCACCGGCGTTGAACTGAACGCCGACTATTCCGTGGCAAGGATCGGGGTGTCCGTGCTCGGCGACGCGAGGGAGATGCGAAGGTCACTTGAGGGTCTCGCGTCGGCCCGCGGATACCTGCAGAGCAGGGTGGGGAAGGCGATGGGGCTTCGCCATACGCCGAAATTCGATTTTTATCCGGATTCCTCAGTGGCTGAGGGGGCCCGCATGGTAAATCTCCTCAACTCGCTTGAAAAACAGGAGAATCGGGAAGAATCGCCGGACGATGAGGACGGTGACACGGATTGATCCCTGTTGAAGAACACGGGACGGAAGGGGCCGCTGAAAAACTCGGCAACGCCGTCCTCCTGATAGACAAAGACCCGGGGATGACCTCGTTTGACGTTGTCGCCGCGGTGAAAAGGGCCGTGGGCACAAGGAAGGCGGGGCATTCCGGGACGCTGGACAGATTCGCTTCGGGCCTTCTTGTGGTGTGTACCGGCCGCGCCACGAAATTGACCAGGTATTTTCTCGGGGAAAAAAAGCGGTATTCCGGCACGGTTTCGCTGGGCATCAGGACTGACACCGATGACGCCACCGGCGCCGTTCTTTCCGAAATTTCCGCAGCGCATATCGGGATTGAAGAAATCCGGCGCGCCGCCTCGCGGTATGTCGGAGACATCGAACAGCTTCCGCCGAGTTATTCCGCGCTGAAAATAGGGGGCAAACGGGCCTCGGATATCGTGAGGAGCGGATTGACGGTGGATTTAAAGAAACGCACCGTGACCGTGTACGATCTTGCGGTCACCGGTTTCAGACCGGGCGGGGGGGCTTTCGACATGGAGGTGGAGTGTTCCAAGGGTACGTATATACGGTCACTGGCACGGGATATCGGGAACGACCTGGAAACCGGCGCACATCTGTCGCGGTTGAGAAGGCTGGAATCGGGCCGATTCAGCGTCAACGACGCGGCGACCCTTCAGGAACTGGGGAAATTCATGGCCGGCGGGCAGGTGGGGAAGAATTTTATCCTGTCTCCCGCGGATGCACTTGCGGGTTTTTCCAGGATTGTCGTCTGTAACAGCGCCAGGAAAAAAGTCCTGAACGGCGCGATTTTCCCGCGTGATGACGTGCGTACTATGTCGCATGGCGAAAAAAAAATGTTTGCAATTTTTGATGAAGACCAAAATGTTATTGCCATAGCTGATATAGATATTGAAAAATGGTACATTACATATCTTAATACCTTTCATGATGTTTTTTCAATGAAAAAATGACAATGTAGATAAAGGTTACTCATCGAGGAGGAAAGTGGAGAGATGATGAATGAAAAAGGCGAGGTGATCCAGAAATACCGTCTTCATGAAAAAGACACCGGATCGCCGGAAGTACAGGTGGCGATTCTGACCGACCGGATTAATCAGCTGACTGACCATATCAACGTGCATAAAAAGGATTTCCATTCCAGGAGAGGCCTTCTGAAACTCGTGGGACAGAGGCGAAGGATGCTGGATTATCTGAAAACGAAGAACCTGGAACGATACAGGGAACTTATCAAGAAGCTCGGTCTGAGGCGATAAAGGCAGGCGCGCCCCGTCGGCGCGCCAGCGGAAAAACAAGGCTGGAAAGGGCGGGCAAAAGAGTCGCGGGGGCTGGCAGGGTTCAGGGACCTGGAATCAGGGTTTGTCGCGGATAAACACTGATCCCTCATCCCTGAAGAATGACCCCATTATCCTCCGGTACTCCACTGCATTGTCACGCGCCCGCTCCGGCTTATCTAAAGAAAACAAACAGAGGTTTATATGAGTCTGGAGTATGACGTTACAATAGGTAAAGAAAAAATGGTCTTCAACACCGGCTATCTCGCCAAACAGGCGGACGGTTCGGTGGCGGTGTCTTACGGAGAATCGATCGTGTTCGCGTCCGCGGTGTATTCCAGGGACGTGAAGGAGGGGCAGGATTTTTTCCCTCTCACCATCGATTACAGGGAGAAATCATACGCGGGAGGCAAAATCCCCGGCGGTTTCATTAAAAGGGAATCAAGGCCCAGCGACCGGGAGGTCCTGGTAAGCAGGCTCACCGACAGACCCATACGGCCCCTTTTTCCCGACGATTTTACCAATGAAGTGCAGGTGATCATCTACGTTCTTTCGGCTGACCGTGAAAACCAGCAGGACGTGGTGGCGATCAATGCCGCGTCCGCGGCGCTCATCATTTCCGGGATGCCTTTTCACGGGCCTGTCGGCGCGGTCCGCGTCGGAAGGATCGGCGGGGAGTGGGTGATCAATCCCACCTATTCTGAAATGGAAAAAAGCGATATCGACCTGGTCGTCGCAGGCACCAAAAAAGCGGTGACCATGATCGAAGGCTCGGCGAAAAATGTAAGCGAGGACGATATCTTTGAGGCGGTGAAGTATTCGCATCCCTTCATTGTGAAGCTGTGCGAGACACAGGAATCCCTCGCCGCCGCGGTGAACAAGGAGAAAATCGAGTACATCCCCTACAAGATCGACGAGGTCCTTAAAGCCGAGATCGAATCCAGATACCGGGGCGAAGTCGAGTCTCTGGCGGCGCTGAAAAAGAAAAAAGAGCGGGAATCGGCCTTTGAGAAGATTGTGAAAAAGGCCGCGATTGAACTCGCGGAAACCTTCCCGAACACGATAGGCCAGGTAAGCTCGATTTTCCATGAACTCGACGGCGCCATCGTACGAAAGAACATTCTCGAAAAGGGGGTGCGCGCAGACGGACGCGGGTTGAAAGACATACGTCATATAGACATCATGATAGGAATATTCCCGAGGACACACGGTTCCGCCGTTTTTACCAGGGGAGAGACCCAGAGCCTGGGCGTCACGACCCTGGGGTCCGTATCCGAAGCACAGAGACTCGACAACATCGAGGGCGAAAGCGAGAAGCGTTTCATGCTGCATTACCAGTTTCCCCCCTTCTCGGTCGGGGAAACGGGCCGGCACGGCGGAGTGGGCAGACGCGAGATCGGCCACGGAATGCTCGCGGAGCGGTCCCTGCAGTATGCCCTGCCGACCGACCTGGAGTTCCCCTACACGATACGGCAGGTGTCCGAAATTCTTGAGTCAAACGGCTCGTCATCCATGGCGTCGGTCTGTTCCGCGTCGCTGTCGATGTTCAACGCAGGTGTTCCCCTGAAGGCCGCCGTGGCGGGTATCGCCATGGGGCTCGTCGCCGAGGGCGACAAGTACGCGGTTCTTTCCGACATTCTGGGGCTGGAAGACCATGTCGGCGATATGGACTTCAAGGTGGCCGGAACGTCGACCGGAATCACCGCGTTTCAGATGGACGTCAAGGTCGAGGGAATCGCCCCTGAGATCATGAAAGTGGCGCTTGAACAGGCAAAGGAAGGGCGGCTTCACATTCTCGATCAGATGAACGCGGTCATCGCCAAGCCGGAGGCGACACTGTCGCCGCACGCGCCAAAAGTCAAAATGATACGGGTGGAAGTCGACAAGATCGGCGGTATCATCGGCACGGGCGGAAAGGTGATACGAAGGATCATCGAAGAATCCGGCGCCGACATCTCGATCGAAGACGACGGAACGGTCACCATTTCGGCCGAAAGCATCGATTCCATCAACCACGCGGAGCGGATCATACTTTCCATCATCGAGGAAGTCGAGGTCGACAAGGTATATGAGGGCACCGTAAAGAGGATCATGGATTTCGGCGCTTTTGTGGAGATACTTCCCGGAAAAGAGGGATTGCTCCATATATCAAAACTTGACACCCACCGCGTACAGGCCGTCACCGACGTGGTCAACATGGGCGACAAGGTAAGGGTAAGGGTCATCAACATCGACGATAAAGGGAGAATCAACCTCAGCAGGAAAGACGCCCTCTGATGGTGTTGAGGCATTCTCTCGAAAGCGGAATCACCCTCCTGATGGAGCCGATAAGAGGCGTCGTTTCGGCCGCCATCGGGGTGTGGGTGAAGACCGGCTCCCGCAGCGAATCGGCGCCGCAGTTCGGGTACGCCCACTTCATCGAGCACATGCTCTTTAAGGGAACATCCACCTGTTCGGCACAGGACATCGCGCGGATCGTTGACAGGGTGGGCGGCCAGCATAACGCGGCGACGAACAGGGAATACACCTGCTATTACATCAACATCGTCTCTGACCACATGGAGCTGGCCCTTCGCATTCTCTCCGACATGTACTATAATTCGCTTTTCGCGCCGGAGGAGCTCGAAAAGGAAAAAAACGTCATCATCGAAGAGATCAGGATGTACGAAGACACGCCCGACGAGTTCATTCACGATCTTTTCATGGAAAGCATGCTCTCCGGGCATCCCCTGAGTCATTCGATTCTCGGTTCGATACAGACGATAACCGGTTGTTCGCGCGACTCCATGCTCGAATTTTACAACAGGTACTATACCAACGATAACATCATCATCACGATCGCCGGCAACTTCGAGGAGGCGGTCGTGAGGGGCCTGGCTGAAAAATACTTTTCGGGCAGAAGGGAACTGCCGTCAACGACGCCGGAATCGGCCGCATCGAGCCCCCGGCGCATTCTCGGCAAACATATCAAGAGGGACCTGGAGCAGGTCCACTTCTGCCTCGGTACCGAAGGGATACGGAGCAATGACGCCGACCGCTGGGCACTGTACGCCCTGAGCACGATACTGGGAGGAAGCATGTCGTCAAGGCTCTTCCAGAACATTCGGGAAAAGGAGGGGATCAGCTACTCGATATACTCGTTCCACTCCTCCTACAGCGATTGCGGCGTCTACGGCATCTACTGCGCCACGTCCCCGGATAATTACCACCGGGCCCTGGACCTGATCGCGAGGGAATGCAGACAGATGCTCGATCCGGGCGTGACCGCCGAGGAGCTGGATGACGCCAAAACCTTTATGATCGGAAGCCTCGCCCTGAGTCTCGAAAGCGTCGAGGTAAGGATGAGCCAGCTGGCGAAAAACGAAATACTCTACGGAAGGCACTACGAATTCGACGAAATGGTGGAAAAAATCCAGTCCATTTCACCGGAAGATTTTCGGAGGATCACCGAAAGGATTTTCAAGGGCAAGAGGCTTTCACTTGTATCGGTCGGGGCGGATACCGGTGCAATGCCGGCGGACCTCCAATTGTAGCATATAATCCCCCGCTGAAACAGTTCCGGGGCAAAAATTTGGGTGATTTATTAATTTTTGCTTTACTTTGTATTTACCCCGGATAGGTTTTACGCAGGTTTTCCCATACACTTACGTGACGGAGTAGCAAGATGGCTTCCAAAAGCGATGTGATAAACAGCACCATCGGCGAAGGTTCCGTTTTTGAGGGCAAGTTTTATATCAGCGGGTCCCTCAGGATAGACGGAAAATTCGAAGGCGATATCAAAACCGATGAAGAACTGGTCGTGGGAGTTACGGGAAAAGTCAAAACCGATATCGTGGCGAAATCCGTCGTAATAGCCGGCACGGTAATCGGCAACATCACCGCCTACGAGGAAGTCAAACTTCTGGAAACGGCAAAGGTACTGGGGGATATCACCGCGCCGGCAATCACTCTGTATCGGGGCGTGGTTGCGCAGGGGAATATCATGATTACCGGCGGCCACAGGAAGGAGATACAGAAACTGATTGAGGACTCCTATCATGCGGGTTCTTCAAAGTCGCAGGATAATTCGTAAAATGGATCGGAAGGCGGGTGAATCCTTCCTTTTTGCTCAATAAATAGCTGTTTTTTACCGTTAATTATTCTGAATAACGGAGTTTTCAACGGCCCTGCTGTTTCCGGGCCCGCTCACGGAATTGGCTTTGCCGTGATCATGACGCTGTTTCGATTTCAATAGCTGAGCGCGCAATTGCAATTTTAGACAATGAAACGATTTCTTACTCGAACATTTAAGATCGGCAAGCTCACGGTATCCATCATACCCTATGAGGTGGTGTTGCTGTATGTGGGCAGGCGAAAGATCCATATCAAGACATACAGGTTTTCAAGGGAACTCCCGTATAAAAGAATAGGGATAGCCCTGACCGCCGCGTTCGGCGCGATTATTCTCGCCTCGGTTATAGCGCTCACCTCAGGCGAATCAAGACAGTTCAGTGACGATGATTTAAAACGAAACCTCCTCGACTCGGCGAGCTTTACAGACCAGAAAGACGATGTGAACCTGGAAATCAGGGAGCATGTCGTTAAAAGAGGAGAGACCCTGAGCCATATCGCCAGGAATTTCGGGGTTTCAATCGATACGATCTGCGGGAGCAACAACCTCAAGTCTTACGACCTCATCAGCGAAGGGACGCACCTGAAAATTCCGAACAAAGACGGCATTCTCTACAAAATGAACCGTGGCGCGTCGATCGTAAGCGTGGCGCAGCAATATAGGATACCGCTGAAAAAAATACTCGCCCAGAACAGCATAAGAAACCCCGATTTTATCGCGGTCGGTTCAACGGTGTTTATTCCCGACGCCAAACCGCAGAACATTGTCTCCGGGTTTATGTGGCCCTCCAACAGCAGGTTCATTACGTGCGGATACGGCTGGAGGAGAAACCCCTATAACTGGAACGAGCGGGAATTCCATATGGGCCTCGATATCAGGGCGTCTTATGAATGGGTAAAAGCGTCGAAATACGGTGTTGTATCCTTTTCCGGATGGCTCGGCGGCTACGGGAAAGCCATCATTGTGGCGCATCCAAACGGATGGAAAACCCTGTATGCGCACCTGTCCCGCATTATTGTCCGAAACGGGCAGTATGTGAAGCAGGGGCAGACTATAGGGAGGAGCGGCAACACCGGCAGGTCTACCGGCCCCCATCTGCATTTCGAGGTTATAAAACGCGGCCGCCACGAAAACCCGTATCGCTATCTGACCAAACGTAGATAATCACGCGCACTTCCGCACGCATTTCCCGCTTTAACCTCACTATTCCGCCACGGGCCTTTATAACGCGTGAAAAAATGGATTGACCAATAGCCGCCCTGTGAAAATCTATTCAGCATCAGACTTGATGCCGAGATATCTCGCCGTGCCGGACGAGCTTATCGTGTCAGGTCAACTATTCTTTGCTGCTGGTGGCCTCCATGATTACTGACGCGAATTTTTTACTGGAAATCGGGACTGAAGAAATACCCGCGGGGTACCTCCCCCCGGCCCTTGAAATCATAAAAAAAACATTCAGCGACGGGCTGAAGGACCAGAGGATCCCTTTCCTCAATGTGGAGACCTGCGCGACTCCCAGAAGGATAGCCGTGCTTGTATCCGGTCTCGGGGACTCGCAGAGGGAGGAGGAGATCGAGCTGAAAGGGCCATCGGCCAAGGCCGCTTATGACGGAAACGGGGCGCCGACCCGGGCATTGGAGGGGTTTCTGAAGGGGAACTCGCTTGCATCCGGGGACGTCTTCCTGAAATCTACAGAAAAGGGAGACTATGTTTTTGCCAGGAAAAGGCTCGAATCGCATCCGACCGAAACGATACTCCCCCAGCTTGTGCTCTCGCTCATCCAGACGCTCCCCTTTCCCAAGAAGATGAGATGGAGCGACAAGGATATCGCGTTCCCGAGGCCCATCGCTTATTTTCTTATCCTTTTCAACGGGAAGGTTGTCCCATTCGAAATCGAGGGGATAACGTCGTCCCGGAAGACAAGGGGGCATTATATCCAGCACGACCGGATGATCGAAGTCGCCGATATCGCCTCTTACGGGGACCTTTTGCGGGAAAACGGCGTGATCATCGACCAGGAGGAGAGGAGGGAGCTGATCGCGCGCGAGCTTCAATCCATGGCCGCGGCCAACGGATATTCGCTGGTCGAGGACGAAGGGCTTCTGGATACGGTGAATTTCCTTGTGGAATATCCGTATCCGGTATTGTGCGGGTTCAATCCGGATTTTCTTTCAATCCCGGACCCCGTGCTCATCGCCGAAATGGAGGAGCACCAGAAGTACTTTCCCCTGAGGGACAAGAAGGGGAATCTTGTGGACAAATTCATCGTCATATCCAACAACCCCCCCACCGATTTCGTCAAGGCGGGCAACGAGAGGGTAATATCCGCGAGATTCAACGACGCCCGGTTTTTTTACAACGAGGACCGGAAGCACGCACTGATCGATCGGGTCGATTCGCTGAAAAGCGTCCTGTTCCACAAGGAGCTGGGTTCGATATACGATAAAGTTGAAAGGATGAGGCTCATCGCCGGAAAGGCGGCTGACCTTATCGGTCTCGATTCCGGTTTGAGGGGGAAGATCGACAGGGCGATTCAGCTGTGCAAGACCGACCTCGATACCATGGTTGTCTTTGAATTCACCTCCCTGCAGGGAAAAATCGGAAAGATCTACGCTCTGCTGGACGGTGAGGACCGGGAGGTGGCAGACGCCATCGACGACCATTACAAGCCGCGATTTCAGGGGGACCCGCTCCCCACGGCAATGACGAGCGTGATCGTTTCGATTGCCGAAAAGCTGGACAACCTCTTCGGGACGTTTTCGGTCGGAAACATTCCCAGGGGGTCCCACGACCCCTACGCGCTGAGGCGCCAGGCCAATGCAGTGGTCGAGCTGCTGATCCGGAACGGCATACATCTTTCGATGAAGGACCTGCTGGCGGGCGCGGCGGAGAGTTATCGCAACGGCAGCGGGCTGGTGGATGAGCTTCTTCAGTTCATGTCGGCGCGTGCAAAAACGATTTTCACCGACAGCGGATTCAGGCACGACGTGGTGGACGCGTGCCTTTCCACCGGCAAATTCGATTTCTGCGAGCTCTTTCGAATCGCCTCGAGCCTTCACGAGTTCAGAAAAAACGAAAAGTTTTCCGAAATGCTCCTCGGGTTCAAACGGATGAACAATATCGTTTCCGCGTTCAGGAAGGAGAACGCGGACTATCTGCTGAAGTACGATCCGTCCCTTGCCTCGGAAGAGGCGGAGAGGGAACTCTACGCCTTTTTCAACGACCGGCGGGACCTCATCGCGGGCCATCTCGCGGAAGGAAGCTACATCGGCCTCTATGAAATGCTCATCCAGGGAAAATCCATCATCGATAAATTTTTCGACAAGGTGCTGGTAATGGACAAAAATATCGCGGTGCGTGACAACCGCCTGCATATACTGGAAAGCATTCTCGGTAATTTCAGGACACTTCTGGATTTTTCGAAACTTGAAGACGTGAAATGATCCGGGAGGCCAGATGTTTAATGATGACGTCAAAGGCTCCCTGCTGACGAAAGCGGTATTTCTCGCCAGGACCCTGCTCTGCTACCATCTGTCGTTTAAAAAAAAGTTCCACTCCATGGGCGGGCCGCCCAGGGCCTGGGGGATATGGAACATTGACGTGTGCGGCCCCAACATCAGTATCGGTAAAAATGTCGTCTTCTGCTGCGGCAACGGATACCGGTCGAGCCTCACCACGGTCAAGGCGGCGGGGCATGAGGGCCGCATCACCGTCGGCGACAACGTGCTCCTGATGAACGCAATTCGGGTGAGCAGCGCCACGGAGATCGTCATCGGGGACGACTGCATGCTGGCAAATTTCTGCTATCTCACCGACGCCGACTGGCACGACATATACGACAGGACCAGAATCGTGGGAAGGACCGCACCGATCGTGCTGGAAAAGGGGGTGTGGGTCGGCGATTCCGCCATAATCTGCAAGGGAGTGCGCATAGGTGAAAATTCCATCGTTGGTGCAGGCGCGGTGGTGACGAAGAACGTGCCGGCCAACGTCATCGTCGCGGGTAACCCTGCCAGGGTGGTCAGGAAACTCGATCCGGCCAGGGTGGTAACCATGGGCTCTCTCTACGGGAAGACCGGGAATGCCGGCGGAAACACCCGTGCCGGAGAGAGAGGCCGAAAGTGAATATATGCCTTCTGTGCTACCGCGGCAACCCCTATTCCGGCGGCCAGGGTATCTATCTGAAATATATCGCCGAAGAGCTGGTCCGCCAGGGGCACCGGGTCCATGCGGTCGTCGGCCCCCCGTATCCGCTTGATATGAAAGGGGTTGTGGTTCATCGAATCGACAACAGGCAGTACTATGTAAAAAAAAGGTTCGAGTTCGTCAATCAGGACAGCCCTTTCGATATATTTGATCCGATAAATCTCTATGAGTACATACACAGCAGGCTCGGCGCGTTTCCGGAGATAAGCTCCTTCGGATACCGTGCCTTCGGCCTTCTCCGGTCCCTCCACCGGAAATATCGGTTCGACATCATCCACGACAACCAGTCGCTGGGTTACGGACTTCTGTGCATGAAGGCCATGGGCATTCCTGTTACCGCCACGATACACCACCCACTGACGATTGACCTTCAGAACGTGCTCGAGCGTGTCGACACCTTCAAGCGGAAGGTAAAGAGCGTAATGTTTTATCCCACGCTGATGCAGTCCGTGGTGTCCAGGCGGCTGGACCACATCATTACCGTGTCGGAGGATTCGAAGCGGCGCGTACACGCCGACTTCGGAGTGCCCCCGGAGCGGCAGACCGTGGTCTACAACGGTATCGACCGCGCGGTGTTCCGTCCGCTTCGAGGGATTAAAAAGAGGCGGGGAAAAGTCATTTTCGTCGGGAACGTCGAGGACGGCAAGAAAGGGTTCGCCTATCTGCTGAAGGCGCTCTCGCTGATGAAAAAGGAAATCAGCCTTACCGTGGTTGACGGCGGCTCCCCGCATCATAAAATCACGCGGCATCTTCTGTCGACGCTGAAAATCCGCGGTCCCGTCGAGTTCACCGGAAAGATATCGGTGGATGAACTCGTGGCCCGTTACGGCGAGTCCGAGTTCGCGGTGGTCCCTTCGGTGTACGAGGGCTTCGGTTTCCCGGCCGGCGAGGCGATGGCCTGCGGGGTTCCGGTTGTTTCGAGCGACGGCGGGGCGCTCCCGGAAGTGGTGGGCGACGCCGGAATAGTGGTGCCCGCGCGGGACGAAAGGGCCCTTGCGGAGGCGATGGACAGGCTTTCCGGTGACCGCGCTCTGCTTTCGCGCATGGGGGCCCGCGGCATTGAGCGGGTGACTGAAATGTTCGACTGGGGGAAATCGGTTCGGAAAATGGCGGAGCTGTTTCTTCGTATCACCGGAAATTGATGATGCCGAAATTGAGGTTCCTCCCCCTGTCGCCCCCCCTGTGGGAAAAAAACTCGTCATTCCGCCTGAGAGTGCAGGTCCGCGAATTGTATATGCGTTCCGCCGGGACTCCGGCCCTTACAAGCGACGATTCGATGTTGGCCCAGAGGTCCAGATAAAGACCGCCCCCGGATTCAATCCTGCCCGCCGTGAAAAGATCGAACACGTCACGGTTCACCCTGTACGACTCGGGACCGATGGATGGGAGGAGATACGCCCTGATGTCGGAGGGGGATGACCCGTAACGCCGCTCCATGGTTTCGAGGGCCCTGACCGATATTTCGAGGCGCGTACCTTTCCACCCTGAATGGACCGCGCCCAGTGCGCGGCGGACAGGGTCGACGAGAAACACCGGGACGCAGTCCGCGGTCCTGATGACGAGGCAAAGCCCGGGCAGCGTGGTGACCGCCGCGTCGGCGTCACCGGCATAGTCGCTGTTGTCCGGGGGATACGAGTCCACGGCCAGAACGCCGTCTCCGTGCACCTGGTTGAGGAACAGCACCCGGGCCTCCGGAATCGAGACGGCGCCGCTCATGAACCGCTTTTCCAGTTTTCTAATTTCGGCAAACGTGAGGGAATAGTCGGCCGGGTTTGATTTTTTCGACGCGGACCCTATGGTAAAACCAGGTTCCGTACCGGCCATAAAGAGGCCGCGGTCGTCGCACCGGAAAATTTCGCCGTTTTCATTCATCGGAATGCGGTACCGGTGGCCCGTTATCTGAAATCAATACCCGTTCCGGGTGAAGAACGAGGAAATGTCGTTGAGTGATTCGTTGAGGTTAATATGCATCTGGCTGCGTTTGATGAAGAATTTATCGACCGCGTCGGTTTCGTCCCTTTCTATCAGAGAGAGCATGTACCAGAGAGGATGGATGTAGAGTTCCGATGAAGTTCCGCTGACGGGGGACCTGTTGCCTGAAAAATACGCTTTTTTGATGCTCGAAAGATCAACGTCGCCGTTTTGGGTTGCACCGGTAAAATCCGATTCGGCTATTCGGTAAAAATGGGGATGGAACAGATATACCACCAGTACCCCCTTTTTCCGCAGATAAAGCGAGATGAGTTCGATGTCACCGACGGACGTGTAGTGCGGCCTCAGCACGATCTTTTCAGTGTTTTCAAGGTTCGCCTTATGGGGGTAAAAAGACAGAAGATACCGGATCTTGTCGGGAGTAAGCATCAGCGATGAGCTTTTCGGATACGAGAGGGACGGAAACACAATCTCCACTTTTCCATGCTGGTGTTTATACGTATCTCTGAGATACAGGTCGTCCATCCGGCTGTTTAGGAGACTGTCGATTGCCGACGAGACATCATCCTCAAAATCAGAAATATCCTGTCCGAGACCGGAATTATTGTACTGATAATTGAAATAGTATTCTTTTATATCAAACATAACATGCCGCAATCCGTTTCAATAATATACAATGTACGGGTATTCTTGTCAAATATTAACGGAGTATGGGCCTGTTTTACCGGCATGAAAGCATCGCCCCGCTGTTCCTCATTTAAACGTTTATAAAGCGCCGCCGGCTGGTCATTCAAGAAAATGCCTTTAGTAATACAGAGAATATGCCGACAATGGAATAGGTCATAATGTCTGTTCATGGAGGAACAGTCGACCACGGGAGGTTTTTATGAATGATCTCATGAAAAAGGAGGATCGTGAGATAAGGCAGTGCAAGGAGAAGAGGGAACCCAACAAGATCAGTGAGATGCGGGAGAAAATCTCCGATGACGCATATATTGATCATGCGATATGTAAAATCGCAACTGAATTATCTCATTATCTGACAAAGTAGACGGCGACTATCGCGAGGGCCTTTCCAGAGGGAAACGGGTCCGGTGTATAACTATGTCCTGAAACGGCCACAGAATGGTTGGAAAAGACTCGTACTATAAACTGAAAACCAATAAGAACCTGAAGTTCCTGTTTCTTGTTCTTTTCGGCATTGTCGGCGTCGGCTTATTGCTGATTTTCAGGTATTACTTTTGGCCTTTTCTGATGGCCCTGATTCTCTACCTGGCCCTGAAGCCAGGCTATGACAGGATTCAGGCGCGGGTAAAAATAAGGGGGCTGAGTTCCCTACTGGTCATAATACTGCTGATACTGCTCATCCTGGTCCCTTTCGTTTATCTTTTATCTTCCCTCACTGATCAGGCGTATCAGATGTATTCATATATTGAAAGACATGCCGATGAAAAGTATTTTGAACGCATCGGAAACATGCCGGTATTTGAATTGATTTCGCATTACCTCAACATCACCAAAGACGAAATCTTCACGCGTTTAAACAGCTACGCACAACGGACCGCCGGAAGAGTCCTGGCCGGAATTTCCGACATTATATCGTATCCCATCAGCTTAATGATCAACTTTTTCTTCATGCTGCTGATTTTATTTTTCCTGCTGAAGGACGGATACAGGCTGAGCACCGTATTTTACCGGGTCCTCCCCTTTCCCTACGATATCGAGAAACAGGTCGTTGAGCGGCTGAAGGAAGTGATAAAGATACTTCTTGCGGGAAATCTTTTAATTATGGTGCTGCAGGGCACGATGCTTGGTGTCGGTTTTTACATCGCCGGCATCAGGGCGCCCCTTCTCTGGGGGAGCATCGCCGCGGTCCTGTCTCTCATACCGGTGGTGGGAACGACCTTCATCTGGATCCCGTGCGCGATTTTTCTTATTTTTGAAGGATCCTACCTGACCGCGTTCTTTGTCGGCTCGTGGTGCCTTGTATGGTACCTTTTACTGGAGAATTTAGTTAAGCCGAAAGTTTTTGGGGAAAAACTGCATTTCCATCCGGTGGTTCTTTTTTTTCTTTTGCTTGGAAGCCTTAATGCGCTGAATCTTCCGGGTGTTATCATAGGCCCGCTTCTTTTGACCCTCTTCTATTCGTTCTGGGAAATCTATAAGATTCTGGAAGGCATTGACACCGAAACGCACGGGGAAAACGAGTAGTCCCGTCTATATCGGATGCCGGAGAAGGTTCCCTGTCGTTTTTCAGCGAATTATTGAATTAAATCACAATCGATCCCGATAATGTTAAGGACGGGCCTCCGTTAATTTTACTTGACGTTGCGTCCGTAATGGTACTATTATTTTTTAACAACCCGGAGCATTGTTTCGATCCGGGTCAGTAACCCATAGAGTTGCCGTGTGCGGGTTATATCCGGAGTCCAGTGAAATTTATGATGCAGGGTACAATGAATGACTAGATGGAGCATATCGGGAGCCTCCTGTGTTGTCGAGAATTCCGTAATAAAATCCGGATCCGTGACGATCAGGGATGATAAAATCGAGAACGTGTCAAAAAAGGCGCAGCCGGCGGCGATTGATCTCAGGGTCGAAAATGCGGTACTGGTCCCGGGGCTCATCAACAGCCATGATCATCTATTGGGGACCTACTATCCGAAAGTGGGCAATGGTCCCTATGAAAACTGGCTTCCCTGGGACAATGACCTGAAAAGCGCACCCGTATATAATGAACGGCAGCAGATTGAAAACAGGGACCTATATCTTCTCGGCGCCTTCAGGAACCTCGTATCCGGCGTCACCACGGTCTCCGACCATATCCCGCATTTCGTGGCGGAGCCGTATTACGACATTCTCCCGATGAAGGCGATCAGGCATTATTCGCTGGCGCATTCGATCGCCTCATTCGCCCTCAACTGGGGGGAGGAGATCGATGTTGAATACAAAAAAGCGCTGGATAACGACATCCCCTTTATCACCCACATCGCGGAGGGATTTGACAGTGAAACAGTAAGGGACCTTGCGACGCTGAACAGGCGGGGGGGGCTTGGCGATCACTCGGTGCTGGTGCACGGGATCGCCTTTTCAGGGGAGGACATGAAGCTTATAAAGCAGAAGGGCGCGAGTGTCGTCTGGTGCGGCGATTCGAATTGGTTTATGTTCAACAAGACCACAAACATTAAATTGCTTCTGGAAAACGGGATCAATGTCTGCATCGGGACCGATTCTCCCATGTCCGGAGGCCTCAACCTTCTGTCTGAAATGAAATTCGACAAAAATCTGTATAAGGAATTGTACGGCAAAGAGCTGACTGATCAGCAGATTTTAAAAATGGTGACGGCCAATCCCGCCAAGGCCTTCAGATTGAAAAACCTCGGATATATAAAAAACGGGTACGTCGCCGACCTGACGCTGTTCCGGGACAGGGGGGGGGCGCCGGCCGGGTCGGTGGTGGACGCGGAATTGAAGGATGTCATGCTCGTGGTGATCAACGGCCGCCCGGTATACGGAAACGCGGAGTATGCGCATCTCTTCGACAAGGCCGGAACGATATATCAGCATATTGTTCTCGATGGGACCGATAAAGTGATTGTCGGTGACCCATTGGGACTTCTGAAACGGATCAGCAGGGCGGTGGGCTTTAAAAAAGAGTTTCCATTTTTTCCCGTTGATTTTGAAATCTGACAGGGAGCTGCGGGACCGATATGAGACAGACTTCAACGACAGGCATCATCCCACGAAAATATAAATCCGGGTCCATTATCTATTTTGAGGGAGATAAAAGCGAGTACATCTACATCCTCAAAAACGGCAGGGTGATCCTCACCTCCGTAAAACTCGATTCCGGCGAGGAGGTGAAAGAGGATGTGCGCCAGGGCGAGTTCTTCGGCGTGAAATCGTCGCTGGGGCGGTATCCCAGGGAAGAGACGGCCCAGGTGATCGGGGACACGGAAGTGCTTATCATGAATCCCTCCGATTTCGAAAGGCTGATATTGAGAAACGTCACTGTCGTCCTAAAAATGCTCCGTGTATTCAGCAATCAACTCCGAAGAATCCATAAAATCGTGCGCTCGGTGCTCGGGGACGAGAGCGAGATCAAGCCGGAGGTTGAGCTTTTCAAAATCGGAGAGTACTACTTCAAGGCGGGTTTTTTCCCCCATGCGCGGTACGCGTTCAAGAGATATCTCGAATACTATCCGGACCAGAATTACGCGAAAGCGGCCATGGAAAGGATAAAATCCATTGACTCCGGCCAGGTCTCGCCGGAAGACATGGATTCCGATTTCACCGCGCCGGTGTCCTCGTCGAAGCCGGCAATTGACGATGATGACGGCTTTTCCTTCGACGAGCCCGGCGACCGCTCGGAGCCCGACGACATGGTCGATTTCGATGATGACGCCCCGAGGAGAAGGAGCTCCGGGGATGATGAAGGCCTCACGCCGCTTTCGAGCGAGATGGATGATTTCCTTTCCGATGACGGCACAGCGTCTGATCTCGACGATTTTTCCCTGGATGATTTCGCGGATCCGAAATCCTCTTCATCGGTCACGCAAAGCCTGACGAAAGCGCAGGCGCTTATGAAATCAGGAAAGTATTCCGATGCAGCCGGCGCTTTGGAGGGCATCATCAAAGGTCCGGCCCCCCGGGGAGAAGAGGACAGAAAATCCTATGAGACGGCGCACCTTGACCTGGGGGCATGTTATATGAAACTGGGGAAATTAAAGGAGGCGCTTGAGGCGTATACAGCCACGATAAAAAAAATGGCCGGCACACCGGCGGAAAAGGCCGCTTACTTCCAGATCGGAACGGTTTTCGAATCGGCGAACAAGCCGGACAAGGCGATAACATATTTTTCAAAAGTGATGAACATGGCGCCGAAGGAAGAGATAAACAACCGTGCCATGAAAAAAGTGCGCGAACTCCAGAACCGGTAGGACAGTACAATGATGCTTGACGAAAGATTTTTCGAAAAATTCGGCGTCGAATACAAAACGAACGAGATCATTTTCTGCGAATTCGAACCGGGAAACGAGTTCTATTTTATCGTCTCCGGGCGCGTGCAGATAGTAAAAGTGATAAGCAACAGGGAAAAAACACTCGACGAGCTGAACAAGGGGGACGTGTTCGGCGAGATGGCGATTCTTGAGGAGCAGCCGAGATCGGCAACCGCAATCGCGATGGAGCACACGAAGCTGCTGAAATTCCACAGGAACAACTTTGACGCGCTTCTGGAGGGGAACCCCCAGCTGGCGTATAAACTTCTTGTGATTTTCTCTAAACGGATATACGACGCGAAACGCAGGCTCATGATACTCCTGCTTGACGACCCCCAGCTCAAGGTCATGGATGTCATGATCATGCTTGCTGAGCAGGACCCGAAACTTGACCTCCAGAACCAGATAACTCTGCCAATTACCTCACAGCAGATCGCGAGCTGGGCCGGGATGGTGGATATGGACGTGCAAAAAGAATTGACACATTTGGCGCGCCTTGGAAAAATTGATATATACGGCGACAAGGTGGTGGTCCACAAGATAGGTGAATTCCAGCGTGTCGTCGCTTCAAAACGAAAGAGCATGTATTCCTGATTTTTCAAAGTCCTGACGGTCATCCGGAAAGGGCCTGTTAAGTGAAATTCGGGACATCTTCTGTTCCGCTCCCGTAGCTCAGGCGGATAGAGCAGTAGTTTCCTAAACTATGTGTCAGAGGTTCGAGTCCTCTCGGGAGCAAAAAAAGCGGGTCAAACCGCTCTTTTTTTTATTGACGCGGGCCGTGGCGCTGTTATCTGCCGTAAGTTGACGGCCGCGGGATACGTCCCGCAGCCCCAGATGGATTCGTTTTACAAACCGGCGGGGACATGGAACAAAAACTGGAACAGATAAAACAAAGGCTTCGGGAAATCGAGGCCGAAATGAGCAGGCCTGAGGTCGCCACCGACCAGAAAAAACTCAGAGTGCTCAATACCGAACACGCCTATATTTCCCCGATCGTTCAGAAATATGACGAATTAATTAAATTTCAAAAACAGCTTGAAGAAACACGCGAGCTCGCCAGGTCCGAAAGCGAACCCGAGATGAAGGAACTGCTGGGAACGGAGATCGGGGAACTTGAAGATAAAATTGAGAAATACCAGGCATCGTTACTGGTGATGCTGTTGCCGAAGGACCAGAATTCCGGCAAGGACATTTTGATGGAGATACGCGCCGGAACCGGAGGCGACGAAGCGGCCCTGTTCGCCGCCGATCTGATGAGGATGTACACCAGGTATTGTGACGAACAGGGATGGAAGGTGGAGCTGATCGAATTGAACACGAACGAAATCGGCGGGTGCAAAGAGGTGATTTTTTCTGTCAGGGGCGGCGAAGCGTACGATAACCTGAAATTCGAGTCAGGAACCCATCGGGTGCAGAGGATTCCCGCCACCGAAGCCGGCGGCCGGATTCATACGTCAGCGGTGACGGTGGCGGTGCTGCCGGAAGCCGAGGAGGACGACATCGTTGTCAATCCGGACGATCTGAGGATTGACGTGTACCGGTCATCGGGACACGGGGGGCAGTCGGTCAACACGACGGACTCCGCGGTCCGGATCACCCATATTCCATCGGGCATGGTGGTGACATGCCAGGACGAAAAGTCCCAGCTCAAGAACAAGGCAAAGGCCCTCAGGGTGCTCAGGGCCCGCCTTCTTGAAAAGGCGAACCAGGACCGGATGGCGAAGGAAAGCCAGCTGCGCCGTTCCCAGGTCGGTTCCGGGGACAGGAGCGAAAGAATCCGCACGTATAATTTCCCTCAATCCAGGGTCACGGACCACAGGATCGGGCTCACCCTCTACTCTCTCGACAGGGTCCTTGCAGGCGGGATACAGGAGCTTGTCGACGGACTGAAAAAAGACGAAGTGACGCAAAAGCTGGGGTCTCTGAAGACTCAATGAACCGGCATAATCCATCGAATTCGGATGAGTGCATCCGGAACATGGCGGACAGGTTCAGAGAAACCGGCATAGACACCGCGCGGCTGGACGCCGAAATTCTCGTCTCCCACGCACTCGGCACCGAAAGGTATTCATTGGCGCTCTCACCCGAGCGGGACCTCTCCGCACAGGAGCTCCATAGAATGGAAGGCTTCGCCGAACGCAGGCTGAGGGGGGAGCCGGTTGCCTATATTCTCAACGGAAAGGAATTTTATTCGCTGAATTTTTTCGTCGACCGGCGTGTCCTCATTCCGAGGCCTGAGACGGAACTGCTGGTGGACCTCGCCCTCTATCACGCGCCGATGAACGGGCATGTTCTTGACCTGGGGACCGGCTCCGGGGCGATCGCGGTGGCGGTAAAACACAACAGGGGAGACTGCACCGTACTGGCGACGGACATCTCTGACGGGGCGATTGCGGTGGCGTCCCGGAACGCGGCCGAAATCCTCGGCAGCGGCGCCGTCGAATTCAGGCATGGTGATCTATTCGCTCCGGTCGAAGGGCTCAGGTTTGACGTGATCGTTTCCAACCCCCCCTATGTGGATTCATCAGACATGCAGTCCCTTCAAAGGGAGCTGAGTTTCGAGCCGGGAGAGGCGCTTTTTGCAGGTGATGGGGGCACGAGCGTTATTCGACGCATCATAGGGGATGCGCCTTGTTTTCTTTCGCCATCAGGGGTGCTTCTCATCGAGATAGGCGAAGCAATGAGGAATTTCGTCAAGGCCCGGGGCGTGGAGGCCGGTTTTCACGTCTCTGTCTTGAACGATTACGCGGGTCTTCCGAGGGTGGCCGTTTTGACGCAAAACCGGATGAGGCCGGCTTCCGAGGAAATATGATGGAAGAAAACCAGACTGAAAGGGAAAGGGGCCTTGCGCTGGGGGCGCTCCTCCTGACACATTTAAGGCGTGTCAGCACTTTTTTGTATCTTCTCATTGTCCTCTTCACGATCCAGATAGTTGCCAGGATTTTTTCGCTATGGCAGGGGATATCGGTGATCGTAAACATCTACCTCTATGTGTTCTCTTTTTATCTCATATTCATTTTTTCCACAATAGACTTGAAATATCTTAAAACTCTGTACCGGGACTTTTATAAGAAAAAGGGAGACTATATACTGTTCTCGGTCACGAGGCTGGCGCCCTTCGCGCTGATTTTTTTTGTGACGGCCGTGTTCACCACCATTAATTATTACGGAGACACTTTCTGGCCCTGGCGTCCGCTCCTGGAGCTTCTGGACGGCCGTTTTTCCAATATTGTGTTTTATTCCCTGATGCTGTTGGTCATCCTCAAGATGAAAAAGGAGCCCAGGATAACCATACCTCTCTTTCTTTTTATATCGGTGATATACTTTCTGGTGTATAAGCTGGTGTACACTTTTTCACCTTCCGGACTTTCCATTTCGCTGTTGAAGTATCTTCAGATATCCGTCGCGCTCTTTTTTCTATTAAACGAATTCGTCAACCTTCGCGAGAAAATCGCCAAGCTCATCGTGCAATCCCTGATTCTGGGAGTGGCGGTGTATTTTTCTCTTGTGGGGATTTTTATCGCGTTCCACCGTTTCTCGGACTCCGATACCTACAGGTACATGAGATCAGCGCTGATACTTCTGAAGCTCGGGTACCGGTTCCCTCTGGAGGAGCTCCAGAACCAGGTGGTAAAGACAAACAACCCCTACCTCCTATCGACGGTGATCTACTACACAGAGGAAAACGATCCTACCATTCCCCTTGGCGCGGACAGGTGGGAGACCTATCTGGCGGCCGGGAATTCGGAAACATCAAATGATATCGCCCGGTATCTCCGTCCGAGGGGGATCGGGGTTTCCTGCGAGGTGCTGGGACTGGTGGCTGAACGTGAGTCCGAAAGAAATGGGGAGGCGCTCATGGAATCGGAAAGTTTGATGGAGTACACCGCATGGAATTGCAACGATGACTTTGATCCGCTTATAAGAAGATACGGTCGCGGCAACTGGTACTACAGGGCCTGGTTTATCCGGACCGCCTCAATGGCCGGATCGACAAAGTCCATCCCCCTGCTTATGGGGGCGCTGACCGGTACCGATGTCCGGCTGGGCGAAGAGGCGTACCGGGCGCTTGTGACCATAACGGGAATCGACAGGGAAGGGAGGTATCGCGGCAGATTCAACGATATCGACTTCATTACCGCCATCGGCAACTATGTGCGCGATTTATCTCTTCAGGATGCACCGAGATAACGGGGGGCGCTTTCACAGTATTCCAAAACGGGGCAGAGGGAACAGAGCGGTTTCCTCGCCTTGCAGAGTTTTCTTCCATGAATGATCAGGACAAGGTGGGCGTCGCGCCACCTTGTTTCGGGAATATACTCCCTGAGTTTCTCCTCCACCCCCGATAGTTTCCCCGATTTGTCATACCCGAGCCTGGTGCCAATGCGGTAGATGTGGGTGTCCACCGGGAAGGCGGGGACGCCGTGGCCCATCATGAGTATGACATTGGCGCTCTTTCTGCCGATTCCCGGGAGCGATACCAGCGAATCAAAATCTACCGGAACCTCCCCTTTGTGATATTGCATGACCGCCTTTGACAGTGCGATTATATGCGCCGCTTTGTTCCTGAAAAAGCCGGTACTTCGAATAATCTCCTCCACACGGGAAGGAAGTGCGGCGGAAAGGCTTTTAAAGTCCGGAAATTCCCTGAACAGTTCACCGGTCACCGCGTTTACCTGTCTGTCCGTGGTTTGTGCGGAAAGCACCACTGCGACGGTGAGCTGGTACAGGTTGCGGTACGCAAGCTGAGGGCCGACTGGTCCGTAATACCTGAACAGTGCGTCCATTATTGCGTCGGAAAGCGGTCCGGTCATATCGGTGATCCCCCCGCGAGCCGTTCAAGCATTTCCCTTGCCGCGTCGAGCGCCCTGGATCGGTGGCTGATTCCGTTTTTAATCTCAAGCGGGAGTTCCGCCATGGTTTTGCCGAATTCCGGAAGGAAAAAAACAGGGTCGTATCCGAAACCGAATCCGCCGGACTCCTGCTCTGCGATGAAACCACGGCATTCTCCGCTTGCGGTATGGCTGGTTCCGTCAGGCAGTCCAAGGGCGATGACGCAGATGAACTTTGCGGAGCGTTCCCGGTTGTTTACGCCCCGGAGTTCATCGAGTAAACGTTTGTTTCTTCCCCTGTCGTCCAGCCCGGGGCCGCCGTAACGGGCGGAATAAACTCCCGGCCTCCCGTCAAGGGCGTCCACCGCCAGCCCCGAGTCGTCGGCAAGTGCCGCCATTCCGTAATACGAGGCCGTCTCCACCGCCTTTTTCACCGCGTTCCCTTCAAAGGTATCCCTGTCTTCCTCGATCTCCGGATGTTCGGCAAATCCGAAAAGAGGGAGAAACTCCAGCGAGTCGATATCCTTGAGCTTGTCGCATATCTCGGTGAATTTGCCCCTATTGTGTGTCGCAATAATGATTTTCATCTCTCCCTCCTCCGTTCATTTGGAAAAATTGAACGGAAAAAAAAATGATCCCGTACAAAAACATATTGAAATCGGCGACCGAACATATCAATAATAATTTAAAGCGCATTTTCTGACAAATCAGGAAACATGACTGGATTATTATGAAAAATTGGATCTACCGAGGCCTCTTCTTTTTCAGCCCAGATATACTTTTTGCTTTCTTTGTCGCCTACCTGCTGTTTATTCCCGACGTGAAAGCGGAGATTCTCGGAACGGTAGCCGTTGGACTGGCGGTAATGATCGCCACGAGGGCGCTGTTTCATAAGCTGGGGAGGAGGTTTTTCTATGGCAGAAGGATCGACGCCATCAGGAACATACTGGATGGCTATAAAAAAGGAAGATTCATTGTCGCCAACCCTGAGTTGTCCGGTTCGGATGATCTGTCGCGCATTTACAGGGAGCTTTTGACTCTGGGGAAACATTTGAGCTCGATTATAAATACGCAGAAAATCGAAATTGAAAAGTTCCAGGATCTGTACAACAGCATAGTGTTTTCATTAAGCACCTATTACATGATACTCAATGATGAGGATAAAATCGTATTTGCCAATTCCGGACTTTGCGAAAAGTTCCATTTCGACCAGAACGAAATTGTCAATAAAAGGATCGACGAGATTTTCTACTTCGTCAACAGGCGCCTCATAGACGGAATCAGGCAGGTGAGAAGATACGAGAACTCGGTGGTGCTTGAAAAGACGCATCTCCTTTCAATAAAAAAAGTCTCCATAATCGCCGATATTAAAATTTCCACCATGATGATCCAGGGGAAGAAACTCGAGATCGTAATCATCGATGACGTCACAAACAAGCTCCAGAAGGATTACCAGATATCGCTGATGAGCCAGATTTCAGAGTCGATACAGAAGGATGACGAGATAGACCAGATACTGCATACGATCCTCACCGGCGTCACCTCCGGGGCGGGACTCGGGTTCAACAGGGCGATGCTGTTTCTTGTCGACGGTAAAGGAGAAAACCTGGCCGGGAAGATGGCGGTGGGCCCGGATTCCTTTGATGAGGCCATATATATATGGAGCTCCATCGCCGCGGGAAACATGAAGGATGACGGTACCGGCATCGAAAAGAGAAAAAGCGGCGCCGAACTTCTTGAAAAAGTGCTGAACGCGCAGTTCAGCCTCGAGGAAGACTCTATATTCAGCAGAGTTATGAAAAACATGAAATATGTTCATATAATGGATCTCTGGGGGGCCGAAGACATCGGGATTGAGATCAAGACGCTTATCGACGTGATGGAATTCGTCATTGTCCCGCTTGTGGCGGTAAACAGGGCGATCGGCGTGATCGTTGCAGACAATAAGTTCAACAAGGCTCCCATCGGCAAGGGCGATATTGAGCTTCTATCCATTTTCGCTTCCCAGGCCGCTCTTTCCATTGAAAATTACGTTCGGCTTGATACCGTCAGGAACGAAATGCGGAAAATAGGCGAAAGGCAGGAAGCGATCGTTGAATCGGAAAAACTCGCGGCCATAGGGAGGATATCCGCGCATATAGCGCATGAGATCAGGAATCCCCTTGTTACCATGGGCGGCTACGCAAGAAGGATCCAGCAGCTGGCAAAGGAGAGGGAAAAGGAGAAAACCAAGGAATCCTCCGGGATCAGGGACGCCGCCAAAATCATATTGAGCGAATCCGAAAGGCTTGAAAAAATTCTTTCAAATGTAATGGATTTCACCAGACCGGCCCGGTACCTGAGAGAATTCAACAGTCTAAATGATGTTATAATCGACACGGTTAACCTGTTAAAGAATCTGCTTCTTGAAAAAAAGGTGGCCCTGGAATTAAACCTCGAAAATGACATGCCACTGGTTAAGTGCGATTTCAATCAGATGAAACAGGTGATTTTAAATCTCCTTCAGAATTCCGTGGACGTCATGCCTTCAGGGGGGACGGTGGCGATCACAACAAAGAGCGTCGACCAGAGCGCGGTAATCAAGGTGAAGGACACCGGCTCGGGAATTGACAGTGAAGATCAGGCCGCCGTTTTTGAGCCGTTTTTCACCACAAAGGTGACCGGGGTCGGGCTGGGACTCGCGATTGTGAAAAAAATAATCAAGGACCACGGGGGTGATATAACCGTCAGGAACATGCCGGAAGGGGGGTGCGAATTCACCATAACCATGCCCGTTCCCTCCTGACGAACGGAAAAAAGTGTTTGCATATTCATCTTGCCGTGGTAATTTGTATGAGTGCAATAAAAAACTGGCCGGGGTACCGTTATGGCAAAGATTCTTATCGTTGAAGATGAACAGCATCAGCGAGAGTTGTATGCGCTCGAACTGCAGGATGAGGGGCATGCCATTGATCAGGCGTCCAATGGCAAGGAGGCGGTTGACATGGTCAAGGCGAACAAATATGATCTTGTCATCATGGACATCAGGATGCCGGAAATGGACGGAATCGAGGCACTCGGTAAAATCCTTTCAAAGGACAAAAAGATACCCATTATCATCTACACCGCCTATTCCAATTACAAGAGCAATTTCATGACCTGGACCGCGGACGCGTATCTGACAAAATCTTCAAACCTCGATGAACTGAAAAATAAAATAAGAGAAATCCTTGCTTCGCGTTCAATTGCGTAGTTTTCGGTTTTCATATAAAAGGAAAAAAAAAGAGGGCTTACTTGTAAGCCCTCCCTTTTTTTGTAAGTTGTGATTCCGAATTACATTATTTTGCGGGTTCTGCAGGTGTTTCGTCAGCAGGCGCAGTTTCGGTCTGCTGAGTCTCAGGAGCAACAGCCTCTTCCTTCTTGCAGCCAACGAGGCCCAGTGCAACTGTGAATGCGAAGATTGCAACCAGCAGTAAGCTAATGTTTTTCTTCATGTAACAACTCCTCCGTTTAAAAAATTAGATGCACATTATGTTTTGGTACTGAAAAAATCAAGAATAAATTTTAAAAAAAACCGGAAAATAGAAAAATATTTAGTCAACGTTCAGGAAAAAATGTACACTTTGAATTCTCCGATTCGTATACAGTTACGGATTCAACATAAACTCCCCCCCCGAATTTCGTCAACTCATCTTTTGCCATTTTTGCGATTATCATGGCAATGTTTTCCGAACTCGGGTTTATCTCGGTAAAAGGGGGGAGATCGTTAAGGCAGGTATGGTCGAAAACCTCGCAAATCTTCCTCAGAATTTTTTTAAGATCTCCGAAATCGACCAGAAGACCGATAGGGTTCAGTTCGCGGCCCTGTACTGACAGTACCACACGCCAGTTGTGGCCGTGCAAATTTTCACATTTGCCCCTGTATTCTCTCAGTTGGTGCGCTGAGGAAAATGTTTCTTCCACCGATAAAGCATACATTCCTTGCCCCTCCTTCTCGTTCAGATGAATTTTGAAAGCATCCGTGCGATGAGGTCGATATTGTCCCTGGTCAGGGTCGGATACACAGGTATTGAAAACAGTTTTTTTGACAGCCTTTCTGATACCGGAAAGTCCGCCGGATTGAGGTTCATGAGAATGTGCAGGGGGGTCTTTATCGGATTGACCACTTCTATGCCTGTTTTTTTCCAGTATTTTTCGACTTTTTCTATCGATGCGTCGAAGATAACGGGAAATGTCTGGTAGGCGAAATCCTCGCTGTAGGGGTATGGGGTCTTATGGCTTGTGATTTTCAACGCGTCGTAGAATATTTTTGTGATCTTTTTTCTTCTATCCAGAAGATCGCTCAACTTCACAAGCTGACTTATCCCCATGGCTCCCTGCAGGTCGGTCATTCCGCAGTCAAAACAGGGGTATGCGGCCCCTGAGGAGCGGAGATCCCTCATTTTTGAAAAACTCTTGGAATTGCCTGTCATAACCGCGCCGCCGTTCCCGGTGGTGATGATCATCGACACCGCGAAAGAGGCCACGGCAAAGGCTGAATCGACACCGATGGGCTCGTCATGGATTTGAGTGCCCAATGCATGGGAAATGTCCTCAATGACCGGAACACCCGCCTGTTTCAATAGATCTTTGTGGAAGTGATGCCCGAAAGTGTGACCGATAACTATCGCTTTCGTCCTTTCCGTGACACGGTCCAGAATGGACTGTTCGGAAGGGAACAGGGAGTTCTGCTCATTGTCCACCAGTACGGCTTTACCTCCGGTGAGGGCAAGTGCGTTAAGCGGTGCTGAATCAAAATATGAAGGAATGATCACTTCGTCGTCGCCCTGGAGGCCCAGCGCGGCGTATGCCAGGTGGTAGGCCGATGTCAGGGTGTTTGTCGCCAGGGCGTACTGAATGCCCGTTTTTTCCGCGATGGCGTTTTCAAGCCTCTTTACCGTATTCCCTGTCGCCAGCTCGTCGTTTATCAGGCAATCGAGGACCGCTTCCAGATCCTTTCTGGTGATTGTCGGCTTATGTGATATTATTTTCATCGTTGTACTTTCCTTTATTTCATGAGCCCTGCTCATCCTCCGGAAACATAAAGGCGCCCGACAGACCGGGCGATATGTCCTTTCACGGAAATTTGCAGCAAAGACGGACGACTACATGATGCATTCAGAGACCGAGTTACCCCATTCAAGGATGAGGTCAAGAACCTTTTGGCCCTTTCGTCTATTTTTGGGCTTCAGCGATGTGGAAATTGTTCCGATAGAATGTATAGACACATCCGGGTTTATTGAGCAGATTTCTGGAGGAATGCGATGTTTAAAAAAGGGATATTTATATTGATAAGCGTTATCATGGCACAGATTGTGTTTGCCGGCTGTACCCCTCCGGGGAGCGGATTGAGAAACACATCTGACAAACAGGGATATCACGGGCAGAAAGGCAAATACAGTGAACCGAACCGGGGAGACGGATATCAGACCGAGGAGATGGAATTTGAAGATGAGGATTATGGGATAGACCCGGAGAGGGCGGTCACGAAAAATGCGAGAATAGAAGACGATTATGGCAATGATGAGAAATTTTTTCAAAAAGGGACCGCATCGTGGTACGGGAGGGAGTTTCACGGCAAGGTTACGGCATCGGGGGAACGATTTGACATGAATATGGCCACGGCTGCTCACAGAACGCTTCCTTTCGGTTCAATGATAGAGGTAAAAAACCTTGATAACAATAAAACCGTACGCGTTGTCGTAAATGACAGGGGGCCCTATAAGGGGAACAGGATTCTGGACCTCTCATACGGAGCAGCGAAAAAACTCGATATGGTGAGGCAGGGGAAAGCTCTCGTGGGGATTACCGTGATCAGGAGAGGCGCCGGTAATGGGGGCGATGGTGCGAATGCGTATGAGGATGACACGGTTGAACCGGTATCGGATGACATAAGTCCTGCAGGAGGCGCTTACTCGCTTCAGATCGGCGCGTTTTATTCGAGAAAAAACGCGGAAGATCTTAGAAAAAGAGTGGAGGATATGACAAATCGAGATGTAAAACTCCTGCATGAAGGAAATCTGTACAAGGTGCGGATTGAAGGCTTGCGCAATAGGAATGAAGCGGACCGGTTTAAAAGACAGCTCTCTGAGGATGATATTCCATCATATCTGCTGGAACACTGAGCTATTAATTATCAGCATCATCGGACATTCATAAAGAGCCGGGGCAGGCCTTGCGCCCCGGTTTGTCTATTTTCTGCAAAAGTGAAATTAATTAAAATTTCATTGACAAAAAAAGGGGTGTTTCTATTATTTCACCCTACCTCTGCCCACGTAGCTCAGTCGGTAGAGCATTTGCATGGTAAGCAAAAGGTCACCAGTTCGATTCTGGTCGTGGGCTCAGCGAGTGCGGGAGGTTGTTTTTCGGTCTAACTTCTTTGCCTTTTCGAGTGATCAATTATCGCAAACGGCGTAGCTAACGTATACTATTCATTGTTAATTGCAGGGTGCTATTATGCGTGAAGTGATTTTAATGTCTTGTCAGGAATGTAAAAGAAGAAACTATTCCGTCACGAAAAACAAGAAGAAACAGTCGGGCAAGCTGGAAGTAAAAAAATACTGCAAGTTCTGTGACAAGCATACGGTTCACAAAGAAACCAAGGCATAGGCGGACATCGTGAACATCGTGAAGCGGATGCTTGAATTCTTCAAGGAATCGAAGGAAGAACTGCGAAAGGTTACCTGGCCCGACAGGGATGAGGTGACTAAATTCACCATGGTTGTGGTTGTATCCGTATGCATTATGGCTGTTTTTCTATGGTTTGTGGATCATGTCATCCTAGAAATTATTAAATTTGTTATGTAGAGTATTATGGCGAAAGAGTGGTATGTAATACACACCTATTCGGGGCACGAGAACAAGGTGAAGCTCGCCCTGGAAAAAAAGATAATCGGGCTCAATCTTCAGGAGAAGGTATTCCAGGTGAGGATACCCACTGTGGAGATTCCCGAGGTGAAGGACGGGAAGAAAAGGATAAAATCCAAAAAGTTTTTTCCCGGATATGTCCTCGTGGAGATGGAGCTTGACGATACGACGTGGAGCCTTGTCAAGAGCATACCGGGCGTAACGAATTTTGTCGGTGCCTACGGGTCAAATAAACCGAAACCGCTGTCCCGGGAGGAAGTAAGCTCTCTTTTCGATCAGATGGGAGAGCAGAAAGCGACAGAAAAAATATCCGCGGTTATGGATTTTTCCGTGGGAGAGCATATAAAGGTAATTGACGGCCCGTTCAACAACTTCAGCGGTGTTGTTGAAGAGGTATATCCCGATAAGGGGCGCCTGCGGGTCAAAGTTGAAATTTTTGGAAGAGGAACGCCTGTGGAGCTTGACTTTTTGCAGGTGGGAAAAATCTAATGTCATTATTATGTATGAGGAACTGATATGGCACCGAAATCGCCTAAGAAAAAAAAGATACTTGTCGAAATAAAATTGCAGATTCCCGGGGGGCAGGCCAATCCGGCGCCACCGGTCGGTCCGGCGCTGGGTCAGCACGGACTCAATATCATGGATTTTTGCAAGACATTCAACGAGAGAACAAAAGAACAGCCCGGCACCATTCTTCCGGTAGTTATCAGCGTATATGAGGACCGCAGCTATACTTTTATCGTAAAGACTCCCCCCGCTTCAGTGCTGGTTAAGAAAGCACTGGGTATCGAAAAGGGGTCAAGCGAGCCGAACAAGATCAAAGCGGGCAAGATAAACAGAAAGCAGCTGGAAGAGATAGCGAAGCTAAAAACGCCTGACCTCAACGCCAATGACCTCAACGCCGCGGTGAACATCATCGCGGGAACCGCCAGGTCCATGGGCGTCGATGTCGTCGAATAGAGTTTTCAGAAAGATTGGAGCAGAGCAGATGAAACGAGGTAAAAAAGTACAAGAAGCGAGAGCGAAGGTCGACAAGGCCAGGCTCTATAATCCCGAAGAGGCCGTTTCTCTGATGAAATCAGTAAAATATTCAAAATTCAATGAAACGGTTGAGATGGCGATTAAAATTGTCCACAAGAGCTATCAGAACATCCGCGGCTCTGTAACTCTTCCGGCAGGCACTGGAAAGGATAAAAAGGTCCTGGTCATCTGCAAGGGAGACAAGCAGAAAGAGGCTCATGATGCGGGCGCGGATTTCGTGGGAGCCGAGGATATGATTGAAAAAATCAAGGAAGGCTGGACCGAATTTCAGGCGGTTGTGGCGACCCCGGACATGATGAAAGAGGTGGGAAAGCTCGGCCCGGTACTCGGAAGGAAGGGGCTCATGCCGAAACCTAAATCGGGGACTGTTACCGACGATATAAAAGGGATAGTCAAGGAGCTCAAAGGCGGCAGGGCCGAATACAGGGCAGACAAAACCGGTGTTATCCATTTGGGCATTGGAAAAGTCAATTTTGAGGACGGGTCACTTGTTGACAATATCAGGGCTTTTTTCAATCAGATAGTGAGAGACAAACCGTCTGACGCGAAGGGTAACTATATAAAATCCGTGCACATCAGTTCAACAATGGGCCCCGGTATTAAACTAAACCATAAGGGGATCGAAAAGTAATGGTAAAGCAATATAAAATCGACGAGGTTGCGGACCTCACTACGAAACTCCGTGAAAAAGGGAACATTTTCCTTACCGATTATTCGGGCGTCAAGGTGAAGGGGCTGAGCGCATTAAGAAAAATGCTCCGCGAAAAAAACGCCGAATACAAGGTGGTGAAAAACAATCTTTTCAAAAAGGCCGTAAAGGACGCGGGCTTATTGAACATGGATGATGTCATCAAGGGCCCGGTCGGGGTTGCTTTCGTAAAGACTGAAGTCGCAGAAGTGGCGAAAATTCTTCAGGATTTCAAGAAAGAGGAAGAAAAATTTTCATATACCTTCGGACTGATTGAAAACGTTCTTTATAATGAAAATCAGATTAAGATGATCGCCGACCTTCCGTCCAAGGAAGTTCTTCTTTCCCAGACCATGTCGCTCATCAATGGTCCGGCAAGAGGCATCGCCTTCGGGATGTCGCAGATAATGGCGTCCCTTGCCAGAGGAATAAAGGCTGTGGCTGAGACGAAAGGCCAATAGAAATACAATTCACAAGTGGCGCGGCCGCTTGTTTTGCTGAGTTAATAAAGGGGTTTAATCGGACCGAAACAGTATCTTTAAATGAAAAGGCTGAGCCCTTTATAAGTTTTTATGGCATGGACCATATTAACTTGAAATAAATTCACTAAGTATAGAGGAGATTACAATGGCAAAGTTAACGATTGATGAACTGCTTGAGGCGATTGGAAGCCTGACGCTGGTAGAGGCTGCCGAGCTTGTCAAGGCAATGGAAGACAAATTCGGTATTTCGGCTGCGGCTCCTGTTGCGGTGGCTGCGGTTGCCGGCGGTGCAGTCGCCGAAGCGGAAGAGGAAAAAACCGAATTTGACGTTATACTCACCGGTTTCGGCGACCAGAAGGTTAATGTTATCAAAGAAGTCAGGGCGATAACAAACCTCGGTCTGAAAGAAGCGAAAGAGCTCGTGGAAGCGGGCGGAAAAGCGGTGAAGGAAAAAGTATCGAAGGAAGAGGCCGAAACTATCAAGAAACAGCTTGAGGCTGCTGGCGCAACAGTTGAAGTTAAATAAGTTATACAAGATTAATACAGGGAATTATCGGAATGTCCGTAGGTTTGGCTGTAAACAGCCAAACCTATTGGCGTTTTAATTCTGGAGATCCGCCTCCCGATAACTACAAATGACGGATGCAATTGTTCTTAACATATTATTTTTTGTTGAATACGAAACACAGCGTATAAGGACATGGCGTCGCCACAGACGCCGGACCGATTTTCGGTATTACAATCTGTGAGAAGGATTAAGAGTCCATGCAAAAAGAAAAAAAAGTAATCAATTTCGGCAAGATCAAGTCTAATATTGCCCTGCCAAACCTGATAGAAATCCAGAGTAAATCATACGATTGGTTTCTCCAGGCGGGAGTCGCGAAAGGCAAGCGGAGAAAGCAGGGTCTTCAGGCCGTCTTTGACGAAGTATTTCCAATAGAGAGCCCCCACGAGGATGTGATTCTCGAATTTATAGATTATGACGTGGGATCGCCGAAGTACTCAGAGAATGAATGCAAGGAACGGGACGTTACCTTTGCCGCGCCTCTGAAGGCATCGATCCGGCTTATTAGAAAGGACAGTATGGAGGTGCGCGAACAGACCGTATACATGGGCGATATTCCGCTCATGACGGACAGGGGCACCTTTATCATAAACGGCGCGGAAAGGGTCGTGGTAAATCAGCTTCATCGATCTCCCGGAATTTTCTTCTTTTTTGAGGAAAATGAGCGCATATACAATTCAAGAATTATCCCGGACAAGGGCTCGTGGCTCGAGTTCGAAATGGATACAAAAGGCTACCTGATAGCCAGAATCGACAGAAAGAAAAAATTTCCCATCACCCTCATGATCAAGGCGATGGGGTACGAAACAGATGAAGAGGTGGTGAAACTTTTTTACGAAACCACCGTGGTCAAGCTGAAAGGCGAGGATGATTACAAGGCGCTCAACGGCAGAAGAATCGCTAAGGACGTTGTAAGCAAAGAGACAGGCGAGGTGGTGATTCAGGTCGGAGAAAGGATCAATATCGACATCATCGACCAGCTCAAGGAAGAAAAAATAAAGGAAATCGAGATAATTGAATTCCCCAACAACAAGGACGACTCCTACCTCAGTACGACACTTGATGTGGAAAAGGAATTTGTAAAAAAAGCCATTAAAGTAAAACCCGAAGACGAATACAAGGTTTCGGAAATGGCGTTGATGACGGTCCACTCGATCATGCGACCCGGTGAACCGACGAACCTGGATAATGCCAGGGCCGAGCTCGAAAGACTTTTCTTCAATCCCAGGTCCTACAGTCTCGGTTCTGTGGGAAGATACAAGGTCAATTCTAAATTCGGGTTTGTCGACAAGGCGATGGAGACATTGACGAATGAAGATATAATTTATACGATCAAGTATCTCCTGTTTCTCATTGCGGAAGCGGACGGGTACTATTACGATCAGGGAAAGGTAAAAGGCGGAGCTGGATTGCATTTCGTTCCCACCATCGTGGACGATATCGACCATCTGAGTAACAGAAGGGTCCGTTCAGTCGGCGAGCTTCTGATGAACCAGATCAAGGTGGGGTTCCAGAGAATGGAGCGGGTCATCAAGGAGAGGATGACCATACAGGACCTTGATGTCATTACTCCGCAGGCGCTTATTAGCATCAAGCCGATAACGGCTGTAATCAACGAGTTTTTCGGGTCGAGCCAGCTTTCCCAGTTTATGGACCAGACCAACCCCCTGGCGGAGCTGACCCACAAGAGAAGGCTGAACGCTCTCGGACCGGGAGGCCTTTCAAGGGAGCGCGCCGGATTTGAGGTCCGCGACGTCCATCCGTCTCATTACGGTAGGATGTGCCCAATCGAGACGCCTGAAGGCCCCAACATCGGACTTATCGTGTCATTGAGCCTCTACGGGCAGATAAACGAATACGGGTTTCTTGAAACGCCCTATAAGATCGTCGAGAACGGCAGGGTCACCGATAAGATCGATTGTATGACGGCCAACAGGGAGGACGCGTTTTTCATCGCCCAGGCGAATGCCGAGATCGACGAGCAGGGTAATTTTACCAAAAGCATGGTACCTACACGTCACCGCGGAAACTTCCCTTACAAAAAGCCGAAAGAAATCCAGTATATGGACGTGGCGCCGAGCCAGATTTTTTCCGTTTCCACCTGCCTTATCCCTTTTCTGGAGCACGATGACGCGAACAGGGCGCTTATGGGCTCAAATATGCAGAGACAGGCCGTTCCGCTGATGACGGAGGAAGCCCCGTTGATCGGCACCGGTATCGAGCCCGCAGCCGCCTACGATTCCGGCGTAATGATAAATATCAAACGCGGCGGCGAGGTCGTTTACGCGGACGCGAAAGTCGTCAGAATCAAGACAAGCTCCGGCGAGACAGATGAATATGAGCTTTTGAAGTTCAAGCGGACCAACCAGGGCACCTGCTTTAACCAGAAGCCCATCGTCACGGTCGGCAAAAAGCTTAAGTCGGGCGACACCATCGCCGACGGACCTGCAACCGACAACGGAAGGCTGGCGCTTGGGAAAAACATTCTCGTCGCGTTTATGCCTTGGATGGGTTATAATTTCGAGGACGCGATACTTATTTCCGACAAGCTTGTTGAAGAAGACACCTATACATCGATCCACATCGAACAGTTCGAGGTGGAGGCAAGAGAGACGAAACTCGGGCGCGAGGTCATCACCAGGGACATTCCGAATTTAAGCGAAAAGGCCTTCAGGGACCTCGACGCTGACGGCGTGGTGCGGATCGGCGCCTATGTAAAGCCGGACGACATACTTGTGGGTAAAGTTACGCCAAAAGGCGAACAGGATCTGACTCCGGAATATAAACTGCTCCATTCGATTTTCGGGGAAAAAGCCAGGGAAGTCCGCGACACGTCTTTGCGCGTACCCAACGGAATCGAAGGGATCGTGGTGGATGTGAAGCAGTTTTCCAGGGAAAACGGCGACGAACTGGCGCCGGGGGTGGAAGAGCTGGTGAAGGTGTATATCGCCGATAAGAGAAAGATATCGGTGGGTGATAAAATGGCGGGACGACATGGAAACAAAGGCGTCATCTCCAAAATAGTCTCGAAGCACGACATGCCATATCTTCCAGACGGAACGCCGGTGGACATAGTCCTGAATCCTCTTTCAGTGCCGTCCCGAATGAATCTTGGACAGCTTCTGGAGACTGAGCTCGGATGGGCGGCGGAACAGCTTGGATATCTGATCGAAACGCCCATTTTCGACGGCATCAAAGAGGCGGAAATACGTGAATACATGAAAAAAGCCGGACTCCCGGAGGACTCCAAGTCCGTCCTCTATGACGGACGAACCGGAGAGCCTTTTGAAAGCCGGGTCATGGTGGGGCAGATTTACATGATGAAACTGGCCCACATGGTGGATGATAAAATTCACGCTCGGTCGACTGGCCCTTATTCGCTGGTTACCCAGCAGCCGCTCGGGGGAAAAGCACAGTTCGGCGGCCAGCGTCTTGGAGAAATGGAGGTCTGGGCGCTGGAAGCGTACGGAGCGGCATATACCCTGCAGGAATTGCTCACGGTCAAATCCGACGACATGCTCGGAAGGGCGCGTATTTACGAGGCGATCGTAAAGGGTATTAACACGACTTCACCCGGTATTCCGGAATCTTTCAACGTTCTGATTCAGGAACTCAGGGGGCTTGCGCTGGATGTTCGCATCTATGACGATAAAGGAAAGGAAATAAGCCTGTCGGAGTGGAGCGAAGGGTTCAGCAAGCCGAAAAAAAGGATAAAGATCGATTCGCTGAAGAATATTTAGTGGCGGCGCGCATCCGGGATCCGGGGGCGCGATACCGCATTTAACATACTTGAAGTTTGAGGCAAATCATGAGGGATTTCAACGATTTCAGCTCAATTCAGATAAAGCTCGCATCGCCGGACATGATCCGGGAATGGTCTTACGGGGAAGTGAAAAAACCGGAAACCATCAACTATCGGACATTGAAACCGGAGCGGGACGGACTGTTCTGCGAAAAGATATTCGGGACCACAAAAGAGTGGGAATGTTATTGCGGCAAGTTTAAATCAATCCGCTACAAAGGCGTCGTGTGCGACCGGTGCGGTGTTGAGGTTACTCATTACAAGGTAAGGCGGGAAAGGGGCGGTCATATCGAACTGGCCGCGCCGGTGGCGCATATCTGGTACTACAGATCGGTGCCTTCAAGAATGGGGCTTCTGCTCAATATTACCGTGAACGCCCTGAAATCGGTTCTCTATTATGAAAAGTATATCGTCATCGATCCGGGGGAAGCGGAGCAGGAGGACGTCAAGAAAGGGGACATCCTTGACGAGGAGCAGTATTACACGCTCATTGAAAAATTTTCAGACACGCTTGTCGCCGGTATCGGCGCTGCCGCCATCAAAGATATGCTGGCAGGCATAGATCTTGACGAAGAATCGAGACTCATTCGAGCGGACATACAGGGAAAGGCGGCACGTGACGCAAAAATCGATAAGAAGCTCATCAAAAGGCTGGAAATAATCGAGGCATTCAAGGAGTCGGGAAATAAGCCGGATTGGATGATACTTGATTCAGTGCCGGTGATCCCGCCCGAACTCAGGCCGATGGTGCAGCTTGACGGAGGTCGTTTTGCCACTTCGGACCTCAACGATCTTTACCGAAGGGTGATTAACAGGAATAACAGGTTGAAAAGGCTCCTTATGCTCAGGGCGCCGGAAATCATCGTACGCAACGAAAAACGCATGCTCCAGGAAGCTGTCGATGCCCTCTTTGACAACAGCAGAAGAAAGAGAGCGGTCAAGGGAAAGGGAAACAGGCCGCTGAAATCACTGAGCGACATGCTCAAGGGAAAACAGGGGAGGTTCAGACAGAACCTTCTGGGGAAACGCGTTGATTATTCCGGCCGTTCTGTTATCGTTATCGGGCCTGATTTGAAATTGTACCAGTGCGGGCTGCCGAAGAAGATGGCCATTGAGCTTTTCAAGCCCTTTATTATGAAAAGGCTCGTGGATAAGGACTATGTACAGAACATCAAATCCTCAAAAAAAATGGTGGAAAACGAGCGTCCCGAGGTCTGGGAGGTGCTGGAGGAAGTAATCGCCGAGCATCCGGTGCTCCTGAACCGCGCACCCACCCTCCACAGGCTCGGCATACAGGCTTTCGAGCCGGTACTTGTGGAAGGGAAGGCCATCAAGCTCCATCCTCTCGTATGCCATGCCTATAACGCTGACTTCGACGGAGACCAGATGGCGGTCCATGTGCCGCTGTCACCGAGGGCCCAGCTGGAATGCTGGACGCTCATGCTGGCATCGCATAACCTCCTGTCCCCTGCAAACGGGCATCCGGTGGTGTCGCCGACGCAGGACATCGTCCTGGGCGTGTATTATCTGACATCGGTTCTGGAGGGCGCTCCTGGCGAGGGAAAGTATTTTGACGAAGACATGGACGTATTCAGGTCGGTTGATTGCGGTCAGATAAAAATGAGGACCAAGATCCACTACCTGATGCCGGAAGGGTTTCTGGAAACAACCCCGGGAAGGCTCATGTTCAACAAACTTCTTCCCAAAGGTTTTCCTTATGTAAATACGACGATCAACGACAAAGGCCTTTCGAATATCATCGGTACGGTGCTCAGGGGCTACGGTCCCGACGTAACCGTCAAGATGCTTGACGACATCAAAGAGGCGGGATTCAAATACGCGACCTATTTCTCACCCACGATTTCGATGTCGGACATTATCGTGCCGACGGTAAAGGGGGAGATAATTCTTGCGGAAGACAAAAAGCTGGAAACAATAGAAAACGAGTACCGTAACGGTTTTATCACCGATGAGGAGCGGTACAACCGCGTCATTAACCTCTGGACAAACGCAAACGAGGTTATCGCGGAGAAAATGTTCGAGGAGCTGTCGGGCAACCAGAACGGATTCAATCCGATTTACATCATGGCCCAGTCCGGCGCGAGAGGAAGCAAGCAGCAGATACGCCAGCTCGCCGGGATGAGGGGACTGATGGCGAAACCGAGCGGGGAGATCATCGAGGTCCCGATCCGCACGAACTTCAAAGAAGGCCTGACGGTTCTGGAATACTTTATCTCCACCAACGGGGCGCGGAAGGGTCTCGCCGATACCGCGCTGAAAACAGCGGATGCCGGTTATCTTACCAGGAGGCTTGTCGACATCGCACAGGACGTGGTCATAACCACGGTAGACTGCAATACCACGGTTGGCATAGACATCCACGCCATTAAAGAAGGCGATGACATCATCGAATCTCTCGGCGTGCGATCGCTCGGGAGAACGCTTCTTTACGATCTGCTCAACCCGGTGACCGGAGAACTGATCTGCAAGGCCGATGATATCATCGACGAGAGGATTGCCGACATCATCGATCAGCTGAACATCGATACCATTGAGATACGTTCGGTTTTGACCTGCGATGCGAGGCACGGGGTATGTGCGAAGTGTTACGGAAGGAACCTCGGAAACGCCAAGGCGGTGGATATCGGCGAAGCGGTTGGGATTATCGCCGCCCAGTCAATCGGCCAGCCCGGCACCCAGCTTACCATGAGAACGTTCCATATCGGCGGTATCGCGTCAAGAAGCGTTGAGGAGAGCGATATCCGCCTCAACTATCCGGTTTTCATAAAGGAAATCACCGCAAAAACGATCCGGACCGAGGACAAGAAGACGATCTCGGTGCGCCGCGGATACCTTATCGTGCAGAGGGTGATCGCCGAAATGCCGGTTAAAGACGGCTACGCCATGGTTGTAAAAGAGGAAGAAAAGGTTTATTCCGGTATCGTCATCGCGAAAAATGACGATGGAGATGAAATTCAGGCAAAGAACGCCGGGATCATTAAGTTCGGCAAGAAAAAAGCCTATATACTCGGCGACGTCCATACCATTCCGATAAATGTGGGAACGGAAATCCTGATCAAGGCGGGCAATTTCAGCGACAGAAACGAGGTGATAGCCTCCTTCGATCCCTGGTTCGAGCCGATTCTGACAGAGATAACCGGAAAGATTGAGTATGTTGATATCGAACTCAACAAATCCCTTCGCGAAGAGCTTGACCCCGCCACACAGGTTTTAAAGAGGGTAATCGTTGAGTACAAAACCGAGCGCCTTCAGCCCAGAATAGACGTATATGAGTCCTCGACAAAGGAACCCATCACCTATCTGCTGCCGAAAGGCGCCAACCTGATGATACGGGATGGGGAGAAGGTGCTTGCGGGTACTGTGCTCGCCAAGATTCCGCGGGGAGCGGAAAAGACAAAGGATATCACCGGCGGTCTTCCCAGGGTTGCGGAGCTTTTTGAGGCGCGTTCACCGAGAGATGCCGCGACGCTGTCGGAGCTTGACGGAACTGTCGAGATCGGTGATACGGTGAAGAATAAAAGGAAGATCAACATCACGAGCGAGGACAGCACGCTCAAGGAATATACGATCCCCGTATCTAAGTTCCTGCGGGTTCAGGACGGGGACTGGATCGCAAAAGGGGAAAAAATCGACGACGGTCCCGTTGATCCACATGATATTCTTAAAATCAAGGGCCCCAGGGAGCTGCAGAAGTTTCTCGTCAACGAGATCCAGGAAGTTTACCGGCTTCAGGGCGTGTCGATCAACGACAAGCATATTGAGATCATAGTCCGTCAGATGCTCCGTAAAGTGCGTGTAACGGATCCGGGCGATTCAAATTTCGTGATTGAACAGATCGTCGACAAGTTTGATTTCATAGAGGAAAATGACCGTGTGCTGAACGAGGGAGGAAAACCGGCAACTGCGATACCCGTGCTCATGGGAATCACGAAAGCGGCGCTGAACACGGATTCCTTCATATCAGCCGCGTCCTTCCAGGAAACCACAAGAGTGCTGACGGACGCCGCGATCAAGGGCAAGGTGGACCAGCTCAGGGGCCTTAAGGAAAATGTAATCATCGGCCATCTGATCCCAGCCGGCACCGGCGTTCGCCAGTATACTGCCGTTGACGTGTATAGGGATGAGCCGGGCGATCTCGAAGGGCCTCCGGAGGGGATGTTGCCTGAAGGAGAAGGAGAACTTGCGCCGGTTGAAGGAGCGGCTGACGAAGAGAACGGACCCGGCCGGCTTGGAATGGAATAGATCAATACGATTAATATTCTTGACAAAATGCCCGGATAAAAGGCATAGGGATATACCGTTACTCCGGAGTGGGTAGCAAGTGCAATGTTTCGTTGTTTGAAAAGTGCGTTAATGCATTCGCAAAACTAACGATATATCATATACGAGTCTGTATAATATCAGGAGATACAATGCCAACTATCAATCAGCTTGTCAGAAAGGGGAGAGAAACAAAGAAGAAGAAGACCAAATCTCCCGCGTTGCGGCAGTGTCCGCAGAAAAGAGGGGTCTGCACCAGGGTAATGACCTTTACCCCTAAAAAACCGAATTCCGCTCTGAGGAAAGTCGCCAGGGTCCGGCTAACCAACGGAATCGAAGTGACCGCGTATATTCCGGGGATAGGCCATAACCTTCAGGAGCACTCCGCTGTTCTAATCAGGGGCGGAAGGGTTAAAGACCTTCCCGGCGTGAGATATCATATCATTCGCGGCACCCTTGATACGCTCGGGGTGAATGACAGGAAAAAGAGCAGGTCTAAATACGGTACCAAGAGACCGAAGGCCTAATATTATTAAATCGGAGTGTACAGATGCGCAGGAGACGACCAGTAAAACGAGAGATATTACCTGATCCGAAATATGAGAGCAAACTCGTATCGAAATTCATAAACTGCATGCTGCAGGAAGGTAAAAAAGGCGTATCGGAGACGATTTTTTACCGTGCCATGGACATAATAAAAGAGAGGACCCAGAAAGACCCCATAGAGGTTTTTGTCCAATCTCTGGAAAACGTAAAACCCCTTGTGGAAGTGAAGTCGCGAAGAGTCGGCGGTGCCACCTATCAGGTCCCGGTTGAGATCAGGCCGGAAAGGCGTCAGGCGCTGGGCATACGCTGGTTGATTCTTAATTCAAGAAACAGGTCTGAAAAGACCATGTATCAGCGCCTTGCAGGGGAACTTCTGGACGCGTTCAATAATACGGGTACTTCCATCAAGAAGAAAGAAGATACTCATAAAATGGCCGAGGCGAACAAAGCCTTTGCTCATTATAAATGGTAAAAAAAGTTTTTTTTCCTGAGATTATTTTCTCGAATACCAGGCAATTGCCTGGTATTCGGTCTTTTATGATTTGATGAAACGGCCGCTGTGTCATGAGCCGGTGCCGTTATAACTTTCAGAAGACGGAATCGTTATGCCACGGGAATTACCATTAAGCAGAACAAGAAACATCGGCATCATGGCCCATATCGATGCGGGAAAAACGACCCTCACCGAGAGGATCCTTTTTTATACCGGCAAAACCCATAAAATGGGCGAGGTTCATGAGGGCACCGCGGAGATGGACTGGATGGTGCAGGAAAAGGAGCGCGGTATCACCATAACCGCGGCCGCGACCACCTGTTACTGGAAGAATACCAGGATAAATATCATCGATACGCCGGGGCATGTGGATTTTACCATGGAGGTAGAGAGGAGCCTCCGGGTGCTTGATTCGGCAATCGCGGTTTTCGACGGCGTCGCGGGCGTTGAGCCTCAATCGGAAACGGTCTGGCACCAGGCTGACCATTATAAAATTCCGAGGATATGCTTTATCAACAAGATGGACCGTATCGGTGCCGATTTCAACATGTGCGTCGCAATGATAAAGGAAAAACTTTTCGCGACGCCGCTTCTACTCCAGATTCCCATCGGCGCGGAAGACGCATTCGCGGGGCTCATCGACCTGGTATCCATGAAGAAGGTGTCCTGGAACGATTCGCTCGGTCAGGATATAGTAATTTCCGAAATTCCGGACAACCTTGTTGAAACAGCAATGAAGAACCGTGAAGAAATGATCGAATTGATAGCTGAACATGATGACGCCATCATGGTGAAATTCCTCGAGGGGTCTGAATATGGTGAGGATGAACTCAGGGAAGCCATTCGAAGGGTAACGATCTCAATGAAAGTATTTCCGGTGTTCTGCGGATCGGCTTTGAAGAATAAAGGCGTGCAGAGAATCCTTGATGCAGTCGTCGATTATCTTCCCTCGCCGAGGGACATCAAGGAAGTGTCCGGACACTCGCCCGGGAATATCGACGAGACGGTGACCCTACAGGCGGACGATAAGGAAACCTTTTGCGGACTCGTGTTTAAAATAATGTCCGATCCCTATGTGGGAAAATTATCATTTATGAGGGTATATTCAGGGCACCTTTCCGCGGGTGAGACGGTTGTAAACATCACCGCCGGGAAGAAGGAGAGAGTGAACCGGTTTTTAAGAATGCATGCCAATGACAGGGAGGACATCAAGGAAGTGTACACCGGCGATATAGTCGCGATGGTGGGGATGAAAAGCGCCCGTACCGGTGATACTCTCGCCGGTAAGGAAGGTTTGATACTCCTTGAAAAGATGGAATTCCCGGATCCGGTCATATCTATTGCCATTGAACCGAAAACAAAAGCGGACCAGGATAAATTCAGCGCCGCTCTCTCGAGACTTGAAGAAGAGGACCCGACGTTCCATGTGAAAACAGACCCGGATACCGGACAGCTGTTGATCTCCGGAATGGGTGAACTGCATCTGGATGTGATTGTTGACAGGCTCCTGAGAGAATTCAACGTCCAGGCAAACGTTGGCAAACCTCAGGTGACCTACAAGGAGACCGTCACTAAAAGCGCGGAATCGGAATTTGTATTTGAGCGTCAAATTGCGGGAAAGAATCAGTTCGGCCATGTAAAGATCATTTTGGAGCCGGCAGGCCCGGGCAGGGGGTTTGTGTTTGAAAACGCCCTCAAGGGAGATGAAATACCTTCGGAATTCATCAAGGATGTTCAATCAGGGCTTGAGGATGCGATGATGGCCGGAGTTCTTGCCGGGTATAAAATGGATGACATCAGCGTTCGGCTTATCGGTGGTTCTTTTCGTGAAAATGAATCTGTCGACGTGGCATACAGGATCGCGGCAAATAATTGCCTGAAAGAAGGCGTTCGAAAGGCCTCTCCGACCCTAATGGAGCCAATCATGAAGCTTGAAGTGGTCTCTCCGGACGAATACATGGGGGATATTATAAACGATTTGAGTTCAAGGCGCGGTAAAATCGAAGGAATCGCGATGAGAGGGAAATTAAAGGTCATTGACGGGCTGGTGCCGCTTTCGGAGATGTTCGGGTATGCCACCAGTGTCCGTTCCATGAGCCAGGGAAGGGCCCAGCATACACTGCAGTTTTCGCGGTATGAAACGGTACCGGATGAGATAACGGATCGTATAATCGGCCGTTTAAGGGGCGTATCATACTGATCGGCACACGCATCCGGGTATGGCGGCGTGCAGGCAAAACGTAAAAATTTTTATTAATTTGTTGACAGAATAGGCATATTTTTTTTTTATTCAACAACCCGCTTCATGGGGGAATTATCGTGTAATTCAGCTATTCTTTCTATTATTTGCAAAGATAGTATACTCAACCGGTGTTAAGGAAAACTTAGTAAGGAGTGATCTAATGGGGAAAGCAAAATTTGAGAGGAACAAACCTCACGTGAATGTCGGAACGATCGGTCATATTGACCACGGCAAGACGACTTTAACATCTGCAATAACAAAATGTTTGTTTACGCAATACGGCCTCGGAAAGCCGATAGAGTTTGATCAGATTGATAACGCACCGGAGGAAAAGGCCAGAGGTATAACGATTGCCACCTCTCATCAGGAATATGAAACTCCGAACAGGCATTATGCCCATGTTGATTGTCCGGGTCACGCCGACTATATCAAAAATATGATCACCGGAGCCGCTCAGATGGATGCCGCGATTCTTGTTGTGGCGGCAACCGATGGGGCAATGCCCCAGACCAAGGAGCACGTCCTTCTGGCGCATCAGGTCAACGTTCCCTATGTCCTGGTGTATCTGAACAAGGTGGACATGCTTGATCCTGCCGATCGCGATGAAATGGTTGAGCTTGTGGAAATGGAGATTCGTGACCTCCTTAAAAAATATGACTTCCCCGGCGACGCGACCCCGATTATTCCGGGATCGGCTCTCAAGGCTCTTGAGGCGGCTGAAAAAGGGGACAAGGAAGATGAGTGGTTTAAAAGCGTAATTAAGCTTGGTGAGGCTCTTGATGCGTATGTTCCGGAACCGATACGGCAGACTGACAAGCCGTTCTTGATGCCGATTGAAGACGTGTTTTCAATTACCGGCCGCGGTACCGTTGTAACGGGCAGGATTGAAAGAGGCATCGTGAGGACCGGTGAAGAGGTTGAAATAATTGGTTTTGCCGAAACCCGCAAATCGGTATGTACCGGTGTTGAGATGTTTAGGAAGATACTTGATGAGGGTGTTGCCGGTGATAACGTAGGATGCCTCCTGAGGGGTGTCGCGAAAGAGGATGTTCAGAGGGGCCAGGTGCTCGCAAAACCGGGTTCGATCACTCCTCATAAAAAATTCTCCGGAAAGGTATACGTTCTTAAAAAAGAAGAGGGTGGTCGTCATACTCCTTTCTTCGCAAACTATCGTCCTCAGTTTTATTTCAGGACAACTGACGTTACCGGGATTATCGAGCTTCCGCAGGGAGTGGAAATGGTAATGCCCGGCGACGACATCGATATGGTGGTCGAGCTTATTACTCCGATTGCGATGGAAGAAGAATTGAGATTCGCAATCCGCGAGGGTGGCAGGACCGTCGGAGCCGGTGTGGTGACGAAGATTATTGAATAATTCGCGCCAAAACGGAAATATTTATCTTTGTGAAGGGAAGACCATCGGAAGATGGTCTACCCTTCTCTAGTGGTATAAAAAAAATATAATTATAAAGCAGGATAGTACGAGTGGCAAAGCTATCAGGACAACGTATTCGAGTTAAGCTTCGGTCTTTTGATGCGAAGTTGCTGGATCAGTCGGCTGAAAAAATTGTCGTTACGACAAACAGGAGCGGGGCGAAAATTGCCGGACCAATCCCGTTGCCGACAAAAATTGAAAAGTTTTGTGTGCTTCGTTCGCCCCATGTGAACAAGAAATCACGTGAGCAGTTCGAGATTAGAACGCACAAGCGTCTCATCGATATCATCGATCCCAACTCCGATACTGTCGAAGCTCTTATGAAACTAGAGCTGCCCGCGGGCGTTTCTGTTGATATTAAATCATAATATCGGCCTGATATAACGCTATCGAATGCTCATTGTACGCAATTGCTATTTTTGAATCAAAGGGATGGTATGAGAGATGAAAAAGGCTCTTATAGGTAAAAAAGTCGGCATGACGCAGCTTATCCAGGAAGACGGTACTGTAATTCCCGTGACCGTGTGTGAACTTGGGCCCTGTGTTGTCGTACAGAAAAAAAGTATTGATAAAGACGGGTATGCGTCGCTGAAATTCGGGTTTTCTGATGCCAAGGAGAAGCACCTGTCAAAATCATTGATTGTCGATTTAAAGAAGAAGAATATTCCCTTGAAAAGAATTTTCACAGAGGTTGAAGTCTTCGATGATTCACTGGAAGTGGGAAGCGTGGTCAGCTGTACGATTTTTTCGGAAAATGATATAGTCCAGGTTTCCGGTGTTTCCAAAGGGAAGGGATTTGCCGGTGTTATAAAAAGGCACGGTTTCAGCGGCGGCAGAAAAACCCATGGTTCAAATTTTCACAGGGCTCCGGGTTCGATCGGCGCATGCGCCTATCCGAGTGAGGTTTGGCGGGGGAAAAAGCTTCCCGGCCATTATGGCGATACAAAAGTGACCATAAAGAATCTGAAGGTCGTGAAAGTGTTTCCTGATAAAAATATAGTTTTAATCTCCGGTGCCGTACCTGGTAGAAGAAATTCGATTATAACGGTACGGGAAAAATAGGCAGGCGTAGGATGAAAGTTGATAAATATTCCATCAGCGGTGAAAAAATCGGCGAGGCCGACCTTTCGGACGGTGTCTTCGGCGTTGAAATAAACGACGTGCTGATTTATGAGCTGATAAAATCCGCAAACGCGAACATGCGGCAGGGAACCCATGCGACCAAGCAACGCGCAGAAGTATCCGGCGGCGGCATCAAGCCGTGGAGACAGAAAGGCACCGGCCGCGCAAGACACGGATCAACCCGATCCCCGATATGGAAAGGCGGCGGCGCCGTCTTCGGACCGCAACCGCGATGTTACAGGATCGAGCTTCCGAAAAAAATCAAGCGGTCTGCCTATAAGTGCATATTTTCACTGAAGGCAAAAGAGGGCGCAATCAAGGTCGTAGAGGATTTTTCCGTCACCGGAAAGACCAAGGAACTATCCGGTATTGGCAAGGCACTTTCTGTTTCAAAAGGTGTACTGATTACGGAAAAAGATGATACACTTTTGAAAAGAGCCATCAGAAATCTTCCGTGGTTTCAGCATAATAACGTAAAAAGAATATCAGGGCGCGATCTCTTTTATTCGAAAGAGCTGATTATCACCGAAAGTGCGCTGCAATATTTGAATGAAAAATACGTATAGGGGACGAAAATGAATTCCAACGATGTATTGATCAGTCCCGTAATATCGGAAAAGACGACTGACATGATGGGTAAGAACAAGTATGTGTTTCGCGTTCCCTTGCGGGCAAATAAAAGAATGGTGTTTTCCGCGGTTAACGAGATTTTCGGTGTGAAGCCGGAAAGCGTGAACATGATCGTGATGAGGGGCAAGGCTCGAAGAATCCGGTATCAGACCGGCAGACGCGCCGCATGGAAAAAAGCCATCGTAACGCTGAGGGCCGGCGAGAAAATTGAGATTTTTGAAGCGAAATAATAGAAGGTATCTGTCATGGGAATAAAAAAATTCAGACCGATTACGCCGACCAATAGATATAAAACGGTTCTCGACTTTTCGGAGATTACGACCGATTCGCCCCATAAACCCTTGACAGTGGGGAAAAAAGAGTATGCGGGAAGGGGCGCGGGCGGCAGGGTGACCGTACGCAGAAAGGGCGGCGGACACAAAAGGAAATACCGTATTATTGATTTTAAGCGGAATAAGCATAATATTCCCGGAAAGGTGAGTACAATCGAATACGACCCAAACAGGTCCGCATTTATCGCCCTGATAAGCTATATGGACGGTGAGAAGCGGTATATAATCGCCCCGGACCAGCTGAAAGTTGGTGATACTATTATGTCCGGCGATAAAGCTGAAATAAAGGCCGGGAACGCTCTGCCGTTAAAAGAGATACCGCTGGGAACTGAGATATATAATATTGAAATGCACCGCGGAAAAGGGGGACAACTTGTCCGCTCAGCCGGAACCTCGGCGGTAATTACTGCAAAAGAGGGATCCTATTGCCTGATCAAACTGCCTTCCGGAGAGATTCGTAAAATTCATCAGGAATGCTATGCAACGATCGGCGGAGTTGGGAACAAGGATTACAGTAATATTACTATAGGAAAGGCGGGAAGATCGAGGTGGCTTAATAAAAGGCCCAAAGTCAGGGGTGTCGCGATGAACCCGATCGACCATCCTCTGGGGGGAGGTGAAGGAAAATCTTCCGGAGGAAGACATCCTGTATCACCGACCGGGGTACCCACAAAAGGGTATAAAACCAGGAAGAAAGTCAAATACAGCGATAAATACATTGTAAATAGAAGGAAGAAATAATCATGGCTCGATCGGTAAAAAAAGGCCCGTATATCGATATTAAGCTTTTTAAAAAAATTGAAGACATGAATTCGACCAATACCAGGAAAGCCTTGAAGACCTGGTCCCGGAGATCTACGATTTTTCCTGAAATGATCGGCCATACGCTGATGGTTCACAACGGAAAAAATTTTATTCCAGTATACGTTACCGAGAACATGGTTGGTCATAAACTCGGGGAATTCGCGCCCACGAGGACTTACAGGGGTCATAAGACCAAAGACGACAAGATAGCGAAGAGGAAATAATAATGGAATCCATAGCGAAATCAAAATACAACAGGATTTCTGCATCGAAGATGCGTCTTGTGGCCAATGAGATTCGCGGTTTTTCCCTGCCCGAAGCGATGGATGTTCTCAAGGCAATACCGAGGAAAGCATCGAAACTTCTCCTGACGACTCTGTATTGTGCGGGGGCAAATGCGAAATATAAGAACCCGGAAGTCCTGGAAGACAAACTGTATATAAAAAAAATATGCATTGATGAAGGGAAAACATTGAAGAGATTTCGCGCGAGAGCGAGAGGAAGAGCTTCAAGAATCAAAAAGAGAACGAGCCATATACTTATCGTTTTGTCAGACGAAAATTAAATAGAAGGAAGCCGATATGGGACAGAAAGTCAACCCAGTGGGTCTCAGAATTGGAATTAACAGAACATGGGACTCAATTTGGTACGAAGACAAGAAACAGTATTCCACATATCTTCATGAAGATATTGCAATACAGAAATTTGTCGAAAAGAACAACCAGAACGCCGGTATTTCAAGAGTCGCCATTGAAAGGTTTCCTGACAGGGTGAATGTAAACATTCACGCATCGAGGCCCGGAGTTCTCATCGGGAAAAAGGGGGCTGACATTGAGACCCTGAAAGGCAAATTGATGAAAATCGCGTCCAAGAATGTCTACATAAATATTATAGAAGTTAAAAAACCGGAAAAGAATGCGCGGCTCATCGCACAGCAGATTGCGTCGCAGGTGGAGGCCCGTTTTCCCTACAGAAGGGCGGTGAAGCAGGCCATCACAAACGCGGTCCGCAGCGGCGGGCTTGGTATTAAGGTAACGATATCCGGCCGGCTGAACGGAGCGGAGATGTCACGAACCGAATCATACAAGGAAGGGAGGATTCCACTTCATACCCTTCGTGCTGATATCGATTATGGAAGAGCAGAGGCATTGACGACATTCGGTTTGATTGGAGTCAAAGTGTGGATTTATAACGGCGATGTCCTTTCACATGACAAAGAAAGCGAAGAAGATAAATATGCGGTGAAGAGAAGAACGAGATAGGGGTGATCCACAATGTTGATGCCGAAAAGGACTAAATTCAGAAAGCAGCAGAGGGGCAGAAGCAAAGGAGCCGCATACCGCGGTTCAACGATAAATTTTGGAGAAGTTGCCCTTAAAGCGCTGGAAGTGGGAAATATATCTAGCAGGCAAATTGAAGCAGCCCGTGTTGCCATAACAAGAACGATAAAAAGGGGCGGGAAAGTGTGGATCAGAATATTCCCCGATTATCCAATAACGAAAAAACCGGCTGAGACGCGAATGGGCAAGGGTAAAGGCAATCCAGAGGGATGGGTTGCGAGGATTAAACCTGGCAGAATTCTTTTTGAAATCGCCGGTATTGACGAAGAACTGGCGCGCGATGCACTGATGAACGCATCGCAGAAGTTGCCGGTGAAAACAAAGATCATTTCAATTAACGGATAAGAGAGGAGATCGGCCGCAATGAAAGGAAAATTGGATGAACTCTCCGTCAAGGATCTGGACAAGCTGCTGACTGATTCCAAACAGGAGCTCCGTAAAGAAAGGTTTAAATCGGTGACCAGCAAGGTCGATAATCCCAAGAAAATGATGGGCCTGAAAAAAACCATAGCGAGGGTATTAACCCTTAAACGTGAGTATGAATTGGGAATCCGGCCTACACGCGAACAATAATACTGTCGGACAGGTGACTGAGAGATGAACGGTAGAAGAAAGCAATTGATCGGGAAAGTAATCAGCAACGTGATGGATAAAACCATCGTGATAGAAATTGAAAACCTTGTTATGCATTCACTTTATAAAAAATCAGTGCGAAAACGCAAAAAGATTAAAAGCCATGATGAACGCAATGAATGCGCGATCGGTGACATTGTCCGGATCGAGGAAACAAGGCCGCTTTCCAGAGAAAAGCGTTATAGATTGGTAGAAATAATAGAAAAAGCCAAATAGGTGAGTGCGGTATGATCCAGGTAGAGACTTTCCTCAATGTTGCTGACAATAGCGGCGTAAAAAGGGTTCAATGCATAAAGATTCTCGGCGGAACCAGGCGTCGTTACGCTTCCGTCGGTGATATAATAGTCGTTGCGGTAAAAGATTCACAGCCGGCATACGGACTTAAAGACGGAACAGGAAAAAAAGTCCATGGGAAGGCGGTTCTCAGGGCGGTTGTGGTAAGAACAAAAAAACCTGTACGAAGAAAAGACGGCACTTATATCCGGTTTGATGACAACGCGGTGGCAATTATCGACAATAAAAATGAACCGAAGGGTTCCCGTATTTTCGGTCCGGTAGCCCGTGAATTAAGAGACAAGAATTTTCTTAAAATCGTATCATTGGCACCGGAAGTGCTGTAATTTCTGGGAGATTGAGATGAAAACAGACGGCAATATAAAAACCAGCTCAAAATTGAAAGTGAATGACAATGTCATCGTGATTACCGGGAGCGATCGAGGGAGAAAGGGAAAAATTCTGAGAATCGATCGGAAGAACGGGCGGGTAATCGTAGAGGGAGTGAATAAAAGAAACAAAAACGTGAAGGCCACCCAGGAAAACCCGAAGGGGGGCAAGATCAATATTGAGTTTCCGATTAATATCTCCAATGTACAGCTATACTGCGACAAATGTAAAAAAGGATCGAGAATTGGGATTCAGCAGAAGGAAGACAATAAAACGAGAGTTTGCCGCGAATGCGGTAAAAGCTTCGATTGATAGGGTGCGGATATGATGGCGCGTTTAAAAGAAGAGTATTACAAGAAAATAAAGAAAAGCCTGATGGAGAAATTTAAATATACTTCCATCATGCAGGTCCCTAAGCTGGAAAAAATAATATTGAATGTCGGCATCGGGGATGCTCACGCGAATCCAAATGCGCTTAATGCGGCAATTGATGAGTTGACCACTGTTACCGGACAGAAAGCGGTGAAGACGGTCGCAAAAAAATCAATCGCAAATTTCAAGATTCGTGACGGTTATGACGTCGGCTGCAGGGTGACACTCAGGGGGGACAGGATGTATGAATTCCTGGACAGATTGATTAATATTTCTCTTCCGCGAGTTAGGGATTTTAAGGGATTGTCGCCAAAGGCGTTTGATAATTTTGGGAATTACAATTTTTCGGTAAAAGAACAAATCATTTTCCCGGAAATTGATTTTGATAAAGTAGATAAAATTCACGGGATTAACATTACTTTTGTAACCAGTGCGAAGAGCAAAGAAGAATCGTATGCGCTTCTTGAAGAATTTAAGATGCCATTTCGTGAGTAGGAGAGTATTACGTGGCCAAAAAGAGTATGATTGCGAAACATGTTAGGGGACAGAAGTATAAAGTCCGCCATCACAACAGATGCAAAATATGCGGAAGACCGAGGGGTTACCTGAGACGGTTTGAGATGTGCCGTATCTGTTTTAGAAAACTTGCAGGGGAAGGAAAGATCCCCGGTGTTATAAAATCATCTTGGTAAGAAAAAATATCGGTAGCAGGTTATTATAATGAGTGCAATTTCAGATCCAATCGCTGATATGCTGACTCGTATCAGAAATTCCATCAAAGCCGGTCATTTGAAGGTTGATGTCCCCTCTTCAAAGATAAAGGTGTCAATCGCAAAGATTCTTAAAGATGAAGGATTTATCAAAAACTTCAAACTTATTGATGACAACAAGCAGAAGTTGCTCAGGGTATATCTGAAATATCTTACAGACAATCAGCCGGCTGTGCTGAATTTAAAGAGAATCAGCAAACCGGGCAGGCGCGTGTATGTGAAGGCAGAAGATTTAAGGCCTGTTTTAAACAACATCGGAATTTGGATTATGTCCACACCGAAAGGGATCGTAACAAACAAATCCGCCAAGAAGCTGAATGTGGGCGGAGAGATTATCTGTGAAATTTCATAGTATAGAAGAGAGATCACTATGTCCAGAGTAGCGAAAAAACCTATTACAATCCCGACCGGAGTTACGGTGAATCTCAATGGAAGCAACGTAACGGTGAAAGGTCCGCTGGGCGAGGAATCGATGTCCTTGCTTGAAGGGATTTCTCTTAAAATTGAAGATAATGTACTTACCATATTGCTCGATTATGAGGGAGGGAGTGCCGGTCTTATCGCCAATGGCGGACTCACCAGGGCACTTGTAAACAATATGGTAACAGGGGTTTCCCAGGGATTCATAAAGGACCTGGAGATAGTAGGGGTCGGGTACAGGGCCACTCAGCAGAATAAAGATGTTCAGTTTCAGCTGGGATACTCTCATCCGATAATTTTTTCTCCCCCTTCAGGGATCACTGTTGAGGTTGTTGAAGCGACGAAGATCAGGGTGAAGGGTGTTGATAAACAGAAGGTTGGACAGGTTGCCGCTAATATACGAGAGCTAAGACCCCCGGAACCGTATAAAGGGAAGGGCATAAAGTATAAGAATGAGATTATAAAGAAAAAAGCGGGTAAGGCGGGAAAGTAAAATGAACAGTCAATCCCTGAAAAAAAAGAGATTTCAAAGGCGTAAATTACGGATAAAAAGAAAATTGAATCCTCATATGGATCGTCTGCGGTTATGCGTAAGCAGGTCCAATAAGAATATTTACGCACAGATAATAGATGATAGCAAGAAAGCAACGGAAATCGGCATTTCGACTTTAAGCAAGGAGTTTTCGCATCTTAAAAACCGCTCTAATATCGCATCAGCGAAAGAGCTCGGTAAATCCATTGCGTTAAAGGCCAAAGAACGCGGTATTACGAAGGTTGTTTTTGACAGGAACGGGTTCCTGTATCATGGTAAAATAAAGGCCTTCGCCGAATCGGCTCGAGAAAACGGGTTACAATTTTAGGAGACACTCTGTATGAAGATTAATAGAAAAAGGATCAATCCTGAAGGACTCGAGTTATCCGAAAAAATCGTTACGATAAATCGAGTGGCAAAGGTCGTAAAAGGTGGCCGAAGATTTTCCTTCAGCGCTCTTGCGGTAATCGGAGACGGCAATGGGCATGTTGGTGTCGGTTTCGGAAAAGCCAACGAAGTACCCGATGCGATTGATAAAAGCAAGGAAAACGCAAAGAAAAATATCTATCGAATTAATTTAAATAAAACCACTATACCGCATGAAATTATTGGGAAATTTAAATCCGCCACGGTACTTCTGAAGCCGGCATCACCCGGTACCGGGATCATTGCGGGCGCATCGGTCCGTGCTGTTGTTGAAAGGGTCGGAATCAGCGATATTTTAACCAAGGCCCAGGGGTCGAGGAATCCCATTAATCTGGTCAAGGCTACTCTTGACGGTTTGATGCAGTTAAGGAGCCTCAGGGAAGCGGCCGCTGCACGGGAAGTGCAGATAAATAAGTTGTGGGAATAATTGATTATGGCAAAAAAAATACTGGTTAAACAGGTTCGAAGTCAAATTGGAGTAATCCCCCCACTGAAAGCGACATTGAGGGCCTTGGGACTGAGGAAAATTAATGCTGAAAGAAAGCATAATGACAATGCTGTCATACGGGGAATGATAAGCAAGGTAAGGCACCTCGTTGATGTTAAGGAAATAAACGAGTAGAGAGAAACATATGAATAATAAATATGAATTGAAACGTCCAGATTCCCATAAAAAGAAAAAACGCCTTGGTTGCGGTACCGGGAGCGGCAGGGGTAAAACATCCGGGAGAGGGCAGAAAGGCCAGATGAGCAGGTCCGGAAGCAAGCATTACGCCTGGTTTGAAGGCGGTCAGATGCCGCTTCAGAGGAGAATCCCAAAGCGAGGTTTCAATAACAAGGATTATCGGAAGGAATATCTGGTGCTCAATCTGGGGGTAATAAATTCCCTGGATTCCAGTGAAATCACCCCGTTAATATTAAAGGATAAAGGCATAATACCAAATACATCAGTTCTCATTAAAGTGCTGGCAAAGGGAGATATTACAAAATCCGTAAAAATCGTAGCCGATGCTTTTTCAAAATCAGCGGTTGAAAAAATTAAAAAAGCGGGTGGGGATGCCACTGTCAGAAAATATTCCGAGCGCATGGGCAAAAAAATAAAAGAGAGCTGACAACGGAATGGCAAATGTAGTAGTCAATATTTTCAGGATTCCCGATCTCAGGAAGAGAATCCTTTTCACGGTTTTTATTCTCGTTGTGTATAGAATCGGTGCGCATATACCAATACCTGGAATAAATATTGACGCGTTGAAAACCTTTTTCTCCGAAGCCCAGGGATCAGGGCTTTTAAATTTTTTTGACTTAATGGTCGGCGGCGCATTCAAGCGGTTTTCACTTTTTGCACTGGGCATAATGCCGTATATTACTTCGTCGATCATATTCGATCTTTTGAAAGTCGTGTTCCCTTATCTGGAAAAGCTTTCCAAGGAGGGGCATGAGGGGCAGAAGAAATTGAATCAGTACACCCGATACGGTACAGTCGTTTTATGCGCCGTGCAGTCCTTTTCGCTGACCTTCTGGCTCCGTTCGATGAAGACCAGGGGGGGGACGCCGGTTGTAGCTGACGAAACCATCGGGTTTATCATTCTGGCTGTTGTTACGATTACAACCGGGACTATGGTGCTTGTGTGGCTGGGGGAAATAATTACCGAGAGGGGTATCGGAAACGGGATTTCTCTTCTGATCATGGCCGGTATTATAGTCAGGATTCCCACCGCAATGCACCAGACGATCATAAAAATCAGGGATACAGGCGAACCGATTGTTGGTATCATTCTTATCGGGGTGTTTCTGGTGGTTATCGCCGGTTCGATTCTTCTAACACTTGGGACAAGAAGGATTCCGATCCAATACGGGAAAAAAGTTGTGGGAAGGAACACGGTGCAGCAGAGCGCCCAGTATATACCGCTGAGGGTCAACGCGGCAGGCGTTATCCCGATTATATTCGCATCAGCGCTGATCGTGTTTCCGTCGCAGGCCATAGGGATGCTTGGCGGAACCACATCGAGTTTCATACATCATCTGCAATTCTGGCTGTCCCCCGGACAGATTCCATATATCGTGATTTATAGCGCACTTATTATTTTCTTTTGTTATTTTTATACCTCAATCAGATTCAATCCGACTGAGATCGCAGATAATCTAAAGAAGTACGGCGGTTTTATTCCGGGAATACGTCCCGGTCAGAATACGTCAGACTATATTATGGTGATCTTAAACAGGATAACGCTGTCCGGCTCAGTATTCCTTGCGTTGATCGCCATAGTGCCGGATTTTATAATCAGGGTGTGGCCGGAACAGGTAAATCATGAACTGGCATATTTATTCGGGGGTACGTCATTATTGATTATCGTCGGAGTTGCTCTGGATACGTTAAAACAGATTGAATCACAGCTGCTTATGCGGCATTACGATGGATTTATTAAAAATTCTAAGTTGAAGGGTCGTTATTGATCGCGCAATCAAATGTGCGTAAAACGGCGGACGGTGAAATCAGGTAATGGCGAAAGAAGAACCTATTGAAGTTGAAGGAGTAGTGGTGGAACCTTTGCCAAACGCAATGTTCAGGGTAAAGCTAGACAACGGGCACGTGGTGCTTGCACACATATCAGGAAAAATGAGAATGCATTATATACGCATCCTGGCGGGCGATAAGGTGACAGTGGAGCTCTCTCCATATGATTTAAACAGGGGCCGCATAACTTACAGGAGCAAGAATTAATTCAGAATCACTGAGCGAAATCAGAGGTCTATATGAAAGTGAGAGTTTCAGTCAAGAAAATTTGCAATGATTGCAAAGTAATCAAGCGTAGAGGCGTATTGCGGGTGATATGCACCAATCCCAGGCACAAACAGCGTCAGAAAATCAGAACGGTGAAAAAACACTAAAATCATAAAGGATACTTTTTTATGGCACGAATTGCAGGAGTCGATTTACCCAATAACAAACGCGTTGAAATAGGTTTGACCTATATTTTCGGCATAGGACTAAATGTTTCGCGCGTTATACTTGGAGAGGCGAAAGTAGATCCCGATACGAGAGTCAAGGACCTCGCCGACGAAGAAATCAATAATATTCGAAAAGCGATTGAAAAATTTAAGGTCGAGGGTGATTTGCGAACTGAAGTCGCAATGAACATAAAACGACTGATGGACATCGGGTGTTACAGGGGTATCCGTCATAGAAAAGGATTGCCAGTAAGAGGGCAGAATACAAAAAATAATGCCAAGACACGAAAAGGCAATAAACGGCAACCGATAGGTAGCAAAAGGAAGAAATGAGGTATAACCGGTGAAACAGAAAAAGGTCAGGACCAAAAAGAAAGAGAAAAAGAACGTCCCCATCGGGCGGGCCTATGTGCAGGCCACATATAATAATACTATTATTACAATAACTGACATGCAGGGGAATGTAATATCCTGGGCTTCATCAGGCGGTGAAGGATTCAAAGGTTCAAGAAAATCTACACCCTTTGCTGCGCAGACGGCAGCTAAAAATGCCGCGCAAAAGGCAATTGATACATCTGGAATCCAGACAATCGAAGTTTTTGTAAAGGGTCCCGGCATCGGCCGAGAAGCGGCGATTCGTTCACTTTATCAGTCGGGAATCAATATAACAAAAATCAAAGATATAACACCTGTACCTCATAATGGGTGCAGGCCAAAAAAACGAAGACGCGTGTGACGGAGTAAAGAATTATGGCAAGATATACAGGACCGAGATGCAAACTTTGCAGGAGGGAGATGACTCCCTTGATGCTGAAAGGACAGCGTTGCCTTACTGAAAAATGTCCGGTAAAGGGGAAAAGAAAATTTCCTCCGGGACCTCCCAGAAAGCGAAGAGCAAAAATGTCCGATTACGCCGTCCAGCTGAGGGAAAAACAGAAAATCAGAAGAAGCTATGGCATACTGGAAAGCCAATTCAGAAGGATTTTCGCTGATGCGGTAAGAATGAAAGGTGTCACAGGCGACAATCTGATTTCACTTCTGGAAAGAAGACTCGATAATGCGGTATATCGGATGGGATTCGCTTCATCCAGGTCTCAGGCACGCCAGCTGATCCAGCATGGGCACGTAATGGTAAACAATAACAATGTAACCATTCCTTCCTACATGATAAAAGAAGGAATCGAAATACAGGTGAAAGGCAATTATACCGGGAATGTGATGATCGAAGATTCGATAAAGCTTGCGAAAGCTGTAGATTCAATTCCAGAGTGGCTTGAGATAGATTTTGAAAACAGACGCGGCAAGGTTGTGAGGCTGCCGATGAGACAGGACATTACCGCGACATTTAACGAACAGCTAGTTGTTGAGTTATATTCAAAATAGTCGCTGCCGTATTACGAGACTGGAATAGATTACGTAATAAGATCGCGACAAAAAACATATTAGGGGAGTAACGGTAAATATGGATGTAAAAGTAGCCCCCAAGAACCTGCTGAAAGGATTTAAAAGGCCAAATAAAATTGTTTTCGAGCATGATGAACTGCAATCTAATTACGGCAGGTTTATTGCAGAGCCTTTTGAAAAGGGTTACGGCCTTACAATAGGGAATTCATTGCGGAGAGTACTGTTGTCCTCGATTGAAGGGTCAGCAATCACAGCGATTAAAATCGAAGGTGTTCCGCATGAATTCTACACTATCGACGGTGTTTATGAGGATATCACTAGGATTATTCTAAACCTAAAGAAACTCAGGTTTAAATATAATGGTGAATTACCGAAGGTTCTTCATATTACAAAGAAGGGCCCGGGGAATCTGCTCGGTGAAGATTTCAATACCGATCCTGAAGTCGAAGTTATGAACAAGGATCTGGTGATGGCGACTTTAAACGACACAGCGTCGATAGATATGGAAGTCCAGGTTGAAAGAGGGAGAGGATATATTCCCGCCGAAGTGAATAAATCGAATACGGAGACCATTGGAGTCATCGCAATTGACTCGATTTTTTCCCCGGTAAAGAAAGTAAATGTAAAAATTGAGGACACCAGGGTAGGCCAGAGAACGGATTTTGATAAACTTATAATTGAGATATGGACGGATGGGTCGATTTCACCCGAAGACGCGCTTGCCCAGGCGGCAAAGATTATAAAGGATCATTTGACGATATTCATCAATTTCGAAGAGGAAGTTGAGGAAGAGGTTGAAGTAATCGATGAAAATATTGAAAGGATGAAGACCCTTCTGGCTAAATCAATCGATGAAGTGGAACTTTCAGTGCGGGCGTACAATACGCTGAAGAGCCTGGATATATCGCTACTGGAACAGCTTGTAAAAAAGACGGAAGACGAGCTGAAAAAATCCAAGCATTACAGCGATCTGGTGCTTAAAGAGATAAAGTCGAAATTGGAAGCGTACCACCTGAGCCTTGGGTTGAAGGAATAATCGAGGTAAAACATGAGACACAGGAACAGCATAAAGAAGCTGGGCAGAAGCCATTCACACAGAAAGGCCATGTATGGCAACATGGTGACATCATTTTTTGCAAAAGAAAGGGTCATCACGACAAAAGAGAAAGGGAAAGAATTAAAAAAGATCTCGGAAAAGCTTATTACCAGGGCAAAAAAAAGTCTTGCCAAGGGAACCGATGTCGCTGCAGTGCTTCATGATAAGAGGGAAGTAATGAAGATAGTCAACGACAGGGATGTGATGAAAAAGCTTTTCGAAAATATCGCTCCGAGATTCAAAGATAGAAACGGCGGTTATACCCGGCTTTATCTGCTTGGCAAACGAAGGGACGGTGACGCGGCCGAAATGGCGATGGTGGAGCTCGTAGTTCGCGAGAAAAAGGAAAAAGCCGTTGCCAAGGCCAAGGATACAGAAGGGAAAGAGAAGAAAAAGGTAAAAGAGACAAAAGAAGAGAAGAAAAAGGGAAAAGATAAGGAAAAGGAAAAAAAGAAATAGTCTAATATAATAGAATAATAATAAAAAAACCGCTCCATTCCGGAGCGGTTTTTTATTTATTGTTTCCTTTTTTCCATACGCTTTAATTCCAGTGCATGACTCAGGCCAAGATTGTCATTCGCGTCAACCTTGTATTGATCGGGGATTCGATAATCGAATATCGGGTCCATCGCCTTCCCCGAAACGCCGAATTCTGTCATACTTCTGCCAAGTTCCGTTGTGTTCATAATCTTGTGTATTTCTATTCCAAGCTGCTTGGCCTGTCTGCAGTTTTCGATCACCGCGAGATATCTTAAAATGATGAAATTCATACTAGCTGGCGTTATGTTTTTTTTCTTGCGCATTAAATCGATTTCCGGGTCCTTGAATGATTTCAGCGCCTCATGGTAGTTTTTATATCCGTCCCGGAGATATGTTTCTATCCTTCCCCTTGTATAAAAGTAATGAAATTTTGACGCGTCATAGGGCTTGATGTCATGTAAAGGATCAAAGGGTTTTCTGAAATAACTGGTGAATGTTGAGTTTCTATTGCTGTACTTAAGAAGAATTTCAAATGATTCTTTTTGGGTTGAGTCAAGAATTTCCTTGGTCCGGTCAAGATATTTCTGTGCAATCCCGTCGAGAAGATCGATGAGAGAAAATTTCATTTTTCTGAACTTTTGATAGGATATATCAAAGTTTTGACCGTAAAGATTTTCGCTTGCATCCCTGAAAAGGGCCTTCACGTTATTAAATTTGTCCTTACCTGGTTCATCAGAAAAATTTTCGATCATGATGTCGATGCTTCGAAGCGCATCGAGCGTGAATATATAATCTTCCTGCGATTTCACCGAGTTTGACACTGAATACGCGGTGTTGCTGATCGAGTTTGTCAGCAGGATGGTTATACAAAATGAAATTATTAACGCTATTTTATGATTCATCGCCGGATCCTTTGAATCCTGTTTTATTGTATTTTCGACAAAAAAAAGGGTACCCTTTACATAAATATTGTTGATTAATGCACCTTTGTCAATACTATTCTACCTGTTACCTTTCCTTAATTATATTGAATAATCCAAATAATGTGTGGAGCCCGAGATCATGACGGAAGATGCAAAAAAAGTAACATTCAGGCAGAAAAATCTTACAAAATGCCCTGTATGCGACTATGAATTCCACAAAGAGGAACTGCTTTCGGGAGGGGGGCGGCTTATCGCCGGTAAACTCACTGATGAGCTCCGGCGTCTCTATGAGGTAAGCAAGAAATTCGGGAAAATCAATCCTCTGTCATATATAATAACAGTTTGCCCAAACTGCCTCTATTCCTCATATCCTAAAGATTTCGAGGCATTAAAACCAGAAGAAGTTGAGAAATTAAGGGAGCTTACTTCTGCGAGGAAAAATGCAATAAAAAAGTTTTTTGGTGAGCTTGATTTCAGGCAGGACAGGAACGATGAAATGGGTGCGGCAACGTATCTTCTTGTCGTCGATTGCTACAGTTTTCGCAATAAAAACACGGCTCCTACGATAAAAAACGCGATTTCATCGATAAGAGCCGCGTGGATGTTCAACGATCTTGCGGAAAAGTATCCTGCAAAGCCCTATAAAAAAATATCTACGTTTTTTTATAAAAAAGCCTATCAGTATTATGTACTGGTTCTTGATTATATTCAGACCGGGAAGGAACCTGTAGAGGCGGTAGGCCATCTCGGACCTGATTCGGACAGGAACTGGGGGTATGAGGGCGTTCTATATATGACCGCAATTCTCACGGTAAAAATAGGTTCAAAAGAACAGGACGTAAAGAAACGGATTGAGAACTTTGACAAATGCAAGAGATATTTAAGCCGGCTTTTCGGCGCAGGGAAAACATCGAAATCAAGGCCAAGTGAACTTCTGGATATGACAAGGGATCTCTACGATATAATCAATCAGAAAATCGACGAATGGCAAAAGGAACTGGAAGGAATCGGATCAGACGAATCGCCTGCATAGTGCAGTATGACGGGACCGGATATAATGGATGGCAGTTCCAGAAAAATGGACGATCCGTTCAGGGCGAAATTGAAAAAGCCATTGAGGTCCTTACCAGGGAAAGAGTACGGATCGTCGCTTCGGGCAGGACCGACGCCGGCGTTCATGCCCTTGGCCAGGTTATTCATTTTGATATTTCGGATACCATATCGCTGCAGAAGATATGCATCGGGCTCAACGGCATACTCCCCCATGACGTGTCGGTGAAGAACGCATACAGGGTGGAAGAGGGCTTTAATGCCAGATTCAATGCGGTTGAGCGCGAATACCGATATTATATATATAATTATCCCCAAAAATCCCCTTTCATGAGATACAGGGCAATGTGGCTGAGGGAGCCTATCGATCTCGCATACATGAGGGCCGTGGCCGGCAGGATAACCGGAGAATACGACTTTTCATCGTTCTGCAAAAAAAGTGAAGCCGAAGGAAAGAATACCGTACGACGGCTCACTGAAATCAGGATTGAAAAAATGAATGAAATGATCGAAATATCGGTGAGGGGAAACTCATTCCTTCATCACATGATCAGGATCATAGTAGGCACAATAATAGAGATGTGGCGGTACGGCTCAGATCCCTCGGAGATTGACGGTATACTGGGAAAAAAGGACAGGGAGTACGGAGGCATTACCGCACCCCCGTACGGACTCTATCTTCACAGGATTTATTTCGATCCTCCTTTAGAAGACAGGGCGTCTGCGTTTGGATTAATTTAAAATTATTGACATATAATGGTATTCCAGGAATATAACCGTGCTTTGTAACATATTTTTCAGAGCCGTTCCTTATAGTTTAATTTCATTATAACCAGGGTTTTTTTTATTGAAATCATTGACGATAAAGTTAATTGCGACATCGATTTTTTCGGCCTTTATCATTTTTTCCGCATCGGATGAGTGTTTTGCGGTTCGGGACCAGGCTGAGTATTTCGCGAAACCCCAGGTTGGCGGATGGTTTGGACCGGTCACCCCGGTAGGTCCGACCGCGGACCTTGTTAAGACCGCCCTGGCGGGAGGAATATTTTTCAGGTACACCACCCCCTTCGAGCTGTTTAAACTTGGACTCGATTCTTCATACCAGCACTATGAATCGAACGGAGTGAACGATCTCACACTTGTGCCGGTATACGGGAATGTTCTTTTTCTTCTACCGGTAAATCTTCCCCTCCGTTTTCAGCTGAAAGCCGGAGCCGGAGGATGCTGGCTAAAGGTGATGCCAGAATCGAGAAACCAGTGGGACATCATGTTTATGGCCGGTTTCGAGCTTTCGTTCCCGGCCGGGCGGATAGTGAATATCGGACTGAGGATAGATTATATTTTTCTGTATGAGAGCTATCTGCCGGGGGCAAGGAGCAACGGCCATATCGTCAATGCGGGCATCATGCTCTACTTCAACATATGACCGGCGGAACACTTATAAAGATGATACGAAAAAGCACCATACTGACGATGATCCTGTGCGGATTGACCGTTGTATTCATTAATTGCAACAACGATCCTCTGCTCACCAACATGGAAACGAATTCACTCGCGGTGGTCATAAAGGGGACCTACGAGTCAAATAACCCTGCGCCCTGGGCGGCACTCGATCCGGACAGTGCCTGGATGATGGATGATTCGGTTGTCGATTATACGGCTCCGACCGCGGATGTGGCGCCGTCTTTCTTCGGTATCGATATTGCGGAGATGAGACTTGTGGATTACCGCGGCGATACACACAAGTTCAGCAATTACCGCCAGGGTATCGTGGCCTCTATCGGCGACAACGGAAACATTTTTTTCAACGGAACCGGGTACCTTCTTCAGAACGACGACGTCCCTTCGTCGACCTACGTGTATCTGATGCTGTATGTGCGTAAAATGGTGGCGGACGGGGCCAGGAAATACCTGCAGGACGAAACCGGATGGCAGTATGTCCAGGACACGCAGGTGAATTTCATGGATGTCACGGTGAACGGTTATAATTTCAACGATCAGCAGATCAGCAATTATACCGATTCACTGAAATATGAGGGTTCCTATATCAACAGGACCTTTCCTCTCTTAATACCGATTTCAGGGGGGCTCCTGGTGAGATCCGGCACGACCCAGGTGCTGGAGATCAGAATGGTGCTGAAGAATTTCATAAAAATGTACGAACTTGAGACCTACGATGCCGGTGCTTTCAGGATCATTCATTATTACGGTCCGTCGGACTGGCTGAGGGACATGAAGGCCGGGGAGACAAGACTCGGCGGGAACCTGAATTCAATCGCCCGGGCATACACTCCCGGATTCACCGGATCGATCAGCGGCAACAACTCAGGAGCGGCAGCCATGATAATTGCGGTGCCGGCCGGAAGCCCGATTACCGACTATACTCGCGATACCGATCCCTTAAAAAACAGGGGCCATACATGCGATATGCCACAGCTGCCGTCGTCAATCGGCCTTTACCCCGACCAGTATCTGGACAATTACATGCGCACCGAGACCTACCTGGAGCTGTGGAACAAAAATATCACCGACGGGTGCACAAGTTTTGACCGGTACCAGCAGTTGTGGAACGAATACGAAGAAAACGTCGGCAACTTCAACGTCCCGCCCCTGGCGGTCTATGCGGCGGCCGGTTCAAATTACGTGATGACTGATGTCCCGCCCGGAAGCTATGATATGTATCGTGCCAATTACGACCCATCCGGTACACCCGCAACATATTATGGAAAGCTGTTCAGTGACAAAGCATTCGGATCTAAAGCTACAGTCACAGTTGGTTCAGGCGCGAATACAGTTCAAAATTTCTGATATCCGGAACGGCCTCCGCATGTTTTTCAATAATTTACCAATCCCCCTCATTTTTTATTGACCGTAATCCGCCTCTGCCGTTACTGTGCTTACTATTAATTGCCGGACTGGAAATGTCCGTGCCAGGCATAGGCGGGGAAAAATTATGGCGCAGAAAAAAATCATCGTACAGAAGTACGGCGGCACGTCGGTCGGTACTCCGGAAAAAATCAAAAACGTCGCCAAGCGCATCAAGAGTTATGTGGAAAACGGCTATGCCGTTGTCGTTGTCGTATCAGCGATGGGAAAGACCACTGACCAGCTTGTGGCGCTCTCAAAAGAGATAACCGCCAATCCGGACAGGCGGGAGATGGACATGCTTCTTTCAACGGGCGAACAGGTGTCCATTTCCCTTCTTGCGATGGCGCTTCATGAAACAGGCGTCGACGCGATATCCTATACCGGGTCGCAGATCAAGGTGGTCACCGACGGAAATTACTGCAACGCAAAAATCGAAAGCATCTCCACCGATAAGATACACCAGTCGCTTGACGGGAAAAAGGTGGTGATTGTCGCCGGGTTTCAGGGGATTGATGCCGACGAGAACATCACCACGCTCGGCCGCGGGGGGTCGGACACTTCGGCGGTGGCGCTTGCGGCGGTTCTGGGGACCAGGGATTGCGAAATATATACTGACGTCGACGGTGTTTTCACCGCAGACCCGCGGCTTATACAGAATACGGTAAAGCTGAAGGAGATCAGTTACGAGGAAATGCTCGAGCTGGCGAGGCTCGGCGCGGGGGTCCTGCATTCACGTTCCGTGGAATTCGCAAAAAAATACAATATACGACTGCATGTCAGGTCCAGCTACAATTATGAAGAGGGTACGATCGTCATGCCGAAGGAGGAAATGATGGAGAAATTCGTAATAAGCGGCGTCACCTCGAAAATGGACGAAGCAAAAATTACCATCCGGGACATACCGGACAGGCCGGGCATAGCCGCGCAGCTTTTCGGGATTCTTGGAGATCATAAAATTTATGTCAATATGATCGTGCAGTCCACCGGCAAGGACAACAAGGCATCGATATCCTTCACCGTTCTTAAGAGCAATCTCGAAAAAGCCATGGAGCTTTGCGGAAACCTGAAAAATGAACTCGGCGCATCGGCGGTCGATAAAAAAGAGGACATTTCGATCGTGTCTGCGGTGGGAGTCGGCATGATATCCTCATACGGCGTTGCAGGAAAGATATTCAGGGTCCTTTCGGAACATGGTGTTAACATTGAAATGATATCGACATCCGAGATCGGCATCTCCTGCGTCATCGACAGTATGTACGCCGAGCTGGCGGTAAAAGTGATCCACAAAGAATTTCTCGAAGGGGACGCGTACGTCTGCTGAACTGTCATGAGAACAGTTGAATCCGTTCTCTTTGATATGGACGGGGTGGTCCTCGATTCGATGAAATGCCATGCCGGCGCATGGATCGCCGCGCTTTCAGAGTTCGGGATATGCGTTCAGGAACATGACATTTTTATCCGCGAAGGAATGACCGGGAAAGATTCGATCATCGATATTTTTGCCGACAAGGGTGTGAAAAATCCCGGCATTGATGAGCTGAATAGACTTATTGAAATAAAACTCAGTGTATTCAAAGAATGCTCGATACACCCATTCCCGCTGATTGATGATATTCTGGAATTCCTAAGCAGTAAAAACGTGCCCATGGCTCTGGTTACCGGTTCATTGAGGAGATCAGTTGATCAAATTCTGCCAGAGAGGATACGCGGTTTTTTCAGCGTAGTTATCACCGCAGACGACGTGACACGGGGAAAGCCGGACCCTGAACCGTATTCTGCGGCTTTGAGGAGCCTCGGGGTTAACCCGGATACGGCTGTGGCGGTGGAAAACGCGCCAATGGGAATACGATCGGCAGTAGACGCCGGACTCAGGTGCATCGCACTTGAAACAACGCTCAACAGGGGGTATCTGCGCATGGCATCAATGGTGCTGCAGGATCACCCGGCTTTGTACCAATTTTTTAAAAAAGCGTTAACGTGAATCGTCCATCCACCCGGATGCCGGATGCGCGATAATTGCCCATCGGGCCGTCATGTTGTTTTTTAATTGACACGGGACGGATCGGATTGCGTTAATTCAATATTGAAGACGGGATATTTCCGGCATCAACTAAATCAGCAGGTGGCTTGATGACACGAAGAAAGAAAATCGGCGAATTTATAATAAAAAAAAGATCCTTAGTCCCGAACATGATCACGATGTCCAACATGACGATGGGCTTTTTCGCGATTATTTTCGCGAGTAAAGGTGACGCTGACTCGATCATGATGGCGGGCATACTGGTGTTCATCGGGTCGATGTTCGACGCCATGGATGGCGCGGTAGCCAGGGCGATGCAGGTGGTAAGCCAGGTGGGCGTGGAGCTCGATTCTCTCGCCGACGGTATCGCCTACGGGATCGCGCCAGCGGTGATTGCCTATCAATCTTTTTTAATACAGCTGCCCCGCATCGGAGGCGGGTTTGACGCGGGAATGATTATCGCACCGATTTACCCGATTTGCGCCATATACCGGCTCGCCCGCTTCAACACGAGTTCAGAGGAAAAATACGGTTTTACAGGGCTTCCATCGCCCGCCGCCGGAATCGCCATCGCCTCGATGCCGGGCTTGTCCAACGCGTCACTTCCCTATATCGGCAGAATCAGCTGCAATATCCCGCTGGAGCTGTTTATCTTTCTGTATGTGTGCATAGGGCTTCTTATGGTGTCGAAAATCGATTACAACAAGCTTTTTGCGGTCATATACAAAAAGGGTCCCGTCGCGCTTGTCACGACGGTCATAAGCATGGCACTTCTTCTTTTCTTTTTCAGGATGTGGGCCGTATTTGCCGTTACCGCGATATATATCGTTGCCGGCGTCGTCAACTACTGCATAAGGTCAGTCAAGCGCTTTACTTCGATGAAGAAAGCGGAGAATGACTTTACGGTTTCGTGACAGGAATGAGCGGATCAAATCGCATTGTAATCATAGGTTCATCGGCCGCCGGGACCGCCGCCGCGAGGGAGATACGCGGGAAAAATGAGGATGCGCATGTTACGTTAATTAGTGACGAGGCCCACGCACCGTACTACAGGCCTTTTTTGACCGAATACATAGGTGATCGGTCAGTCGCCTCAAAATCAAATTTCCGAATCCTGACAGAAGAGTGGTGTATTGAAAAAAAAATTGATCTTCGTCTCAACGAAAGGATAACCGTAATCGACCCGGCGAAAAAGATCGCCTCGTCTCTCTCCGGAGCGCACTATGAGTATGACAGTCTCATCCTTGCCTGCGGCAGCAGTCCCTTTGTTCCCCTTGCAGACTCTTTGAAATTTAAAAATGTGTTTGCCATCAGGACGCTGGAGGACGCGGAGAAGGTGCACGAATGCGCTTCCACAGTGAAAACGGCAGTAGTGATCGGCGGGGGCCTGCTCGGTCTTGAAGCGGCCAATTCGCTTCTTAGAATGGGGGTTGACGTCACTGTTGTGGAGATAAGCAACAGGATTCTTCCGAACCAGCTGGACGAAGAGGGGGCCCGTTTTTTCGCGGATTGGATAACGAGACAGGGGCTCCGCCTCTTCATGGGGAAGAGAATCAAGTCGCTGAGTGGCGGGGAAAAGGCCGAAGCGCTGGAGTTTGAAGGCGGCGATAGGCTCGGGGCAGATATGTTTATTTTCTCAGTCGGGATAAGGTCAAACACAGGGCTCGCGCTGGACTGCGGTATTAAGGTTAACAGGGCGATCGTGGTGAATGAAAGAATGGAAACGTCGATTCCGGGTATATACGCATGCGGAGATGTCGCGGAATTCGACGGCCGCACCATCCCCCTCTGGATGAACGCGGTTAAGCAGGGGAGGGTAGCCGGACTGAATGCGGCCGGTGAAAAGGCGGTGATGGGAAGGGAAATTTATCCCGCAGTATTGAATTCTTTCGGGACAAGGGTATTTTCAGCGGAAATGTGCACCATTGAAGCTGATGCGTCGGTAAGATCGGCATCGAGCTTTTTCGAGGACAAGGGGATATTAAAAAAATTGTTTTTCAAGGCTGATAGGCTTTCAGGATTTTATCTGATCGGCGACATAACGGAATCACAAAAATATCTGACCGGGCTAAAATCCGGATTAAATTACGGTGATATTCCCGCTTCAGACCTGGTTGCAAAATGACGGAATTTTCCCACTTCTCAAAGGACGGCCGCGCGTCCATGGTTGACATCGGGGCAAAGGACAGTACAAAACGAACCGCCACCGCCAGGGGATATGTCAGGATGTCGAGAGAGACCCTGGAGCGCATTAGAGCGGTATCCCTTCCGAAAGGCGATCCCTTTGAAGCTGCCAGAATAGCCGGAATAATGGCGGTAAAAAAAACGGCGGAACTGATTCCTCTGTGCCATCCAATCAACTGCACGTATGCTGACATCAGAATCTCCTATGACAGCTCGGGAGCCGGTATTCTGATTGAGTCTGAGGTTCGAATCGAGGACAGGACAGGGGCGGAAATGGAGGCGCTGACAGGTGTTGCCGTGGCGGCTTTGACAATGTATGACATGTGCAAGGCAGTGGACAAGGGAATGATTATTGAAGGTATCGAGCTTGTCCGCAAGACGGGGGGGAAGACTGATAAAGAAAAATCCTTATGAATTATTTTCTAAAAGAGACGAAATATTTTATTTATATAATATTTGTTGATTTTATAACATATTTTATAATTATTGGCGTAAATCACTAACAACCAGCTGCTATTAGGTTTGAAAGAGAGTGTGATACTGTATATTAATAGATTGTTAGCACTCGCTTTATTGAGTGCTAACAATCTAACTTCATATATGTTTAACCGGCTTGAAATTCAATACAATCAAGCTAATAATTTTTTGTAACCATAAAAGGAGGTTCGAAGTGGCTATTAAACCAATGGGAGATCGTGTTCTTATCGAGATGGTCGAAGAGGACACTGAAAAGATCGGCTCAATTTATGTTCCTGATACTGCGAAAGAAAAACCGCAGCAGGGTAAAGTTGTGGCTGTGGGAGAAGGCAAGAGGGACGGAAAGGACCTCATTCCGATGACGGTAAAGTCAGGGGATATAGTTCTGTACGGCAGATACTCCGGAACTGAAGTGAAACACGGCGGAAAGGACTATTTGATCGTATCAGAAAGCGATATTCTCGCAATCATCAAATAGCACAATATCTTCTGAAGTAATTTAGAGAATAATTCTTTTAAAGAGAGGAAAAAAATGTCAAAAGTGTTACAGTATAATGAAGAAGCCCGGCGCTCCATCTTTGAGGGCGTAAAAAAGCTCAATGACGCGGTACAGGTCACGCTCGGACCCAGGGGAAGGAACGTTGTAATTGATAAAAAATTCGGTTCCCCCACGGTCACAAAAGACGGAGTCACTGTCGCCAAGGAAATCGAACTTGAAGATCCCTTTGAAAACATGGGAGCCCAGATGGTGAAAGAGGTCGCCACAAAGACGAATGATAACGCCGGTGACGGCACCACAACCGCGACAATTCTGGCTGCTGCAATTTTCAAAGAAAGCCTGAAGAACGTCACCGCAGGGGCCAATCCCATGAGTCTGAAACGCGGAATCGACAAAGCCGTTGAGTCCGCGGTTAATTTTATCGCCTCAACTTCCAGGGAAATTGTGGATAAGAAGGAAATCGCCCAGGTTGCCGCAATCTCTGCGAACAACGATGATGAGATCGGAAACCTTATCGCAGACGCCATGGATAAAGTTGGTCGGGACGGCGTCATTACCGTTGAAGAAGCGAAATCCATTGAAACGCATCTGGAGGTTGTCGAAGGGATGCAGTTTGACAGGGGCTACATTTCTCCCTATATGGCGACCGACACTGAAACGATGCAGGCGGTACTGGATGACGCGTTTCTGTTGATTCATGACAAAAAAATCTCATCCATGAAGGATCTGCTCCCAATTCTGGAAAAAGTAGCCCAGAGCGGAAAGCCGCTTCTTATTATATCAGAGGAAGTCGAAGGCGAGGCACTGGCCACTATCGTCGTGAATACGTTGAGGAAAACGATCAGCTGTGTCGCGGTGAAAGCGCCAGGTTTCGGCGACAGAAGAAAAGCCATGCTTGAAGATATCGCCATCCTCACCGGCGGAAACGTGATTTCCGAGGATCTCGGCATGAAACTCGAAAACACGACAATAGACAAGCTGGGCCGCGCGAAAAAGATCATCGTTGACAAGGAAAACACCACGATTATTGAAGGCGCCGGAACCCAGAAGGACGTGAAGGGAAGGATAGCCCAGATACAGAACCAGATCGAGGAATCAACTTCTGATTATGATATCGAGAAACTTCAGGAAAGAAAAGCGAAGCTGGCTGGCGGAGTTGCGGTTATCAATGTGGGAGCTGCAACCGAAATCGAGCTGAAAGAAAAGAAAGCCCGCGTTGAAGACGCGCTTTCCGCAACGAGATCGGCTGTTGAAGAGGGAATCATACCCGGCGGCGGTCTGACTCTGCTGTACGCACAGAAATCAGTAAAGGAAGTCATGGAGAAACTCACCGGTGACGAGAAAATAGGCGCCGAAATCGTCATGAAGGCAATCGAGTATCCAATGAAGCAAATCGCCTATAATGCGGGCCTTGAGGGTTCAGTTATCGTTGAGAAAGCGAGGGGCGAGAAAAACGGGATCGGATTCAATGCGTCAACTTTTGAATGGGTCGATTTGATGAAATCCGGTATCATCGATCCGGCGAAAGTCGTGCGCAGCGCACTGCAGAACGCGGCTTCCGTAGCCGGGATGCTGTCGACAACGGAAGTGCTCATTACCGACAAGAAAGAAGATGAAAAAGCGCCGATGCCCGGAATGGGCGGCGGCGGAATGCCGGGAATGTACTAGGATAGACTTTTATAGACACAGAAAAAACCGGCCGAATCGGCCGGTTTTTTTTTTATTATAATTCAATTGGAATGTCCTGATGTCCGAAGATGTACTATAGCGGATAACTTGGCGAATGGGGATAGATGGATAGATCCACTGTTATATTGCTTCCAGACAAATTCCGGGACCCTAACTACTTTGAGGAGATAATTGACATCAAAGATGATGTCCTCACAGGCGCCAGGACCCTGGATTTATCGAAAATCGCATTCATCGAACCTTACTCGATGATTTCGCTTTTGTTGCTGGGGAAGCTATATCTTAAAAACCGGGGAGACCGGCTGAAGCTTATCAATATTCCAATTCCCATTCACCAGTACCTGGACAGAATGGACTTTTTCGGAAACGGTCTTTTTGTGACAGATGAAATGCTGAGTGAAAAAATGCTCTATAAAAGGAGCGCGTTCAGCAAGAGCGTTATTGAAATAACGGAAATTCCGAACAAGGAGAGGGAGAGCATAAAAGTTATTCGTGAGATTATAGCCCTTTTCCGGAAACGATCATCCAATATTCTCAAATACCGGATGACCGACAATATTATCGAGTACTTCGTCACAGTCATATCCGAGCTCTGCCAGAATATATATGAGCACAGCCTTGATTCAGGTTTTCTCGCGATGCAGACGTATTCGATGGGGAAGGAAAACATTGTGCGGCTCGTGATTTCTGACTCCGGAATAGGCATCAGGAAAAGTTTCGAGAATACTGCAAGCGTCAGTTATGATTCGACGGCGGATCTGATCGAGAAAGCGATCACAATGCCGATCTCAAGCAAGAGGGAATTCGGTTATGGCCTGTGCCAGGTCAATTCGATCGTAAAAATGCTCAACGGGATTCTTTTCATTCGTTCCGAGGACGCGTATGTCACAACGTTGTATCATAAGAAAACCCAGGGTTCCGCGGTCATGTTCTCAAAAAATGAGCTGTCGCGATTCAGCGGCACCCAGGTATCGATAACATTGTCTTCATAAACGCAAATGGGAACGAATATGATTATTAATCTTACTAAAATATCCGCGGAGATGAAAATTACAGTACCGGATCTTATTACCCGACAGATGGGCCGCGCCTTCTTTGAAAGAATTCAGGATAAGATGAAAGCGATGCATGAAGATGAAACTCTGTTGCTCGATTTTGAGAAAGTCAGCGTGGTGGATTCGTCATTCATAGACGAGCTGATCATCAAGCTTATCCGGCTTTCAAAAATATCCCCTTCCCCATTTTTTATCAAACTTAAAAATATATCAGAAGCCGTGGAAATTAATATTGACTTAGTCTTTGATTCCTATTCCTCTTATAATAAGGATAAAATGGCGGTGATAACCGAGGGAATATGCCGTAATCACGCATATTTTATCGGACATCTCGATGAAAAAGAGAGGGACATCCTGGATTATCTCAGGATCAACAAGACCGCGACAGCGGATGAAATCGGGAAATTTATGGGGACTTCCGCGCGGGAATTGCACAGGGCGCTGGAAGAGCTTTACTCCATGAGATTGATAAGGAAGAGTATTCAATCTCAATATTTTCCGGTGTGATGCTCAATGATGAAAGCATTAGAGAAAAATGTTCGGAAAACACATGACGACAGTCTTTTTGGACTTCTGCTTTCGTATAAATCGAACAATACGTACATCAAAGTAATGGTATCGGAGAAAAACAAATCAGTAGCTGTCCTTTTTACCGATAATCCTCGAAATTGGCAGAGAGTAATATCCGATCAGCTGAAGGAATACACTGATTTAAGGCGTCTTGAAATAAAGGCCGACAAATTATCATTGAAGTACCTTAATCCGAGGCACCTTGTAACAATTTTAGGCCCCGCAGTAGGAATCAAAGTCCCACTTGATAAAATTATTGTTACGGACAGACTTGAGGAAGAATGTTTCTATCTTCTTGAAACGTCCCTGAGGTATAAGCATAAAGTCCTGATGGGAGTCCGAAAAATTATAACATTAAGCCCTCAAAAAAAATATGAAATCCTGGAAAAGTGTATCGCCGGGAACAAGGATTGATCTATGGCCGAGCAGTATGAATCGTTGGGTGAAAAAACGAAACTCGTCGATATTTCCCTGAGATACACCGCTGGAGATATCGAAAAAGCCAAGGCAATGGCGTCGGGACAGCTCCAGGACATTACCGTGATAAAGGCCAAATTTATTAATGGCACAAAAGATGAATCGGGACTTTTCCTCGCGTTTTTTAATAACATCGAAGATTATATTTCCAATATAACCTCTGCAACGGTCACAAACGGCACCCTTTTCGAGAAAATAAGGATCTTCGAGGATTGGAAATCGCTATACAATCAATTAAAGAATATCAGTGATGAGGAAGAATCTGCGGAATTATCTGAGTTCAACGATCGTCTGATGAGCTTGTTTATTGAGCAGGATATATTTCCGCACGTGAACGAAAAGGACATCGACAGGATAACGGTACTGGTGTCGGAGGCGCTGAATGCGATTCTGGGCCCGCCAAAAATTCAGTGCCAGGTTGAAATAGGCGCAACGAGTTCACTGGCCCTGGACCTTGCGGGTATCGAGATTGAAACGCCGGGAACGGCGCATGACGACACGGACTCATCACTCAAAGTGCCGGTGGAAGCGGCGGTAGAGGACGAAAGGGTCGCAAAAATTGAAAATGAGGCGGACTATGTGGTCGAGGGGAAGGCGATTGTCGCCCCGGTAAAAGGTAAATACATAAACGACATTTCTGTCGGGGAAAAGATCAAGGTTCTTCTGACGGGAAATGACGTGATATCGGAGAAGGTCCTGAATGCGTTGAACGCTTTTGATGAATCAGGCGGCAGGTACCCTGTGACCGGGAGGGTAAAGGCCAAGATACCGATGGATAAAAGCGGATATATAGTCTATACGCTGGTGGCAAAAGGAATACTTGCGAAAATCATCGAGGAAGAAAACGTAAAAATCCTGATAGACAAACCGGTGGAAGAGGGGGTTGAAGTGGCGAAAGTCGACAATAAATTGCTTTTTATACTGGCGTTTGTCGTGGGGCTTATTATAGTGAGCGGCATAATCCTTCTATCGATTCTTTGATCGATGCATCCCCTTCGAATTGCATTTATCTGTTTTATTGTCGTTATCCCGCTTTGCCGCGTCAATGCGCAGATGCCTGATTGGATAGGAGTGCGGGACCGTGAGGGGAATACTTACTTTTTTGATTCAACCGGAAAGGTGAGAACGCTGGGAACTCCCGGGGTGTTGCAAAAACCTGTGTCACCGGTGGGGATCGAATTCCACATACATCAGGCAGAGGAATTGATGAGGAACCGGCATCGGGTCGAGGCACTTCTGATGTTGAAATCAATCATCGCCATGCCCTCTACGGATTACAATGTTTTCCGCGCGCAGAAGAGGGCGTCTGAAATAATAAATGACATGATTAAAAAGGAAGGGACCAGATACGAAGAAACCGCTCTTGAGGCGTTTCCGGTTATGTTCCTTGACCCTGAAAAAAATATTGTCCTTGGCGACGAGAGGATGAGGTTTTCTCTGACCGTGAAGGGGCACGTTGAGGTTATCAGAAAAAAAACAATCCGAAAAGCGGGGTATGAGCGAAGAGGGCTTCTTCTGGGCATACGCGTGGGTGAACAGGACCCGGGATCGCCTTACGACGCGCTTGTCGCAATAGAAGCGGAACGGTACCGGGCGCCGGTGTCGTCAATTTCTGATATCAGAACACACTGGGACCTTGCCGCAGGCCAGGGCGACATAGAAAGGAAGACGGTAAAAAACGGGGAGAATGCCGTTGTCGATACGTTTACTTTCAACGGTGAGATAACGCTCAGGGGTTTCGAAGGTTATTTCAAGTCGGCGCAAAGGGGATATTTTGTAAAGATCATTTCACCCGCTTCCAGGTTCAATGATCTGGAAAAAGATCTCCTGAAAATCGTTGATTCATTCCGGGTAATCCCGGATTAAACGGTCCGTGTTACTGCGGGAGTATTAGCGCTGTTTCACCGCAATGTTCAACGTCTTTGCAATTGACGCAGTCCTTCCAGATTTTTTCCGGAAGTGTTTCCTTGTTTACGATTTTAAAACCGTTCTTTTCAAAAAAAACAGGTGTGTATGAGAGAGCGAAAATTTTGGGTTTTTCGGTTTTCCGCAGGTGCCGTACCAGGGATTTAACAAGTCGTGTTCCGATTCCACGTTTCGCGAATTCTTCCTTCACCGCCAGAGATCTGATTTCTTTTAAATGCTTCCCGTAGTCATGGTATGAAATAACGCCGACAACGGACCCATTAATGAGTGCGACATGAAAATGGATCAGTGCTTGCCTGATGTCTTCCTGGGTTCTTTCAAGAATTAGCCCCTTGAGCCAATAGGGCCGGAGCATCAGGTAGATATCTTCGACGTCTTTATCTTCCGCTTTTCTGACAGTGACGGTGCCGGATCTTTGCATTCTGTTTATTAATCACAATCTCTGTATCACTTTGATCTTGTTGACAAGGTCACTGTTGTAGGCGTGAATTTTTTGTAAAGCATTTTCCGCGTCAACTTTCGATTTGTAAGGCCCGACATATACGCGAAAATTCTGGTTGTTCTTTGATAATATGATCCTGTGGCCCTTTCTGCTCAGGTATTGGGCGATCTCCTGAGTCTTTGTTTCCGGGAAATCCTCTCCGACACGAATCACAAAAGGGAATTCATTTTTCGGATAAATGTTCACCCTGGACGATGCGTTTTCTTTCTGAATAAGGTCGGTGACCTTTTTACTGATGTCGGTCATTGCCGAGTAGGTGTGCCGGTCAATAAGTTCACGGTCTGGCTCACCGGTGACTTTTATTCCGATTATCAATCCTGTGGTGAAAGAGATTATACAGAGCGCAGAAATCAAAAAAAGAAGTCTGCTTGCTTTTTTCCTGTTCTTGTCATGATCCGATGAAATATTTTTCATGGATCGTGTAAAGAATTCAGGATCTGCACTCTCGAACCGCGGCGGGTATTTATGAAGATTTTTTCCGGAATAAAAATCTATATCCTGCATGAATTCCTCTTGGATTTACCGGTGATTTGGTTTTTACACCCATCATATATATAAGAAGGGTCAGTATTTTTTTCGACAGGTCTTATATGGAGCATAAGCAATTAATTGGGTGATGCGGGATGTTTACACGGGAATATGACAGGGTGCGGCTATCGGTCAGTAACCATCGATTTCAGCATCCGCGTTTCAACCGATTTTAATACCCGAATGGACCCCCTGTTCACCGACCCGAGTTTCAGCGGTCCGTAGGCGGTCCTTTTCAGTTTTATGACCTTGTATCCGAGGTTTTTAAAGGTGTAACGAATCTGGCGTTTTTTCCCTTCCTGTACCGTGATCAGTATATGAAGCCGTGTGTTGTCCGCGAATTGAACCGCGGCCGGCCTTGTTTTAAGGCCCAGTTGGAATAAGTAAATTCCATCTTCGATTTTTTTTATATCAGAATCCTCCAGAGGCCTTTCTATCTCCACATAGTATTCTTTAGTCACTTTATAGTTCGGATGGTTCAGCTTGTGTGCCAGATCGCCGTCATTGGTAAGGAGAAGCAGCCCCTCGGTGTCCTTATCGAGCCTTCCGACCGGGAGAACCCCCTGGCGCTTGTATTTTTGCGGCACCAGATCCATCACGGTCGGTCTGCCGTGGACGTCGTCGGTAGTGGTGATGTACCCTTTCGGTTTGTTGAGTATGAGATAATATTTATGGGATATGGGGACAAGGGGTTTCGAATCGAGCCTGACCGAGTCCTTTTCGGTGTCAACGGTGGTGCCCAGTTCGGTAACGGTGGCGCCGTTAAGGGTTATTCTTCTTGAATTGATGAACTCTTCGACCTTTCTCCTGGAACCGAGGCCGCACTGTGATAGATATTTATTCAGTCTTAGTTTCATCGGCGGCTTCGACTTTTTTTTCCGGTTCCGGTTCCGGCTCATCTTTTATTTCCGCGGCTATTCGTTTAAACTGGACTATCTGGTCTTCCTGCTCTTTCTGAAGCATGTAGGTCTGGCCGCGTTTGATCATATCGAGGGAATTTCCAAATGTCGCCCCTTTCAGGAATATTATTTGATTTTTGTTGAAATCGAACGTGTATTCGCCTGAAAAAAAGGCGCCTCCTCCTTTCGTATAAGACTTATAGGTGTTATCGTCCTTGATTTCGATACAGTGGTTTGTAAAGTCGCCGAAACTGTTCACACTCCACCACTTTCCTGTAAGCGCTTTGATGACTTCTTTTGAATCGTCTTTCATGAAATCGCTGATGTACTGTTCCAGAGACGCGGTGCCGGGTCTCAGAAGTTTGATGTTGGTACCGAATGTCCATCCGACGATGCCGCTGTTCCTGCGCACTTTAAACCAGTAATCATTGGTTTTCCCGATCCAGCTTTTGGTTTTGGACCTTTCAATCACTTCAACGACTTCGCCTTTTTTCAACAGGGCCACCCTTGATGAAAAAAGTATCGGGTCAATACGGATGGCTGAGTTTCCTGAAATGATAATCGCCTTAAAATGTTCGGAAGTCGAATCGATGGGTGAATCGTCTGTTCCGCACGAGAATAAGGCGGCACACACACCGGCGGCGAGGAGGATTAACAGACGATAACGGAATGTATTTTTCATCGATTTGACCTTTTGTTTTGATACGATACGGGTATAGACAAAATACTGGTTTAGTCAGGTGAATTGATCTTGACGATTTCTATAATCATTGGAATTATTAGCAATATCTTTTTTTTCAGGAAAAATGTATTTTTTTTCTCAATAAATGCCGTTCGCGGCGAACTGCCGGATACCTTGTGACAGTATTTTCCAGATCAACCCGTTTTAAAGGATTCGCACCGTTAATCGCAGCCGCGATTGTGGTCCTCCTGTCCGTTCATTTGAAAGCGGATGAAATCCCGATACGCACGGTACGGGGCCTTAAATATGTGTCCTTCCATAATTTAACCGAACGTCTGGGTTTGCAGAAAAACTTTGATGTATTGACGCAGAAATGCAAGGTGTATCATGAACGGCATCTGGCCGTGTTTAATGTTAATTTGTCGGTTTTTATCATCGACGGTGAGCTGTACCGGTCGGATTACGCCGTCATTCGCGACCGTGGCGAAGTGTTGATACCCCTGGAGGCAGTCCGGACGATTCTCGGGAGTTTTTACCGGAACACGGTAATGAATGAGCAGGGCGATTCGATTACCGTCGATAAGGGAGATGCCGTGACCGATAACATCATAAATAAGGGAGATAAAGACGTACGGCAGTACACGGTTCCCGGCGAAGATAAAATCGGTTTTATCGTAATCGATCCGGGCCACGGCGGAAAAGATCCCGGTGCCATTGGGAAAGGGGGCATCCATGAAAAAAAGATAACCCTTGATGTTGGCCGAATTCTGGCGGAAAAGCTTACCGGCAGGATCAAAGATGTAAAAATTATACTTACAAGAAAAGGTGACTCTTTTATCCCCCTTTCCAGAAGGACAGAGCTTGCGAACTCCAGGCTCAAAAAAAAGGTAAACGGAATATTCCTCAGCATCCATGTAAACGCGTCACTTTCCCGTAAAATAACCGGTTATGAAACATATTTTCTTTCACAGAACCCCACAAACGAAGACGCGAGAAATACCGCGGCTCTTGAGAACAACGTCATTATACTCGAAGAAAAGGCGGACTCCGATAAAAGTCACGGTGATATCGATTACATCGAAGCGATGATGCTCACCACGCAGATACAGAAAGAGAGCGCCCTCCTGGCTGAATCGATTCAGAATGGCATCGGTAACATGGTAAAAGAATCGAAGTCCAGGGGCGTAAAGAAGGCGGATTTCTTTGTCCTGAGAGGAGTGCTTATGCCCGCATCACTTGTTGAAATCGGGTATATCACCAACACGAGGGAATCAGCTTTGCTGTTAAAAAGGTCTTATCAGGCACAGGTTGCCGAGGGAATCGCCAGAGGAGTGGCCAATTTTATCCAGCGTTACAACAGGATTATAAGGGACACTCAAAAAAATCCTTGATTCCAGGCAGACCTGTGTATTAAATGCCTTCAATCGGATGAAAAACCAATGAAATTATCGGTAAAAGCAATTTCGGACGGCATCAAGACGGCCTTTTCCAAAGCGGGGAAATGGGTTACGGATTATCCGGTGGCCTATACGCTGAGTCTCTACGAAAGGGGAAAGGCCGATCCAAAGGAAAAAAACAGGATACTGATAATTGCGCTGTCCCTGCTTTTTATTTTCGATTATTGCATGTTCTGCCTTCATATTGAAAAGAACATATTTGATATTTTTCCTTCGATACCGCTGCTGGATGACAGAACCACCGTAACCCTTTTCCTGCCGTCTTTAGACGGCGTGACCCTTCTGAAGGAAAAAAGGGATATTCCTGTTTACGAATCAGACGAACGCAAGGTGAAATACCTTTTTAACGCGGTCGTTGCGGGTTCGGTTTATGAAAACACCTCTTTCACCGTGCCGGTCATCCTCCGGTTGAGAAAAATCTGGATATTCGGCGAAACGAAAGGTGCGTCGCCGGGCGGAAGTGAATGCGTCATTGACATAGATTCCGATATGGTGCTGAACAAGGATATTTTAATCAAAGGATCGGAGCCGCTTTTCAGGAAGGCTCTTGAAAAAACAATAACTTCCATCGTCCCTTCAATAAAGCGGGTGATTGTCATCGAGAAGGGGGTGCCTGACAAAGCGCTCTGGGAGCTTTGATCCTTACTCGTCCCATGTGCCTTCGAACACTTCTGTTGCCGGTCCCGTTATATACGCCTGATTACTGGCCTCGTCCCATTCAGTGAAAAGTTCACCGCCCCTCAAATGCACCGTGACGGATCTTCCTGTCTTTCTGTTGAGTATGCATGCAATGGTCGCTGCCGCTGCGCCGGTCCCGCATGAAAGCGTCTCGCCGGCGCCACGCTCCCATGTCCGTTGAACGATCTCAGTGTCATTGAGCACTTTTATGAACTCGACATTGGTTTTATTCGGAAAAAGGGAATTTGTCTCTATCACCGGGCCGTATTTTTCAACGGGGAATCTGTCAATATCTTCCACGAATATCACAACATGCGGGTTTCCCATGGAAATGGCGGTTATGCTGAATTTTGCTCCATCGTCCAAATGAAGCAGTTCGTCGATTACCATTCCCGGTTTTCCTATCATCGGTATTCTCTCCCGCTGAAGGATGGGTTCGCCCATGTTGATCGTGATGGAATTGACCCTTCCCGCTTTTAATTTCATGGAGAGATGCCGCTGTCCCGCCCCTGTTTCGACGAAAATATCCTTCTTTTTTGTAAGCCCTTTTTCATACACGTATTTCCCGAAGGCCCTTATGCCGTTGCCGCACATCTCGGCTTCACTGCCGTCGGGATTGAAAATTCTCATTTTGAAATCCGAGTTATCGGAGGGGAGGATAAGGATCAAACCGTCGCTTCCGACGCCGAAATGCCTGTCGCTCATCTTTATCGCCAGTTTTGACGGGTTTTTGATTTTATCCTTAATGGCATTTATGTAGATATAATCATTTCCGGTTCCATGCATTTTGGTGAACTTTATCATAGAAATTCATATCTCCTGCAGTGAATTGGAGAAGTAAATTATTATAATCCGTCTTTGAAATTGTAAAGACATATATTGGTACAAGACTGTAAAATTATCGCAAAGCACCCGATACTCAAAAAGAGGCGATATGCCTCAAGCAGAGAATTTTATGAAAAGAAACGCGATTGTGAACTCGATAGTACTGATGGTCATTCTCGGGATTGTATTGTCTGTATCACTGTGGATGATTTACGATACGCCCGGTTTTAAAATTGAGAAGGGTATTGTATGGGTTCAGAAGGAAAAAGAGATTGAATCGAGGCTTTTGGCGATTCCAATAATTCTATACCACAATATCGACGGTAAGGGGCCCTTTTCCATAAAAAGTGAATCCCTGCTGGAGCAATTCAGTAAAATTCGTGAATTGGGGATTACGGTCGTACCGCTGAAAGAGCTTGTCCGCAAGCTTGAATCAAGGAAATCCTTCTACGATACGGTCATGGTAATCACTTTTGACGATGGCTTCAACTCAATGTTCACTAAACTGTTACCCCTGGTCAATGAATTCAAATACCCGGTGACACTATTCGTGTACACTGACAATATTGTGTGCAGGGGGACAAAGTCCCTGACATGGGGCAAGCTGCGTGAGCTTGACCGATCCGGTGTTTCCGTTGAATCCCACACGCTGAGCCATCCTGATCTGACAAAAATAACGGCAAAGTACGATATGGACACCGGAAAAAAGCTGTTCGATGAAATATATCTGTCAAAAAGGGTGCTGGAACTCTATCTTGAAAGGGAAGTGACGATGTTTGCGTTTCCCTATGGCAGATATGACCTCAGACTGATTGATCTGTGCGGCCTTGCCGGTTACAGGAGGATTTTTTCTACCGATTACGGGTCGAATATAATCACAAGAAATAATTATTGTCTGAGACGCCAGCATATAAAGAACAGTTATTCAATGGAACATTTCATGACTTTAATAAAGTAAATAAAATATACATTTTATATATTTTTGCTTGACAAAATTACGGTTATTTTTGTAAAAATAACTAAATCTCCATTTGTTTCTTCGTTTTGAATTGAATAATTTGGCACGGCTCGGAGTGTTATTATGAAACGGTATTTTATTATATCTGCGTTTGCATTACTATTTTCCGCACTATCGGCAACTGCTGAAACAGTGCCAATCGATAATTTAGAGATTCAGCAGTACCGCGGTGAGATCGGTAAATGGGTACATCTGAGTTCCATGGGCGAATTAAACGCATTTTTAAAGAAGATAGACACCAATATGTCTAAAATCAGGGATATCAACGGGCCCTCGTTTTCAATCAGGGATTACATTTTTATACCTTTTTCAGAAAATTATCTAAAATCGCTCGAGGACCAGGGCATTCAGAGAAAACATGTTGAAGCCAACGAGAGCGATTTTATCTGGCCGCTGAATCAGGTTGAGAATATATCTTCACCCTTTGGCATGAGGTGCGGGCAATTGCATACCGGAGCGGATATGCCTTCTCCCAAAGGAACCCCCATAATAGCCGTAATGGACGGCAGGACTGTGTTTACCGGTTATACCGGAGGGCACGGTAAGACCATATATCTTGAGCATAGAAACGATTTCTATACCCGGTATTCTCACTGCTCGGTAATGCTGGTAAAAAACGGTGATTTTGTAAAACGGGGACAGATCATCGGTTATGTGGGAAGTTCCGGCCGTTCAACAGGCAACCATCTGCATTTTGAAATTCGTTATAAAGACGTACCGCTCAATCCTCTGGATTTCCTTCCTATCAACGAGCGGTTGATACAGGCGCACCAGATGAGAAACTGGAGATAGGCGACAAAACGATCCCCTTAAGGATGACGGAATAATCGGGCATAAAAGAGGCCCCATGGAATCTAATGGGGCCTCTCTGTTTTTCCTGTCGCGATGCCGTTGCTTCTATTTCGAACCGGCGGAATGATTTCTCATATAGATTAATATATACGAAACTGAATGGAATAGAATGAATTTTTTAAACGGCAGCAATTCAATCTCCGCTGAATATTCAGGCTTTTCGTTCTTTTGATTCGACACTCCTGCTGTTATCGGATGCATTGATGAACATGAATGCTATACGATGATCAGGAGATATTGACTGTATACAGGATTTGCCGGTTATAATGAAAAAAATCATAATACTATCACTGTTTTTCATTATCCAGGGGACGGTGAGTATTACCGCTTCACATGCTTTGGATATCTCGCTTGGCGGTACGGTCTGGTACGCCTGGTGGCTCCCGTCGTGGCAGAACAACCTGGTCGGAAAGCCCGATACCACCCCCCTGAACGAACGGCTCTTTGTCGATATGCCAGATTATTCCCAAAGAGCCGATGCCCTTTACGGACCGGTGCTGTCGCTGAACTTTTCGAGGCAGATCGTGCTTTCTTCCGTCTTTGTAACAGGACAATACATGGCGCATGCCGAAGGATCCTATTTCGCACCGGAAAGCGATTACTCCGGCATCAATGCGAATTATTTAAATGCCGACAGGGAAAACCGCAAATATGATAGCGACACCACAATCGCATGGAATATCACTTCCGCCACAAGAATCTATCTCGGCTTCAAGTTCCAGGGATACGACTATCGGTACACGGCGCGATGGATCCTGAAAATGTACACTGCGCGGATACTGGCGTTCGCCCGGGGAAGTTCAGAGGTGCGTCAATTCGGACCGGGTATCGGCATCGACTGGACCATCCATCTGTTCGGCAACGTGTTTCTCATGGCGGGCGTATCGGGTTCCTTCATGGCCGGAAGCGAGACAATGGACCTTGATCCGGTCTTGCTATCCACAGGGACGATGATATTTTCGCATTACAAGAAAGGGATATACCAGACCTGCGGCGCCAACTCATCAGTATCCCTCGCCTATTACTTCAGCGAGATCAATACATCGGTAGTGCTTGGGGGGCGATACCAGTTCCTGGGATACCTGCAGCGAAAGGGTGACAGGGGTTTCACTGATTTTGACGGGACCTATGATCACTTCTTCGGTATTACCTTCTCCGTGATCTACACTTTCAATATTTAGCGCTCCCGGGGCTTTTAACGGTTCGGATTTATTCCGGCGCGATAACGGAAGGCTGTCTGGTTCCCCGGGGAAGCATCCTGCAGGGGGATGCTCGGTTTCACTGCCGGAATAACAGCCGTCTGTACGCTTCAGCCGAAATCCGGGCCACTAATTGTTATTGTGAATGTTCGGGAAAGTGTGTCAGATCGCGGCATTCCGGTTAAAATTCGTTTTAAAGACGCACCGCTCAATCCTCTGGATTTCCTTTCCATCAACGAGCGTGTTGATGCAGGCCCGCCGGATGAGAAACCGGAGATAGGCGAAAAAACGATCCCCATAAGGATAATGGAATAATCAGGCATAAAAAGAGGCCCCGTGAAATCTCATGGGGCCTCTCTGTCTTTCCTGTCGCGCTGCGGCTTTTTTTATTTCGAATCGGTGGAATGGTCTTCCATATAAATTCTATACTCCGGGTTCAACTGATAGAGGTCGTCTACCATTTCGATAATATCAGAGTCTTTTAAAAATTTTTCCTGTATCATTTTTTCTTCAAGCTCGGTCCCGTAATAGGCGTTTTTTGCGAGATTTCCGATAAGGTTTTTTAAGGTAGTGTTTTTTTCCGCGCCGTTGTCGTCTTTGTATTTGCACTTGTAAATGAAGACGATGTTCGGACCCGATTCATATCCCCAGTTGAAACCGTCAGGGATCGTGACGGTAAACGTTTCCGTTATCCCGTCTCCGTCAGCGTCCTCCGCATAATACAGTTTTTCGTCCATTGTTTTTCCGGTGACGGTTATCGCGTATTTTGCGGGACCCTGGTCGTACAGTTTTCTCGGGAGCGGATACCGGTTTACCACGAGACCCGATTCCTTTCGGTTTACCATCAGGGCGCGGAAAATTGAGACGTGCCTTTTGATAAACTCATCTCTCCATTTAAGGTACTTTTCCTTATAGTTCTTCGCTACGAATTCCTGGGTGACGTTTTTTAATAGCTCTATTCTTCGTTCGGTGATGCGGAGATAGTCCGGTGTATCGTCGATTTTATTCGTCCAGACGTCGGGGAGGAGTTTGTTTTCACGCTCGATAAGATAGGTGTTCATCTTCACTTCATCCGGGTTGTCATACCCGTCTTTGAAAAGATACATTTTTTTATCTTTGATAATGAGGAGGCTGGCGATACTATTGTCAGACACGTCGACTATATACGGTTTCGGATCTATTTCTATGTGCTGGAAGGCTATTCTGTCTTCAAAATATCGTGAAACGAATTCGAGGTCTATTATCTTATAATTGTAGGTCCTTGCGAAAAGGGCGGAGCAGAACGCGATTATGAGGACCACCGGAATCATTGTGATGAATAGTATCTTTCTACGCATTTTATCCTCCATGAATGAAAGGAATTAGCAATCCATTCGGTATTCTGGCCTAATCCCCAACAGCACTCTATATAGTTGAATAGCGTTATCTCTTTGTCAAATGTTTTTTCATGGTTCCGGTGCTGTCTGCATTACTCAGGTCATGCCGGATCATCCTCTTTCTCCGGTTTCTTTCTCTTTTCCTTTTTCCATTTCGCCTTATCCAGTTTTGTCCAGCTCTCCACGATATGTCTCGTTAACGCGGCGTTATCTGTCTCGCGGGCGCGGCGGGGTTTTTGTGCTTTTGAGTGTTTCATTTTGGCTTTCCGCTCTTCATGCTCCTTGTGGGTAAGCTGGATTTCGGATGTGATAAAATCATCCATGCCTGCGTCCGTGATTTTTTTTGATCGGATTGCCTGGAGGACCGTTGCGATCCTGGTTTTATTGACGAGATTGTCCTGAAGCGGGGGGGGTATCATTGAGTGGTGGAATCGCGCTCCCATCAGCCCTCCCGTTAACGAGGTGACAGCCGCGGCCGAGCCCCCTTCAGCGGCGACTGAAAAAAGCATTGATCCGGGATCGTCAAGGAACAGAATGAAATTCATCACCGCAAAGGGGAGGGCCAGATACGGATTGTTTACCGTGGCCCTGGTTACCGGATTCAGAAGGCCCGGATTTACCGCCGCGCAGAGTATCTTCTCCGCGTCCGATACGGAGCTGAGCCCGCGTATCGCCCCGAAAAGAGGTTCATAGGCCATGAAGGATGAGGCAAGGGGGTCGGGATTCATGCCTGATTCAAAAATAGCGCGGGATTGTTCCAGTGCGGCTTTACTCAAAGAGACGGATAGATCCATGGCAACGCCGATGATATCCCGGCCATTGATTTCCGGATTTTGCGCGATCCTTCGCAGAAGAGCGGCATACAACAGTGCACCTGCAATCGATGAAGGATCGCAGGTGAATGATCCGAGTATTTTTATCGTTCCGGTGAGGGAGCGGTTTTCCTCCAGAGTGAGAAAGGCCGCGCTCAGGGGTATTATGCGAATCGAAGGAACGACCGGCTTTGAGGACTCCTCACCCGATCTGGCCGTCTGAATGAAACGGCGTTCGCAGTAATCCGGAGAGCGGAACAGCGGTATTTCGTAATCGGCGGGGTTTGGCAAATCTTTGATCATGTGTTTCAGGGATGCCGTCACAGCATCGGGATTGCCGCGCTTCTGAATCAGGAGCATGGCTGAAAGCGACAAAAACTGGCTTATGGAGGTATACAGGCCGGGTTTTCTCCATTGCTGCATTTTACCCCGGAGCGCGGAGGCCGGATTGATGTAGCCGGAAATGGTTTTGAACTGGGACTTTATATGCCCCCTGCCCATCCCCTCGGTTCCGGAACCGAGGGCGTCTCCTATGAAAGTCCCCATCAGAATATCAGAATACTTATCAGATTGCATACATTCTATCTTCGATTTTTTCCGGCCGTGATTATGATTTCTTACTATGTTAAATAATTGGTTGAAAAGTCAAATTATTTGTGGCAGGATTGTATTAACTGATATATTATTGTTAAGGCGGCTCAATTATTCGATTTTTCCGGCAACCTGTCTAAGGAGGGCATGATAATGAAAAAAGGTCTGTTTATATTCGTTTTGTTATTCCTGATCGGTGGTTGCACATCCCAGCAGGCTGATGAATACGCGATGATCATGTTTATGATCGGTGACGTCACAAAGAACAACGCGCCGATAACAATCGGTGATCTTATTAATCAGAGCGATGTGATCAAGACCGGCAACGGCGCTTTTTGCGATATCAGGGTCGGGGGATCGGTCATTCGCATAAAAGAGAAATCCAGGGTCGTGTTCTCATCGCTTTTGCACAAAGGGGCCTCAGAGAACACCACGCTGGGCCTTGACGTGGGGAAAATACTCTGTAAACCCAAAAAGCTTCTCAAATCCGATTCATTTATGATTAAAACTCCCACCGCGGTTGCGGCGGTGAGGGGGACACAGTTTATTGTCGAGGCGGATAGTTTGGAAACCACCCGCATCAAGGTTTTCACCGGTAAATTGAGGATCGCCAAGAGAATCGAACAGCTGGAAGGAAGTGTCGACAGGATTCTTGAAATCGCCCCTGTCCTTGAGGAACAGGAAAAGGTCGTGATCACCAAAAAGGATGTGCAGGCGGCTGAAAATATCGTACGGGGCATCCTTGAGAAAGAGACGGAAAAAGACGGAAGCAAGGCGATTGAAGTTGCCATAGAAAAAGCCCGCGGCAACATACTGGTCGCCGAAAATGACATCCAGAAGTTCAACCCTGAAGACTTTGCCAAGGATAAGGAAGAAATCATCAAGGTGAAGCAGAGGCCGAGGGAGGTGATCCGCCAGATAGCAAAGGTGATTCAACAGGAAAAAGAAATGCCCCGGAGATTCGGCAGGCTTCTCATCACAAGGTATGAGGTCTACTATATCCAGGAAGGGAAAGTGCTGTGGGAAGGCAGGGTCAGCAATCCTCCTGTAAGGTGGAACGACAAATTGTATGTGGCCGCGGAGAATTATGTTTTCTGCGCCACCGCTGAAGGACCTGTCATGTGGAGAATCAATATGATGAATGACGGAAAACTTGAGATAAGGGACAACAAATTGGTCATTTTTTCCCAGGGGGATGAAAATTTTCTGGATCTGGATACGGGGCAGAGGCTCTGATGGATTGATCCAACCGACAGGCGCCCCGCACAGGGCGGGGCGCGGTGTGTGTCTCATATAGATGCGGTCCCTCTATGAAAAAGCAGCACGGCAGGCGTATTGATGTCACTTATAATTATTCATGCTCTGCAAAATTTCTCTTGATTAAATCCAAATCAGCGGTATATGAATATCCCGCGTTGTCCTTTGAGACGGCATTGCGGTGCCGCAGGTTATAAATCCGCCCGGTTTTAGCGCCGGGCGGGTTAATTTATCGGATAGTCAAGATTATCGCCATGAAGTTCATTATTCTAATAGCACTGGTAATGTCGATACAGACCTCCCTGCTTGTTCATATACACAGCATGATAGGGTACATATCCACAAAAAACATGAAGTTCTTTAAACGGTTCATGGTTACATCCGTGAGCAACACCCTGGTGGGCATCACTCTTGCGATTTTTGTGGTCCTGGACAGGGAAATTGTCAAACTTATCAGGATGGACATGATACTGGTACTCGAGTCGGGACTGATTTTCTTCTACATGCTCTTCATTAAAATTACCATCGTCACGAGAATACTGCGCAGAATGAGAAACCCTGAAAACTATCATCTGTCATACTTCGGGAAAAAGGTGTACGAAAAGAGGGTTGTTGACCCGAGGGAGATCATGACATTTTTCGTGTCACTCCCTTTTACGCTTTTCGCAGGCGCGTATTTTGTGGTGCGCCTTATCAACCGGTGAGGCGGCCCCCATATTTTTTTTATTTATGCACCGCCTGGATGATCGACAGCATCAGTTTCGTGCCGTCTACAAGGTCCTTGGTCAGAACATATTCAGTAGTGCTGTGAACGTTTCTCATTCCGCAGGCGAGGTTTATCCCGCGTATTCCGGCTCCATTGATGATGTTCGTATCGCTCCCTCCTCCGGATGCTTTGAGCACCGCCTGGATGCTGATCGCGCTTAGGGCCTTTTTCACCGTCTTCAGGATGAAATCATTTTCTTTCACCGCGAATCCCGAATAGAGCATGGTCCTTTTTATATTGTACCTGGCCCCGTATTTTGCGCATACTTCCTTTATTTTGCTTTTTATGATTTTTTCATATTTCAGAAGCTTTTGTTTGTCAATCGAACGCACCTCCAGCGCGCACTGTGAACGCTCGGCCACGATGTTGGTTGCGGTCCCGCCGGTCACGGTGCCCACGTTGACGGTTGTCTCGTCGTCAATTCTACCTGTGGGGATCAGGGTGATTATTTCGGACAATACATTGATCGCGTTGATGCCTTTTTCCGGTTCCATGCCCGCGTGGGCGGCTCTACCGAGAATATCCAGGTCGATTCTGGAATGGTGAGGCGCCTTTATTATGACGTTACCGATACTTCCGTCGCTGTCGAACACAAAGGCGTATTTTGATTTTAACAGGGAGAAATCGAACAATTTGATCCCCTGGAGGCCGAGTTCTTCGGCGCAGCTGAAAAGTATCTCTATATCGCCGTGAGGGATTTTGCGCTCTTTTATCGTTTGGAGCCCTTCCAGAAACATCGCGATGGCCGTTTTATCGTCCCCGCCGAGGATGGTGGAGCCGTCGGAGGTGATTTTTGTTTTCGTGACAACGGGCCGGATGTTTTCGCAGGGCGGGACGGTGTCCATGTGGGCGGAAAAAAGAATGCACGGGGCGTCCAGCTCCCCCTTTATTTTAACCAGCAGATTATGTGATTCGCCGCATCGGACCGCTCTGTGCGGGATTCCCATTTTCTTCAATCTCCTTGATATATACTCCAGTACTTTCCCCTCTTTCCATGACGGGGAGGATATTTTAACAAGGTCGACGAATGTATCGACAAGGCGGGTGCGGTTGATTTTGTACATGATCCATCAGCTCCTTTTTTCTTCAGAATTGTTCGGTCGCCGCAGTGTTATTTATTTATAGGGTAAAAAAAAAATCTTGTGTCAATTACATTTATGCCGTTATATTGGAATCAAGCCGGTTCAGGCCAATGAAATGCCGCATGCTGGATACAATATGAAAAAAGGACATATCATTTCGCTCGTATTGGGCATCTGTATCGCCGGAATAACTGGAGCGGACAGCCGCCCGATGATAGAGGACATTTCTGTCGGTACCGTCGAACAGAAAATCTCCGCGATGTATTACTTCGGCTTTTCGAAGAACAAGGCGAGCTTCTGGTACATGGTGAAAAACCTCGATAAAACGTATGAAAGCGATGACCTGAGTTATCAGGGAGAACGCATCCGGAAGGCCGCCGCTGAATCTTTGGGAAGGCTGGGGGATGAGCGGGCTGTCCCGTTTTTGATTAAAAGGTTTAATGGAGAAACGAGGGAAGCGGTGAAAATCTCGATAATAGCGTCCCTCGGCGCATACAAGGACAAGGACATTCTCCCGGTATTGAAGGCCGGGCTAGAGTCGGACAGCAAGGAAATGGTGATGGAGGCTCTTCAGAGCGCCGCGTCATACGGCGATACCGGTCTCGTTGCTCAGATAAAAAACATTGCCGATAAAAGCACTGATGACGGGCTGCGCCTTTTTTCCGCCTATGCCCTTATCATGCTCAAAGATGAGCCGGAAAAAAACGCCGGGTACCTCAGAAAAGGACTGTCAAACCCCGATCCCACCATCCGGTTTTGGTCCGCCGGCTGTCTTTCCCTGATAGACAGAATCGACGCGATCGAGGACCTTCTGAAGGCGCTTGAGATCGAAAATCAGCACTGGGTGAGAAAAGAAATCGAATACGCAGTGGTCATGCTGGCTTTAAAGAGGCGTGATTCTCTGGAATGAAGCGCTATTTGAATGAATACACCATGACACCGCGTAAAGATGAATCGTTGACCTTGCCGAAAGTCCTGCTGTCGTAGCTGTCATCAATATTGTCATTTAATAGAAAGAACTCTTCGCGATGGAGCTTGATAAGCGGCATGTTGTCCCTGTTGGTGAAACCCATGGGGAAGTTTCTCGGATCCTTTATCCGTGTTTTCCACGGGAAAACGAGTTTGACCGAATTTCTGTATACTACCCGGTTTTTTATTTCTATCGAATCGCCAGGCACGCCGGCCACCCTCCTGGCGAAAACCGCGCTGCCGGAAACAGGATCGTTCACGATCACCACATCGCCGAACACGGGCGTGCCGAAACGGTAGCAGAGCAAGCGCTGACCCTCTGAATAATTTGGATGCATTGAGTCGCCGCGGACGATATAGGGGAATATGAATATCCTTGATATGAGCAGCCCCGCCGCAAGTCCCGCCGCGGCAAGTATCACTCCGGTCAGTATCTTCATTGAGTTATCGTATTGACTGTCTCTATATGAGCGCATGTCCTACCGCCTGTTGCAGTGTTTTTCGGTACCGGCGAGGATCGATCAAATCGCCTCGATGATCCTCATCACGGCTGATGCTTTATTAAGGGTGTAGAAATGGAATCCTTTTACGCCCCAGCTCTTCAGTTCGCGGCACTGATTAATCGAATACTCTATGCCCGCCTTGCACAGGTCTTCATCGCTTTGGCAGCTGTCCAGGCGTTTGGACAGGGCCGTAGGGATTTTGGCGCCGCACATTTTTGTAACCTTTTCGATTTGAGCGGGGCTGGTCACCGGCATGATCCCCGGAATGATGGGTATCGTGATGCCTTTCTTTCTTGTTTTATCGATGAAGGTATAAAAATCATCGTTATTATAGAAAAGCTGGGTCAGGATGAGATCGGCGCCGGCATCCACTTTTATTTTGAGATGCTCGATGTCGGTGTCCCTGTCCGGAGCTTCGATATGTCCTTCAGGATATCCGGCAACCACGATGGTGAATCTGTTGATGCTTCGAATGAAATCAACCAGATCGCTGGCGTACGAGAAGCCGTCGGCCGGGGGGACGAATGAAGTCTGGCCTGCGGGAGGATCGCCCCTCAGCGCGAGGATATTGCTGATGTTCATGCGCAGGACGCGCCCTATGTATTCCCTGATCTGCTCTCTCCCCGCGCCGACGCAGGTGAAATGGACCAGAGGGGTGATGCCAAACCGCTCCATAAGCTCGATTGCAATATCTAATGTTTTTTCCTGGGTCGATCCGCCGGCACCATAGGTGACCGATATGAACCCCGGATGTGTTTTTGCAAGCGTTTCCATTTCATTCCAGAGATTTATTTCACCCTGCGGCGTTTTTGGCGGAAAAATCTCAAATGAAATCGTGAACCTTTCGTCATAGAGTGATGGGATAGTTGTCATTTCATTCACATTATGTCTTATGTAAAGATAGAGTTTGCAGAATACCGGCATGCGTCCTGCATGTCAATACTTTAAGAGCTGTCAGGTCCGCGATGCGAACGCTGTCATGACGGGGTGTCGCACGATTCAACGCAGGCGAATTGATAAAAAATGCATCGGCGAACCGGCGGATTAAAATTTTATGAATGGTTCCGCACACCCCGGAAATTATGTCTATCATCGGCAGATGCTTATTCCATGTTGTATGATTTTTTTTGGATAGAGAATGGAGCTGGGGATGTAAGTTCATATAAATTTCTTGACAAGGAAAGAGATTAATGGAAAATAAATATTTGTAGAGGTAAGTTTTGTTTTTATACTAAATATTGATGTTCATATTACCGAAAATGGTACTATCTGGGAATAGATTCAGGGTATTTGCTTGGCTAAGTACAAGTAAATCAATTTAGCAAAGGAGTTTGCGATGAAAGGGAATCATAAGCGGTTGACTCTGTCTTTGCTGATACTGGTCATGGCATTACTCATCGGCTATAATGGCAAGGATGTCAATATGCTGAATGCGCAGGACAAGGGCGGAGCCGCAGCGGAAAAGAAAAAACAGCAGGATGGGATCATTACCGACTGGCTTAATGATTTTGAAGCGTGTGAAGACTGGAGAGCCAATGCGACATGCCCTGTTGGTGACACCAAAATAAGGAAAATACCCGGGAAGCCGCGTCCCGTCAATGATGAAGGACAGCAGGTCGATGAAGAGGGGAATGTAAGCCAAACCGGTTTCAAGGACGAATCTGAAGATGAAAACGGGGTAGTTCATAAAAATGAGTATGTGCTCGGCGTAAAAACATATTTCATGGACAGGGGATTTGACAGGGTTGAAATATTTCCGCCGAACGAGTATATCATCCGCGGCAAGGCCCGTGAGCTGAAAGTTTGGGCACTTGGCAGAAAATTCCGCCACACCCTGTATGTGAAATTGAGGGATTATCGAGGAAGAATTCATAAATTAAAAATGGGAAGACTTGATTTTTGGGGCTGGAAGGAGATTTCGGTAATAGTCCCGGGATGGTTGCCTCAATCGGCAAAGTACGCCATGCTCGACATGAATCTTCACTTCGTATCCTTTGTGGTTGAAAGTGATAGATTTGAAGTTCCGGGAAGTTTCTATGTGTATCTGGATCAGTTCAGGGTTACCACCGATCTCTCTGAATTCACCGGTGATGAAACTATTAAGGATACCTGGTAAAATTGGTGTAAAGAAGGGAGGCTTGTAATGAGTAAGGGAAGAATCGCTCTTTTAGCGTCAGGAATAGCCGGCAGTATCATTTTTGCACTGATTTTCCCGAAAGTCGGGTTTTCCAGGCTGCAAACCAATGTTCCTGCCGATATCAGTGAAGAACAACTGATGGCGGTGGTCGTTGAGGATTTTGAAAATATCCAGATAGGTGATAATAATTGGAATGTAAAGACAGTTCCTAAACAGTTCACCAAGGACGACACGGAAAAGAAGTTAAAAATGAAAAATCCCGTATCCGCCCTGGACTTGAAGGTTGCCCAGGGGGGGCCCAACGATCTTGCGGTTGAAGAATGGTCGCTCACCGGGCTGGGAAAGACAAAGGAAAAATGTCTCGGGGTCAACTTTCAGTTCAGATATCCCGGAAGCAACTCGGTTCATATAATTCCGCCACTTGAGGTCCAGTGGAAGGAAAAGACGCCGGTGTTATCATATAATTCCGCAATGGGAAAGTCGGTTCAGGAACCGGGCATTGAGCTCCCGGGACGCGCCAAGGCCATTTCAATGTGGGTCCACGGGCGCGGACACCCATACGAACTTGAAGTGTGGGTAAAGGATTACCGCGGCGATACCCATATAGTTAAAATGGGATCTGTCAATTTTGTGGGCTGGCGTCCCATGAAGGCGGATATACCGGTGAGCGTGCCCCAATCATACGCGTCGTATCCGCAAACGAGGGTCACGAAAATCGTCCGCCTTGTGCTTCGAGCGAACCCGAATGCCCATGCAGAGGAACTTATGGAGAATACCTATTTCTTCTTTGACCAAATAAAGGTCTTGACAGACACCTATGAAGTAAACTTCGATGGAATGGATCTCCATAAAGCATTCAACAAGGGTGAAAAAGGAGGCGGCGGAGGAAACAAGTAGCTGCCGTTAATTTAAGCATAAAGCTATCGACCTGGTCGTCGATAGGGGCTTTTTTTTAGTATATTTAAAATACCCATCCTGAGGAAAGGTGGGTATTTTTCTTATTAAAAAATATAAAAAAAGGGAAGGGAATATGGCACGAGAAAAAGTAATGGGAAAACTCGATTCCCTGTTCAAAGAAGAGATATGGGGCAGAATAGAACCCAAAGACATCGGGATATCAAAGTTTAAAATCCTGGACGATCTCTTCATATCAATTGTGTCAGAAGGACTTATTCAGGAAACGATTGATGCGTGCAAATCCAACCTTTCCGAACATTCCGATTCTATTACCTCCATGTATTTAATAGGATTGATCGGATACCATAATGACAATATCGAAGACGCGAAACAATTAAGAAGGCTTCTCGATATATTCGTGGACAGCCATAAATGGGCTATCGTTGAAATCATAGCAGAAAAAGTACTGGAATACGCGGAGAACAGCAACGCCCTCCGCGCGCTTGCGCTGAGCCTCGAGCGTCTCGGCAGAAACAAAGAAGCGATTCCGGTGCTTGAAAATCTTATGAAGATCGATCGTTTCGATGCCGAGGTGGCGAAGAAGCTGGCTTTCGCCATTGTGGATGATGACCCTGAGAAAAGCATCTACTACATGAAGCTTTCCATCGAAGGGTTTATTAAAAACCAGCAGTATGATGAAATCACCGTGCTATGGAACAAGCTTGTTACCGTTTCATGGGAAGATATATCGTTTTTTGAAAGGATTGAGCGGCTCCTTGTGGAGTCGAAGCAGTACGATCTTGCCGCAAATCTGCTGAAATCGCTTTTAACAAAATACCGTGATGACGAAAACCCTGATCAATCGATCAATATTATCAAAAAGATCCTTGAGTACAAACCAGAGGACCTGCAGACCAGGAAAGAGCTTGTAAGGTTGTATAAAATCAAATATGAAACGCATTCACAGTTTGAACAGTTCATGAAGCTGTCACGGCTTAATAATTTCAAAGTCCCGGTCAAGTACGCGATACAGGATTTTGAAAAAAACATAGTCTTCGACAAGGGGAATTACGCGTATCATATGACATGGAAGCTCGGGAAAATCGAGGATATCGACAGCGAATCGATCGTGATTAATTTCCCGGAAAAAGACAACCATAAAATGTCGATCAAGATGGCGCTTCAGTCGCTTACCCCGATAAACAAGGATCATCTCTATGTTTTGGAATACGAAGAGCCTGAGATGATAAAGAACCTTTTTAATGAGGATTTCATGGGATTTTTTGAGGTTCTCATAAAGTCTTTTGAAGGGGCGATGCTTCTTTCAGATATTAGAAAGGAGCTCGTTCCCAAATATGTTGAGGATAAAAACTGGTCGAAATGGTGGAGCAAGACGAGGACGCTGATAAAGAAAGACCCTCATTTCGGTTTTTCGGAAAAGAAAAAAGACCTGATTGTCCTTCGTGACAAACCGGTCACATTCGGCGATGAGCTGCTTAATAGTTTTATCAAATCGGACGCCTTCAGCGAGAAGCTGGACTTGGCCATCGAATTCATAAACAACATTGAACCGGATGAAGGCACGCCTCTTGTGCAGTATATAATAGATTATTTTTCCGATCAGTTAAAAGGCAATTCGGCGACGAAACTGATACTGTCATATTTCATTCTGACCGGCTTGTCCAAGTTTGTGGATCCGAAAAAGCTGAAACTCGATGTAATCCGCCTGAAAGTGATCACATTTATAAAAGAGAGCTCGGAAATACCGATCATTTCGGTGAAAATAACGTCTTATGAGTATAAGAAAGAACTTGTGAATCTTATACAGGAAGCGCGCGAGGACTGGCCTCAAATCCTTCTTGAATTGCTGTTTGAGACCCCATTGCGTATTCACAGGTATATCATCAATATACTGATGCAAACCCATTCCTATAATGTGATAAACGCGTTTATCAGCAGGATTATCGGCGCGGGTAAACAGTTTCCGGAACTGTATATTTGGGTCGCAAAAAACCTTTTCAGCAAGACATGGGATTACGATTGGCTTGATTATTCCAGGGAATCGCTTATAATCGGGTTTTTCAGACTTATGAATGAACTCAAGAAACTGGAGATTGAGGGAAACAGGCTTAAAAACATGTCTCTTGATGTCCTGTTCGGAGAAGAAGGTGAATTGATCAGGAATATTGCGAAGGAGTCGGATAATTCCCTTATGGGCAAAATTTTCGATCTTTTAAGTCATGTCCCGTTTATTGAAGAATCCCAGAAGGAAAAATTCAAGACCATTGTAAAATCAGTACGGCCGGATTTTCAGGCGGACCAGCCTCAGCCGATCGATGATGTTGATTCCATGATTTCTGAAAAGCTGATAGTGTCCAGGGAAGGCTTTGAAAAAATGAAGAAGGAGCTGGACAGACTGGCGAACGTGGAAATGATCGCGCTTTCAAAAGAGCTTGCCGTGGTTTCGGATCCGTCGGGTGATCTCAGGGAGAATGTCGAGTATAACGCCCTTATCGAAAAGCAACAGACTCTGGAGCTATCAATTCAAAAACTCGATGATGAGTTGAAAAGAGCGGATATTCTCGATCTGAACGCAATCAGAACTGACACTGTCGGTATCGGCACAAGGGTCGAAGTCAAGGATTCTGAAACGGGAGAGTCGAACACCTATACCATTCTTGGGCCCTGGGACGCGGATTTTGAGCAGAAAATATTGTCATACAGGTCGCCTATCGCCAAAACTCTTTTGGGGAAGAAACTCGGTGAGGACGTGACAATGAAAATAAATGATGAAACAAAGAGACTCAGGATACAATCGATCGATAAGTATAATTTGTGAGATCAAGTCCCGAGTTGTCGTGATTTAGAAACTGAGTCTGGCGGGGAGCTCTGAAAAATAAATTGACAAAAACCAGGAATAATCCGAAAAGGACATACATAAGCCGCGATGGCGGAACTGGTAGACGCGCTAGGTTCAGGGTCTAGTGGGCAATTGCCTGTGAGGGTTCGACTCCCTCTCGCGGCATTTATTAAAATACGCAATGATTTATAAAGAGGCGGGGTTTCCCGCCTCTTTCAATTTAAGCCGCATTAATACGGCGCACAATTCTCTCTCCTTTCCTACTGAGCCCAATTTCTATAGACACGCATCAGATAATATTTCTGTGAACTTTTTATGACATAATACCGAAGAATATAGAAATGAATAACCTCTGGAGTGTGGTGTTATGACAGACATACATAATTTTAAATCCGTCATAGAAATTTTTAAATCGGAGCTGCTGGAAGCGATAAAGGAAAGGATACAGGAAATCGGTAAAGACTCGGTAATCCGCATATATCCCCTTTCGGTGACAGAAAGCTCAATACATTCCAGGGGCATCAGAAACACTCTCGAAATCCGCAATATATATCTGGATGAATCAGACACGCTCTGCGGTGATTTTGGATGCATAAATGACGGAGTGGAGTGCGGGGCGGTATTCGGAAAATCAATCAACTCTCTTTTTATCGAAGATTTGTATGCGATTCTCTGGGGATTATTCGGAAAAGGATGGACTGCGGATAAGACAGAAAATACCGCCGCACGGGATGGTTTTCACGGAAAAGAGTCATCAACCGGTTTGAGAAAAGAAGTATGGAAACGCAGATTGCTTAAAAAAGGCGCATAAACAATTATGAGCCCCGGGCATGAAAGAGATCGTTTTGACGATATGATTGTTGAGATCGATACCAGGCTTTTCGAAATTCAAATAATGCTGTCGCATTTTGCAATGGAGCTTCTGGAGGAGTCCCCTGACTGCACTATTGAAGGTGATTTTTCGCTTCCCCTTCAGGGGGATTCCGGAATCGATGTTTTCCGGGTTGTAAAAGTGGCGATAGAGAAAAATGAGGATGCCGCGCTGATTATCAGCGGAGGCAGCGGAGAGAAAATGACCTGGAACGACCTTGATGTGGCCGCGCAGTATCTTCTTGCGAACTCACTGCACAGAATATATGTTTCGCGAAGATTCCTTGGCGGCGATACTTCGCTTCAATGACCCCTTTTTTTTAAAAAGCCCCCGTATTTATCTTGACTTGCGGCATCTGATCTGGCTCTTTTATCAAAACTCAAAAATTTTTTTTTTGGAGGATCAGCTGTATGAAGAGAAAAGTCGCCTTGATATCTACGGCAATTGCTGCTATTTTTTCTATTTCCATGCTTGTGTATGCCCAGCAGACGCCGGTCGGCACATGGAAAACAGTGGACGATGAGACCGGTAAGGAAAAGTCTCTGCTTCAGATCACCGAGACCAACGGGACGCTCTCCGGTACGGTGGTTAAACTCCTCAGCGAGCCGAACGATGGCAAAGACAAGCTCTGCACCAAATGCGTCGGGAACAAGAAAGACAAAAACATCGTCGGAATGACCATAATGTGGGGATTGAAAAATGAAAATCCCACCACCTGGTCAGGCGGAAATATAATGGACCCAAATAACGGAAAAACATACCGTTGCCTCATCGAAGTGCAGCAGGGAGGCGCGAAACTCAGAGTGAGAGGGTTTATCGGATTCTCATTGCTGGGAAGAAACCAGTTCTGGTATCGAGTAAAATAAATTTAAACCGAAACTCGTCTGAAAAGGGGCTGCCCGGAAAGGGGGGCCCCTTTTTTTCTTACCGCCTTTGCCAGCGATAATTCTTGACATATTATTTTAATGTCTTCACAGTCAATACGGCATCATTTTTACGTATAAGAACACAACGGATTTTTTCGGCGGAGAAAAGGGTGAATTTAATAAAGAGGGAAAAAGTATATCTTGGCCTCGTGATTATTGTTGTGTCAGCGGCTGCATTTCTGATTTTATCACGCACAGGCGCGTGCTCTGGAGACGGGGGAGCGGTGCATGATGTCGGAAAAAGCTATAATTCATCTGAAGGTTCCGGCGGGATGCTGGCGAGGATTTTTCAGCTCGACAAGACAGCGGAGACAGCGGGAGAATCGAAAGCCAGGACGCTTACTTCCGCTGAAAAAGAGGAGAACGAAAGGGAAATCAGAAGGATGATGCAGAAAATCCCCGGGAATTTGTGGATACCGAGAAACCTGACCGAGGAGGAGCAGAAGGAAAGGCGAAAGATGCTGAGAGACGCGGTGGTGTACGGCAACAGGGTGCGAAAGGGTTCGGCTACGCCTGAAGAAAAGAAGCGCTATTATGAGCTGAAAACAAAGCAGATTGGCGACAAGATCGAGTTCGTACAATATGTGGTGGGGAGAATCCTGGAATTGAGAATTGAGACTGGAAGGGAATACCTCGATGACGATGATATTGAACAGAGCCGGAAAGCGATAGAGGAGTTCAAAAAGGAATATGAACTGTATAAAAAGGAATTGGACACGCTATGACGGGTAAACTGCTGACGTATGGAATCATTTCCGCGGTGATGGTTTTTTCATGCAGTGACGCGGATTCGGTCAGCCGTCCCGCGGGGGGCGGAGATGATCCCGTAAGAAAACAGTATTTACAATGGGTCGGGATGAAAAAGGACGCCATACCGGAATTGAAAAACGCGCTGAATAGCGATCAGTGGCGGGTGCGTACGCACGCGCTTCTTGCCATGGGGAAATCGGGTGACAGGTCGCTGGCTCCTCTTGTACTTTCAACATTGAAGACCGATGAAAACCAGGCGGTGAGGAACTGTGCAGTGATCGCCCTGGGTGATCTAAAATCCGCAGAATCTGTTCCTTACCTGCTCGAATTGCTTGCGCAGGACCGCACTGTCAGTGATAAGGCCGCTGTCTCCACCCAAATAATAATAAAGTCTCTCGGAAAAATCGGAGATTCCAGGGCCGTCGTCGCGCTGTATAACGAAATAATCAATGGTTCACGGACAAACCGCCTTGCCGCAGTGGATTCACTGGTGAAAATCAGGGACCGCTCGATATCGGTGATGCTGTTGAACAGAAAGGAGGAGTTAAAAAAACATAGAGCCGAACGGTTCGCGAGCCAGTTGCTCGGTGAAATGCCTGTGCCCGGGGCGGAGCAGTTTCTGATAGAGGGAATGTCGGGGAAGGACATGCAGAATAGGATCGCCGCTGCGATGTCGCTGGGAAAAATAAAATCGACCCGTGCTGTTCCTCTGTTGATCGTTGCGCTCAAAAGCGACCATGGGCTTTTGCAAAAACATTCGGCTGAATCGCTGATTGCGATAAACAGCCCGGGAGCGGTTGTGCCTCTCATCGGCCTATTTGGGGATTCCAGAATTACAGTCGCCATGGCATCAGCGTACGTGCTCGCCGGGATGAGCGTACCGGGCATTCCGGGCCAGGTAATGAAACGATTCGTGTCGACTGACCGGGAGAACGCTCCCGCGGCATACGTTCTGGCCAGGAAGAAGCATTCTCCCGCGATACCTCTGCTCAGGCAGAGGCTTGCCGACATCTCCCAGACCGGACAGGATGAAATGGCCGAGGCTATCGGATGGATCGGCGACAGAGGGTCGGTCCCGCTTTTGATTTCCGTGGCAAAACGCCGCGGCCTTGAGGGCTCTTTCGGCGCGGTCTGGTCGCTCGGTCAGCTCAAATCGAAGGAGGCGGTTCCGGCGCTCCTTGAACTCCTGGAGCGCGACGATCCCCGTCTGACGTCCCATGTGATCGATGCACTCGGAAATATCGGTGATGCGAGATCGGTCGCGCCGCTGATTGAATTTCAGTACGGGACCGGCGGTAAATACGCGAAGATGGTGGGGTATGCCCTTGGAAAGATAGGCGGTCCCCGCGTTGTAGAATACATCAAAGAGAATCTTGACGGCGATGATGAAGCACAGATTATGGCTTCAGGGAGCGCGCTGATAAAAATCAGGGACGACAGCTTCATTCCATATTCCCTGTCGCTGCTTGAAGGAAACAATGAGCATGCGAAACGTTATGCGATTCGATATCTCCAGAAAACCACGGGACTCGGATTCAGGAGCGAGGGCGAATGGAAAAAATGGGCATCGGAAAAATCGTCCTCGCCGCGGTAGCCACATCAGCGCTTTTCGGCGCCTCTGCGCCGGGGATGCTGTCCCCTTTTTTTTCTCTGGTGTTTCTGGCGCCTCATTTATATTTTCTTTCGCGGGGAAAACCGGTATCCGGAACTGTTGCGGGAATTTTTATATGGGCCGCCGCCTACGGGATCGCCGATTACTGGGCGCTCAACACGCTTGTATCGGTATACAGGACCGGCTTTGTGGTGTCGGCGGCCGCTTTCGTCTCCGCCCTGCTGGTATTCTACGGGCTTTACAATTCGATCTTTTCCCTTGCACTGGGGTTTTATTTCCGCCATATTGAAGCTGTTGCCAAAAAGCGTTTCGCGTGGCGATATCTCTACGCGTTTCTGGGGACTATTTCGGTGGCGCTCCTCTGGTCCGGTATCGAGCACTTCCGCGGCATGATTTTCCCAATGATAAACATTACCACTGTGTCCTCTTTCTTTTACCGTTATCCTTCGCTCCTCCCGGCCGTTTCGTTAACAGGAGAACATCTGTGCTCAGGACTTGTCGTTCTTTTGAATTATTCATTGTTTCACGCGTTGTCTGGCGCGGCCGGATTGTTGAAAGGGAGGGGGTTCCGCCTATTTTTAGAACCGGAACGGCTCGTTCCGGTCATCGCGGGTGTGGCCGCGACGTTGTTCATTGCGGCGACTTCCCTTTCGGCGGACGGACCGGGCCCTGATGACAGGCCGCTTCTGCCAGAAGACGCGGTGATGGCCGTGCAGGCGAACATCCCGGCGGAGAAAAAGTGGAAGTCCCGGTACTACTCCGAAATACTGGACACCTATATGCGGCTCACGTCTGAACGGAGGCGCGCCGGCACCTCGATTGTGCTTTGGCCTGAAACGGCCTTGAATTTTTATCCGCAGATGCCCGGCGCGCTCCGCGACAGTCTGCTGGATTTCACCAGAGACCAGGGTATTACCCTCCTGGCCGGCGGACCCGAGTTTCAGGGAACTTCGCCGGATTTCCGGTATTATAACGCGGTATTCATGATATGCCGCGGCAGGGTTCTCGCCGTGTACCGCAAAGAACGGCTCATACCCTTCGCGGAATACTGCCCCGTTGACGCGCTGTATCCACTGTTCAGGAGGATCATCGGAGAGACGCAATTTTCCTCATTCAATGACAATGAGACGGTCATGGTTGATGACGCGAGAATCGGGATGGGCATATGTTTTGAATCGACATTCCCCGACCTCATGAGGGAACGCGCGGCTGATTCACATTTCATCGTGGTATTTTCCGACGATATCTGGCTTGGAAACACTGGGGGGGCGATTCAGCACCTGGCCACAATGGTCTTACGGGCCGTCGAAAACAGGACCTGGGTGATAAGCGTTGTCAACAGCGGGATCAGTGCCGTCATATCACCGAAGGGTGAGATAGTCAAAACGCTTCCATACGGGACAAGGGGAACAATGTTTTTTCCGTAGATACCAGTTTTCGTTTTATATAGGTTTTGTATAACGCAACGTTCCGTTTTCCCGGGGGGCTTCACCTGAAAAACCGGGAGTTGTCATCGAAAAACGACGGCTTAAGGTTTTTTGGATGTGTGCATAAATTATTATTGTGCGCTAAAATGCCCCCGGTAGTATTGCCGACGTTTCCGAAGAGATGTACATTACATATATTGTCGAAGAATAGAACCGATACGAAAAGTCCCGAAATACTGTTTTGTTCAATCATACAATAGAGGGTGGTTGCGATTAATGGCTATAAAACCGAAATTCAAGAATGTGGGAATACTTTTTTCAGGAGGTCCTGCGCCGAGCGCCAATGCGGTCATTTCATCAGTGGCCCTCACCTTTCTGGACAATCATATTTCTGTCATAGGGATAATCAGGGGTTACGAGTTCCTCCAGGATTTCAATAAGAGCAATCCTAAACTGAAGAAGGGGGTGCATTACGACATCATCACCTACGATGTCACAAAAGCCCGAAACAGGAGCGGCATATTTTTGAGGACTTCCAGGGCGAATCCCGGCCGCGACGTGAATAAACTCGAAGACCTGAAAAATCCCGAAAAGACGGGGCGGCTCAGAAACATACTGGATGCCTTCGAACACCTGCAGATAGGCGCGCTCATTTCGATAGGCGGCGACGATACGCTGAAAACGGCGAATTTTTTGTGGCACATGGGATTTCCGGTGATACACATACCGAAAACGATAGACAACGACTACTACGGGATACCGTGGACTTTCGGCTACTGGACAGCCGTTGAAACGGCGCATCAGATTCTGCTGAATCTCAAAGCGGACGCGCAGGCGACGGACAGCTTCTTTATCGTCGAGCTCATGGGTAGAAAAGCGGGATGGATCACCTATGCCGCGGGAATTGCAGGCGAATCGATTCTGATGATTTCCGCGGAGGACGTGAAAGGGGAGAGCCTTGACCTGCACGATCTGGTCGACAGGATCACGGAAGTCATCATCACCCGCGAAAACGATCAAAAGCCGTACGGTGTCATTGCCATTTCCGAGGGCCTCGTGGATAAACTTCCGAAGGAGCTGAAACCGAAAACCGTGGACAGGCACGGCAACCTCATTCTCAGCGAGGCGAAAATATCCTCGCTTGTGGCGGATATGGTAAAGGAGCGTTATAAGGAAAAGACCGGCCTTGGTGTAAAGATTACGCCGAAGCAGATAGGGTACGAAATCCGTTCAGGACATCCCTCGGCTTTCGATGTCGTTATGGGGAGTATGCTGGGATACGGGGCGGCCAAATTCTATAATGACGGGCTTTTTGGAGTCATGGTGTCGGTGAACGATAATTTCGACATAAAAGCGGTCCCATTTTCCGATCTCATTGACAAGGACACGATGCTTACAAAGCTCAGGGACGTACCCCGGGGAAGCGACTTTTTTACTCTAAAAACCAATCTGCAATACAGAAATATTTTCGAGTCCTGACGAGCATCGGCGGAGTATCGATGAAAAAAACCTCATTTCTATTTATGCTTCTGATTGTCGTGTCCGGGCTTTCCTGCAGCCGGGAAGCGGCTCCCGGCTCGGTGGAGGCGGTGTTTGAGGGGCTCTCGAAAGCCGCCAATTTTAATGAATCAAAAAAGTTTTACACCGACGGCACGGTCGAGGTCATAGAAGAAGCGGCGTCCCGTGACGGGGTTCCGGTATCGTCGATTGGCGGAGTGCTCCCTCCTTTTGTTAAGGGAGCGCGCTGGTCTGTTTCCACGGGTGAGATCAAAGGAAACAATACAGTGGCAGCGGTTACCTTTACCGGGCACCCGGTTCAGAACCTTGTGGGTTTTACCTACACATTCAGGATGGTTAAGAGCGACGGGGGGTGGAAAATAGACCTTGAAAAGGAAATATCCGAGATGGTATCCGGACGATCAAGGAATGGAGCGGCCGATTATCTCAGAAAGATCGGCCGGTCTCAATAAAGGGATATGCCGAGATTCAGGATGATGTCATCCATCAGTTCCTTCCCCTCTTCGTGGCCGGGAAAGCTTCTGTTGAACTCAAGACATGAGAGAAACGCAATATAGAGGAGCCCCATTTCCAGGTAACAGTTGATCAGGTTCAGATGGGTCTCTTCAATTTCGGTATCTGAATCCAGGGAGCGCTTGTAATAGTAGACCGCCTGCTCAAACAGTCCCTGTTCCCAGAACACGCCGGCGAGGTTTGCCAGGGTGATCGGATTTTCAGGATCGAGCCTGACGGATCGTTCCAGAATCACCCTGGATTTATCAAGCTCCCCCATCTCGCACAGGGTTATACCGAGACCGTTCAGAAGATCCGGATCGGAATCGTCGAGCGAAATACCGAAACAGAAGTATTCGTACGCCTCGCGGTACTGGCCCTGTTCCACGAACTCGTATGCCATGTCTGCTATGAGAATAGGGTCGCGGGGGATGTCAGCCGTATTGTCATCGACAAGCTGGTGATGATTCTGGGGCTGTATGCGTGTTTTTTTGTTCATCGAGAACTGATCCTTCCCGAATACCAGGAAGAGCGTCTAAAATATAGCGTCATGCCGAATAACATGTCAATTAATAATTCTGAGCCGTGCCCTTTTTTTTGTGACATAATTCTCCTTGTGTCCATCTATGACCATATTTATCTCAGTGCTTCCATTAATCCACTAAAAAAATCTTGACTGAAATATCATAGTATTTTTATGTGATTTGTTGAATCATTTCAGTGCGTGTAGTATAAAGCTGATCCGATATTGTAAGGAGTCTCTTAATGGCCAAAGAAAAAATATTCTGCGCCAACTGCCAGAACTGTATCGTCATACGACAGTATGAATCCGAACCTGACAGGTATGTATTAAGGGTTAAATGCCTGAAAAAGATGTGGGTGAAAAGGTCCGGAGAAGAGAAATTGTATAAATATTTCACGGTTGCGCGGCGGATTATGGACAGTTGCGAATTCTACACTGAATCCGGCGATCTGTTTCCGTACATCAAGAATCTGAGAAAAGAACTTCCGATCAAGGATGAGATATATTCAACTCGAGGTATGTAGTCATGCCTTCCACATTCCAGGGCGGAATCCATCCCCCTGAGAACAAACGCATCACGCAGGATTGCGGGTTTACGAATCTTTCCGTTCCAAAGAAATGCGTAATTCCCCTTCAGCAGCATGTGGGAGCCCCCGCAAAACCGGTGGTGTCTGTCGGCGATACCGTCACTGAGGGCCAGATTATCGGCGAAGCGGCGGGCCTCATCAGCGCCAATGTCCATTCCTCCATCCCGGGTAAAGTGATTGCGATTGAAACCGCCCAGACGGTGTATCACCGGCAGCCGGCGGTAATCGTGGAAACCGAGGGCTCTTTTTCCGCGTCCGCATCGATCAGGGAAAAAGACGACTGGACCCGGATGGACAGGGCCGAGATTCTCGACAGAATCCGCGAAGCCGGCATCGTCGGGCTTGGCGGCGCCGCATTTCCGACATCGGTGAAGCTGTCCCCCCCCCCGGATAATAAAATCGACACTCTGGTAATCAACGGCGCCGAATGCGAGCCTTATCTCACGGTGGATGACGTACTCATGCGGACATACCCGGCGGAGATTATTACGGGCGTTCAGATCACCCTCAAGGCGCTGGGCATCACGAAGGCCGTCATAGGTATAGAAAAAAACAAGGGGAGAGCGCTCAAGGTTATCCAGGACTCCCTTAAAAAAACGGATTTGTCTGAAGCCATCAGTGTAAAGGGGCTGAAGACAAAGTATCCCCAGGGAGCAGAAAAACAGCTCATATATTCCCTGCTGAAGCGGAAAGTCCCCTCCCGCGGGCTTCCCATGGACATAGGCGTCGTGGTCCAGAATGTGGGGACCGTATTCGCCATTTTCGAAGCGGTGCTCTATAAGAAACCTCTTTTCGAGCGGTATATAACTATCGGCGGGGATCTTATCAGAAACCCGGGGAATTACAAAATAAGGCTGGGAATGACCGTCGCCGATATTGCGGAAGAGTGCGGCGGGCTTACGGGTGAGCCCGAAAAAATAATTTTCGGCGGCCCAATGTGCGGTGTTACCGTGAACTCGATGGATGTTCCGGTAGTGAAGGGAACATCGGGAATTCTTTTTCTTTCCAAAAAACAGATGAACCTTGATGATTTCGGCCCCTGCATCAAATGCGGCCGCTGTGTCGCCGCGTGTCCGGCCCGGATAATGCCGTGCGATATCGGCAACGCCGTGGAAGCGGGGAGGATTGATCTCGCTGAGGCCCTTTCCGTGTTCGATTGCATAATGTGCGGCGCCTGTTCGTATGTATGTCCCTCCAGGCGGCCCATAAGTCATTTCGTAAGGCTTGCCCAGGACAAGATCAGAAAATTGAAATAACGGATTCCTCAATGACTGAAAAAGAACCGGTTAAATTGTTCCAACTCTCCAGCGCGCCGCATATAAAAACGGGGGATTCCGTCCCCGTGATAATGTGGACAGTGATGGCGGCCCTGCTCCCGGCCGCGGTTTATTCGGTATTCTTAAACGGGATTTGGGTTTTGGCGGTCATGGCCGCAGCAGTGGTCTCCGCGATTGCGGCGGAGGCGGCGTTTCAGTTCCTGTTTAAAAAGAAATTCACCGCGCTTGACGGGTCCGCGGCTGTCACCGGTATCCTTGTGGCGATGAACGTCCCTCCCGGCGTGCCTTTATGGCTGGTAGTTGCCGGTTCAATTTTCGCCATTCTGATCGTAAAACAGGTTTTTGGGGGGATCGGCTTCAATATATTCAATCCCGCCCTGGCCGCACGGGCCTTTCTCATGGCATCCTGGCCGGTGTACATGACCACCGGATGGCACCGTTTTTCACCTGCCAATTCTCTTTCCGGAAGCATCATCAATATAAACGGAATACCGCAGGAAGCGTTTGACGCAATGACCCAGGCCACTCCGCTTTCCCTCGTTCGCGAGGGCCCCAGAATACTGCAGGATTTCGGCATCGGCGTCGAGACGCTCCATCGGACGCTTTTTTCACCTGAAATGCTCAAGTCGCTCTTCATCGGAAACATCGGGGGATGCATCGGCGAAACCTCGGCGATGTTCCTCCTCCTCGGTGGGGCGATATTGCTGGTCCGGCGAATCATAACCTGGCACATTCCGGTATCTTTTATAGGCACCGTGGCCGCCGTGTATTTTATCTATTATTCGGCAACCGGATTCGATAATGCCGGCGCGGCTTCGCTTTTCCAGATTCTTTCGGGGGGAGTGTTTCTCGGTGCCTTTTTCATGGCTACCGACATGGTCACCTCCCCCGTTACCGCCACCGGAATGATACTGTTCGGGGCCGGCTGCGGACTTATCACCTTCGTCATCAGGGTTTGGGGCGGGTACCCGGAGGGAGTTTCATATTCGATACTTATCATGAATGCCTTCGTTCCGCTGATCGACCGCTACGTGAAACCTAAAGTATTCGGCACTTAATCGGGTGGCATCGATGTTCAACAGTATAATAAAACCGACGATCATACTGACTGCGGTCGCGCTTATTTCCGCCTGGTTGCTGTCGCTTGTGAACGCGGTCACCGCGCCGCGTATAGAAGCACAGCAGAAGGAAAAACAGAAAGCCGCGCTGGAAACCGTTCTTCCCGGTTATTCCATAACCGCCGAAAAGAAAGCCTCGAGCAACGGGAAGGAGCTTCAGTACTGGGAAGGGACAAAAACGATAGATGAAAAGACTGTCCACACCGGATACGCATATATCGCCTCAGGACAGGGTTACAGCGGCGAGATCAGGACAATGGTGGGTGTCGATGACTCCGGTACAATCATCGCCGTGTCGATCCTCCAGCAGACGGAAACACCCGGCCTCGGGGCCCGATGCCAGGAGGTGGCGACGAAAAAGACCCTTATCGGGACCATTACCGGTGACAATGCGGGGACAGAGAGCGCGGTCCCCTGGTTTCAGCGGCAGTTCGCCGGTCTTGACCTGAACATGAAAATTCAGGTTATGAAAAAGGGAGACTGGAACGAATCAATAAAAGACGAGCTCATCAGGAATAACGCACTGTCGGCCATTACCGGCGCCACGGTAACGTCCCGGGCGGTGAAGGACAGCATCGAAGCCGGAATGACGCTGCTGAGGACCGCCGTGACGTTTGCGCCTAGAAAGGAGATCGCGAAGTGAATTATTGGAAAGAGTTCATCAAAGGGGTCTGGGAGCGGAATCCGATATTGATCATTGGTCTGGGTATGTGCCCGACACTGGCGGTATCGACCTCGATATCAAACGCCCTCTGGATGGCACTCGCGGCCACATTCGTGCTGGTGTTTTCCAACATAATAATATCGATCATCAAAGGGTTGGTCCCCCCGCATTTGAGGATACCCATTTTCATTTCCGTCATAGCCACCTTTGTGACCATGGTGGACCTTTCACTGAACGCGTATCAGCCGGAAGTGTATAAAGCGCTGGGTATTTTTATCCCGCTCATAGTCGTCAACTGCATCATTCTCGGCCGGGCCGAGGACTTCGCGTCGAAAAACGGCGTCGTGACGTCGGCCCTTGACGGCATGGGAATGGGGATCGGCTTCGGGTTGACCCTTACGGTGCTCGCTTTTTTCCGGGAATTTCTCGGGGCAAACAAGCTTCTCGGTCTTACGGTGATTCCCGGTTTCGAGCCGTCATCGGCCATGATAATCGCGCCGGGCGCCTTTTTTACGCTGGGCCTCATGCTGTGGGCCATGAATTCGTACAACTCCAGAAGGAAGGGATAGGCCCATGGAAGTGAAAGTGTTTTTCATGATACTCCTCGGCACCATTCTGGTAAACAATTACGTTCTTTCCCAGATACTCGGCCTCTGTCCGTTTCTCGGCGTGTCACGAAAGCTCGATTCTGCCGTCGGAATGGGGCTCGCGGTCATATTCGTCATGACTCTGGCGTCGTTTTTTACCTTCCTCGTGTACAAATATGTTCTTGTAACGTACAACATCACGTTCATGAGCACCATTACCTTCATTCTCATCATCGCCGCCCTCGTGCAGTTCGTGGAGATGGTGATCGAGAAAATATCGCCGGTGCTCTACAACTCGTTGGGAATATTCCTCCCTCTCATCACCACGAACTGCGCCGTCCTCGGCGTGGCGGTGCTGAATCTCAAATCGGGGTTCATTACCGCGGAGATGGGGCTTATGAAGGCGGTTGTACAGGGTTTCGGCGCGGGCGTCGGCTTTACCCTGGCGCTGATAATAATGGCGGGGATTAGGGAGCGGCTGGAGCTTGCGCCGATTTCCAAAAACCTTCAGGGACTGCCCATCACCTTCATGACAGCCGGGCTCATGGCGCTCGCCTTTCTCGGGTTTTCCGGGATGAAATTCTGACAGCAAGGGCGATTATGGAGATTTCCAAACCCGACGTACGTCTGCTTGCGATAACGCCCAACGCGGAAAAACTGATCGAGGAAGCGGGGAGGACCTGTTATCTTTCCCTTGACCGGATCACCGACGACAGCGAAAAAAACTTTATCCGCTCCTGCATACGGCGCGGCCATCATTCAATACTGGAGCACGCCTCGGCGTCATTCAGGATACTTGGCGCTTCTCGCGCCTTCACGCACCAGCTGGTGCGCCACCGCCTCGCGAGTTTTTCTCAGCAGTCGCAGCGTTATGTGGACGAGAGCGAATTCAACTACATCATACCGGACGCGATAAAGGAGAACGCGGAGGCGGGGGAAATTTACCGGAACTATATGGCCCACTGCCGCCAGAGTTACGAAGCGCTGAGGGGGCTGGGAATAAGGAAGGAGGATGCCAGGTTCATACTTCCGAACGCCCTTGAAAGCCAGATAGTTTTTTCCGCGAATTTCCGCGAGTTGAGAACGGTATTTTCACTGAGGCTGGAAAAGAGCGCCCAGTGGGAGATCAGAAGGGTCTGCCTGAAGATGCTGACGCTGCTCCAGCGAGAGGCGCCTTCCGTGTTCGGGGATTTCGAGATTAATGAGGCCGATGAGACCGCGCGGTCGGTTCTGAAATAATCCTATTTTAACGCTATGTTCATTTCAAGCTGGCCGATGGGACTGTAAAGGTTGATTCCCAGTGTGGTCTGCTTGAGCATGGAAATGGTTACGTCCTTTCCTTCAATTACGGTGGGAGTGGTCATCTCAATGGTATTCCCCGAGGTGGCGAAAAGATTCATCGCGTTCCCGGTTATCATATTGGCAAGCTCACCTATGATGTCCTTGTATTCATGTTTTATCTGCTCTTCCGAAAGACCCGGAGCCAGAATATTCGCGATTTTGTATACCATGTTAAAACCGAGGCTGTAGACGACCTCGCCGGTGACCCCGCCGGTGATCCCGATGATTATGGCCACGTCCAGGGAGGGGACCGGGCTTTCTTTTATTACAAGCTTTCCCCTGCGCAGGTCGATGTTCATGATGCGTTTGAACACCGCTCCGGCGGATTCAAGAAAGGGGTTTACGAATTCTGCGTTGATGTTCATGTATGTATTCCAGGGACTTTGATAATTATACCGTCATAGCATATAAAATAAAGGGTAATAGATCAATCAGTTTTTAATTTTTTTGTTATTTTTGCCTCTTCACTCAGCCTGGTAACGAGCCGATTGTAGGCGGAATTGAGTATATCCATTGAAATCCGGTCGGCTATCTTATTCAAATCGCTTGCTTCGGGTTCCTTGCCGGACAGCTTCAGCTCAAGGGGAGTGATTACCGCGAACCCGCCGGGAGTCGCTATCACATAGGAAGATTTTTGCGCCGGTGTGAACATGCACTGGACCAGAAAATTGGGCGATTTTCCCAGCTCTGAAAGTACCGGGTTCTTTTCTCCATCCTTTGAAGGATCGCCCGGCATGAAGGCCGGCGTTATGCCGGTACTTCCGCCAAGTACGGCGGCTGTTTCGTTGAAAGTGGCGCCCTTTTGCGCCATAGAATTAATTTTTTCCAGAAATTCCTTTGCCGCCGAGTCAAGCCTGGCCTGCTCCAGCCTCTCCCTGGTAAGCCTCCTGTTGGACGCTTCGTCGGGGTATTTGTCTTTGTTTTTCGCCATCTCGGCGCTCAGTTCCATCTCGGAAATCGAGATTGTGTTCATGACGCGCGATTTAAAAGCTTCATCGGGGATATAGTTATACATCACCCTGCATTCGCCGTACAGGAAGGCGTATGCGACCCGCAGATCCTCCCCTGTCAGGGTGATGCCGATCTGGATGAGGCGCCTGAATTCGTCGGCGACTACTTCCTTGTATACGTTACGGTAATAATCAGGAAGGGATGACCTTGATTTTTCGAGGTAGTCCTTGAAGAGCTCCGGATCGTACATACCGGTATTCTTGTCCCTGAAAAGGCCCCGTATGAATTTCATGACCCTCGATTCTGAGGGGTCTATGCCGAGCTCTTTCGCCCTCTGGTAAAAAAGGACGCGGGCGATGAGGTTGTTTAAAAGGAGTCCCTCCTGGCCTTCTATATCCTGGTCTCGGTACTGACGGCTGAAACGGTAGAGATCGCCCATGTAGATTTTCTGGTTGTTCACCGTGGCGACCACGTTTGGATCTATGGACCCCCCGCCCAGGGTTGATATTATATCGGTCCCGACAAAGAATATGATCAGCAGAAGCGAGATGAAAATGATGAAAAAGTAGGCCACCACTTTCTGCAGGGAAAGATCGGAAAAGGCGGCGGATATTTTTTTCAGGGATACTTGTAATCTGGCCATGATTTGTCCTGGGTATTGAAATAGTGGTAACGGAGTATTGTTACACGGCGGCGATGTATTTTGTCAATGAGATTTAATCACTGGTCGGGAGTTTCGGCTTCCTCAATCAGCATGACCGGTATTCCTTCCCTGACCGGATACTTTCGGCCGCAGTCAGTGCAGATAATTTTTTCGTGCTTCGCGTCGTATTCAACGTCCCCCTTGCACATGGGGCACGCCAGAATCTCCAGAAGTTTGGTATCGATCATGGCCCTTTCCTTTTGGATGGACGATTATTGTGGCCGCACTGAGTGCGGTCTGACGAACCTGTCAGATTCTCTACGGTTTTACGACGGCGTCAATGAAAATTTTCAGCCCTTCGCAGCTATGGGGCTTTTCCAGTCGCAATTTGAACAGCGGTAATCGTCATATCTGGCATCTCCGTTGCTCTCCTTTCCCAGACGGGCCATCACAAGAGATTGGCAGCTGGGACATCTCTTCGCGACAAGTACATATTCATCGTTGAGCGTGTTCATTTTTGCACCCTTCCACAGCAGACTATACATTTATGAGAAATTAAACATAAATTAATTATCGTTACAGTTGTCAAGTTAATTAAAAGAAAAAAAATGTAAATAAATCGAAAACGATTAAAATATAATGTGTATATATGCCATGATTTACTCCACATGAAAGGCGATAATTATCTCTTTTTTTGTTGCTGTGGGATACCCACGCTTCAGAATGGCGCAATACCGCATGCAATAGAATACGTTTAAAAGGGAATGGATGGCGATTTTCAATCATTGAGTGAAGGCGCTGGCTATTTTTTGAATTAATTGCTTGAAATTATGTCCCCTGAGACCGGAGAATAACCCATGGAATTCGTGCATCTTCACACTCATTCTGATTATTCGATCCTCGATGGCGCAATAACCGTTGACCGGCTGATTGACAAGGCCTTGGAGTTCGGAATGCCCGCCGCCGCGCTTACCGACCACGGTAACATGTTCGGTGCGCTGGAATTTTACCAGAAGGCGAAAAAGAAGGGGATCACCCCGATACTGGGACAGGAATTCTATGTGGCTGCGGGTTCGCGCCTGAAAAAAGAATCAGTGCGGGACAGCGGCAAGGAGAAGGCGTTCCATCTCATCCTTCTGGCCGAAAATGAAAAGGGCTACAGGAACCTGATCAAGCTCTCCTCGGTCGGATACACCGAGGGCTTCTATTACAAGCCGAGAATAGACTTTGAGACGCTGGCAAAACACTCCGACGGGCTCATCTGCTCCACCGCATGCCTTTCCGGGGAAATACCCGTGCAGATACTGAAGGGGAAGACCGCGGAGGCGCGTGAGATTGCCGGCAGATACTCGGAGGTTTTCGGACGGGACCGTTTTTATCTGGAACTGCAGGACCACGGAATTCCGGATCAGAAAAAGGTAAACACGGAGCTTATCAGGATGTCATCGGAGATGGGTCTCCCGCTTATCGCCACCAATGACGCGCATTACCTTACCGGTGAGGATTCCTTCCCCCATGAGGTGCTTCTCTGTATCCAGACCGGCAAGACCATGGATGACAGAGAGAGGATGAAATTTTCGTCCGACCAGTTTTATTTTAAATCGCCCGATGAAATGTACCGGCTTTTTTCGGACTATCCTGACGCGCTGTACAACACCCACCGTATCTACGAGATGATAAACCTTGACCTCAAGCTGGGTGAGCCGATCCTGCCGCATTTCGAGGTGCCCGAAGGGTATAACCTGGACACGTATCTGCGCCATCTCGTTCAGGAAGGCGCCGCCAGGCGGTACGGGAGCGATCTCCCCGAGGCGGTGAAAAAGCGGCTCGATTACGAGCTCGCGGTGATCACTACAATGCATTTTTCCGGTTACTTCCTCATCGTCTGGGATTTTATAAATTTTGCCAGGACTCACCGGATCCCGGTGGGGCCTGGGAGGGGGTCCGCCGCCGGTTCCATCGTTTCATACTGCCTGGGGATCACGGCGCTGGACCCTTTGAAATACAATCTTCTTTTTGAGAGGTTCCTGAACCCTGACAGAAACGAAATGCCGGACATGGACATCGATTTCTGCGCCGACCGCCGCGAGGAAGTGATCGACTACGTGAAGGAAAAGTACGGCGACGATCACGTGAGCCAGATAATCACCTTCAACAAGATGAAATCCAAGGCGGTGATAAAGGACGTCGCACGGACGCTGAGCATCCCCTTCGACAGGGCCAACGAGATCAGCAAACTCATCGAGGAGGACAATCTGGACAAGGTCCTGGCAACTTCCAAGGAGTTCAAGGATTTTTATAAAAACGACGAGACCGGAAAGAAGCTGATCGATATTTCGCTGAGGCTGGAAGGGCTGGTGCGATCGGCCGGGAAGCACGCCGCCGGCGTGGTAATTTCGAGGGGGCCGCTCACCGATTACGTCCCCCTCTACATGGACCCGAAGGACGGCAGCGTATCGACGCAGTTCGAGATGAAGACGCTGGAGCAGGCAGGGATGGTGAAGATGGATTTCCTGGGCCTGAAAAACCTGACGATCATCACACGGTGCCTGGAGCTCGTAAAGGAAACCGCCGGGAGGGACATCGACATCAACGCGATCCCCATGGATGACAAAAAGACCTTCGATCTGCTCCGGGAGGGGGACACCATGGGAGTGTTCCAGCTTGAAGGGTCCGGCATGCAGAACGTGCTGAAACGGCTCGGTCCCACAACTTTCGAGGACATCATAGCCATCGAGGCCCTCTACAGGCCCGGACCGCTGAAGTCCGGCATGACAGACGACTTTATAAAGAGAAAACGGAACCCGAAGCTGATCAACTATCCCCATCCGTCACTCGAGCCGATACTGAACGACACTCTCGGGGTCGTCGTCTACCAGGAGCAGGTCATGCTGATATCCCAGGTGATAGCGGGATTTTCGCTCCCGGAGGCGGACCGGCTCAGGAAGGCGATGGGAAAGAAAAAAATGGATATCATCAACGAGCTTGAGGACAAGTTCCTCAAGGGGGCGGAGAAGAAGGGGATCGACCGTTCTATCGCCGAAAATCTCTACGATATGATAAAAAATTTCGGAGAGTACGGGTTCAACAAGTCCCATTCCGCCGCCTACGCCATGGTGACATACCAGACGGCATACCTGAAGGCGCATCACCGCATTCCCTACATGGCGGCGCTTCTTTCGGCCCAGCCGGACAAACAGGATGACGTGATCAAGTACATCAACGACTGCAGAAACGGCGGGATCAAGGTGCTTCCGCCTTCGATCAACAGGAGCCGCTACGCCTTTACGATAGAGGGCAGGCATATTCGGTTCGGGCTCGGGGCGATCAAGGGGCTGGGCGAAAAGGCGATCGAAAACATCGTCGCCTGCAGGGACCGTGAAGGGGAATTCCGCTCCATGAAGAGTTTTCTGGAACGGGTTGACCTTATGGTGGTCAACAAGGGCGTGCTTGAATCGCTGATCAAGTCCGGGGCTTTCGACGAAATCCACCCAAAACGGGCGGAGCTGTTCAATTCGGTGGAAAGGCTTATCGACACCGCAAGGAAACTGCAGGAGGACAGGGCTTCGGGACAGGGGAACCTGTTCGGCGGTGGTGACAACGGCAGGGCGGAGGACGTCACAATAGAAATCATCTCTTCGAACGAGTGGCCAGAAAATGAAAAGCTTGTCAGGGAAAAGGAAGTGCTCGGCATGTTCGTTACCGGGCATCCGCTGGCGAGATATGAAAAGGAGATCCGCCTTTTTTCCACGATATCGCTCGACGGACTCTCGGAGGAACTGAACGGAAAAACCGTATCGGTCGTGGGGCTGCTGGTGAACGTCCAGGTCAGGAAGGCCCAGAAAAGCGGCCAGAAGTACGCCACTGCCACTGTGGAGGGGCTGGAGGGGGCGCTGGATATCATCGCGTTCTCGAGGACGCTTTCGAAACACGAAGGGCTTTTTTCGTCCCAGGAACCGGTCATGGTCACCGGCGTCATCGAGGCGGAGGGGGACAGGCTCATCAAGCTCATCGTGACCGAAATGAAATCGCTGAAAGAGGTGCGGCGGGGGGCGATCTCGGCGATTCACATAAAGCTTGACCCCGTCGGTGTGGACGACGGTATCCTGAAATCGCTGGAAGAGGTGTTCCAGCGGCATCGCGGGAACTGCCCGATTTTTTTCCACGTCCCTGAAAAGGAGGGGGAGAAGGTGATCAAGGCCCACGCCAGCTTCAATATCAGGCCATCGGACGGGCTGGTGAGCGATCTGTCCCGGATCCTGGGAAACGAATCGATAGGGTACTCCATAAGCAATCAGGCGTGAGGGGAAGCAGGGGCGCGGCGATGCCATTCGGACAATATGTCCGGACCGCGATTCTGATTACGCGGTGCCGCGTCATGATGAGTGCCCGGCGGGCTGATCGTCACGCATCCGGAAACGGCAAGCGGGAACATTGTGATTGACACCGGCCGGGTGACGGCGTAGAATCCGGCCATCATCCTGATAAAATTGATGGAGATGGAAGAGATACACTGCATCCTCTGCGGCTCGGGTTCCGCGCTGCCGGTATTTATGAAGGAATCCGCGTCCGGTACCCCCTTCAGGCTGGTGCGGTGCCGCCGCTGCGGGCTCCGTTACCTCTCACCACGGCCAGGCCCGGAGGAGATCGCGGCATACTACGGAATCGGCTATTTTTCAAACAGAACCGACCGTGGTTACGACGATTATTTTTCGGAAAAGATACGCGCCGAAGTGACGAGGGTGCTTGAAATGAACCTCCGGGACCTCGGGCACGATGAATTCGAAAGATCACTGGGGATGGAGAAGCGGTGCCTTGATATCGGCTGCGCCGCCGGATATTCCGTCGCCCGTCTGCGTGATCGGGGATGGAGGTCCATGGGGATCGACATCTCCGATGAATGCGCGGAAATCGCCAGGAACAACGGCCTCGAGGTGACAACCGGCGATTATCTCGTAAGCGATTTAGGCGGAGGGTTCGATCTCATCACGCTCTGGGCGTCGTTGGAACATCTGCACAGGCCGGATAAAATCCTTGAAAAAGCGCATGCCGATCTTCATGATGGCGGCCGGATATATATATCCACATGCCGTGTCGGGGGAGTTAACTTCATGAAGCTTTTCGGCGCGCGGTGGAGATATTACAATTTTCCGGAACACCTCTATTTTTTTTCCAGGAAGACACTCGGTTCGCTGTTGAAGGCGAAGGGGTTTGCCGTGGTTTCATACGCCTCCTACGGGAGCGGTCTCGGCCAGCCGGGCGGGCGGCTCAGGAAGGCGGCCGATTTCGCGGCCAGTAGGTTCGGCTGGGGCGACATGATGATTCTGGCGGCGGAGAAGAGAGGTTAGCGGGAGTTCCGGTGACAGTGCGGAGGGGATGATGGAAATTGTCCGGACAATCGAGGAAGTACGGGACAGGGTGCGGGCCCGGAGGGCCAGGGGCGGCAGGATCGGGTTTGTCCCCACCATGGGCTACCTTCACCGGGGCCACACAAGCCTTGTTGAGTTGTCCCGGCGGCACAGCGATTACCAGGTGATGAGCATATTCGTGAATAAAATGCAGTTCAACGATCCGAAGGACTACGATTCCTATCCGGTGGACCTGGAGCGGGACTGCGCCATGGCCGGCGAGGCCGGGGTCGACCTTGTGTTCGCTCCGGAGCACGGCGAAATATACAAAAATCCGCTCACCTATATCGACATATCGGCTCTCACTGACACGCTCTGCGGCGCCTCGAGGCCGGGCCATTTCAGGGGCGTGCTTACGGTTGTAGGCAAGCTTTTTAATATTGTGCTTCCAGACGTGTCGGTGTTCGGCCAGAAGGACATCCAGCAGGCGGCGGTGATTCAAAAGATGGCGGATGACCTCGATTTTCCGGTACACATAATCGTCGCCCCCATCGTGCGCGAGGATGACGGGCTTGCCATGAGCTCACGGAACAAAAATCTGACGCCTCTGGCGCGGAAAAACGCGACCGCAATCCACAGGAGCCTTCGTAAGGCGGAGGAGATGATCGCCGTCGGCGAGCGTGACAGCGCCTCAATAATATCTGAAATGGAGCGGGTGATCCTGGAGGGGGAGCCGGACAGGATAGATTACATTTCGGTGGTCCGGTACGGCGATCTCTCCTATGCCGACCGCATCGAGGAGAAGGCGGTCATCGCCGCGGCCGTATATTTCGGAACGCCGAGGCTCATTGACAATATGATCGTGGAAATCGACGGAGGGACGGCAAAATGCGTGTATTGAGAATCGCCGCCTTGTCAGCGCTCCTGCAGATTCTCATCTCATGCTCCCCCGGCGGGGCGCTGACTCCCCGTGAGGCCTTCATTCAGCTGAGGCTCGCCTACGTGAACAGCGACCCGAAAATGATGATGGGATGTCTGTCATCGAAAAGCCTGAAGTCGCTTTCAGATGCCGCGCAGCTGATGCAGGGTATGAGGGAGGACCGCCGGCAGGCGCTTGCCGATTATTACGGCGTCGCGTCGCTGCGGAAAAAACAGATCACGCCGGAGGACTGCCTGCTGGTGCATTTTTCCATGGAGCGGAAATCTCCGGCCGTAAGCCGCGCGGTCAGGCACCGCATTATCGATATCGAGCGGAACGGAACAGCGGCGACCGTAAGAGTGGAAAACGGCATGGATCTGCGTTTCGTCAGGGAAGGGCCGTACTGGAAATTCGATCTCGCTTCTTATTAAGGCGGAACGGCGTGGTTTTTTCCCGTCGCCCGGCCCGAGTGCATTCTTGCGGCGTTAAAAAATTATGGTGAAAACAGTACCGTCGATTCGTTCCACGCTCAGTTTTCCTTTGAGCTGTCCCGTCAGCGCGCTGACCAGCTGAAGTCCGAGCGTTTCCGCGTATCTGAAATCGATGTGTTCGGGGAGCCCGATGCCGTCGTCGCCAATTATTATCGTATGCATCTCCCCGGCATCCCGGTGCATCCGCACGGTTATGGTTCCTGAATCCCTGCCGCTGAATGCGTATTTCATTGCATTTGACATCAGCTCGTTGATTATCAGCGCCAGGGGTATCGCGGTATCAATGCCGAGATTTATTTCGTCCATTTCTATCAGGGTGCGCACCCTGTCGCGGCGTACGGTGTAGGTGCTGTAGAGATGGTTGACCAGGTCGCCTATATATTCGTTGAAGCATATTTTCGAAATATCCGAGGACTGGTAGAGTTTTTCATGCACCAGGGCCATTGTGTGGACCCTGTTCTGGCAGTCAAGAAACGGCCCTATGATTCTTTCGTCCTCGATGCCGTGAGTCTGCAGGCTCAGAATGCTGGAGATTATCTGCATGTTGTTTTTGACCCTGTGATGGATCTCCTTGAGCAGGATGTTCTTTTCCTCCAGCGATTCCCTGATACGCTCGTCCTGTAATTTTTTTTCAGTGACGTTTATCGCCATCGCAATAAGATAAAGCGGGAGCATCGAATCGTCCTCTATTATCGCGGCGGTCATGTTCACCCAGATTGTCCCGCCGTCCCTTGTGAGATACCTCTTTTCGATAGTATAACTTTTCGTTTCGCCCCGCAGGCAGCTGTGGTATAGGGGAATCTCTTTTGTGAGATCTTCCGGGTGCGTGATGTCGTTAAATGTCATTGTCAAGAGATCGTCCGGATTATAGCCGGTAAGGGTCAAAAATGCTCCGTTGACTTCGATGAATTTGCCGTCCATGGTGAAAATGGACACCGCGATGGGCGCTTCCCTGAATATCTGCTGGAATTTTTTTTCACTGAGTCTCAGGTATTCCTCGGATTTTTTCTCCCAGGTAACGTCCGTAATCGTGCCGATCAATTTTTTGCCTGTCGCTTTCCCTTCCTTGAGCGCCTTTCCCGTGCTTTCGATCCACCGGTAGGCGGTTTCGGATTCCTTCAGCCTGTATTCGAGGAAAAACGGCCTGCCGTTTTCTCCGGCAATGGCGTCCGACATTATTTGTTTTACCGCGTTCCGGTCGTCACTGTGCACGTATTTCAGAAACGAATTGAAAGCCCCTTTGAACAAGCTTCGTTTCAGACCTGCAATCTCCTCCATATTGTCCGACAGGATAATCTGGTCGTTCGCCGGGTCATATTCCCATATCCCCATTTTTGCCGCGTCCAGGGCGAGTTTGAGGCGCTCCTCGCTTTTAAGCAGGGATTCCTCGGTTTCTGCGAGATTGGATACGTCCACCGCTATCAAGGCGACCTCCTCTCCGGTGAGGGGAAAGGCTGAAAGCGCGAGGGTCTTTTTATCCTTACAGGTACAGCAGCTCGATTCCTCCGGAACACCGCTTTCATGGACCCTGCCGATGATGTCCGCGAAAGGGGGGGATGAGGCTCCCAGGAGTATGGAATCGGAAACGGGCAGCGTGATGGAAGAGTCGAGTGAAAAGAGGCTGCAGAATGTATCGTTCAGATACTCCACGGTATACCCCCGGGACCCGTCATTTCTGAAGGCGCCGAATCCGCTGTTCATGCGGCTGAAAATTTCACGGTAGAGACGCGGGAGCTCGTCCCGCGCGACGGGTCCGTGCATGCCGTATTCCGCGTCCTTGGGGACCGGACGGGACAGAATCAACGCCGATGCGAATGCCAGAAGAAAAATCTGAAGAAGGGGGATGGTGAGGCCGTCAGTCAACGGAAAAATTCCGGGAGATGCGGAAGCCTGGGCCGTCAGGATCCCGGCGATTATGAACAGCAGAAGTCCTGAGCCGGCGGTTCCGTATCTTCGCACCAGAAGGAGGGGGAACGGCAGAGACGCGGCGATCAGGATTATGATGGCCGCGTCATTCGTCGTCGCCGACGGTGCCAGAGAAAGAAGCGATACCGCGGCCGCTACGGCGAGAAATTCAAGTACGACCGGCGCGAGTGCGCGGTATTCCTTTCGTTTCATGGAGAACAGAAGCGGGAGCAGGATCAGCAGGGATACGCAGGACGCGAGCCATGCCGAAATATACGGCCATACTGTTCCGGGATATCCCTGCGTGAGCAGGGTGCGTGCGAGAAGGCCTGCCGGTGCAAAAAACGATGCGGCTGCGGTTGCAAGGAAAAGCCGTGTGGCGCCGTTTCCCGGGTCTCCCTGATTCTTTCTCAGTATCATCCCGGCCGCCGCCGCCTGGAGTCCTTCGGATATCGCGTAGGGAAGCGAAAGAAGCGCCGCCTCTGTTAACGGCATTGCCTGCGAGGCCGCCATGAAATGCAGGAGAAACGAGATTGCCGCAATCGGTGCCGTCATACCTATCCCGTATACGGTCACGGCAAATGCCGCTAATCCGATATGGGGGAGAAACGCGCCGTAGTATATTTCGCCGCGCCACAGGTGCAATGAAAGGCCCAGTGACATGATGATGGCGAAGAGGAGCAGGATAATTTTATATGACGAGTTTTCGCTTCGTGCCATTTCCGTGTTTGTCTGCACATTCAAGTTTTGGCATTCTCTGCTGCTGTTTTGTCGCGATGATATACTCTATTGTCGCGGCCGAAATACGTCAACACTATTATATCACATGAAATATCCGGGAATTTCAAATGATACGCGTTAATGCATATATGGTTTTTTTGCCCGCCGCCCGCGTGAATATAATTCGCGATGTTTGTATTAAAATAATTGACATTTGATTTCTCGGTGATTTATAAATTGGGCTGTCAAGGTCATCCGGCAAGAGGCGCCCGGATCGAGATACTTTCGGGAAAAGAAAAGGACACTCAGCATGTATTGGAACAAGGACATTGAAACCATATCAAGGGATCGTCTTGAATCCCTTCAATTATCGAAGCTCACGACGGCATTGGAAAGCGCTGTTTCGACCCCGTTTTACAGGAAGTTTTACGGTGAACAGGGTGTCGATGTTTCGAAAGTAAAATCACTTTCCCATCTTAGGGACATACCCTTCACGACGAAAAGCGACCTCAGGCTCAGTTATCCCGACGGCATGGTGGCGGTGGGGAAAAAGGACATTGTGCGTCTTCACGCCTCATCGGGCACGACCGGAAAATCCACCGTAATATTCTATTCCGCGGCTGACATATCGGACTGGGCTGACCTTCTGGCGCGGTGCATGATGGCCACCGGAACAACCAGGGACGACGTGTTCCAGAATATGATGAGTTACGGCCTCTTTACCGGAGGTCTCGGTCTTCATTACGGCGCCGAGAGGCTCGGAGCCATGGTAATCCCCGCAGCGACGGGGAACAGTCTGAAGCAGATACAGCTGATGCAGGATTTTCATACCACGGTCATCCACATCACTCCGAGCTACTCGCTGCATCTGGTGGACGTGGTGAAGGAGGAGGGGGTAAACCCGCCGGATCTGTCCATTAAAAAGGCGTATCTTGGCGCGGAACCCTATTCCGAGGAGACCCGGAACAAGATCGAGGAACTCTGGGGGCTTGATGCGTACAATTCCTACGGGCTTTCGGAAATGAACGGTCCGGGGGTGGCCTTCGAGTGCGTGCACAAAAACGGCATGCATCTCTGGGAGGACTTCTATCTTATGGAGATTATCGATCCCGAGACCGGCGACCCCCTTCCGGACGGCGAAGAGGGAGAGCTTGTCCTGACCCACCTGAACAGGGAGGCGATGCCGATAATCCGTTACCGCACCCGGGACCTCACCAGAATAATCCCGGAGCCATGCGAATGCGGCCGAACCCATCGGCGTATCGAAAGGATAAAGGGGCGCACCGACGACATGCTCATCGTTGGAGGGGTGAACGTTTTCCCGTCCCAGATTGAATCGGTCCTCATGAAGGTGCCGGAAGTGGGAAATAATTACCAGATAGTCCTTGAAAGGGAATCGAATCTGGACAGGATACACATAAAGGTTGAACTCTATTCGAAAATGTTCCATGGTGACATCAAGGAACTGAAAAAACTTCATGACAGGGTGGTGAACGAATTGCGCGCCCTGATAACGGTGAATCCGCGCGTAGAGCTGCTGGAGCCGGGCTCGCTGCCGCCAAGTCAGGGGAAAGCGGTGAGGGTCATTGATAACAGAAAGCTTTAAGGAGGTTGGAGCCATGCCGCAGCAGATTTCTGTATTCGCAGAGAACAAGCCGGGAAAGATAGACCGTATCACCGAGGTCCTGAGCCGGAAAAAAGTGAATATCCGCGCCATTACCATATCGGATTCCGGCGATTACGGGATCATAAAGCTTCTGGTGGACAAGCCGGTTGAAGGATGCGACTCGCTCAAGGAAACCGGGATAGCCGCGACTCTGAAGGACATTGTGGCGGTGAAGATTGACGACCGGCCGGGGGGCCTTCATTCTGCTTCTTCGGTGCTGGCGAAAAACGGCGTAAATGTAGAGGACGCGTACGGGTTTACCATACGGGAGAGCAACCAGGCGGTGTTCGTCTTTCAGGTTGAGAATGTGCCGCACACTGAAAAGATATTGCGAAACGCCGGCCTTCAGGTACTTGAGGACAATGAGCTTTATTTCATCTGAGGCGCGTTATTCATAAAAAGGGGTTGACGAATTTTCAGTATTTAAGTAATTTAATATATAATGAAATATATAAAACCTAATTCCTGGATGTCCTTGCGATTTAACCCTGCAAGGACATATCTCTAAGGGTAATAGGGAATAATCGATACATATTTCACTGGAGGCACAATGGAACATTTGACAAAGAGTTCATTTAAGGAAAAAGTTTTTGATTTCGAGGCGAAAAGCGATTGGGAGTACTGCGGGGATATGCCATGTATTATCGATTTTTACGCCGACTGGTGCGGTCCCTGTAAAATGCTGTCCCCGGTGCTTGAGGACCTGTCAAAGGAATACGACGGCAAGGTTCAGATTTACAAAGTCAACACCGAACAGGAGCAGGAGCTGGCGTCACTCTTCGGCATTACTGGCATACCCAGCATTCTTTTCGTCCCGGTTGAGGGGAAACCGCAGATGGCCACCGGCGCCCTTCCGAAGGATATGCTGAAAAACGCCATCAGGGATGTTCTCATGGTCAATTAGGCCGATTTGACAAGTGAAAGCTTCACACACCCGCTGAATCAGAAGAAATCGCGGGTGTTTTTTTAAGCCGTCAGCGTATATTGATGAGAGAGCAGACATCGCCGGCATCGTCTGATGATGAGCTGGGATTGTACAGGTCGGGTGAGGATTCTCCGTCAATAAGGAAACGGTACCGGTAGATACCGGAATGGAGCCTTTTTGTGATGCGCCAGATGCCGTCGTTCCCCTTTTTCAGCAGGTCTTGTTCGGGATTCCATTGATTGAAATCCCCCACGAGTGATATGGTCCTTGCAACCGGGCGGAAAAGCCTGAATTCAATCCTTCCGTCAGGCAGGTCCCGCCATGTCACCTGCCGGCCTTCCCTTTTCCGGAACGGCTCCGCCAATGACACATAGGAGCCGGCCCTGTCGTCCTCCCGGCTTCCGTTATTCGGATCGTATATCCAGGAGCCGTCTACGCGGAATTTATACCGCACCGGGCCCTTGCCTTCATATTCTTCCAGAAGATAAAACCATACCCCGTTTTTTCCGCGGTCCATCGGCCTGGGCCGCCAGTATGAAAAGTTTCCTGAAATCCTGACCTCCCGCGCGCTCCTGTTTTTATAGGTGAAAAGGATCCCCTCGGAAATCACGGACCTCCCCGCGTTCATGTTGCCGATTTTTACCATCTTCACATTGCGTGGAGGCGCTGCCTGGACCAGATTCCTGAGCCGGTAATAATCCTCGGTTTCGATCTCCATCTGTCCGTAAAGGGAAGACACCATCGAAACGAAAAATACCGCGAAAATATGGATCTTCTTCATGTAGGCGGAAAAACTCCGGTTTAAAAAATTGGCGTATTGACTCTTCTTATTGTTATGTCGATAATTATAGGGAAAATATTAACATGAATTTCTCATGACGTAGGGTAAAAAAAAACCGCCCGCCGGGACAAGAGGGAAAAAGGAATTGATTTTTTTTATTCGCACATGCTACTGTCTGATTATGTCCCATCTTGACAATATCCTTCTGGAATCACGCAATGGGTGACAGCGAGAATAAAATAGAATACACTCCGGATGAGCTCGCGGAAATCGAGAGGATTGCCGGTTTCATCGGCGAGGAAGTCGAGGCTCCTCCGCTCACCACCGCGGCCGCGGTGTCCGTGCCGGCCAGGAGCAGGATTAACGACGAGGAAGCTCCTGAACCCGAAGAGGATATCGAAGTACCTCTGGATGATGAACCGTTTCCCGAAGAGAGAGACCTGACGGATGAGGGGGCGGAAGAAGAGGGCATTGAGGACATATCCGACCTTATCCAGGAAGTGGACGAGGCCGAAGCCGCCTCCCTGACTGAAAAACCCTTTACCGACGCAATCGAGGAGACCATCGAGCCCGTTGCGGCTGATTTTGACGAGGCCCCGGTTACCGGGACTCCGATGCAGCAGCTCGAAGGGCTCACCAGGGCGGAACCGGAATCGGTTGACGACCAGGAGCTGTCTCCCGACGAATTTGTGGGCGGTGATGCCGCTGAAACAGAAGATTCCGCCGAACCGGCAGCTGAATTCCGGGAGATTGAAGAGCCGGCTGAAATTGATTTCCCCGATACGGAGGAGCCGGTTTCGATAGCCAGGGAGTTGGACGAGGAGATCCCCGATCTCTCGGACCTTTCCCTGCAGGAGCCGGGGGAGATTCCCGAGGCCGGGGATGAAGACATGCCGGATATCGATATCGGCGATCTTGCCGGCCCGGAGACCGACGTGGGAAGCGGTGGGGGCGACGACGATTCGTTTATAGATGATCTCGGCGAGCCGTCCCTTGACCTGGAACCCGAACCGCCCCGGAGCCAGAAAGCGTCCGCACTTGACAGGGAGGAAATTCCGGAGGCGGACCTTCTGGAAAAGCTCACCTCCGATGATCTCGGCGACATGATCGCCCAGGAAGCGAAGACAGGGCCGATTCGCAGGGAACCGGTGGTTTCCGACGAGGAACCCATCGAAATCGAGATGCTCGACGAGGACCATGATGCGCCTCCGCCGCCAAAAAGGAAAACCGCGGAGAAGTCCGGGAAAAAGGACGCAATTGAGCTCTCATCCGGCGAAATGAGGAGATTGAAGAAAGCGATCCTGCTTTTCAATCCCGCGCTTCGTCAATCCGTCAAGGAGACCGTCATAAACGACCTCCTGCCGCCGCAGGACATGAAACAGCTCATCAGCATGATTCTATCCGGGAGATCCGAGGACGCGGTCCTCCGGTTCCTTGAGAAGAAGCTCGGCCAGACCATAACCCTGGTTGACGAGGCCGAAATCCCGGGGAGAAGGGTGATCACCCAGCGGCCGGAATACACCCGCGTGGGGAGGGAGCGGCAGAAGAGGCTCCTCAGGGCGACAAAGATAGGCGGCATCGCGGCAATTTGCGCATTTGCCGTCATGCTCCTTTCCTACCAGTTCATATACAGGCCCTGGATGGCGAAACGGATGATTGCCCGGGGGGTCTCCCTGATTGTCAAATCAAAGAATTTCGAGGACAAACAGAAAAATTTTCCCGCTGCCGAGGACATTTTTAAGGAAGTGGACGAGGATTACCGGAAGAATTATATCGAAGGATACAACGCCTACGGAAACGCATATTTCAAGGTAAAGGAATACGCTCGTTCCATCAACAAGCTCAACAAGGCCTACCTTCTGGATAAGCACAACATCGAAACGCTGAACAATCTGGGAAACTACTACTCTAAAGTGCCCGGTGAGACGTACCGGTTCATGAAGCAGAATCTCAACCAGTGGTATTTCGGAGGCCGTAAGGCCGTTGCTGCGGAGATGTCCCAGCTGGACCTGGCCATTGACCTGTATACGCGCGTGCTCACGCGGGAGCCGACAAATGAAAAAGCCATGTACGGGATCGGGAACGCGTATTTCCATCAGGGCCAGTACCGCAAGGCCCAGGATTATTTCAGGAACATCATCAAGGCGAATCCGGATTCTCCGGTCGGTTATTCGGGACTTTTGAACCTTTATATCGAGTACGACAAGTACAATCCAGATTCATTTAAGCGTGTGGTGGAAACCCACATGAACCTTTTGGACAGGGATCTGCTCCCGGAGGTCCCCAGGGCGCTTCTGGCGAAACTCGCGGCCTATTATCTCACCAAACAGAGCACTCCGAGTGAAAACGTGCGGATTGATTTCGGCGTCATATCGCCCAGATTCAAGGATGAAGCCGACAATATTTATCCGGCGGTGCTGAACGTGCTCAAGGTGCTGAACGCCAAGGACCCGGACTATCCGCCGCTTCTTCTCCAGTATGCCAGGCTGAACATGACCCAGAAGAATTACCGGGTCATGAAACGGTATCTCGACAAGGCGGTTTCCCTGTCTCCGTCATATTTCGGCGCCCTGCACCTTACCGGGGAATACTTCTACTACACGAAGGAACCGGTCCAGGCGTACCGTTATCTGAAAAGGGCGGTCGATTCCTACAGCAGCCAGCCGGAGTTCACCACCGAGGAGTTTTACTATGAAACGGAAAACCTCGGAAAGACCTACGCCCTCATGGGAAACATATTCTACTATTATTCCGACAAGATCGTGTACCGCTTCGGGGACCTGGACGACGAGATAGTTGAAGACGACTTGGAGAAGATGGCCAACTACAGAATCGCCGGAGAAAAATACGAAACCGCTCTTGCGGAGAATTTCGAGTCTCCGGAACTGCACTACAACCTGGGGCGGATCTATTATCTTGGGAGGCAGTACCGCAAGGCGCTGGACCAGTGGCTCAATCTCTATCAGGATTTCGTGGAAAGGCCCGAGCTGATGATCGCACTGGGTAACGCCTTTTATCATCTTGGAAACTATGAGACCGGAAAAGCTGAATACATGAAACTGATTTCGGTGTTCGAATATGAAGCGGACCGGATCCGCCTTCCCAACCCGGGCATGGCAAGCCATGTCAAAGTGTTCCGGACCCTCTCCTCCGCCTACAACAACCTCGGGGCCGTATATCAGCAGAGGAACAATGAGGCGAAAAGCGCGATCTGCTACTGGAAATCAATCGATTACGCGAAACGTCTCGATACCGAGAACGAATTCGCGCGCGTAAACCTTGCGAGGGGTTTCAGGGAACGGGAGACGCAGGCGGAGCCGATTCTGGACGAGGATATTCCCTACAGCGTGGACATATACCGCGAAGACCTTCGATAGGGGTGGCTCACTTCTTCTTTTTTTCCGGCTTTTTTTCCTTCTTTATGAATATTGAGTATTCGAAACCGTCAACCAGCACATTGAATGAGGCTGAGTTGATGTTTTCCGACAGGGAACTCACCCTCCACACGTGATCGCCGTTTGTAAAAATGATGGTGACCTCGACATCGGTTGAGGTGCCCCGCCGGGCGTCCAGAATATTGGCCCTGTAGTCGATAAGTTTCACCTCTTCGATATCAGGGAAAAGGGGGATCAGCGCCTTTTTCAGAACGCTCGCCAGCGCGTCAACCGGGCCGTTTCCGGTGGCGGCTTCATGTATTATCCGGCCGTTCGCCTCGATCTGTATGGTCGCTTCCGGGTGTATCCCGTTGTCAATGAGCCGGTAACCTCCGATTATCCTGAAAGGGGGGGTGTATTTTTTCAGGGAGCGCGCGATGCTCAGCGCACGGGAGGCGTCTTCGATTTCATAGTTCAGCATATTGAACGCTCCTACGGACGATTTACGGGAAATCCCGTGCGGGGCGAAAGCATCTCTTCCTTCCCTGAGCCGTATGAAAGAAGGATCCGGTCCCCTTTGAAGCTGTATTCAGTCAGATCGGGATCGATCCGGTGATACCATATTTTATCGCCTGTGGAACGCTCCACCTTGATAAGAAAATAGTGCTCCTCGTCGTCGATGAAAATAAGGTAAAGGTAGCCGTCAAAGAGGATGTTGAAAAAAGGCCTGCCGGGTATATACCAGAGGGTGGAGCCGTTCTCCTTGCTCGCGGCGAGGTAATAGCCGGCGGCATCGTCGAACTCGCATGAAAGATAGTAGTTCCGCTCGTCCTCGATAACGCCGGCTATGAAATGAATGTCATGAATCTTTTTCGCCCAGACGTTTCTGCCGTCTTCAGCGTTCTTTGCGACAAGTATGCGTTTTTCCCCGTCGAAACAGAGGATGTTTTCCTTCATCTCGAATGTCTGGGAATTCGGGCTGCTCATGTCAGGCCGGCATGTAACCCTTGATTCTTATTCCTTCTATGATAAGCTTTGCCGTCTCTTCCGTGCTGTGGTGTGCGCAGTTGACCACCATGTCGTAATTATGCGGGTCCGAAAGCTCGAACTTTACGAATTCCTTGAGGAAACCCTCGCGCTGTTTGTTTTTGTCCAGGATGCAGGTTTCCGCGTCCTTTCTGCTGACCCCGTACTTGATTTTGAGCTGTTCGATTTTCCATTCGGTCGGCGCCACAAGCCTGACGTTGTACCCCCTCTGTATGTCCCTGGTGATGACGTTTCCCGCGCGGCCCACTATCACCACATGGCCGTTCAGCGCCAGGAGCCTGATCGTTTCCGCCAGTTTGCGGTACACCGCCACCTGGGCCGGGAAACTGCTGAAAGAGGTCTGCAGGAGATTGGTGAACTGACTGCGGGCGCTGCTGGTGAGAGTGTTCAGGAGGCTCTCGGAGAGGCCCATATCGGTCATGATGTTGTCGAGTAATTTCTTGTCATAGGCGGCCCAGATGGGGTCCTGTTTTTTTGATGTATTCATAAGCTCGACTATCTTGACCGCGATTTCAAAGCCCCCGCACCCGTATTCCCTTGAAAGGGTGATAAAGGGGAGCCTCGGTTTCTTCTTTTCAACGAATTCGATCATGTCCTTCTGCTGCTGCCAGTACTTGATCTGGGAACTGATGTATTTTTCCATTACCGCATGAGGCATAATCTTTCTCCTATAAATGGTCTTCTGCTGATTAGAATATAATATCGTGGATGCTGTCGAATCATGTGAAACCGCGGTTTTTTTCAGGCATGTGCCGTTTATTGCAAAACCGCGTCCCGCTATGATTTGACGAATCCATCGCCCTTAAAAAACCCTTCTGAAAAACCATACAGACGGAGAATAGTCTGAAATCTGATTCAATAATATCAAGAATTTTTCAATGGAAAGCGCAATGGATATTAAAATTTTTTTAGGAAAAAAGCCCTCTTTTAGGGCTAAATCTTTTTGCCGATCATGCCGCCCACCTTTACCCTTGACCCTAAGGCGAAATCGGCGAACCGTACCGCGTTTTTCCCGAACAGGAGTATCACCGTGGAGCCGAGATTGAATCGCCCCAGTTCATCTCCCGCCCTGACCCGAATCCTCTCCTCTCCGGAAAAGATCGTTTCCCCCGCCCTTGTGAAGGCCCTGTTGGTGACTACCCTGGACGCCTTTCCCGCGCTTTTGACCGGGTAGGAAAGGGTCATTTTTCCCACGTTCATTGCGCCGATTTTACAGACCGCTACAGGGCCGACTTCCGAATCGATATAGGTGATGAGGCGCTCATTTTTGCAGAAAAGCCCCTCCAGGCCCCTGACCATGTATTCCTGCACGGTGAAGAGCGCGCCAGGGATCGCGTAGAACCCGGTTATCGTCCCCTGTACCGGGGAGTGGATGCGATGGTAGTCGCCCGGGGAGAGGTAGAGGGTCATGAAATCGCCGTCACGGAATTTTTCCGACTCCTTTGACGGGATGAGCGCGTCGAGCGTGTAGCGGATGCCCTTGGCCTGGATCAGGGTCGCGCCGTCGATCTTTCCATACTGGTCCACCCTGGCGTCCACCGGGGACACCACCGCGTCCGGAGACGGGTCAACGGGACGGGAGCCGGGCTTCAGTTCCCTGGTGAAAAACTCATTGACGCTCCCGAATCCTTTTTCCGGCGTCACGTATTCGTCGATGACGCCGAATTTTCCGGAGTACCAGCGGATCAGGCGCCTCATAACCGGGCCGGGAAGCGGCAAGGCGGCCGCAAGGCCGAATATCCGGGAAAGGAGGCGCGTGGGAATCAGCCTGAAGAAGAAAATGGAAAGCCGTTTCTCAGCCATGGGCGCCTCGGGCGATCTCGATACCCCTCTGCAGCGCGAGCATGTTCAGCGGAATTGTGTCCTTGAGCCGTTCGGGTATGACCTCCCCCATGACCGCCCGGATGTCATCGCTGGTGAGAAAGTCGATTTTTCCGATGAAGGAGCCCAGGGTCACCATGTTGGCCAGTTTCGGGCTCCCCAGGGATATCGCCTCCTCGTTGAATTTTTTCGCCACCACGCCGCCGTTCCGGAAGGTTATCTCCTCTTCTCCGATGAGGCTGGTGTTGGCCACAAGGAGCGACCCGGATTGAAGCATGTTCTGGTAAAAAGCCAGGCCGGTGGAGTCGAGGGCGATCAGGGCGCTGGGGGTGTTGGTGATGGGCGATCCGATCTCCTCGTCGGACACGATGACGTACACGTTGGTCCTTCCTCCGCGTTTTTCAACCCCGTATGAGGGGAGGTAGGTCACTTCCAGCCCCTTCCTGATCGACGCCAGCGCCATGAGAAGGCTTATTGTCTGGATGCCCTGCCCGCCGAATCCCGTCATGATCACGTCGTAATACATATCGCGTTCCTCTACAGAAAATCCTTCCCCGTCCGTTCCTTGAACGTGCCAAGGGGGAAGTAGGGAATCATTTCGTTCTCTATTTTATCCAGCGCCTCTGTCGGGGAGACCCGCCAGTTGGTGTTGCAGGTCGAGAGCATCTCCACCATGGAGAAACCCATCTCGTGTATCTGCATTTCAAAGGCCTTCCGCACCGCCCGCTTCGCCGCGAGCACGTTTTTCGGGCTGTTCAGCGCCACCCTTGACGAATACGCGACCCCCTCCAGTGTGGCCATCAACTCGGCCATCTTTATCGGATATCCCTCCGTCTTGAAGTCCCTTCCGTAGGGGGATGTGGTGGTCTGCTGCCCCAGGAGCGTGGTGGGGGCCATCTGCCCCCCCGTCATTCCGTAGACCGAATTGTTCACGTAGATCACGGTGACGTTTTCGCCGCGGTTTGCGGCGTGGATTATTTCCGACGTGCCGATTGCGGCCATGTCGCCGTCACCCTGGTAGGCGAAGACGATTTTATCGGGCTGGACCCGCTTGAGTCCCGTGGCGCACGCCGGGGCCCTCCCGTGGGGCGCTTCGAGCACGTCGATGGGAAAATAGTGGTACATGAACACACAGCACCCCACGCCGGGTATCCCGATTGTCCTGTCCACGACCCCGAGCTCGTCCAGCACCTCCGCGACTATGCGGTGGGCGATGCCGTGGGTGCATCCCGGGCAGAAGTGGGTCGGGGTGTCCTTGAGGCTCTTGGTCCTGCCGAATATCATGTTCATCGGTTCACTCCATGGCCTTCAGGATTTCGCCGTAGATGTCGTCCGGGTAGGGTATCCCGCCGCCGGGCCTTCCGTAGAAGCGTATTCCGGCGTCCGGCGCCGCGGCCAGGCGCACGTCCCCCAGCATCTGGCCGGTGTTCATCTCCACCACCAGCACCTTTTTGATCCTTTCTGTACGCTCGCGGATCCTCCGGGTCGGAAAGGGGAACAGGGTAATGGGCCGGAGCAGGCCCACCTTCAGCCCTTTGGCGCGGGCGATACCGATGGCGCTCTTGGCGATCCGCGACGGCGTGCCGAAGGCCACGATCATCAGGTCCGCGTCGTCCAGGGATTTTTCCTCGAACCTGACCTCGGTTTCCCGAATCAGGTTGTATTTTGCCAGCAGGTCGAGATTATGCCGTTCCTGCTCTCCCGGTCCGAGATAGAGCGATTTAACAAGATGGGGCTTCCGCCCTTTGCACCCGGTGAGGGCCCACGGTTTTTCAATAATCTCCACCGGTTTTTCCGGGGTCAGCCTGCAGGGCTCCTGAAACTGACCGACCATCGCGTCGGCCAGTATCACCGAAAGCATCCGGTATTTATCCGCCAGCTCGAACCCCAGTATGGTAAGGTCGAACATCTCCTGGACCGACGCCGGCGCCAGCACGATGTTCCGGTAATCGCCGTGGCCGCCGCCGTGGACCGCCTGGTTGTAGTCCCCCTGGGTGGGGGATATCCCCCCGAGGCCCGGGCCGCACCGCATGATGTTGACCACCAGGCCCGGGATTTCCGAGCCGGCCATGTAGGAAAAACCCTCCTGCATCAGGGATATCCCGGGGCCGGAAGAGGAGGTCATGGCCCGCGCTCCCGAAGCGGCCGCGCCCATCACCATGTTTATCGATGCGATTTCGCTTTCGGCCGGTATGAAGGTGCCTCCCACTTTCGGAAGGCGACGTGCCAGGTATTCCGGTATGTCGTTTTGCGGCGTAATCGGGTATCCGAAGTAGAATCTGCACCCCGCCTGTATGGCGCCTTCGGCAAGGGCGATGTTTCCCTTGGTGAGAGTCCTCTCGTTCATTTGTACACCTCAATGGCGGTGTCCGGGCACATAACGGCGCAGGTTTTGCACCCGGTGCATCTGTCCTCGTTTTCCCGGATAAACTCCGCCGGGAAATATCCCTGTTTGTTGTGGGTTTCGGATATCGTGATGAGCTCCCTTGGGCAGAACTTCACGCAGAAATAACACCCCTTGCACCGTTCCGCGTCTATTACGATATATGCCATCGGCTTCTCTTTTCCCTCGGCCTGGTCTGTCTCGTTCCGTTTTTTGTTCATCTCCGCGTCCTCGCCGTGATTTTTTAATCCAGGAGGCAGAAAATTCTTGTATAATTCGCGGTGCCTGGTACGGTTTCCGCATATAAAGTACAAGCATACAGGTGTAATCATACACGTCAACAAAACTATACCGGTATCGGGGATTTTACAAAACAGCATTACCGGAGAGTATCGGAAAACGTTCCATGAGCGGACGATAACCGGCGCGAACGCCAAAGTAAAACAGGGGGCGCTATGCATGGTGAAGTAAAGGTGGGTGAAAGGATAAAGCAGTTCCGAGAATCCCTCGGGATGGGACTGCAGGGGCTGTCGGAGAAAACCGGTTTTTCCACCGCCTTTCTGTCGCAGATTGAAAATCATCTCATCTCGCCGCCCCTGGGATCGCTCATCAAAATCGCCCGGGCGCTGGATATCGAGATCGGCAGGCTTTTTGACCAGAAGAACCGCGCCCCCTTCACCATTGTGAGAAAAGACGAGCGGGAGCCGACGTCGCGGGTCGCCTCGAAAGAGGGGGTCCGGTACGGGTACGCCTACGAGTCGCTGGCCCCGGACAAGATCAACCGGACCATGGAGCCCTTTCTGGTCACCCTTGAGCCGGTGGCGAAAAAAGGGGCTCCCTACAGCCACGACGGCGAGGAATTCATTTTCGTCCTGGAGGGGCGCGTGGAGGTCCAGCTGGGCGATTATACCGACGCGCTGGAACCGGGCGACAGCATATACTACGATTCCACCGTTCCCCACAGGGTCTCATGCCTTGACGACGCGCCGGCGAAGATCGTCGCCGTGATCCATTCATAGGCGGCCCCTGTGTTCCGGATTCCGCCGGCTCTGCTGCTCCTTGCGGCGCTCCTGTCCGGAACAGGGGAGGCGAGGGGGGACTTCGGTCCCTGGGACCCGGACGTGTCCGTCGGTGACGCGGCGGGCGGGGGAGTTCATGCCCATGAACACGGCGGAGAACGCCCGGTCTACAACGGCGTCCAGGCCGGCGCGTACTTCCTTATACGGTTTTTCCAGATCGCGGTGTCGCCCCAGGACGGTCCGAACTGCCCATACCGCCCCACCTGCAGCGCCTACGGAAGGTCGGCGGTGTCAATGCACGGGGCCTTTCTGGGGGCGGTCCTCGCGGGAGACCGGATCCTCCGCTGCAACCCCTACAACCGTCCCGGCAACGATCCTGTCCCGGAAAAAGTGTTCTCAGAAAAATGATGATGCCGCCGTTCCTGAAAAAAGCGTCCGCCCTGGCCCTTGTTCCCGCTGTCCTGTGCCTCTCCGCGGATGTGCCGCTCCGGGCGGATGAGTTTACCGCGGCTCAGAAAAAACTGGTGCGCTCGCTCTGCGGGTCCGGCCGCTATTTTGAATGCATCGCCGAAACAAAGCGGCTCATGCATTACGACCGGGACGGTTCGATGACGTGCGAATACCGGTTTCTCATAGGGGCCTCCTTTTATATGGGGGGACAGTACCGGAGCGCCCTGAAATGGGGCGGCGACGGGGATTGCGGAAAAGGCGATGCCAGGGCCAAGACGCTCCTGGCGATGACGTTCCTCAGGCTCGGGCGACACGGCGAGGCCCTTGACGCGCTGCGGGCGGCCGGCGGTGAAATTAAGGACCCGGCGCACCGGTTTCGGGTGCTGTCGCTTACCATCGAAGCGGCCCTGCGGGGGGACGACAGGGGGGCGATGAAAGAAGCGATCGGCGGCGCGGGGCTCCTCATGAACGGCGACAGGGCATTCGCGGGGCTGCGGGGCGTTGCGGAGCGGTATCTCGACGGGGGAGAGAAGAGCCCCGCGCTGGCCGTGGTGATGTCCGCCGCGGTCCCCGGCGCGGGCCAGGTCTACGCCGGCATGGCGTTCGAGGGGGCGCTGAGTTTTCTCGGCGTGGCGGCCGCGGGGGTCGGCTCCTGGTTTGCATTCCGCGCGGGGCGCAGGGACCTGTTTTATCTGGGACTTTTTTTCGGCGGCCTTTTCTATACCGGCAACCTCTACGGCGCCTACAATGCCGCCCTCCGGTGGAACAGGGACCGCGGCGGAAACCTCATCAGGGAGATGCGCGCCGCCGGCGTCCCTGAATACGATCCCATGCGTGACCTCGGCGGCGCCGGGGTGATGAGATGAGCGCCTCGCCGCTGAGACGCCGCCTGGCGGCGTTCCTCGCCGCAGTTATCGCCCTGGCGGCCCCGGGAGCGGTGCGTGGTGACGAAGCCGGCCTCTTCAGGCATGCCCGTTCGCTTTACGACGAGGGCGATTACTACAACGCCATCACCGAACTGATGCGGTACAGGGTCCTGTATCCGGGGGGCGCCCGGTACAGGAAAAGCATTCTTCTGCTCGGCAGAGCCTATTACCGCGGCGGCAACACTGCCCGCGCAGGGGAGGTGATGGAGGCCTGCGCCGACGATTTCAACGGGACCGACGACGGCGAGGACGCGCTGTTTTTTTTGACCGGGCTGAGGATTCTGGAGGGGAGCCCGATGGCGGCACTCGCCGCGATACGCCTTTACAGGAGCGTGTACCCGGAGGGCGCCTCCAGGATACGGGTTGAGCTCCATGCGTGCTACGCCGCGGCCCTTGCCGGCGACCTGGAACGTGCGCTTTCGGATATCAGCCGCTTCAGGGAGCGTTACGGCGACGCGCAGCCGGGCAGCGGGGCTTTGGAGCTGGAAGGGATGGTGCGCGAAGAGCTCAACCGGCCGCGGAAGAGCATGTTTCTCGCGGTGGCGGGTTCCATTCTGGTTCCCGGGTTCGGATATATGTACACGGGACGGTATCTCCAGGGGACCCTTTCGTTTCTTAGCAATTCGCTTCTCATTTTTTTGATATACAACGCGGTCAGGACAGGGAACACGGTGCAGATCGTCCTTTTTTCTCTCATGGAGGTGTCTTTTTACCAGTATTCTTTATATGGAGCGATGAGAAGTGTCCGTGAATACAACAGCTCAGGCGAGTTTTACCGCGGCGTCGTGCTCAGTTTCGGCGCGTCTTTTTAAACGGCTGTTCCTGGCGGCGGGGGCGATGGCCGTGGCCGCGGGCTGTTCCGTGGGCGGAATCGAGCCTCGAGGCGACTGCCGCATCAGACTCCCGGATACCTCCGAATACCCGGAAATCGCGGGGGCGATCGTTCTCCTCAGGGAGAAGGAGCCGGAGTTATACGGCGCGCTGGCGCAAAGCGTCAGAAGGATCGACATAAGCCTGCATCATGACGTGAGCCATCCCTATTACGACACGATCTATATTTCCCGGTATGCGCTGTCCCGCGGGGCCCCCTATGCCGCATCGGTGATTCTGCATGAACTCGTCCATGTGGCCATCAACGGCATCCGGAGGGGGAACGTTCCGTCATCTCAAGCGCAAAAGCTCCTCAGGTATGCCGGCATAGACGAGTCGAAGGCGGGGCGCTGCGCGGGAATGGCCGAGGAGGCAATCGCCTACAATGCGCAGTATAAATTCTTATTGAAGCACGGTTCCGGTTCCGATATTGAATACCAGAGGCTCCGCATGAAAGTTATGTTTGGAAAATCGTGGAGGTGACAGTGAGGGGTATGGCGGGCCGGGAGGCCAGGGAGGTTCTAAAACCGCTTAAGGAGTCGGGGGCGCTGAATTTTCCCGAGCTGTTGAAAGGCGACGATTTAGAGGCCATGGCGGAGGCTATCACCGAAGGGCTTTTCGGTGAAGTCGATTTCATGAAAAAGGACACCATGGACAGGTTTCTCGATTTCGTCTATTTCAAGGTGCAGACAGGGTATGTGCATGTGCCCAACCTGGCCTATCCCACGAAACGGATGAGGGAAACCGACATGGAACGTAAGGTCATCGAACTGATCAACTATCACCTCTACCCGGAAATCATATTCAGGCTCCTGAAGATGTTCACCAGGAACATGCACGATCCGGACACGAACCTCTACATCGCCTATCTGATAGAGTCCGACGACATCATTCGGTCGCTTTTTGAAACCTACAAGCTGTTCAAGAAGGACATATTCAATCCCGATCACGACAGGCGCGCGCTCAACGTGAAAAGGATACAGCAGTTTTCCCCATGGTCGGACAACAAGCTGTCGTCGCCCCTTGACAAGGCGGCGATTCTGAAGTATGTTCTGGAATTCATCTCAATGAAGCGGAATGTCTCTCATATTTTCACGAAGGAGGACCTCCTTCTGGCGGCATATCCGTAAGGATATGTTACCTCATCCATCCCCTGGGAATCCTTTCCACCACATCGTCCTCCTTCAACGAAATTTCCTTTACATAGATGTTGGCGTACCGCTTCGAGTCATCGAGGCCGGAAGGATTGTTGAAGCGCGGGGTATAGGTCGTGATGAGCCAGAACATGACGTCCTGCAAGTCCTTTATTGAAGAGTCGACCACGGCGTATCGGTAGTGGAGCCTGTCGTTTTCGAGCTGTCTCGAGATCTTCGGCACCCTGCTGAAGGTGATGTCCATCAGATTGCGCATGCCGTCGCGAAACCCGTCGCGCCAGCAGCTGTAATAAAGAAGCCGCTCCTCCTCGTTCCGGTCTATGTAGGAGAGTGACAGTATGCCCGGCAGTTCAGGAAGCACCCTCTGAACTTCGTGTTTGTCGTATTTCCGGAGAGGGGACCACGCGATGACGTAGAACACGTCGTCTTTGATTACGGTTTTTTTCATTTTGCCGCCGCTGTTCTCTTTTGCGAGATTTTTCCAATCAACCCGTTCAGGACCTTCAGTATCATGGACACCCTTTTCTTATGGTCCGGCTCGCTGAATATCCGGTACCGGTGCCTGAAGTCCAGTATGAAATAATTTGCGATGAAATCCGTCAACTGATCAATACTCGATATGAAATTCATGAGTTTGATGAGGTTGTCCGACTCATTTACATTAATGAGGAATATCACCTCCTGGCATTTTTTTCTCAGCTCTTCGACCAGGTCCTCATGCAATGCCAAATCGCCCGATTCGATCTCCTCGAAAACTGCGTATTTATAGGATATGATTTTTTTCAGTCTGACGCGGCGAATCCCTTTGAGCGTGAGCACCACGGACATGTCCCGTTTTTCCACGGTCAGCACCTCGGAGGCGGTGGCGGTCCTGCCGCGGTGGAACACGAAATCGAGCAGTGTGCGCACCGGATACGCCACCAGCGTTTCGCCTTTCCGGATTTCCGCTGATGAGGGGGACTGCGTGAGCACCACGGTGATCGTGGAGTGCGGGAAGACGACCTTTTTTTTCAGATAAAATATTTTTATGTTTGTATCGTCCACTGGACACGCCGGGGCAACGGAATTTAAGGGTTAAATTCTGAAAAATGATTGTATTTTTGTCAATAGGTATATATACTGTATTACAGTGATTGAAACGGGCGGGAATTGATTTTCGGGGTAATGATAAAAATCGCCCTGACTTTCCGGTCTTAGCGAAACCGGAATGAACCCGGTGTATATTCCGGGACGACAAGTCAGTTTTCCCAGAATCCCATTCACGCCCTTTGAAACCCGCCGAGCAATACAGATTGAACGGGAGTAACGCAGATGAAAGAAAAAAGGAAACATGATCGCCTCAAAGTCACGGTAAAGTCGGAGGTCGTATTCGAAGAGGGATTCACATACAGCAATACCGTTGACGTGAGCAAGGGAGGCCTTTTCATATCAACGCCCGAGCCCATTGGAATCGGCTCGCCGATCAGTCTGGCAATTCAGATTCCTGGGGAAAATCCCGTTGAGCTGTCAGGTGTGGTCAAATGGGTGAGGAACGAGGAAAAGGACGGGGAGCGTGCGGGCATGGGGATTGAATTCAACGATATGGGTGACGAAAGAATCGATTCCCTGAAAAAACTAATCAAATAAACAGCTTATCCGTGATGATGTCGCAACGGCTTATTGCAGTTTGATCCCGCCGATCTTCGATATTGTGCGTATAAAGTAGAAACAGAAGTTGGTGATCCCTTCCCCTCTGGTCAGGTATATTCTTTTGATTATGTAGGCGCAGGCGAATTTTTTCAGGTCCAGGCTTTTGATAATCCTGAAAATGGGCTCGAATTTCATGTCGAAATAAACCGTAAAAACGCTGTTGAGAAAGTCCTCGACCCTGAGCCGTTCGGCGTCCGAGAAATACTTGGTGAACGCGTCCTTTCTGCCGGTATAAATAAGCTTTTCCGTCATCGTCTTGATGCTGTAATCCTGGCTTAAGAGATATTCAACGATTTCCGCGGACTCGCCTGCGTAACCGGCCAAGTCGGCAGACTGCCGGTGATGATCGTAGAGCGCCGTCATCTTCTGGCGGATATGCGCCTCCAGCCGGTGATCGTCGGCGGTGTCGGAAGAGGAAAAGATTTCGTCCATGATACTGTCGATTTTTCCCCCGTACTGTTTGCCGAAGGGGGTCATGAGCATCCGGTCGGTGATGGCTTTGCTGCGTATATCGGTGGCCCTCTCCTCCTGGAGCGCCGCTTCGTTCTGCTGGGCCAGCCTTTCCTGCTGATGCTCCTTTTCCTGATCCAGTTTTGTCTCTATGAGCCTGGAAAACCTCTCCTTGATGTCTTCGATGCTTTTTTTTATGTTAATCAGGGAAAGGCGCGTTTCTCTTGTGATGATGAGCGTGTCATGACGTCCGGGATCGTCCTCGTTGAAAAAGTATTTCATGTAGGTTTTGTCGTTCCAGTATTCCGGCCTGTTCAATAGAATGATGTAGGCGTCGTGAAGCGACGCGGCGATGATCCCGTGCTGGGCTTTGTTGGATACCGTTACCTTGTTGCTGGACAGGTCCATATAGGTCTTCACGTGGCCCCTCAGCTCGTTGAGCGGCATGGCCATCGTGGTGTTGCTTTTGGCCATGTTCATGTTATACTGCTGTGTCTGGTGGTTCAGACGGTTCTCCAGAAGGTTCCTCAGGCTCAGGTAGGAGGAAATGGTCTCGGGTGCCGTGACGTCGGAAAAGATATTGGACACATACTCGGATTCGAGGTCCCTGGAGCCCTTGAGCGCCAGCGTATAGATGCGTGAGATCGACTGGATCCCGAGAAGGAGCTCGATTATCTGGTTGGTCTGGGTGCTGTTGAGAGTGTAGTTGAAGTTTACGATACCCGCGATCTTTCCTTCTGTCAGGATTTCCGCGTAATCGGTAAGCTTGTTCACTATTCTGTTGAACGACGCGAGGTCGAGGAAGTCGGCGATCTCGTCGATGTGGCTGTGGCTGCTGAGGATTATTTCAGAATCGCCCATTGTTCAGTCCCGGGTCCTTTACGCAGTAAATGTACCGATATTTCCTCTCGAACTCACCCGCGGCCGTGGATTATTTATCGATATATTCACTATCGCCTATTGCCGGGGGTTTGTAAAGAAAAAAAGGGGTAAAATGATTTGACTTTTTCAATGAATGGAGGGAAGAGAATGGTCTCACGGAAAAACCTATGATTCTTGCGATCGAACAGTGCACAAAATCATTCCGGATTGCGGGGAAGAAGCGGATGGTTCTCGATTCTGTGTCGCTCTCCGTCGACGCGGGAGAAATGGTCGCCGTCGCTGGCAGGTCAGGGTGCGGAAAGACCACGCTTTTAAACGTCATTGCGGGGATAGTGGTCCCGGAAACCGGACGCGTAACGATCAACGGCGGCCCGATGCGGCACCGCATCGATCTTTTGGCATCAAGGACAAGAAACAGGGAGATAGGGTTCGTATTCCAGACATTCCGGCTGCTGGGCGATGAGACGGTCATGGCCAACGTGATTCTCCCGGCGCGCATCCGAGGGAGGGCCGGATCGAAGACAAGGAAATCGGCGCACGAAATAATGGGGAAGCTGAAGATTTACGCGTACCGCGGGATGAAGACCGCGGTCCTCTCCGGCGGGCAGAAGCAGAGGGTGGCGATCGCCAGGGCCCTGGTCAACGACCCCCCCCTTATTCTTGCCGACGAGCCCACGGCGAACCTTGACAGGGACACTGGAAATGAAATCATTGAAATCCTCAGCGGTCTGAGAAAGGAGGGGAAGGCGGTGCTGGTGGTGACCCACGACGAGAGAATCTACCGCCGGTCCGACAGGATCTATTCGCTTGCAGGAGGCTCCCTTGCGGCTACTGACGCAGCGGCTCTATCTGCTGATTAAGGAGGTGCTCAGCGTTCCCGGCATCAGCGCCATCGTGTTTTTTTCGGTGCTCTGCTCGGCGCTGGTGGTGGGGGTATTTGATATTGCCGGGGAAAACGTGAACAGGTATATTGTCGGCCGATTCGCCGGGTCGGTGCCGCCCAATACCATCAAGGTGTCCCCCCCTCCGCGGCGGGAGATGCCGTTTTTGCAGGTTGAAACTGAGCGGAGGGGGATCGGCGAAGCCGCGGCTGCGCGTATCGTCGCGATGAAGGGAGTGGCCTCGGTCGAGCCGGTGCTTCCGGTGGAGGCGCCGATGCAGGGGGGGGTTGATTTTTTCGGCTTCGGATACCGGATCGACCTGACCGCGCTGGGCGTCCCCGCCTCCCTGGTGAAGGACGCCCTGAAAGACGGCGCCGACCGGAGGAGGTGGAACAGGGCGGAAACCGGCGGGCTGATACCGGTGGTGGTCCCGAAATCGGCCCTCCAGGCATACAATGAAGGGATGGCCGGGCCCAACGGGCTTCCCCGAATTTCGGAACGCACCGCAAAAGGGGTGTCCTTCAGGCTCTTCATCGGGAGATCGAGCCTGCGTTCCCTGAACGATCAGGTTGAGGCGGCGGCGGTGATCACCGGCTTTACCGACCGGCCGGGGCTCCTGGCCCTTCTCATACCGATAACTATCGCCAGGGACTACAACCGGCGCTTCCGGAGCGGATACCGGACAGAGTATCTTCACCTCTATGTCACCGTAAAGGACCACCGGAGCCTGATACGGGTACGCAGGGCCATCGCCGGAATGGGGCTCTCCGCGGAAACCGGGGTCGAGCTGTCGGAAAACATCCTGCGGCTCCAGCGGAGCGTGTCCCTGTCCGTCGCGGCGATGAAGACGCTTATAATTATCCTCTCAGCGGTCGCCGTGGCCTTTTCAACGGTCATCGCCACGATCAGCCGGGTGGAATATTACAGGATCGTGAGGATCGTGGGAGGATCGAAACTCTTCATCGGCTTCACGGTTCTTGTCAAGTACGGGCTGATCGGGGCGGCCGGCTCCCTGTGCGCGGCTGCGCTTCTGGAGAGGGCGTCGGAGACGGCGGCGGCGTATCTGTCCCTTCCCGGCCTGACGCAGGGGATCGGTGTCTCGGAAGACCTCGCGGCGTTTCTGTTCCGTTACGGCGTGCTGCTCCCTGTTCTTTCCGCCGTACCCTCTCTCGCCAGGCTCTACACCCGGGGCCTCGGCGGCGATTGAGCCGATGCCGCGTCACAATGCGGACTTTCGCCTGTTATACGGTACTCTTTGCCGTAAAAGAGTTGATTTATAGCTCAATACATTAAAAGATGTGCGGCATGCTCCTTGCCGCACGCTAAATCAACAGTGGAGTTGCGCCATGAAAAAGCTTTTCCCGCTCCTTCTGCTTGGGATCGCCTTCGGCATCATTGAAGCGTCGGCTGTCCTTTATCTTCGGCCGCATTTCAGCACGATTGAGGCGCCTTTCGCGCTGAAACTTCTTACGCCGGAGACTATGAGCGCCTTTCAGGCGTCGCTACTAAAGGCGGAGCTGTGGCGCGAGGCGGCAACCCTGCTCCTCCTTGCCGCGGCCGCGGCCGTCGCGGCGAGATCGCTTCTCCACTGGGCGTCGTACTTCGTGTTCTCCTTTGGCGTGTGGGACCTGTGTTACTACATCTGGCTCAACGTCAGGATCGGCTGGCCCTCGTCGCTTCTGGACTGGGACATACTATTTCTCATACCGAAAATGTGGCTCGCCCCGGTGATCGTACCCTGTGTGATATCCGTCATCGGGATCGTCATGAGCGTACTCATGGTGCGCGCACTGGACGTGCGGGGCCATGTGCGCCTGGCGGTGTACCACTGGGGGCCGGTGGCGTTTTCCCTGCTGTTGTGGCTGATTTCGTTTTTAAACAGGAGTCATTCCGGAATGACAGAGTTCCCGGATTCCTACTCCTGGTGGATGTTCATTCTTGGAGCGGTGATCTGCGTCGCCTCGGCGGCCAATTTTTACCGCGAGTTCCTGCTCCGGCACCGCAGCATGATGTTCCGCACCAGGGACCGTTAAAATTCCCGATAGGGCGCGGTTCACGAACGGAACCAGGCGGACGGGATGCTTTGACCCCTGTGCGTTGTCTCTCACCCTTCATCATGGGAGGTTTCTTTTTCCGGCCGCATCAACACACCGTACGGGGCTTTTCAATGCTATCTTCCGCCGTTGTTTTTGCTGATCCGAGTAATATTGTTGACACAGAAATGTCTTTTTGTTAAAATTTGAGATAATCATCAATTTATTCTGTCCACTTTTCGGAGGATCTCCCCATGATACGAGGAAGCGTTATATTATTTTCGATAATTGTAATCGCCGCATTTTCATCCTGCAAAAAGGAGGAACCCCGGGCGGGCATAACGGCCCAGGCGGTGTTCGGCTCAGCGGTTCTGGTCAGCGGGGCCGGCGAGAGGCCGCTCAAGGCGGGCGATGCAGTCGGCATGAATGATGCGGTGGTCACCGGCGAAAAGTCCATCGTGGACCTGCTGTACGGTGCATCCGGGCTCATCAGGCTTGGAGAAAATTCAAAATTAAATGTCAGCGAACTGGCGGGCGATAAAGGGGACGACACGAAGTTATTCATGGAGAAAGGCAAGCTCCATGTTACCATATCCAAGATCAAGAAGGGAGGTTTCCTGGTGAACACGCCCACCCTGGTGGCCGCGATCCGAGGGACCAGTTTCAGGATCGTCGTGGACGAGAAGAAATCGCGGCTGGACGTCCTCAAGGGGACGGTGAAGATGAACCCGATAGTCGAGGGGAAAGTGGCCGAGGATCTGACAACGACGGTTGAGATGACGCAGACCGTGGAGGTGGACGAAAAGATCGCCAGGGCCGCGGTGGAAGAAAAGAAGGAGATCGGGGTTACCGCGCTCCGTCCTCAGGAGATACAGGAAATCGTCGACGAGGTGAAGGACATTACCGAGCCGGTGATGGAGAAACTGAACGACGACGTGAAAAAAGAGCTGAAGCAGGACGTGATGACGCTCCCGCAGGCGGCGGAGCTTGAGAAGGCATCCGACGAGGCTGCAAAGGCGCAGCAGCTGGAACAGCAGAGGGAGGCCCAGTTAAAACAGCGGCGTCAGAAGGAAACGGAAAACGCGCAGCTCAGGATGAAGCAGGAACAGGACAGGCTGACCGCGCTGAAAAAACAGGAAGACGAGGAGAAGGCCCGCCAGGCCCAGCTCAAGGCGCAGCAGGAACAGCAGCGCAAGGAGAAGGAGAAACGGGACCGCGCGTCCAACATCCCGACGCTGTAATTACAGAATCATTCAACACTGTACCGATAGGGTCGCCGAGGGCATCCGGCACGGACCGCGGCCATGGAGCCGCGCCCGGAAAAGTCAGGCACTTGAGCGGAATCCTTCAACGAAAAACTGTTTGACTGTCAGAAGATATCGGAGTATCAATTGTACCTGCCGGCCTCCGCGGCGGTTTAAGCCGGGGACGGCGCAAATACCCGTATCGGAGCGATGAATGGCAAGCAGGATAATAACGTTTCTATGGCTTTCAATTGTATCCAGCACCTCGATACTGCTTTTTTTATTGGCGCTGCTGATCAAGGGAACCACCTTCCTTTTCGACAAAAAACTCAGAATACTCCACATGTTCACCTGTTTCTGGGCTTCGATCTATTCCTGGATCATGCCGGGATGGCGCATCAGGATTTATGACAAGAGGAAGATCCGGAAGGACGGCGTGTATGTGATCGTGTCAAACCATCAATCGCAGCTGGATATACTGGCCGCCTTCAGGATGTTCTTCCATTTTAAATGGGTCTCCAAGATCGAAATCTTCAAGGTCCCGCTCATCGGCTGGAACATGGTGCTGAACAGGTATATCAAGATCAAACGGGGCGACAAGGAGAGCGCGGCGCAGATGATGAACGACTGCGAGCGCACGATCCGGGAGGGGAGCTCGGTTTACTTTTTCCCCGAAGGGACCCGTTCTGAAGACGGGAAGCTGAAAAAATTCAAACCGGGCGCTTTCGAACTGGCCAAGAAAATGAAGGTGAACATTCTGCCCATTGTGATCAGCGGCACAAATATCGCCCTGCCGAAGTATTCGATACGTTTTCAGGGGATCACAAGGATGGGCATTCGTGTGCTGGATGAAATCCCTTATGAGAAATTCGAAAAACTGTCGGTCGAAGAGACATCGGAGATGGTGAGGGAAATCATAGCGAAAAATCTCGCGCTTCTGGAGCGGCAGCTGGCGGAAGGGATGAAATGATGAAGGAAAAAGTATATTTCATCCGGGTGCGCGAGCAGGAGGACGACCGCGTACTGGCGGAACGGCTTGAATCCCTGCTGGAGTCCCGCGGTCTTCTCTCCATGATCGACGCGGGGGATATGGTGGCGGTGAAGACCCATTTCGGCGAGACCGGGGAACTGGGGTACCCCAGGCCGGACTATTTCCGGATGCTGTCGAAACTCATTAAAGGCAGGAAGGCCCTTCCGTTTCTGACCGAAACGTCGACGCTCTACAAGGGAAACAGGACGAACGCAGTCCTTCACCTCGAGCACGCCGAGCGGCAGGGTTTCGGGTACCAGGCCACCGGCATGCCGATCATCATGGCCGACGGCCTTTACGGCGACGAGGAGGCGGAGGTGAAGATCCCCGGCAGGCTCTTCGACACCGTAAAGCTCGCCTCGATCGCGGTAAAGGCGCAGGCGATGGTGGTGGTGTCGCATTTTACCGGCCACCTTGCCACCGGTTTCGGCGCGGCGCTGAAGAACATGGGAATGGGGTGCGCGAGCCGAAAGGGGAAAATGTCCCAGCATTCCACGGCGAAGCCGAAGATCAAGGCGAAAAAATGCGTGAAATGCGGCGATTGCGTCGAGTGGTGTCCTGAAAGCGCCATATCCATGACCGAAAGCCACGCGGTTATCGACTCCATTAAGTGCATCGGCTGCGGACAATGCCTGGCGGTATGCCGGTTCGACGCGGTTGTGTACAACTGGGGCGTCACCTACGAGGACCTTCAGAAAAAAGTGGTCGAGCACGCCCTGGGCGTGGCGGTGTCGAAAAAGGGGAAACTGCTCTGCGTGAACATACTCACCAGGATTTCCAGGGATTGCGACTGCATGGGCGGTTTCCAGCAGATAGTCCCCGATATCGGCATCGTGGTGTCCCTGGATCCGGTGGCCGCGGATGCCGCGTCCCTCGATCTTGTCGAGAGGGCTGCGGGAAGGGCTCTCTCTTCGATAGCGTACGACATCCCCTATAGGATACAGCTCCAGTACGCCGCCGAGATCGGTTTCGGCAGCGTGGGGTACGAATTGATCGAGACGTGACCGTCCCACACAGGGAAAAAACAAGCCGGAGGCCCGAGATGCAGAAAAGGAAATCTTTTGCAATAATGATCGTGCTTTTCGCAGTTCTGTCACTGTCATGTTCCGGCGGAGGGTCCGGGGTCGCGGTTGACCCGTCGTTCCTCCCCTATTTCAAGGATTCCTACGGCCAATGCCGGGATGCCTTCCTGGAAGAGGCCGAATCGCTTCGTGAAAAACATCCAGGAACCGAAATCAGCAATATCAGAATCCCCTGCTCGGGCGACAACGGCCTTTTTATCGACACCTGTTATGTGCCGGCGCGGAAGAGCAGGGACCGGCTGCTGGTGATAATTGCCGGGCTTCACGGCGTCGAGGGGTTTGCCGGGAGCGCAGTGACGCGCTATGTGATGAAGGAGCTCCTTCCGAAATGGGACCTTGACCGGATGGGCGTCCTTTTCGTGCACGGGGTGAATCCATGGGGGTTCAAGAATATCAGGCGCGTGACAGAGAGTAACGTTGACCTGAACAGGAATTTCGCTTCCGACAAGTCGATTTTTTCGATAAAAAATCCCGGATACGGAAAGGTTTACGGCCTGCTGAACCCGGAAGGGAAGGCGGATGCGGGGAGCCTGTCAAACCGCTTCTTTCCAGTAAAGGCGGTGTATTACATCGTCAAGTATTCCATGAAATCGCTTCGGGAGGCGATTCTGAAGGGCCAGTACGAGCACGATAAGGGCATCTATTTCGGCGGCAGGGAGATGGAGCCGCAGAAGCCTATCATCGATGATCTCGTGGTGGCGATGGCCGGCCGATACCGGGCCGTGTTCGCCATGGACATCCATACCGGATACGGAGAGCGCAATACCATGCACCTGTTCCCGAACCCTGTGAAAAACAAGAGGACCCGCACCGCCATGGAGGCGATTTTCAAGGGATACAAAGTCGACTGGGGCGATACCGGCGATTTTTACATCACCACCGGCGACCTGCTGGGGTATCTGGAGGACACCATCGCCTCTAAAAGGCTTTTCATTCCCATGTGCTTCGAGTTCGGCACCATGGACAGCCAGACCACCATGGGATCCATCAGGTCCATCCACAACATAATTCTTGAAAACCAGGGATTCTGGAACGGATATGATTCGGAAGAGGACAGAAAGGAGATTGCGAATAGGTATATCGAGTCCTACTATCCGTCGTCTCCCCAGTGGAGGTCCGAGGTATTAAGGCAGGTCAAGGAGTCCTTCCCGGTTTTTGTGGAGCGGTTTTCCGAAACTGCCGGGGCCATGCAGGCTTCAGAGTAGCATCACGCGGCGGAGCGTTTCAGTCAGCTCTTCGTAGCGGTAGGGCTTTACGATCACGCCGCTGAAGCCGTGGGAGGCGAACTCCGCCATGACCGGGTCGTTGGAGTATCCGCTTGACACGATCACCCTGGTGCCCGGATATTTTTTCTGGAGGATGGCATTGGCCTCCTTTCCCCCCACTCCCCCCGGAATGGTGAGGTCCATGATGACCACGTCGTAGGGCGATCCTTCTGACACGCTCCCCTCATAGGCGCTTATGGCTTCGGCCCCGTTTTTCACGCAGGTCACCGAAAACCCGTTCCTCTCCAGCATTCGTGTTATCACCTTGAGGACGGTGTCCTCGTCATCCATCACCAGCGCCCGCCCGCCGGGCAGCGGAGGGAGCGGCTCCTGGTCGATTTCCGGCGTGGTCTGCTCCCCGCTGGCCGGAAGGTATATGTCGAAGACGCTCCCCTTTCCGATTTCGGAATGCGCCGAGATATGGCCGTCATGCTTCTTGATTATGGAATAAGAAATGGAGAGGCCGAGCCCGCTGCCGTCTTTTTTGGTGGTGAAATAGGGGTCGAAGATGTTGCGGAGATTTTTTTTTGTGATACCCTCCCCCTGGTCGCGGACGGTTATCTTCACGTATTTTCCCGGAGGGAGCGGGAGCTGGTCGGAGTCTTCGAGCTCGACATTTTCCGCGGATATGGCGATGACACCCCTGTCCTTCATCGACTGGCGCGCGTTCAGCAGGATGTTGTGAATCACCTGGCTTATCTGCCCCGGGTCGATCCGGACGTTCCAGAGGTCTTCGGGAATGGTGAATTCCCTGTTGAAGTTCGTGCCGCTCATGACGAACTGCGCCGTTTCGGTAAGTATGTGGCGGATGGAGGCGGTCTTTTTTATGGGCATCCCTCCCCGTGAAAATGTGAGCAGCTGCTGGGTGAGTTCCCTGGTCCTCTGCGCCGCCTGTTCCGCCTCCTCCAGTATCCTGCGGGATTCGGTGTCCTCGGGTAGATACATCCTGGCCAGTGACATGTTCCCGATGACCGAGGTGAGAAGGTTGTTGAAGTCGTGGGCTATGCCGCCGGCAAAGACGCCCAGCGATTCGATTTTGGACGTTTTCAGAAGCTCCTCCTCCGACCTTTTGCGTTCCAGAGAGGAGCCGATAATACTCGCCGCCAGTTTCAACACCTCGATCTCGATGGGGTTCCAGTCCCTGGGAGTCTCGCAGTCGTCGAACTCCACGAACCCCCACCACTGGTCCGATACGAACATCGGCACGAGTACTGTTGAGAGTATCCCCTGGGACTCCATGATCGAGCGCTCCGCGTCCGGGAAATCATCGGTGATTCCGTGTATTATCACCTCCCGTGAAAGCAGCGACTTCCAGTGTGCGATCCGCTCGTAGGATGTCCCGTCCATGTCGTTCGGCGGTGACGTCCCATGCGTCTGGTGGACCCAGTGGAAACGTTTGCATATCATCGGTTCGCCGTCTTCGCCCGGTATGTTTTTATAAATGATTATTCTGCTCATCTGCGTAACTTTTCCCAGCGTGCTCAGCACTTCCAGTACGGCGTTGTCGAGGTTCCGTGAGCGAAGCAGGATATTGGCAGCCTTTGATACCGCGTTCAGTATCCTGTCCCTTTTCATTATGGTGTCCTCGGCCAGCTTGCGTTCCGTGATGTCCCGGGCAAAACCCACCATCCCGATGATCTCCCCTTTTCTGACCAGCGGGGAACCGCTGATCTCGCCGTAGCGGATGCTCCCGCGATTGTTGATGAATTTATACACGGTCGAGGTGATCGTTTCGCCTCCGATGATGCGCATGATCGTGTTCAAAAGGTGCGGGACGGAGTCTTCGGCGATGATCTTGACGTCGAAAAGGGGCCTGCCGATGAGATCATCCGGCCGGTACCCGAGGATTCTCTGGGAATAGAGGGAAATATAGGTGATGACCATGTTTTTGTCGAGAGAGAAGATGATCTCCGAGGCGTTGTCGTATATCAGACGGTACCACTCCTCATTTTTACGAAGGTCCCGCTCTATTTTTTTCTGCTCGGTAATATCGTTGAACACAACAAACCGCCTGCCCTCCGTAACGGCGAGCACGCTTATCATCATCTGTCTGACGCTGCCGTCGGAAGTGGTGACCGCAAATTCCCTTGTTCCGATTATTTTTTTTTCTGACGAAATTCCGCCGTACCGCCATGAATCGATCACCCTGGCCCTGTATTCTGGATCAGGATATGCAATCCTGAACCAGTCGTCGGTGGTCGCCAGGTCTTCAGTGGTGTAGCCGAACTCCTCGATGAATTTCCGGTTCAGGTATTCAAACGATTCGTCTTTTCCGATTATGGCGATGGGGAAGGGCGTTATCTCCACGATGTCCCTGAAGCTTTCCTCGTTCTGAATGAGGTTTTTGCGCAGCCGCGCGGCCTCAAGAATTTCCTGGTTCAGCGAACGCGCCATGAGGATGACGAAGCCGAGATAGGAATACTCAGCGATGTAGATGAAATGATCGGAGCCGAATGTGACGAGGATGTCGTTGACGGCCGCAGTGAAAAACACCGCGACAGACAGGATGAGAAGTTTCGCCCTTTTGTTCCCGGATTTCCTGTAATTGATTATCGATACCGCAAGAACGTAGAAAAGCATGAAAAATCCCGCCGCAAAAATAATTTGGGAAAATATCCCCGGTTTCGCTTCCGTATATGTTACCCGAATTCCCATGGGGAGGATGATGTCGCGGATTAAGAGATTTCCCTTCTGCCACATAAGCGGGGAATCGAGAAAAATCACCGGAAACACGCAGGCGATGAAGAAAAGCGTCAGCGCATGCACCGTCCTGCCGGGTTTCAGAGACAGGTAGTCGTGGATAAACCAGGGAAAGACCGTCGCGATAAGGCAGATCGACGCCAGCTGTCCTTTCCCCCAGAAAAGCGACTCCGCCGAAGTTCCGGAATTGTAAAGGCCAGCCGTGAAAATCTGGTACGCCGCCACCGCCAGACAGTTCAGCGCGAAGGTAAGATCGGTCCGGGAATCCCTCCGTTTAAAATACATGAAGAGGCTCGTCGTTCCGACATATACGGTGACTCCTGCGAGAACCAAAACAGGGATTGAAATGGCGATCATTATTCGTGTCCAGGGATGCGTCTGATTAATTTACTCTATTCACCACGGAAAACATGTCATGATTCTATCATAGATATGAGTGAAAAACAATAAAAAAAATGCGCCCGGCTTTCCATTGCCCCGTAAAAAAGCTTACTTTGTATACAAAGAGGAGGACATTGCAATGAAAATATTCATTACCGGGGGTCTTGGATTTGTAGGTTCCCATCTTACCGAGAGGCTGCTGAAGGAGGGACACGAGGTCACCGTGGTCAACAGGTCCGGCGGGGGGGCGGCTTTTTCCGGAGGCAGGGCCGCGGTGATAACGGCGGACACGACGCTTCCCGGCCAATGGCAGAATGTCCTGGCCGATCATGACGTTGTAATCAATCTGGCCGGAGCCACGATCTTCACCAGATGGACCAAAAGGGCGAAGGAGAGGATTTTGAAAAGCAGGGTCGAAACCACAAGAAATGTCGTGGCCGCAATCGCCGCCAGCGGCAGGGCGATTCAGCTCCTCAGCACTTCCGCGGTCGGGTATTACGGATTCCGCGGTGACGAAGAGGTGGACGAGCGCGGGGCCGGGGGGGACGATTTCCTCGCCCGGGTGAGCGCGACATGGGAGGAGGAGGCCCTCAAGGCGGTCAGGTCCGGCTCGAGGGTGGTATTGTGCCGTTATGGCGTCGTGTTCGGAAGAAACGGCGGGGCCCTTTCCCAGTTTCGGCGCATTTTTTCCCTGTATGCAGGGAGCGTCCTCGGATCCGGGAGGCAGTGGTTTCCCTGGATCCACATTGACGATCTTGTTTCAATTTATTCTTTTATCCTGTCGAAGCCCGATGTTTCCGGGGCCTTCAACTGCTGCTCACCGGGACCGGTAACGAACCGTGAGCTCACTGACACGCTTTCCCGTGTTCTGGGCAAGAGGGTCATACTGCCTCCGGTCCCTGCATTCGCACTTCGTATTTTGCTTGGCGAGCTGGGAGAATTCGTGTTACAGGGGCAGAGGGCTATACCGAAGAGATTGACGGATCTCGGATATTCCTTTAAGTTTCCCCTGTTTGAGCCGGCCATGAGGGATCTTGCGGCAAAGGAGAGGAAATCATGACTGAAGCGGGATGGAAAAGGATTATTATCGGGGTGATCGCAGGGGGAGCCGCCATTCTTGTCGTGCTGGCGCTTCTCTCTTGTTCGCGGGACCGCCCGGGGGGAGGGGCTGCGTCCGGACAGGAAGGGGATGGGAGGGAAGCCTTTGATGCTCAGTCCCTGGACGGTGACACGGACGCTGCAGTCGGTGCCGTTGGGGAAAACCGATCCGTGGGCGGTGACTTGAAAGATGACAGACCTCATGGGTCCCGCCGCGTACTCTCCGCTGATCCAGTGAGAGGGGAGACGCATCCTTCCGGCTACCGCGGTCCCGGTTTTCCGGAAAAACCGGAAGTCGGCCTTCCCGCACTCAGATAACCTATTGTCTCCGCAACGCCTCGAGTTCCTTCTCACAGTTGCGCATACCCTGCTCAGATGCGGCGGCGCGGTACATCTCCCGTGATTTTTCCAGGAGTTTCCGGGCGGCTGCGTACTCTCTTTTTTTTATCCTGATTTCCGCCCTGCCGAAGAGACAGTTGGCGGCGCCGAGCGGTATCCCCGAGTTTTCATACAGAGGCTGCGCGGCCAGGTAAAGGCTTTCCGCTTTCCGGAATTCACCTTTCGTGAATTCGAGCTCCGCCAGCTTGAATAGAGAGTTCGCCTCTCCCCGTACAGACCCGATTGTACGGTACGCCTCAAGCGATGAACGGAAATGATCCCTTGACCGCGCCTTTTGGCCAAGTTTGATCGCCGTTTCGCCGCGGCGATACAGCGCGTTTCCGAGGCCGGTGGCCTCGTTGGCAAGCGTGAAATAGCCGGCCGCCTGGGCGTAATGCAGGTCGGCCTTTCCGTACCGGCCTTTCAGCGCCGCCTCGTCGCCGCGGCTCATCGCGGCCATGGCGTTGCCGAAATCGGTGCCTGCGCCGAGGTAACTTCCGGCCGCCTCCCCGGTCAGCCGCGCGGCTTC
>JBGSQT010000003.1:0-8484 GCA_041737965.1 Spirochaetota bacterium | reverse complement strand
CGTGGCCGCCGAATTTTTACAGGGGGCGGGCCCCGCGCAGGCGGTCGCGGGCGGCCTCGCCGACGCGATGGGGGGCTTTGCCGCCATGGTCCGATCGCTTCCGCGCATATTCGGCAATCCCGACGCGCTTTCCGGCGTGGTGGGGATCGTGGCGCAGGGGGGCGATTTCATCGGAACGGATATTCTGAGGGCGCTCAGGTTTGTTGTTCTCATGAGCCTGAACCTGGCCCTTATCAACCTGCTCCCCTTCCCGGTCTTCGACGGCGGCAAGATGATTCTCAGCGCCGCCGAGGCACTGCATCCGGCGATGAGGCGCCTTCACGTGCCGCTGAGCATCGCCGGCTGGGTGCTGGTCGCCTTTCTAATGGTCTATGTCACGGTGATCGATATCGGAAGGCTGATATAGGGAGTCAGGAATTCAGCTCCCGTATGCTCGTGTCAAGGGACGGATCAACAGGCATGAACCTGGCCATATTGGTCACTTCGAACAGCCTCGCCACGCCTGACTGAAGTCCGCATAACCTGATTTTAACCCTGTCGCTGCATTTTTTCAGCATGAGTATCAGGGCCTTCAGGCCGGCGCTGTCTAAATAATCCACTTCGGTGAAATCGAGAACTACCCGCGTGAACCCTTTTTCTTCTATGGTCCCGTACAGTTTCTCCATTATTATGTCGGCGGTAAAAAGCTCCACGCTCCCTTCAATGCGGAATACCGCGCACCCGTTCTTTTCAAAACTGGATATACGCATGACATTCCCTCCTGTGTATCATCCGGCGGACCTGATCTGATTAATATAATCAGGGGATAGGGGCATAGCAACGGCCGTAGTGAAAAGCGGTTATACCGCGCCCTTCATGCGGGCGATTTCCCTGAACTGCGCGGTAAGATTGATGACATAGGCGCTGCGCTCCTGGTACATGGCCCCTTTTTCGTCGTACTCTTTCGCGGTCATGTGTTCGATCGCGCGATCAACGTCGCCGCGGCAGCTTTTCAGGTAATTTTCCAGCAGTTCACGGTACCTGTAGGTTGCGTCCAGGGAATCCTCAAGGTACTTCGGCGCGTCATCGCCGCAGTAGACGAGGCCGTGGCCGACGCAGATTATTTCGGGCCTGAGATTGATGAGTTTTTTAAGCGAGACGACATACAAATCAAAGGATGACAGAAATTCAGGATGCACCTCGCGGCCTTCGGCGCCCATCGGCACCCCCGCCGCTTCTCCCGGAAAAAGCGCGCCGTATTCGGGGACAAAAAAAGACAGGGAATCGCGTGTATGGCCGGGCGTCTCGTACACGACGCACCTGCAGTCTCCCAGATCGCACTCGTCCCCGTCTTTGAGTGCCGGGTCCATCGCCACCGCTTCAATAGACACGTCCTCGTTCCCCGCAATTTCAGGGAGCATCCCGCGCTGGAGGTCGCTGAGATACCCCATTTTAATGAGCACCGTGTCCTTTTTCAGAATGTCCGTGATTATCGGCGAGCCCCCCACCGCAAGTCCGGGAATATTTCTCTTGAGATAGGGCATCGCTCCCAGATGATCATAATGGGAGTGTGTGAGAAAAAGATAATCCAGGGCCTCTGTGCCGCCGAGCAGATCGCCGATCTCCTTGAGATAGAGAGGGCCCATCAGGTTTATCCCGGCGTCGATCATGAGATTTTTTTTCCCGCCCCTTATGATATACGCGGGATACATGGGATCCGCGACCGCATTGATCCTGTCGGTGATTTTGCCCTTGGCGAACTGTTTCATTTTATATGCCGCCGAACTTGTATAATTGGATTCGCTACCAGAAGGCCGCCAACGCCGTAAATGTCAATAGTTTTATCAGAAAATACGCGGCGTTATTGAAAATCCGAACTCCGGGATGAACGCTGTTCATGAAAAAAACAACGTTCTAACGCGTTATGCGATCTTTCTCTTCGTTCAATAAAGGATAAAATGGCGGAAAATCAAACGGCCCCCGGCACCCTCCTCATAAAGGTCTTCCGCCCCGACAAGGCGCCAGATCGCCCGGCCTTTATTCTTCCCCCCGCCGGAACGGGACGAAAAGGGGTCCTGCCGGATTTACGGTTTTTGCACTTGACCGAAAATGGCGTACGCCTACAATGCGCCCTGTCGCGCTTTTCACGACCGTGAAGGACCGGCAGACGGTTTAAAGGGGTCGCGCGCATCAACCAGCGGAATGAGGGAGAAAATCATGACTGCATACAGAATCGCGGTGCTTCCGGGGGACGGTATCGGGCCGGAAATCATGGCCGAGGCGCTCAAAGTGCTGCGCAAAATTTCCGGAATTTACGGCATAAAATTCGATTTCCGCGAAGCCGACGTGGGGGGCGCCGCCATCGACCGGCAGGGCGAAGCGCTCCCGGCATCCACGGTAAAAACCTGCGAGGATGCGGAAGCGGTGCTTTTCGGCTCCGTGGGCGGGCCGAAATGGGAAACGCTCCCCCCGGAAAAACAGCCGGAGCGCGGCGCGCTCCTCCCCCTCAGAAAGCACTTCAACCTCTACGCGAACCTCCGTCCCGCCATTGTGTTCCGCGACCTGGTTGAAGCGTCCCCGCTGAAACGGGAAATCATCGGCGACGGTTTCGACATCATGATCATCCGCGAGCTCACCGGCGGCATCTATTTCGGCCAGCCCAAGGGGCGCGAGGGCGACCGCGCATTCGACACCCTGGTCTACTCTATACCGGAAATCGAACGCATCGCCAGGGTTGCCTTTGAGACTGCCATGAAGAGGGGGAAAAAAGTCACCTCAATCGACAAGGCCAACGTGCTCACCACCATGGTGCTGTGGCGAGAAACCGTGGTGCGCGTCGCCGGGGACTACCCGGAGGTCGCGCTGAACCATATGTACGTGGACAACGCGGCCATGCAGCTGGTGCGGAACCCGCGGCAGTTCGACGTAATGCTCTGCGACAACATGTTCGGGGACATACTTTCCGACGAGGCCTCAATGGCCACCGGCTCCATGGGGATGCTCCCCTCGGCCTCGCTCTCCGGCGGCTCCTTCGGACTGTACGAACCGGCCGGCGGGTCGGCCCCGGACATAGCGGGCAGGGGGATCGCCAACCCCATCGCACAGATACTCTCGGCCGCGATGATGCTGAAATACAGCTTCTCCATGGACGACGCCTACGACAGGATTTTCGGCGCGGTGGAGAAAACTCTGGCCGACGGGTTCCGGACCGGAGATATAATGTCCGAAGGAAAGACCCTTGTCGGCACCGCTGAAATGGGCGGCCTTATCGCCGGGAGGCTCGGATCGTGACGCCGTTTACCAAAACCGCCGCGGCCCTTGCGGCCGCCATCATCGCGATCGCTCCGGCAGGGTGCGCCAGAACGACGCCGGAGGAAGAGCTGATGATGGACCTCCAGAGCATACTCAGGGACGCCTACGGAAAGGAGTGCAAGGTCCGGTCGATTCATGTCGACAGGTCCAGTCGCGAACAACCGGCCAGGTAACTGGAAGAAACCTCAAGTTTCCGCTCCCGCGGTACGATATCTGTTATGACACGATATCAACGCTTCAGGGAGGCCCATTTTGGATGAAAAATTAGTTGTACACGCCCTGGTAACCGCGCTGCGTCACGACATGTCCCGCGGCCTCAACAGGGAGGAGCTTTTGCGATCGCTCTCCTCGGTAATCACCCGGGACCTGATGGAAAAGGTGCGGGAGCGGGTCTGAGACTGCCGGAACGGCCGGGTTTCACCCGATGGCGGACGCAAAGTCGCGTCTGGACACGTAATTGGTTTCAAGATACAGCGATCCGTCCCTGTAATACCTGAGGTAGGGAATACGGTCGTTGTTCCAGGTTCTTTCCTTGAAATTCCGGAAGTCATTGAAATAAGTCTCAAGATCGTAGATGAGCTCGTATATTTGCAGGCCGCCGTTTGCATCGATGCCGTAAATCCACCGCTTCATGTCGGCCCACTGGGGGCACCAGTCCTGGGTCATCACCACCACGACCAGTTTCGCCGACCCGGTCACGTCACTGCCGAACTCGCCGTTCCGCATCGCCTCCATCGCCTGATCCGGTGTAATCACTTTTTTGACCGCCATTCTCCGCCTCCCCGCTATTCCGGCTCGTTCATTTCCGTGGCGCTCTGTATTCCCAGCGCAACTTCGGGTATGATTCCCATGTTCCGGTAAATCGGCCGGATCTTTTTCCGCAGGTCCGGGAGCCTTAAGGCGAACGCAAGCGCGCAGAGAATCGCCAGCGCGCCGCCGGCGGTGATGGTGAGGGGGGCGCCTATCACGCTGGAGGCGCTTCCCGAGATCAGGCTCGCCAGCGGGGCGGTCCCCATGAAGGACATGGTGTAAAAACTCATCACCCGCCCGCGTTTGTCCTCCTCCACGATTGTCTGAAGGATGGTGTTGCACGCGGCGATGCTGACGATCATGCCGAACCCGACCGTCCCGAGCAGTACCATGGAAATGACCAGCGTGCCGGACCAGGCGAAAAGGAGGAGGCCCGCGCCGAAAAGAAACAGGCAGAAACGGATGATCCTCCCCAGGCCGACGACGGTCTTACGTGCCGCAAGATACAGGGTGCCCGCCATGGCCCCGAGGCCGGTGGAGGCGACGAGAAACCCGTAGGCGTGCGCGCCTCCGTGTATGACCTTCACGGCAAAGACCGGCAAAAGCACGGGGAAGGCCATGGCGATAAAGCTGATCATGGACACAAGGATGAGCAGGTCGCGTATCGGCGTGAACCTGAAGGCGTAGTTGAACCCTTCCCTCAGGTTCGCGGCGATATTGGCGCCGCCCCCGGAGGGTTTCTTCGCGGGGACTTTCATGAGCGCCAGCGCCGCGATCACGGCGACGAAACTCGCGCCGTTGACAAGGAAGCATACCCCCTCCCCCCACAGTGCTATTATCACGCCCCCCACCGCGGGGCCCACGAGTCTGCTGCCGTTGAATATCGAGGAGTTGAGCGCGATCGCGTTCCCCAGGTCCGATTTGTCCTCTATCATCTCGATCACGAAAGCCTGGCGGGTGGGCATGTCGAAGGCGTTTACGAGCCCCAGCAGAAGACTGAGGGCCACTATATGCCAGATGTGCACAACGCCGGCCAGGACGACCGCCGCCATTGCGAAGGCCTGAAACATGGCAAGGACCTGCGCCGCCATGAGAATTTTCTGCCGGTCCATCCTGTCGCTCAGGACGCCGGCAAGGGGCGAGGCGAAAAAAGCGGGGAGCTGTGAAGAGAAACCAACGAGCCCCAGCATAAACGAGGAGCCGGTCATCCGGTACACGAGCCACCCCACCGCGACCGACTGCATCCACGTGCCTATAAGGGAAACGCCCTGGCCGAAAAAAAATAGCCGGTAATTCCGGTGCCTGAGGGCCCTGAGGGCGGCCCTGATGTTGCTTGTCCAGTTATAATTTTTATTCAAAGAATATCCGTTTGTGCGCCCCGTGTTCAGCTACTAATGACGTCATTTTCCGGGGAGTCGTCAACAAATATTTCAGAGGCGGCGGAACGATTAATGTGACTGAACAAAAAAAAATGAGCACAGCCTGAGTTTTTTTATTGTATATTACATGATGTGCACTTATTTAATATAGATGTCTATTTGGTGAACGGACGCGCGCAACCCGATGCTATCGCATAGCGCGGCCCGGGAGAGAATCCAATAATGGATTTTTTCAAGACGCATTATAAAAATGACGCCAAAAAAAGAAAATATGGAGCCTCCCATGCCAGTACTTCTGCAAGACCGCGAAAAAACGGCCCTTGTGTATCGCGACGAACCGATCAGCTACAAAGAAGTCCTTTCCCGCGCGGCCGCATATGCGGATTCGTACAAAATCAAGAAAGGGGACCGCGTCATCATCTGCTCGGAAAACAGGCCTGAGTGGATTTACGCCTTCTATTCGGTCTGGATGAAAGGGGGGATCACCGTGCCGGTGGACGCGACCTCATCCTCCGCCGCCATCGCCGTGGTGGTGAAGGATTGCGCCCCCTCAATGGCGCTCTGCTCCCCGGGCACGGCCGCCGCGGTACGGGGGTCCCGGAGGTCCGGCAAGGGCGCCATGAAGGTGCTCACCTTCGACGATCTTCCGGACAGGGGGAAGCAATCGCCCGGACCTGTCCGCGGGGGCGATCCCGGGGACACCGCCATGATCATGTACACTTCAGGGACCACGGGCAAACCGAAAGGGGTGATGCTGAGCTACGACAATCTCGACGCGAGCATCCATGGGGTCGCGTCGCTCGGGATGCTCACGCCGGACGACATTCTCATCGGCCTGCTCCCCTTTCATCACATCTTTCCTCTCCAGGGGACGGTAATCGCCCCCCTCTCCCTTGGCTCCACGGTTGTCATGACGGATAATCTCACCGCCGAGGCGATCCTGTCCGCGTTGAGGAAACACCGGGTCACCATATTTCTCGGAGTGCCGAAGCTGTACGAGCTCCTGCACGGCGGCATCGTCGGAAAGATCAGGGCTTCGGCCGCGGCGCGGGTTCTCTTTGCCCTGGTGCGCGCGGTCGGGAGCAACCGGTTCGGCGCCCTTTTGTTCCGCAGGGTCCATGAGAATTTCGGCGGGCACGTCCATTCCTACCTCACCGGCGGAGCGCCCATGAACGAACGCGTTGCCCGGGACCTCTGGTCTATAGGGTTCCGGATCATCGAGGGATACGGGCTCACCGAGACGGCGCCGCTGGCGGCCTTCAACCCATTCGGCAAAATCAAGCTCGGGACCGTCGGGCCGGCCATGGCCGGAACCGAGATCAAAATCGAAGACGGCGAGGTCCTCGTACGGGGGCGGAACGTGATGAAGGGCTACTACAAAGACCCGGAATCCACCGCCCGCAAAATCAGGGACGGGTGGTTCCATACCGGGGACCAGGGCTTTCTCGACCGCGACGGGTACCTGCACATCACCGGCAGGATCGACGAAGTGATCGTGATGCCCAACGGGAAAAAAGTGAACCCCCAGGAGATCGAAGAGATGATCGTGTCCGCCTCCCCCTACGTCAGGGAGGCAGGAGTGTATCTGAGCGGCGGCCACCTGGCGGCCAGGATTTTTCCGGATTTCGGCGCCATCGAGAAAGACCGTGTCGGCAACATCAGGGAGACCATCAAGTGGAAGGCGGTGGACAAGTATAATTCATCGGCGCCGCCGTACCGGCGGATACTGGAGGTCGCCATGTCCCGGGAAGAACTCCCCCGCACGAGGCTCGGAAAGCTGAAACGCTACATGCTCGCCGAAGAGGCGCCGGCGGACCGGGAGGCGGCCCTGCCGGCGAAAGAGCCGGCGTCCGCGGAGTACCGGGTGCTGAAGGATTTTCTCGCGTCACTATCCGGGACCGCGGTCAGGCCCGACAGCCACCTGGAGCTGGATCTCGGCCTCGATTCGCTGAACCGGGTCGAACTGCTGGCCTTCATTGAATCCGCGTTCGGGGTTTCGATGGGCGAACCCGAACTGGCCCAGCGCCCCACAATGGAGGGGCTCGCCGCGTACCTGGAAAAGCGGAGCACCGGGCTTAAAAAATCATCTATAAAATGGAAGGAGATACTGAAAAGCACACGCCCCTATCCCCTGCCGAACGGCTTCAACATAATTCGGTTCGTGAGGGTGGTGGCGAAACCGCTGTTCAGAATCTACTTTAAAATGAGGTACAGCGGCGTCGAGCACCTGCCGCGAGCGCCGTTCATTCTCTCCCCCAACCACCAGAGCTTCATCGACGCGGTCCTCCTGGCCGCGGCCCTGCCCGACAGGGTGCTGCACGACACCTTCTTCATCGCCCGCGACTCCCTGGCCAAATCGAAGCTGCTCAGATCGCTTCTGAAAAAAGCCAACGTGGTGTTCGTAAGCTTCGAGCGTGACGTGAAAAGCGCGATGGAGAACGCCGCGTCCCTGCTGAAAGCGGGAAAAAATCTGGTGATATTCCCTGAGGGACACCGCACGAGGGACGGGAGCATCGCCCCCTTTAAAAAAACCTTCGCGATACTGAGCAACGAGCTCAACATCCCGGTGGTGCCGGTGGCGATTTCCGGCGCCTACCAGGCGCTTCCGGCTTCCGGCTTTTTTCCCAGGCCTTCGAGGATCAGCCTGAGGTTTCTCGAGCCGGTCGTGGCGCGCGGCGGCAATTATCCGGAAACGGCGGAGCGGATCAGGTCCGTAATCAGAAAAGAGGTCGAGGGCGCCGCGGGGCCGTGATGGGGCGCGGCCTATTCGTCGATATACCGGATCACGACGCCCCTCACCTGGAGCACGTTGATTGTGCCCAGTATCCAGAACTGGCGTTCGTGCCACCACCTGAGGTCGATCATGTTGTCCCCCCCCTTTTCGCCGATGGCCCCCTCCACCGCCTGGGAAAAATCGTGCTCCGGCGTCACCGGCACAAGCCAGAAAAAATAAAAACTGCTGGATTCGCCCTCGGCTTCGCCCATTTCACGGTATTGTTTTCCGTTCAGGGGCCTGTATTCCGGCCCGATGCCGCCGGCCGCGGTATACCTGGCAAGGCAGCCC
>JBGSQT010000036.1:0-72544 GCA_041737965.1 Spirochaetota bacterium | reverse complement strand
CCGCGCAGGCCGAGGCGATCAGCACCGCGGGCCCCGCAGCCGCCTCCACGCTTCCGGGAGTCCTGCGCTGATACGATTTGATGATATGAATGGCGTATGACGCACCGATGCCGGACGCCGCGGCCGTGACCGCAACGGCCGTATCCGGAGGCACGCCGGCGATGACGGAAAAAGCTGCGGCGCAGAAAAATGCGTACACGGCCGTCAGGAGCGAAATCGCGGCGAGGGCGATATCAGCATGCATCAGCAACAGGAGGACCGCCAGAACCGCCCCAGTCAGGGCGGCGGACGCGGCGCCATGGCCGGCCAGAAATTCGACTCCGTCCCAAACGGCATACCGACGCGCGGCCAGCGATGACAGGAGAAGGACGGGAATGCCCAGGGGGACGATAAGCCTGACAAGCGACGTGTCACGCCCCATGAACCGCGCCGTTTTCACAAGAAAGGGGGAGGCCCCGTCCGCATCGGGGACAGGTGCGGAATGAACACGGCCGCAAAGGGCCCGCGAGATCAGAAAAGAAAATGCGACAGTTATCGCCGCCCCCAGGCCGCATATGGAGAAGTCCGAATTGCACAGCCCCATTATTCCGAAAGGGGCCGCCGCCGCGGCTGCGGCGAAAAAATCGAAAGGTCGCGACGCGGTGCAGGGGTCCGCGGCGGATCCGGGACCGCCGATACCGGCCAGTATGACGATCCCCTGATCGAGCGTAAATACGGCCGCGGCGGCGGTAAAAGCGAGCACGGCCGGCGTGAGCGAATCGAATAAAATCGAGAACAGAAAAATGGACGCCGCGCCCCCGGCAAAAGAGCTTATCAGGGGGAACAGTCCGTTGATGGTAAAGCGGAATGAAGCCATGAGCATCAGGGAAATAACGATGACCGCGATTACCGCGGCCAGAACGCCGAAACAGGCCGGAATTTCTCCCTCAGCCCGGGCCTCCCGGAGGCCGGAGTACAGAAGTGCAGAGGCCGCGATGATCGCTGCTGTCGCGATAAGGCCGGGAAATGTCGATTTGCTGCGAATCATGGGCCGTTCGTCAGTTCCTGAAGGAAATTGGACAATTTTCGACTTTATGCACTGTTTCGACAAGAACTTTACCGATTTGCCGGCCAAGGCCGAACTTATTCTTGACATGTCTCGAATATCCGGACAAACATGACTAAACAGGCATATTCGATGAGAAAAGATCCCAAAACCAGCGAAATGCAGGGATACCAGCAGGATGCCGCTTTAATAACGGAAAACAGGGCGCTGAAACGCCGTGTCCGCGAGCTGGAAAAGGAAAATTCTGCGATAAACGACCGGCTCGATATGCTCTCATCATACCACCAATCGTCGGTCGAGCTGTCCGTCGATTTCCTTCAGGATCTCGAATACCACAAATACAAAGCCGGATTCATCGAAATCGATGTCGAGTTCCCCCCGGGCGATCCAAAAAGGCTGAAACAGTACGGGCAGAACATACGTCGCTTCTTTATCGACAACCTCAATTGCACCTACCTGCGGATACAGTGCGGCGGAATCGGGAGCGGACGCGCGGATTATCTCAATATTAAACAGACAAAACGGCTGTCCCAGCTCGTCGAATACGAACACAACAGGACGGTAGTGTACTATTGCGATCTCCAGGACATCGACATGCCGGAACGCATCATCGGCAGGGTTGTTGTGGGCCGGTACCCGTATCGGGATCAAAAAAAGGAGTCCGTATTCCAGCGCAAAATAAAAGAGGAGATACACCTCACCAAACGGCTTCTCGAGAACGCGATTCTGGAAATCCAGAATAAAGAGCTCGCGGTGAAGGACGCGCTGACCGGGCTCTACACACGCAAGGTCTTCGAGGAGAGGCTCTCCGAAGAATTTCTGAATCTTGACCTGTTTTCAAAGCTCAACCAGTCGGAATACCAGGTCCTCCAGGCGATCATGGGTTCCGACGGACAGCCGAGAAGCGTCATCAGGGGGATATTTTACAAAGGGGCCGGGACCGGAGACGAGCAAATTTTCGACAGCTCCGTTTCCAAGCTGTACTCGCTGGGGATGATCGCGAAAAATCAGGCCCGGTATCTCGGCGATTACGAGGATTTTTATTCGTTTATCCGGTCGAAAATAAAGTATAATCTGTATATCGCCATTTTTGACCTGGACCATTTCAAGGACGTCAACGACAACTGGGGAGGGCACCCGGTGGGAGACCGGATACTCAGGGCTTTCGCCGACATTTTAAAAAGAAATATCCGCACCACCGACATGCCCATCCGCTACGGCGGGGAGGAATTCATACTGCTGTTCCCCAGGGTCGCCGTTCCCGAAAAGATCGTGGAAACCGTTGAAAGGATCAGGAAGGAATGCGAGAGGAGGCTGGTGGTCAAAAAAGGCGATTCCGCGAGAAACGTGACCGTCTCAATCGGACTCACCAAGATTAGCAAGTACGACAGGACCATCGAACAGATTATCCACAGGGCCGACCAGGCCCTCTACCGCGCCAAACGCCTGCGGAACAGGCTCGTGTTTTATGATCAGGAACGCTCCGACTTTGTCCGCGTAATCTGAACGCCGTCGAAGCGTTACGGCAGCCCCGGCCCGGCAAAATCGCGCATTTTTACCCGGGCCCATCCCCATCCCAATTTCCAGATGACCTTTCCGGACCGTGAGTGATCATCGACGTTACAACCCGGTACACATCCCCGCATCGCAGACGGATTGACTATCGATAAGGAATGCCGTATATTATAAAAACTATTGCAGTGCTGTGCAGAAGGTGCCCGCCATCATGCAATACGAAGGAGGAAATACATCATGAAGCTGTCAATACTTGCCCTCACCGCATCGAGCATAGGCTTGCTGATGTGCGCCAGCACGCCCACTCTTACCACGGTGGCCCATGTCGATCTTGAGCGGTTCATGGGGCCGTGGTACGTGATCGCGAACATTCCCACCTTTATTGAGAAAGGAGCGCATAACGCGGTTGAAAACTACTCGCTCGATCAGGACGGGACAATCGCGACCACTTTCACGTTCAATAAAAACGCCTTCGACGGACCAGCGAAAAAATACACTCCCCGCGGGTTCGTGAGGGACACAAAATCCAACGCGGTCTGGGACATGCAGTTTCTCTGGCCCTTCAAGTCGGAGTTTCTCATCATCTACCTCAAGGACGATTACAGCCAGACCGTCATAGGCCGCTCAAAGCTCGACTATGTGTGGATCATGGCAAAAACCCCCTCCATCCCGGAAAGCGATTACCAGGAACTGGTCAACAGGCTGAAGGAGGTCGGGTATGACACCGGCAAAATACTGAAAGTCCCGCAAAAGTGGGATTCCGGTCCAGCGCATCAGTGAGTCACGCCTGACGATTGATCTCATCTCATGCGATAAAATCCCTTTGGGATCATCAATTTTCATTTGAATTTTTATACATTCCCGTATAGGATTGAACCTTGTCCTATACGGGAATGCGGAAATATTGCAAAAAGGCTGGCGGCGCGGACATCATGATCTCCTTGAATATGTATATACTCCCGCATTCAATCGCGGCGATAATCCTTATTTCAACCGGAATATACAGCATACGGTTTCGTAATATCCCCATGGCGTTTCCATTCGGACTGATGATGTTTTCCGCGTCGCTCTGGTGCGTTTTTTACTCGCTTGAAATCGTTACAACCGACTTCGGATTAAAGGTTTTCTGGGCCAAAGCTCGATTTTTCGGCCTGGCCCCGCTGTCGAGCCTGTGGCTTGCCGTCGCGATACAGCATATGGGCTCAATTAAATGGTTCAGGGGGGCGCGCTGGCTTATCCTCGGGATAATCCCGGCGCTGGTCATTATTCTATCGATGACAAGTTCGCATCATACCCTGTTCCGCTACGATTACCGGCTGCTGCCTGATAATGGAATAGGCGTTATCCATTTTACAAACGGACCGCTTTTCTGGGTATACGCGTGTTACGCGTATCTTCTGTCCATTGTCACAGGTGTTATTCTCTATCTATCCTTCAGAAAACAGAACACCATAAAACGGCGGCAGACGGTTCTTGTCATTTCGGGAATCAGCGTGTTTATCATCGTGGATGCTCTTTTCCAGGTAAAGATCACCCCGTTTCCGAATTACAATCTTTCATCCTCATCTCTTGCAATCAGCGGAATACTCCTCAGCATGGCGGTATTCAGATACCGCATCCTCGATCTGGCGCCGATAACGCGCGTCATGATAATGAACGGTATATCCGATATTATCGTCGTCGCCGACGACACCGGACGGCTCCTGGATTTCAACCGAGCCGCATCCGTTGCCTTCGGGCTTTCGCCTGTTTCTTCAGCGGGCCTGCCCCTCCAGGACATTCATCCGTTTTTTTCCGGTATCCTCGAAACCGGCGATAAATATCCGGACAGGACCGGCGACACGCAGGTCTGCGTAAACGGAGTCGAAAAAATATTTGAAATATCAGTAAAACCGATCCGTTTCAGAGGCGACCACATAGTCGGAACACTCATCCATCTCAGGGACGTGAGCGGCCAGAGGAGAATGGAGAAGGAAATCCGCGAAGCGAACGCCGAACTGGTCGCCAGGATAGTGAAAATCGAGTCCCTGCAGGCCCAGCTCAGGGAGCTTTCCATTCGGGACCCTCTCACCGGCTTATATAACCGGCGCTACATGGACGAAACGGTCAAACGCGACCTTTTGATGGCGATACGAAACCAATCGCCTCTTTCATTCGCCCTGATCGATATAGATTATTTCAAAGCTGTAAACGACACGTGGGGCCATCAGGCGGGCGACGCGCTTTTAAAATCACTCGCCGGGCTGCTGGTGGAAAATGTGCGAAAATCCGACATGGTGTGCAGATTCGGGGGCGAGGAGTTTCTGATTGTTCTGGTCGGAGTGTCCAGCGCGCTGGCGCAGAAACAGGTTGATAAGATCCGGATCGCGTTTGAAGGAATAACGACACCGTACGATGATCAAAGAATCCGGGCGACTTTTTCCGCCGGAGTCGCCGCGTATCCCGAGCATGGATGTGAGGCGCCGGAACTGATCAGGTCCGCGGATGAGGCGCTTTACCGGGCGAAGAGGGAGGGACGCAACCGCGTTCTGGTTTGAGTTATCCGAAAAATCCATTGTTTCTTCCAGCAGGTTCCGATATATTTCATTTGAGAGAGCAACATGATCAGACACCATGGAGCGCATTCATGACGGATAAAATCACAGAAAATCAACGAAGCTCCGAGGATCTGATTCCCGTTTCACTGGAGGAGATTACTCTCAATCTGAAGCATATAATTGATGGGGACGTTCCCGTTTTCAGAAAAAAATCCGACGGGGATTTTGTAACGATACCCGCTGACAGGCTTGAACAGTTTATCGGTGAAACCTCTTCAGATCCATTGAATTTAATGATGGAAAAAAACTGGAAGAGTAAAATTGAAGAATTAAAAGAAAAGACTCCCCGCGGCAAAGCCCCTGAAAATACTTCCGACCACACAGCACCAAAAATAAAAACAAGCCTGGAAGTTCTGAAACAATACGGCAATGTCTCCGGGCAGATGGGAAAATTCCAGCTTATGAGCATTGTAGACCGCGAGGAGATACTCGATGTAAGCATTGAGAAGCTTCATGGACTTAACGAAAAAAAAGGACTCCTTGATCTTGCGGCAATCATCAAGATGGTCGAAGTGGTCGCAAATACATACTATGTGAATTATGCCGAATTGGAGAATAATCTCGATTCGGAAAATCTCCGCAATAATATATTTGGTATTTTTTCAAAGACCGAATGGGTATTGAAACTAGTTATAGAAATATTAAGGAATAACGGCAAACGTTACGAAAACTACAGGATTCTTGATGAAATTGCCACCGGCTCCTATACGATAGACAGCATGTGCAAGGGCGTGATTCTTTTTACCGGATTTTGCCTTTTCTATAACGATTACATAGACAACGGGATGGCGACAAAAAAACTGAGGGGCGAATTCAAGGAAAAGTACCTGAGATACTACAATAAAAGACTTAATATGAACATGTTGACGCTTGAAAAAATTATTAAAGGCGGACTGCGCCGGATCGAGTCTGAAAAAGAACAACTGCAGTATGTAACCGGGGCTCTGCTTTATGACATCGGCAAGCTTCCCGTAATAAATTATCATGACAGCGATGATCCATATGACGAGAGCGCGGTAAAAATGCATGCACTCATCGGATACAATATGATAATGAAGATGCAAAAATATCCCTTCCCCGTATTGGCCATGGCCGCGTTTCATCATGAATATTACGGGGAGAAAAGCGGATATCACTTTACCAATCCGGTTATCAATAAAATCACTCATAAAAAAAGGAGTGATGAAAAGGCGTACTACTTTATTACCTATGATGAAAAAGAATTTATGGAAGGAACCGCTCTTGCATTTTTTCCCTGCAAAATGATAGAGATTACCGATATCTTCAACGCCCTTGTCAATAGAAGAAAGCACAGTCCCTTTGAAGCCCTGAAAATGATGAAAAAGAACTTTATCACCTTGAGTTTTAAAATTGATCCTCTTCTATTTGATATTTTTCTCGATTTCATGCAGGCCTGTAATATTATAAATGAAAATGACCGCAGGGAAATAGATACTATTATTTATTGACCCGCATCACGCGCGGTCCAACACTTCAACGCCGCCAATTCATAATGGCCGATAATACTTGACAAAGGTGAAGAAATACGCAATAATCAACAATTAAGAGTGCGCGTTAAACAATCATGGTTCCGAATAATTGCAATTCAATTCACATCGTCGACGACAGCTCTGAAAATCTTCAGAAGATGGAATCATTGTTGACCGGCCTGAATCAGGATGCCAGCGCCTCAAAAGACCCGGCAGAAGCGCTGAAAACCATCCGGGATTGCGCACCGGAGATAATACTGCTGGATATTGACATACCGGGACTGAGCGCATCGTCATTTATCGCTTCAGCGCTGGAATTGTACAGCAGCAACCCCCCGTTCATCATTCTCATGTCCGAGAACCAAAGCGAGGACGTTTTCATCGACGGGCTTAATGCGGGAGCGAATGATATTATCAGAAAGCCGTTTAATCTTAATGAATTGAAGATAAAGCTGAGCAATGTCATCAAGCTGATCGACCATGTGAAGGAAAACGAGAAGCTGCACGAAGCATTGCAGAGAGAAAAGGACGTCCTGCAGAAGGAACGGAACCTTCTGGCAAAATACTTTTCACGAGACCTGATAGATGCGATTCTGAACGGAGAGGTGTCCACCGAGATCGGAGGCGAGATAAGAACCGTTTCCATCCTGTTCTGCGATCTTCGCAATTCAACATTGATCGCGAAAAACACGGATCCGGGACAATTCTCAAAGTTTCTGAACAATCTCTTTACCGATATAACCGACATAATTTACGGAGAAGAGGGATCGGTAAATAAATTTCTTGGCGACGGAATCCTGGCCACTTTCGGCTGCCCCAGGGTTATCGAAAATGACGCCTATCACTGCGCCAGCGTGGCGGTTAAAATACGGAAATATCTCGATAATTTCAACCAGTTCAGGCCTGAATTTCTTTCGGACCATGTCGAGATGGGAATCGGCATCGCCAGGGGCGATGTCTTCATGGGTAATATCGGTTCCGTTAACCAGATTGAATATACTGTTCTGGGAGACCCGGTAAATATCGCCGCCCGTCTTCAGTATTTGACGAAAAAGGCGGGGGTCGGCATTCTCATGGACGGACAGATAAAGGAAAAGCTTGGCGGCAGCGCCGTGAGCAGAAGGGTCAGATTCAAGGGAATCAGGGGAAGGATGGAAGGCCTTGATATATACAATCTGCTGAGTCTGAATTAAGTTCAACCTTTGAGGTAACGCCAATGAAAGTATTAATCGTCGACGACTCGGAGATTATCAGGGAAGCGATAGAGAAATGGCTGGGCGATTTCAATCTTGAAGTTGTGGGCCGCGCAGGAGACGGCAGAAAAGCCCTGGAGCTGTACAAACAGGCATCGCCCGACATCGTAACTCTGGATATCACGATGCCGGAAATAGATGGCTTATCCGTACTTGACGAAATCATGAAGATCAATCCCGAGACACGGGTCATAATCATATCGGCTCTATCGGCCAAAGAAATTGCCCTGTCGGCTCTCAAGAAAGGCGCCCGCTCCTTTCTTCAAAAGCCGTTTACGAAACTGGAATTGGAAGACGTCTTCAGGGAGATCACAGGGGGTTAACCAATGGAACAGCAGCAGCTTCAGATTTTCATAGAGAGCATCATGGAGTATTTTCAAAAAATTACAGGGGTAGGAATTGAAACCGGCGTCCCCTATTTAAAAGAAGAAGACAGCAGCGTCCTTCTGGGATATACCGGCGTTATCGGCATATCCGGCAAGATGAGGGGCGCCGTCTATATCACCGCGGAAGGGGATTTTCTCTCTGAACTGCTCAATACCATCATGCCGGGAATGGAACGGTCCGAGTCCAGGATAGCGGGAATGGCGGGTGAACTGGCAAACACCATCGCGGGAAACGCGCAGAAGGTTTTAGGGAAGGAATTTCTCATATCCATTCCGATAATGCTTACAAGCGCTTCGGGCGATGCCTCGAACAAGCTGGAATTAAAAGCGCCAACTTTCGTGATCCCCCTGAAATGGAAAAATCACCAGGCCTTTCTTGTCGTCGGCCTTCTAAAGTGAGTTATGAAAAAATATTCTTTAATAAGCGCCGCCTTTCTTCTGGCATTCATTTTTCCCCTTTATGGTGCGCCATCAGTCATCGTCAAGGATTACCGCAAGGACCTGATTTTCAACAACGAGAAGGTCGTGCTCATACAAAAAGGCGACAACCCGGAGTACAGGGAGCTGAGCTTCGATGACAGTTCCTGGGAAAAAACCTCGCTTCCCTCCGATTGGAGCAGTTTCTACGGAGACTGGAAGGGGATATGCTGGTACAGAATACATGTCCGTTTCCCTTCCGGACTGCCCGAAAAGGGTCTTGGCGTCCGGCTCGGAATAATCTCTGATGCGGATGAAACATATTTTAACGGGACGCTCATCGGCAAATCCGGGAGCATCGACAGCCCGCCTGTTTCCGCCTACGATAAAATACGCGTGTACGAGCTGCCGACCGCGCTCATCCGGCCCGGAGAGGACAATGTTATCGCGATGCGAGTGCGCGGCCTTTTTCCCGGGGAGAGCGGCGCGTTTTCAAACGATTTCAGAATCGGCCCCTACCAGGACATCTTTTGGAATTATATATCGAAGGAAATATTCGACCTGATTTTTGTTGTCATTTATTTCGTGGTGGGGGTGTATTTCGGCCTGTTTTTCCTCCGCAGGAGACAGGACAGGGAAAATCTTTTTTTCTCCCTTTTCTGCGTCATGGTAGGCAATTATCTGCTGTTGCGCACCCAGTTCAAACATCTTTTTAACCTCGACTTTTATACGGTTAAAAAAATCGAGTATATGATACTCTCCCTGCTCGTGATCCTTTTTATTGAATTCATTATGTTCTATTTTAAACAAAAACACCGCCTTTACCATAAGATTCTGATCGTTCTCAGCATCATCCCGTTTTTCATGATTCTTTTTTCAGGGTCATTTATTTTCTGGGACAAGTTGAATCTCTGGTATATCCAGCCGTTATGGATTGTTCTGGCCGGAACCGGAATATTCATACTCATTACCCGATTCGGGAAAAACAATGACGCCCGATTGATGGGATATACCATTTTTATTTTACTTGCGTCGGTTATAAACGACATCCTTGTCACAAGAAACATATACCAATTCACCAGGATGACAGGGTACGGTTTTTTCTTTTTCATAGGCAGCATCGCCATCATACTGGACAACAAGTTTGTCAGGCTTCACAGCGAGGTCGAGGACCTCAACGTGAATCTCGAAAACAGGGTTGAGGAAAAAACCGAAAAGCTTCTCTATGCCATGGAGGAGATGGAGGCGGCCAAACGTGAGACGGACAATATACTGCTCAACGTGCAGGAAGGAATATTTCTCCTTGATAAGAATCTTCACATAGGCCCCAACCATTCATCCATGCTGGAGTTGATTTTTAATAAGAAGGACCTCTCCGGCGCGAATTTCATTGATATAATGAAAGACATGATACAGGCCGAGGAGATCACCGCAGTGAAGGATTTTATCGACCTTTTCATTGAAGGCAAAGTTGCGGAAAAAAGATTGATGAAGCTGAATCCGCTTCAGGAAATAAGAATCCAGATACCTGACGGCTTCGGTTTTAAGGAAAAATACTTAAGGTTTTCATTCAACAGAATTCTTGAGCGGGGAGAAAACGTATTTCTGCTTGTGACGGTTCAGGACGCGACAGAAGAGAAAGAACTGGAGAAGAGGATCAAGGATACAGAGCAGAAAGCCCAGCGCGAGATGGAGCTGCTTTTTGAGCTGATTCATATAAATCCTCAAATTCTAAAAAAATTTGTAAAGGACACGAATAACGAGATCAAAAGGATTGAAGAAAACCTGGAAAAGGCGCAGTTTTCCACGGATCTCAAAGGCCTGCTCGCCGGCCTGTACAGGTCGGTCCACGCGATAAAAGGAGACGCGGGGCAGTTGGGGCTTGAAATTTTTTCCCAGCGTGCGCACGGGGTAGAGGAAACAATTCAATTCCTCACAGAAAAAAAGGATCTGGTCGCCGTCGATCTTATCAGTCTGCTATATTCACTGGTTCATTTAAAGGACCCGCTGAAAGAAATCGAGTCGCTGGTCCACCGGTTGTCGGATTATCAAAGCCTTGCGCGCGTTGACGAATTCACTGACCGGGAAATCCTGATTGAAGCGATAATTCAGATGGTAAGCCGTGTCGCCGGGAGGGAGGGGAAAAAGGTGACGATCGACCTTGAGGGATTCCATCTTCCGGCCATGAATGATGCGTCTCTCTCTCTGCTGAAGAAAATTATCATTCAAATTGCCAAAAATTCCGTTTCCCACGGGATCGAAACGCCGAATGAGCGCGGAGAGAAAGGAAAGCCGGAAACAGGAAAAATCGCGATCCGCACCGAAAATCGCCCGGACGGATACGATATCATCGTCCATGATGACGGTCGCGGGATTCAACTCGATGCCATTCTCTCAAAAGCCGTATCCCTCGGCAAATATGACGAAGAGGAGCTGAAAAAATTGCCGCGCGAAAAAATTGCGATGATGATTTTTGATTCCGGCTTATCAACCCAGCATGACGTCTCGATAGATTCCGGACGCGGCGTCGGTCTGGATATCGTAAAAACCGAAATACAGAGGATTGGGGGAAAAATTTCACTGAAGTATTCCCCGGACAGATATACAGAATTCCGGATTTTTATCCCCATTGCATGAAAAATGACGCGGGCATCCACGGACCCGTATCTCCGGCAGCATACCTGCTCGCAGTACGCAATTAAAATTTCCAATTCCGCCCTAATTTATTATTGATTTTTACAGGGGCAGTTCTAATTTGCCCAACAACACTAAAGGCCCTCAGGCCCATGAATAGAAGATCCTGGCCGGTAAGCGCCGCCTACCGCGGATGGCCGGGACGGGTTCAGGGAAAGGACCTGCAAAGTCATGAATACAAACGGTAAAAAACGAATTGCCGTTATCTTTGGCACCAGGCCTGACACCATCAAACAGGCACCAATCATCAAAGAACTCGAAAAAGAGCACGACACATTCAGCGTCATCAGCATCGCCACCGCACAGCACCGCCACATGCTCGACCAGGTACTAGAAGTGTTCCGCATCACCCCCGACTACGACCTTAACGTGATGGAACAGCGGCAGACCCTTGCGGGCCTCACCGCAAAGACGATACTGGGCCTGGACGGAATACTCGAAAAAGAATCGCCGGATATGGTGCTGGTTCAGGGCGACACCACCACTACATTCGTGGGAAGCCTCGCGGCGTTTTACCGGAAAATTCCGGTGGGACATGTTGAAGCCGGCCTCAGGACCAACGACCGGGGAAACCCCTTTCCGGAAGAAATCAACCGGCGCCTTACCAGCAGTATTTCCGAGCTCCACTTCGCCCCGACCGAAACCGCGCGCCAGGCGCTGCTTCGGGAAGGATACGACCCGAAAACGATTTTCGTGACCGGCAACACGGTGATCGACGCGCTCAAGTATTCTGTAAGGGACGGATACAAATTTTCCACCGACGAGCTGAACAGGGTGGCGGATGGTCACGGAAAAACCGTTCTGATAACAATGCACCGAAGGGAAAACTGGGGGGAGCCGATGAAGGGCGCATGCCGGGCGATCCGGACCCTGGCCGAACGGTATAAGGACATGACATTCGTGTTTCCGGTTCACCTGAACCCGGTGGTCCGGGACATCGTCAATCCGGCCCTGGGCGGCCTTCCCAATGTCCTCCTGATAGAACCCCTGGATTACCTCGACTTCGTGAACATCATGTCCAGGTCGCATCTCGTGCTCACCGACTCAGGCGGCGTTCAGGAGGAAGGCCCGCATTTCGGCGTTCCGATACTGGTGCTTCGCACCGTCACCGAAAGGCCGGAAGCGGTCGAGTACGGAACGGTGGAGCTCGTGGGCGCCGATGAAAAAAGAATACTTGACGCGGCCGTTCGGCTTCTGGAAAGCAAGAGCGAATACGACAAAATGGCCTCCGCCGTAAATCCCTACGGCGACGGGCTGGCGGCGCAAAGGACAGTGCAAATAATAAAGAATTATTTCGGGATTTCTTCCGTTCAGGTGGAAGAATTCAGGCCCTTATAGATTCAGCTAAACGGCTGAACTACAAAACCATCATACAAAAAGAACACATCATGAAATCAGCACCATTAAAAAAAAGCATCATCCTGGGCTCGGCCGCTGCGGCCATATTCGCAATCACGGTTTTTTTATCGCCCGGCGCGCTTCCGCAGCAGGCCCCGACAAAGGCGAAGAACCCCGCGAAAGAAACCCGGGCGCCGAAGAGGATACTGATTGTCGTTGAGGGCGAATACAACCTGAAAAGCCGTGTCTCCGGCGAAGGGCGTGAGATCGCCACGCTCCTGGGCCATTTCAACACCACAGTCACGTTGAAGGGATCAACACGCTATATTCCGCAGGAATATCAACGATATGACTGCATATTCTACGTCGGGAAAAGCCCGGAACATACCGTTCCCCCGCAGTTCGCCAAGGACATGCTTGAAACCGGCAAAACCGTTGTCTGGCTGAACACCGGCATGAGGGAGCTTGCCAGGGACCAGCACGGCGCTGCCAGGCTCGGATTCACCGTCGACAAAGTCGACACCGTCACCCCCTACACCGTCGTGCAGTCGGGTAACAGAAGATTCACCAGAAGGGAAACGACACTGAACATCATCCGGGTCAGGGACAGAAAGAACGTGAGAGTCCTTGCCACCGCGGTCTCCGCGAAAGACAGCCGCAGCGTCCCGTATGCGGTCAAATCAAGAGACTTCTATTATTTTGCCGACACGCCGGTGACCATGGCGAAGGAAACCGACCGATACCTTCTCTTTGCCGACATGCTCCACGACATACTGAAAGAGCCCCACAGGGTATCGCGCCAGGCGATACTCAGGATCGAGGACGTAAATCCCCTGAGCGACCCGGACAAACTCAGGGACATTGCGGACTTGCTTTCGGAACGAGACATCCCCTTCCTTGTGGGCGTCGTCCCATTCTACGTCAACCCATCGGAAGACATCCGCGTCAGCCTGTCCGACAAACCGGAGATAGTGGACGCCCTGAAATACATGGTGAAAAACGGGGGAACGATCGTGATGCACGGCGTCACCCACCAGTACAGGGGGAACACCACCGATGATTTCGAATTCTGGGACAGCCAGATCGGAGGACCCATAAAAGACGAGAACGCCGCTGAAATCGCCGGAAAGATAGAATCAGGCATCGACGAATTCATGAAAAACGGCCTGTATCCGCTCCTATGGGAGACGCCGCATTACACCGCGTCTTTTCTCACCTACAGAACGGTGGCAAACTATTTCAGCACCGCCGTGGAGCAGAGGCTGGCCATTGAGGATATAAGCTACGGACAGTACTATCCCTACATTATTAAGAAGGATCTTTTCGGGCAGAAGATATATCCGGAAAACCTCGGATACATCCCCCTGAATCCCGACCGAAGGCAGAGCGATCAATACGTAAAGGGCCTGCTCAACGGGGCTAAGGCAATGCTGAACGTGCGCGATGGTTTCGCGTCCTGTTTTTTCCATCCCTTCCTTGACCTGGCCCTGCTGGAGGAACTGGTCGACGGCATTAAAGATATGGGATACAGCTACATCGACCTGCGCGACACCACCAACTGGGTCAAGGCGGCGGACAAGGTGGTGCTTTCAGGCTCGCAATCCTACACCATCTCACTGAATAATTCGTACCTTTATGAGTCCTATTTCAACCAGGACGGCGATATCATAAGAAAATCCGTATCTGGCAAAAGAATCACCGGCAGGGTGCAGAAGCATATCACCCTGGAGCAGGGGCAGACATATATCGCCGAACCGGTGGAATACCATGAAAAGACGGTTTCGGTGACGGACAGGGTTTCGAAAAAATTCAATGACATTTACAAAGCCGTCACTTCTCCCGAAAGGCAGTGGAGGGAGCCGAAAGTGACCATTTGCATGAACCAGAAATCGAGGGGGGCATTTTTTTACAACCAGCAATCCTTTGAATCGCTGTTCAGAAGCCTTAATATAAATGTAAAAAAAATCTTTGTCGGGGACGAGCTCAACCTGAATGACACGAACCTGCTCGTCGTACCCTATTCCTTCGCCATCACCATGCGGCCGGAACAGCTGGAACTGGTGAAGAAGTACGTGCAAAAAGGGGGAAACCTGATCACCGACAGGAAAAACCCGCTCATCGAAAAACTGGGCGTAAAATTTACGAACACCCAGATGAAAATATTCAGGCTCAATGACAGACTTCATCCGCAGGAATACATAAACTGGAAGTATCCCCAGCCTGGGTTCAAGTTCGACGTTGATACCGACGACGAGATCTTCTGCGAATCCGCCGTTTCCCACATTCCGGTGGTCATCGGCCGCGAGCATGGAAAGGGGAAAATCATCTACTTCAACACATCATTTGATTCAGAAACGGAAATGGGCTACAGCCATTTCCCCTACGCCTTTGAATACATACGCCACTACTTCAATCTGATGCCTGTTGTCAGAAGGGAAAACCTGGAGCTGTACTTCGATCCGGGGCTTCGGCAGACCACCAGCGTCGAAAATCTCGTAAAAATGTGGGTGAAGAACGGCGTGCGCATCATACATGTCGCCGGGTGGCACCAGTATCCGAAATATACCTACGATTATCCGCGGCTCCTGCGCCTGGCGCACGCCAACGGCATTATGGTCCACGCGTGGCTCGAACCGCCCCAGGTCACCCAGAAATTCTGGGCCGACCACCCGAAATGGCGCGAAAAAAACCTGCTGGGCGCCGACGTCCGCCCTTCATGGCGGTACCCGGTGGCGCTCACCGACAGTGCATGCTTCAACGCGGCCATGGATGAGTATATCAATTTTCTCAGGAAATACGACTTCGACGGAGTGAACCTGGCCGAACTCTACTTTGAATCCGACAACGGCTTCGAAAACCCGGAAAATTTCACCCCCTTCCACGCCTCGGCCCGGGCCGACCTTAAAAAATTGCACGATATCGACCTCAAACAGGCCTTTAACCCTGAATCGGACCAGTACTGGGGGAAAAACGAGGGCGTCCGAAATGCCATCGTCAGCTACAGGGTGGATAAAATCACCGAACTGCACGACCGCATGCTCGCGAGGCTGTACAGCTTCGCCAAAGAACGCCCCGGTTTCCAGATAATGGTGACCGCCATGGACAGCGCCGGATCACCCGAACTGGTGGAAAACATCGGCGTGAACACCGACGACATCGTGCGGCTCCAGAAAAAATACGGTTTCCGCCTGCAGATCGAAGACCCGGAAAACAGATGGTCCACCTCGCCGGCCAGATATCAGCAGATAGGCGAAAGCTACGCGAAAAAGCTCGGCGGCGAAGAAAACCTGCTCCTGGACCTGAATATCCTCAACTTCAGGACAAGAGACCAGATCACCCCCTTTCCGACGCTTATTCAGACAGGTATTGAAAGCTACCAGCTGGTGTATTATTCCGCACTCGGAGCACCGCGATTCAGCATATACAGCGAGGGAACCGTCAACCCCCAGGACCTTACGCTTTTTCCCTACGCAAGCGCCGCCAGGGTGAAATACCTTCGCACCGGCAACGGATATGAGGTCGAATCACCCCACTCTTTCGTTATGAAATTCCCCCCAATGGTTAAAATAATCCGCATCGACGGGAAAGCGGTCATCGGGTGCAGGGAAAACCAGTTTCTCGTCCCCGCGGGAAAGCATTCCATCACCCTTCACAAGGGAGAGAACCTGACGGATTTTTCGACGATTGAGCTCCAACCGCAGGTAGTGTCTTTCTCGGGAAACCTCCTGGATGTCCGTTACGACATGAGAAAAATATCGGTCAAATACGAATCCGACGAGCGCGCCCTGATTTCGGTCAACAGCGGGATCAACAGGGTGCTTGTGGACGGCGAGCCGTACAAATTCACGGCAATGAAAGGCAACGACTGCCACACCGTATATCTGCCTGCCGGCACTCACGAGGCGGCGATCGAAACCGTTACCGGGTTCCTGTACGGTATCGACATCACGAGTCTCTGGTCGACAAAATTCATCGCGCTTTTCGGAAGCATTGCGGTGACGTTGCTGTTGATCATGTATTTCGCGCTGAAAATCATACGCTGGAAGCTTGATCCGAAAGGGCTGTGAAAACCCGGCCGGCTCACTTTCGCGGGTACGATAATAAAATCATAAGAGAAGAAGGCCATGGGAATACTTGAACTGTTTTTTCTCGTCAGCGTCATCCTCATCTGGTTCATGATAGGCTACCAGTTCATACTGACCCTGTACGGATACGTCAACTTCGTGAAATCGATGAAGGAGAAGACCGTGTTCGACTCGATGAAGGTCGATTATCCCTCCTGCACGATCCTCATTCCGGCGCACAACGAGGAGAAAGTAATAGGAAACACAATCGAATCGATGCTGAAGCTTACCTACCCGAAAAAAAAGCTGAAGATTCTCGTGATCAACGACGGCTCCACCGACTCTACGAAGAAAATCATCCGGAGCTACATGGCAAAAGACCGGCGCGTGGCCATTTACGACGTCCCTAAAGGCCAGGGGGGAAAGGGAAAATCGAGGGCGCTCAACCTGGGAGTGAAACAGGTAAAGAGCGACATCATCGCGATTTACGACGCGGACAACACCCCGGATTCCGAATCGCTCCGATACCTCGCGGCCCAGCTTGTGACCAACAAGGAGCTGGGGGCGGTGATCGGAAAATTCAGGACCGTCAACAAATACCGGAACCTTCTGACCCGGTTCATCAACATCGAAACTCTCAGTTTCCAGTCGATGCTTCAGGCCGGCCGCTGGCAGATGCACAATATCGCAACCCTTCCGGGCACCAATTTTGTGATGTGGACGTGGCTTATCAGAAAGCTGGACGGGTGGGACGAAATGGCCCTGACAGAGGACTCGGAGCTTTCCATCAGGATATACGAGGAAGGGTACAAGATAAAATTCTGCCCCTACGCGATAACCTACGAGCAGGAGCCCGAGACCCTGAAAGTGTGGATCCGGCAGCGGGTACGGTGGGTCAAGGGGAACAATTACGTTATCGGAAAATTTTTCAAGGAGCTCCCGAACTTCAAGAACCGCCGACTGAAGTTCGACCTTCTCTACACACTTTCCCTCTACTATGTTTTTTTCGTCGCGGTGATGCTTTCGGACATCATCTTCATTTTCAGCGTCCTCGGGCTCATAAGCATACCGCTTCCGGGCCCCTACACCTATGTGTGGATCATGGCCTTCATTCTGTTCATATTCGAGATAATGCTGGCGATCTCGTTTGACGGCGAGGACAAACCGTCAAACATCGGGCTTGTCGTGCTGATGTATTTCACCTACTGCCAGTTCTGGATTTACGTGATTCTCAAGGCGATGTATCAGGTGTACGTGAAGAAGGAAAAAATTCACTGGGACAAAACGGTGCGGTTCGATCTGAAACAGACGAAAAAGGCCGTTAAGGAATCGAATTGACCGGGAAGCCTTGCACGAAGAGAGGGACCCGATTCATGGCAGTGCCGGTTCAGATTCGATAAGCCCGAGCACCAGGGAGTAGCCTAAAATACCGGGTGCCCGGATCCTCAGCTCTTTCGGCACCCCGCCGCCGCCAGTGCCCGAAGCCGACACTTCGCGCTGAAGGGCCCCGGCCGCGTCGTACCTGAAAATCCTCCATCCGTCGGCGCCGACCGCCACATCCACCGTCCCCGAGGAAACGGCATACCGGCACCGCGCGCCGCCGCCGCCGATTCCCGCCTTTCCGCTCTCGGCCGGCGGCCTCAGATAGGTCAGCGACACGTCCTCCATTATTCCGGCCGAAAAATGCGGGTTATCCAGCGGAGGGAGCGCCTTTATCACCTTCAGGCCGCTGCCGCGCACCGCCTCGAATACCACGAACCCTTCAATGGACATGAGCACGCAGTGCACCGACTTTTTTTCGGGCCTCACCACGGTGACGCCGATCAGGTTCCCCTTTGAGCCGCCGGGAAGCACGGCTTCGATTGAATGTATGAAACGCCACGCCCTGCCGGGAAAACAGGCGTCGCACTGCTCCATGGCAGCCGCCCGTTCCGGCCCATGAATCTCCCGCAGCTCCGGCATCGCGGCGCACCCGAGTGTTAAGGCGGCCGCGAATGACAGCATGAGCGCCCTCATGGCGCCCTGAAAAGCGAATCATTCATGGAGCCGTTGATCACGACACCTTCGAAGCGGATGACCGTGTAGGCGTCCTCGCTCTCAACGATCTTCACGGATTCGATGACGCCGGGCCTTCGGGAAAGCGTGAGCTCTATCCGGCGGATGATCCTGGAAAAGGAATCCTCCTTCGGGCGAAGAATGATTTTTCCCCCGGGATTCAGCTCTGCGGAAAAATTCGGGTTGCTCTGGAAATCGCCCTTTACCCACCGGGATATTTCCTGCACCACAACCTGCATCGACTGTATGCCGGCGCTGGCGTCTTTCGCGTATCCCCCGGCCCCCTTTACATAGCGGACAACGCCGCGCCCGCTCATCAGAAGCACGCTTTCCACCGGCGACGAGTACTCCCAGCGCAGGCTCCCGGGTGATTTAAAAAAAAGCGTCCCCCGCGATATCAGCGGTCTCGAGAGAATTTTCATGTGCTTGCTCTGTATGAACCCCGCCTTCACCGAGGTCATGGTTTCGGCGGTATGCTTTATGTCATCCCAGCTCCCGTACCATCCCAGCAGAAGCGCGCACCCCAGCATCAGCGGCAGAGCCGCGGTTTTGGCACGCGGTTCCCGTGCCGCCTTCGCCGACAATCGCCCTCCGGTTTTCATATCAGCACATCCCCCCGTTCACCGATATCACCTGCCCGGTGATATAGGATGCGCCGTCGGAGCAGAGAAACCCCACCACCGCCGCGACCTCATCGGGCGTTCCTATCCTCTGCATCGGTATTATCTGCGTGATCATTTCCACAGGCGCGCCCTGGATCATTTCGGTATCAATGAGCCCCGGCGCGACGGCGTTTACCCGTATGCCGAGCCGCGCCACTTCCGACGCCAGGGACCGGGTCGCGCCGATAAGCCCCGCCTTTGCCGCGGCGTAGTTGGCCTGACCGCGGTTGCCCATTATCCCGGCCACCGAGGAGATGGACACCACGGAGCCGCGTTTTTTCCGGATCATGCGCCTCATCACCGGCTTTGTCATGTTGTAAAATCCCTTGAGTGTCGTATCGATCACCGAGTCCCAGTCCTTTTCCGACAGCATCACGAAAAGGCCGTCGGAGACGATCCCCGCGTTGTTCACCAGCACGTCGATCGAATCGAATCTCTCCAGCACCGCCGCCACCGCCGATTCGGCGGCCCCGGTGTCGGCCACGTCGAACTTCACCGCCTCCCCCTCGCCTCCGGCCCGGCGCATCAGTGCGACGGTCTCTTCCGCGGCCGCGTCGTTGCTTTTATAGGTGACGAACGTGTAGTACCCTCTGCGCGCAAGTTCCAGCGCCACGGCGCGGCCGATCCCCCTGCTCCCGCCGGTGACGATCGCCGCCGCCTTATCGGTTCTCTTTTCCCCCATCACTCTCCTCCGGGCATTGTTTCGCTGAAATCAAGATCGAAATCCATGTCGGTCCGCAGCACCTGAAGCACCACGTTCCCGATCAGTTCGCCATTCACCGTGCAGGAGCCCTCTATTTCGGCATAATCCTTGTGGGAAAAACGCTCCCATGCCCTGGTGACAATCCGCTTCCCCACGGGAATGCTGTCTGCGTAAAACACCGTATTTTTCACCCCCACGATCCACCCCTTGCCGGCCGCCTTTTTTCCATGGCTGGACAGCTCGTCCCAGCCGACGCTGACGCCGGCCGTCTGGGCCGTCAGTTCGATCAGCACCACCGGGCTTACCCGCCCGCTCTCGCAGGTGGGCCATCGATCATCGACAACAGCCCCGGTGACGGCGCTCTTGGCCGCCACTTCGATAATCTCAGAGACGAGCTTCATCCTGTCCCGGTGCGGGATCAGGTCTTCGATGGGGTATGATTTCGCCATTCCGTACTTGTTATTGTCCCGTGCGGATTGAAGTCAAGATAAAATTTCAACCGCATCGCCCGTCACGAGTTCCCTGAGTTCGGCCTGTGAAAAGTGCGGGATGTTCCTGTGGCGATGCGGCCCGATACCGATTATTGTTGCGATGAGCATCTGCAGGGGATCGCCGTGCGACACCAGAAGCACGACGCCGCCCCGGAAGCGGTCTTCGCACGATTCGATCTCCCGGAGCATTCTCCCGGCCACCGACGACGGCGGCTCGACGCCGCCCGCGGCGTTGTCGGGGTCCACGGCGTCCTGTTCCCACACGTCACCGTACCGGTCCGCCGGCATCCCTTCGTGGCAACCGAAAAACCGCTCCCTCAACAGAACGCTTGTCTCCACCGGAACATTGAGGATGTCCGACACCGCTCCCGCGGTCTCCGCTGCACGGAGAAAATCCGACGACCTTATGGCGGTGATCGATTCCCCGAGTCCGCAATTCTTGATTGCATCCGCCGCCTGGCGGCGGCCCCTTTCGGTCAGACCGAACAATACGGTACCCGCGGAAGGATCGCTCACAATGATCCCTTCGCGGTTGGCGACGCTCTCCCCGTGCCGCATGAGGATATAACGGTTTTTCAGTTTCATTCCACTCATCCGGATCGGAGCTTCCGTGCGTATCGTCGCTTCCATCCTGCAGGCTCCCCGGCATGACGTAGCAGACTACGGCTTCATCGCTTCCGCGAGCTCTTCCGCGCGTCCTTTGTCTTCCTTTTCGGTTGCAGGACTGCGCCAGACCAGGGACCCGTTCCGCGAGAGGATCCTGAAATTGTCGAAACCTCCGTCGCACAGGTGGATCTCGCCGTTTTCGGCAACGGACATTCGTTCCATGTCAGTGCCGAGGGACACGCTGTTTTTTTTCGCATGCGGCCCGGCCAGTACGAGAAACGAACCGTCCGGCTTTATCCTGCCCACGTGCGAGAAATTGAGACCGTTGATGGGCTTCCTGTGGTCGAACAGGAGATACACGCTCCCGTCTCCGGATATCCCGCAGTCCTGAATCTTTAAAACATCGGCGCACCGGGGTTCCACGATTCCCCTCAGTCCGCCCTCCCGGTCATAGCTGGCAAATCGGCCGGTCTCGCGTTCGATTACATACAGTGTGCCCTTCGGTCCGCCCGCAAACCAGGCCCCGTCAGGAAACCGCGCAGGCCGGTCCTTGAGGTCTTCCCATTCCACCCGCTTTTTAGGCAGGTCCCCGTCATCCGTGCCGGGCCAGAGAGGCATCCGTTTCCCCGTCGGACTGAAGCGGCGCATAGCGTAATTATCGTCCTCCCAGCACCGGTATACGAGCAGGGTCCCGTCTGTGACGACGGCAATCCCCTCGTGGTCGATTGCGGAAATGAAATCCGGATCGTTTTTCATCTCCCTGATGGTCACCGTATTTTCACCGGTCTCCGCGTTGAATGCCTGCGTGATGTCCTCTTCCCGGTCAAGGACCCAGAGCAGGTTTTGTTCCCGGGCATAGAGAAGCCGCGCGTAATCGCTCACTGCGATATTCTTATTGACCCATCGCAGTGCGCCGCTCCGGTCGGCCCGGCCGATGCGCCCTTCCGAATCCTCCTCCCAGAGAAGGCCGGTGTCGCCGCCGGGAAGGGCGGTCAGGTCGATAAAATCGTCGATATCATCGGGCAGAAGGGCCGTCATCTGGCCCGTATTAACGAGGATATACCAGGTGCGCGCGGCAGCAACCGGATGTAGCCGCTGCCATATATCGTCCGGAACGATCAGGTCCTGTCCGCAATGGCTGCATTTCACCGTCCGCTTCGATCCGTCAAGCGGGAGGGGGCCTCCGCAGTGATAACAGCGGATGCTGATCCCTTCAGAGATATTGGTAAAGTCCCCGCCTCCTTCAGGCGCGGCCTCACCCACAAGAAGCACCGCATAGGGAGTTACCGCACCGAACCAGGGGGGCGGCACGCGCACGCTCGAAATCGCGCCACAGCCGCTGCAGGAAAATTTCCTGTCGCCCTCCTTTGCCCTTTCGAAGAGGCTCTCAAGGGAGAGAAACCCGCCGCACTCGCCGCATCGCGGCGCAAGATTGCCGAAAGTCAGCCGCGAAGTCCCGATGGAGGCGTTGATGCTTGTGGCCCATGAGTCGGTTTCCGGCTTCATGGCGATCGATTCATTGATCCTCTTCGCCACAAGGTATTCCCATAAATCCGCCGGTGTGCTCACGTTCTGATTGCAATTCGCGCAGAGCGTGATTTCCGACGCCTGGTTTATCGGGAGGGGATTTCTGCAATGAGGGCATTCCGACGTAAAGGTAAGGCCGACGCTTATCAATGCCATGGAGATCCTCCTCATGCCGGTGTATTCGGCACGTGTCCCTTATATTGTCATAGAAAGGAAAAAAATCAGCGGGTCTTACCGTATAAACACCTTGCCGCTTTTCAGAAGCACTCCTATTTTTTTCCCATCCAGGGTGCGCACGATCCTGTTTTCAACGACCACCTGGTCATCCCTGTATTCAAGCTGCCCCACGAGCCCGATAAGGGTATAATTTTTGTCATCGGAATGCTTCGCATTGGCGATGAAACCGGCTTCAGGGGTCACGATCCCTATGAACTCGTCTCCGGCGACGTACTTGCGCACCTTGCCGGTCGACAGATTCAATCCGGCCAGGTCGCCGTTTTTGATTTTTTCCTCATTCTGGAAAAATTCCGCGTAGTCCGCCCCGTCGGTGCTGATTGACCCGGATATGCGGCCGCCCCTTTCTTTTTTATTCCTCCCACTCCCGTCTTTCATTGCGCGCACCCTCCCGCTGTTTTCAAAAATCTACAGGTATATCGTAATCCCAAACCTCGCGATCACACCCGACATGTTGAAGCTGATATTGTCGCGGTTCGGATATAGTCCCCTGTACCCGATATCCAGAGTAAAGCAGATCCTCGACCTCTCGGCCGGCCTGAAGGCGAGGGAGAGAAACCCCTGCCAGGCAAACCCTCCGTATGCGAGCAGCGAATTCTTCCTGTTATAATAACGGTTCGTAAACGCTTCGATGTACGCGGGCCTGGAATAGTTCAATAACATCACGGCGTATCCCAATCCGCCGTTTATCGACGGTTCAAGGCGCAGTTGAGGAAACAGGGGCAACCGGATCTGAACGTTGAAAAACATCGGCACAGTGTAAGCGTTCGAATCAGTGACAACGTCCGCGACGAGCAGGCCCACCTGCCGCACTCCCAGCTTTTGATTCCAATTGATCCAGAAAACCCCGATCTCTCCGCCGAATGCGAAAAACGGATCAATTTCATACAGATAGTTCAGGCTGACGTCGAGGCCGAATTTTTCAGGCTTACTGGCATAGGCAGTGCCGATTTTTCCGATAAATTCGTGCGCTGACATGTTTGTATCGGATCCGCCCGGTTGGTCAGCGTAAAGGGCCGCCTGGAAAAGAATGCATGTTGCCGCGGTTATGACAGTGAATAAATGCCGTAACTTCATTATTGACTCCTTATGCGATTATTTTTCAGCCGCAATCCACGTATTTCACAATCACCTGCAGATGTGAAAGGGCGGTTGCGAAATATTGTGGATTTTACTTTCCCCAATACTGCTACCACAGGAACCATTTTCTCACAAGTCAAAAAAAGAGTGGATTGCCGTAAAAAATGCGTTTCGGGCCAAAAAACCCGTATGCTGTTCTTCCCCCTTTCCGGTAAATTTTTTTTTCAGTAAAATTCATATTGTCATAATTACGACGTACAATCAGATTGTAACCGGCCGGCGTGTGAACCGGCGAACGGCAGACCATTAATGGAGAAGACCGCCTGATATGCGAATAATTGTGGACGCGGACGCCATGCCCTCGATGATACGTGAAATTCTCTTCAGGGCTGCGGAAAGGACCGAAACGCCCCTTGTCCTTGTGGCCAACGTCCCTCTTAAATTTCCGGAATCGCCGCTGATTTCGGGAATTCAGGTGCCGGCCGGACCGGACGAAGCGGATCACGCGATCGCCGGGATGGTCATGACCGGCGACCTGGTCATAACCGCTGACATTCCCCTTGCGGCCCGGGTCGTAGAAAAAGGGGGAAAGGCCGTTGATCCCCGGGGAGTTTTGTATTCCGAAGACAACATAAGGGAAAAGCTCGCGATGCGCAACCTCATGGACGCGCTGAGAAGCGGCGGGATTGAATCCGGAGGGCCCGCCCCCTTCAATCACCGGGACAGGCAGGCATTCGCCAACCAGCTTGACCGCCTGCTGGCAAGGCGCCCCAAAGACAGCGGGGAAAAGACATGAATCGGAAGGAGATCACCCCGGCCGCCTGACAAAAATGCTGGCAATACCGAAGCGGGAACAGTATCTTAGGCATACTCGAAGACGGAGCCGGACAGCGTTCATTATTTAACATAGTTGTAACATACACCGGGGATAATGATTTGCCCCCATACCCGCGGTTATCTACTTTGGGGCTAAAACCCTGCAAAAGGCAGATAAGGAGTACACACCGCCATGAAGGACGACGTACCGCAGAACCAGGGACTTTACGACAGATCGTACGAGCACGATTCTTGCGGAATCGGGTTTGTCGCCCACATAAAAGGAAAAAAAACCAACGATATCCTGAAGCGCGGTCTTGAGGTGCTTGAACGGATGGAGCACCGGGGCGCCGAAAGCGCCGACAACAAGACCGGCGACGGCGCCGGCGTCCTCATGCAGATCCCCCACGCCTTTTACAGCGCGGAGATAAAGGGGCTCCCGGAGCCGGGAAAATACGGCACCGGCCTCATGTTTTTACCCGTTGAAAAGGATCAGGCATCGGCATGCGTCGATATATTCACCGGCGTCGCGGAGGCCGAAGGCCTCAAAATAACGGCGTGGCGTGAAATCGAGGTCGACAATTCCGTGCTGGGCGAGATTTCCCTCTCGTCGGAGCCGTATATCCGCCAGGTCGTGGTCGCGCCCGCAAAGCGGGTCGATCAAACCGAACTCGAAAGGAAGCTCTACATCGTCCGGAAACAGGCGGAGAAAGCGGTCCGGTCTTCGGCGCTGTCCGGCCGACACCGGTTCTACATGCCGTCGCTGTCATCCAGGACGATAGTGTACAAGGGGATGCTGATGCCGGCGCAGGTGAGGGGATACTTTCGGGACCTTCAGGATGAAAGGCTCACCACCGCCATCGCCCTGGTCCATTCCCGGTTCAGCACCAACACGTTTCCCTCATGGGACCTGGCCCAGCCCTTCCGCATGATCGCGCATAACGGGGAAATCAACACGATAAAGGGCAACAGGTTCTGGATGCAGGCGCGGGAGGCCTGCTTCGCGTCGGAAATTTTCGGCGACGATATTTCGAAGATACTGCCGGTAATCGAACCGGAAAAGAGCGACTCCGCCTCGTTCGACAACGCCCTGGAAATGCTGGTAATGTGCGGAAGGTCGCTCCCCCACACCCTCATGATGCTCATCCCGGAATCGTGGAACGATAAAAACCCCATATCCGACGACCTCAAGTTTTTCTACGAATACCACGCCACCTTCATGGAGCCGTGGGACGGGCCGGCCTCCATGGTCTTCTGCGACGGCAGATACGTCGGCGGCACGCTTGACAGAAACGGGCTCAGGCCCTCAAGATACGTGATCACCAAAAACGATCTGATTGTCATGGGGTCGGAAGTAGGGGTCCAGGCCTTCCCTCCTGAGCAGATCGCCTACAAGGGGCGTCTGATGCCGGGCAAGCTCCTGCTGGTGGACACCGAAGAGGGGAGGATCATCCCGGATGACGAGATAAAAAGCGCCATCGCCCACCGGAAGCCGTATCGGGACTGGGTGGAAAAAAACAGGATATCACTGCACGAGACGGCCCCCGCGGAATACCGGGAGCCGGAGATGACCGCGGATGATCTCCTGCGCATGCACCATCTTTTCGGATACAACCGCGAGGACCTGGACAGCATCATCCTTCCCATGGCCGCGGACGGCCAGGAACCCACCGGGTCCATGGGGACCGACACCCCCCTTGCGGTATTTTCCGACAGGCCCCAGCGGATGTTCAACTATTTCAAGCAGGTTTTCGCCCAGGTCACCAACCCCCCCATCGATTCAATCCGGGAGGAGCTGGTGATGACCCTCACCAGCTTTATCGGCAACGAGGGAAACCTGCTCGCGGAGACACCCGAGCACGGAAGAATGATCAAATGCACACGGCCGATATTTACCGGCCGGGACCTGGAAACGATTCGAAGCCTGAACGACCCGAATTTCCGGATCGCAACATTCGACATGCTCTTCCCTGCGGCCGAGGGAACCGGCGCGCTCGAGAAAAGCCTCGGCCTTCTCTGCGCCGGCATTGAACGCGCAATCGACGAAGGCGCCTCGCTTATCGTGCTGACCGACAGGAACGCCGGCCCCGGCATGGCCCCGATCCCCTCGCTGATCGCCTGCGGCGGCGCGCACCATCATCTCATAAGGTCCAAAAAGCGGACGAAGGCGTCGCTGATTATCGATACCGCCGAGGCCCGGGAGGTTATGCATTTCGCGCTCCTCTTCGGTTTCGGGGCCAATATTATCCTCCCCTACGGCGCGTACGCCACGGTCAGGAGCCTCGTGGAGGCCGGAAAGGTCCCGGAAAAGGAGGAGAAGGCAATCGACAACTACCGCAAGGCGCTGGAAAAGGGGATTCTGAAAGTTCTGTCCAAAATGGGGACCTCGACACTGCGGAGTTACAGGGGGGCGCAGATTTTCGAGGCTCTGGGAATCGGCAGGGAGCTCATCGACCGCTGTTTCACCGGCACCGCATCGAGGATCGGCGGGATCGGGTTCCGCGAAGCGGCAATGGAAGCGCTTATGTGCCACGCCAGGGCCTACGCTGAAAATCCGGGCCCGCACGACTCGGAAGGAGTGTACTGTTACCGGAAGGAAGGGGAGAAGCACGCCTGGAACCCTATGAGCATCCATCTGCTCCAGTGGGCCACCAGGACCGGCTGTTATGAAAAATACCGCCAGTTTGCCGAGTCCGTCAATGAAGGGAACCGAAGGCCCCACGTGATCAGGGGACTCTTCGATTTCAAAAAGACCGAGCCGGTGCCGCTGGATCAGGTGGAGCCTGAAGCGGAGATCATGAAGCGCCTCACCACCGGCGCGATGTCCTTCGGCTCCATCAGCAAGGAGGCGCACGAGACCATCGCCGCGGCGATGAACGCCATCGGGGGGAGGAGCAACTCCGGCGAGGGGGGAGAGGACGCAGCCCGCTTCCCGAAACAGGAGGACGGAACCTGGACCAGAAGCGCCATCAAGCAGGTCGCTTCGGGCCGCTTCGGCGTGACCAGCACCTATCTGGCAAACGCCGATGAAATCCAGATAAAAATGGCCCAGGGGGCCAAGCCGGGCGAAGGCGGCCAGCTGCCGGGCCACAAAGTCGACAGGATCATCGCAAGGACCCGCCACTCGACGCCCGGGGTCACGCTGATATCGCCCCCGCCCCATCATGACATCTATTCAATCGAGGATTTGAAACAGCTGATCTTCGACCTCAAGAACGCGAACCCCCGCGCCAGGATCAGCGTCAAACTCGTGTCCGAAACCGGCGTCGGCACCATCGCCGCCGGCGTTGCCAAGGCGCACGCCGACAACATACTGATCAGCGGATACGACGGCGGCACCGGGGCAAGCCCTGTGAGTTCGATAAAGCACGCCGGGCTCCCCTGGGAGCTCGGGCTCGCGGAAACGCACCAGACCCTGGTGCTGAACAACCTCCGCGGAAGGGTGAAGATACAGACGGACGGCCAGATCAAGACCGGGCGCGACATCGTACTGGCCGGGATACTGGGCGCGGAAGAATTCGGCTTCGGCACCTCCGCACTCATCGTTCTGGGGTGCGTGATGATGCGCAAATGCCACATGAACACCTGTCCCGTGGGCGTTGCCACGCAGGACCCGGAACTGCGCAGGCGCTTTAAAGGGAAGCCGGAATATCTCATCAACTTCTTCACCTTCCTGGCCAGGGAGACACGGGAAATCATGGCGTCCCTCGGAATACGGAAGTTCGACGAGCTCATCGGCAGGACGGACCTGATCGCCCCCCGAAAGGCCGACCACTGGAAGGCAGGCACCGTCGATACCTCGGCGATCCTGCACCGTCCGGCCGAGGCGGACAGATACCCGGCCCACTGCGTCCAGAGCCAGATCCACAAGATCGAAAAGGTCATCGACAGGACGCTGATAGAAAAATCGAAACCGGTGCTCGAGGGCCGGCGCGACGTGAATATTTACATCGAGATGCCGATCCACAACACGGACCGGGCCACAGGCACAATGCTCTCTTACGAGATATCCAGGGCGCTCGGCGACGCCGGGCTACCGGACGACACCATTCACTGCACTTTCCGCGGGAGCGCGGGGCAGAGCTTCGGCGCCTTTCTGGCAAAGGGGGCGACCTTCAGGCTCGAAGGGGACGCCAACGATTATTTCGGCAAGGGGCTTTCCGGCGGAAGGCTCATCGCGGTGCCGCCCCAGGGATCGTCGTTTGTTCCCGAGGAGAACATCATCATAGGCAACACCGTCCTGTACGGGGCCACCGGCGGCGAGGCCTTCATCCGCGGCGTGGCCGGGGAGCGCTTCTGCGTGCGCAACAGCGGGGCCATGGCGGTGATCGAGGGCACCGGCGACCATTGCGCCGAATACATGACTGGCGGAAAAATCGTCGTGCTCGGCAGGGTGGGCCGCAATTTCGGCGCCGGCATGAGCGGAGGCATCGCGTATGTCCTGGACGAGGCCGGCAACTTCGACTATTTCTGCAACAGGGGGATGGTGGAGCTCTCGCCGGTGCGCGACTACGACGACCAGGACTTCATAATCGAAATGCTCAGGAAGCACTACCACCATACGGGGAGCGGCCTGGCCATGAAGATCCTCAACAACTGGTTCGAGTATCTTCCCAAGTTCGTAAAGGTGCTCCCCTTCGAATACAAGCGGGCGCTGCAGGAGATAATGATCGAGCAGATTGACAAAAAACTTCAGTCCATCAGGGAAGAAGAACAGCTGGGGGTGATATACTGATATGGGAAACCCGAAAGGATTTTTAACCGTCGTCAGGCGTGAAGGAGGATACCGCCCCGTGGAAGAGCGTATCCGCGACTACGGCGAAGTCGAGACCCAGCTTCCGGAGGAGGAGCGAAAACTGCAGGCGTCCCGATGCATGGACTGCGGCGTGCCGTTCTGCCACTGGGGCTGTCCCGTGAGCAACATCATGCCGGAATGGCAGGACATGATATACAGGGGAAGATGGGAGGAGGCGTACCAGAACCTTCAGTCCACAAACAATTTTCCGGAGTTCACCGGCAGGGTGTGCCCTGCGCCGTGCGAGTCCTCGTGCGTGCTTTCAATAAACGACGACCCGGTCACCATCCGGCAGAACGAGCTCGCGGTGGCGGAGATGGCCTTCAGCAGGGGATACGTGAAGCCGATCGTTCCGAAAATCAGGTCCGGGAAAAAGGTGGCGGTGATCGGAAGCGGTCCCGCCGGTCTTGCCTGCGCCGACCTTCTCAACAAATGGGGGCACGACGTGACGCTTTTCGAAGCGGAGGAGGCGGTGGGAGGATATCTCCGGTTCGGCATCCCGGACTTCAAGCTGGAGAAACGGTACATCGACCGGAGGGTGGGCGTGATGGAGGCCGAAGGGCTGAAAATACGCACCGGCGTCAAGGTCGGCGTCGACATCCAGGCGCGCACACTCCTCAATGAATTCGACGCGCTCTGCCTTACCATCGGGGCCAGGGAGCCCAGGGACATCGCGGTGGAAGGGAGGGACCTGAAAGGAATCCATTTTGCCATGGAATACCTGGCCCAGCAGAACAGGATCGTCAGAGGCGACAAGATACCGGAACGCGACATCATCAACGCCTACAACAAGCAGGTGGTGGTGATCGGGGGGGGCGATACCGGCTCCGACTGCGTTGGCTCGTCAAACAGACAGGGCGCGTCCGGAGTCTTTCAGCTCGAGATACTCCCCAAGCCCCCGGAGAGGAGGACCGAACACGAACCGTGGCCGCTGTGGCCGAAGCTTCTTAAGACGTCGTCCTCGCACGAGGAAGGATGCGACCGCAGGTGGAACGTCATAACCAAGAAGTTCGTCGGAAAAGAAGGACGGGTGACCGGGGTGATCTGCTCACTGGTCGAGTGGCCCGGATTGGGGAGCGGCGGGTCGATGAAGGAGGTGCCCGGGTCGGAATTCAAAATCGACGCGGAGATGGTGCTTCTTGCCATGGGTTTTACCCACGTCGAGCAGACCGGACTGGTCAGGGAGCTCGAGCTTAAGATTGATCCCCGGGGCAACATCGCGGTCGACGACGAGCGGAAAACCAGCGTGGACAAGGTTTTTTCCGCCGGCGACTCCGTAATCGGCGCATCCCTGGTGGTGAAGGCCATCGCCGAAGGAAGGACCGCGGCCGCCTCGATCCACCGTTATCTCGGCTCCCGCTAACCCTGCGGAAAGAACCCGGTGAGAGCCCTCTTCTTCGGCGATTCCTTCGTCAACGGCACGCACGATCCCTTATACCGGGGCTGGGTGTCCAGACTCTGCGCCGAATCCTCGCGAATACGCCCGTACATCACCTGTTACAACCTCGGAGTGCGCAGGGACACGTCAGCCGACATACTCCGCCGGTGGGAAAATGAATTTTCGGCCCGGAAGGTGCAGGACGAAACCATGGCCGCGGTTTTCTCGTACGGAGTGAACGACACCATGCTCGAGCAGGGGGCCCCGAGAATCGATCCCGCCATGTCTATGGACAACACAAGGCGCATGATGGAAGGGGCCGTGCAGGTCGCCAGGGTGCTTTTCATCTCCCCCACCCCGCTGAAAGACCCGGACCACAATGACAGGCTCCGGGAGATGAACACCAGGCTGAAGCCTCTGCTTGCCGAATATTCCGTCCCCTTTCTCGATCTTTTCCCCGGGTTGCTGGCATCTCCCGAGTGGATGAATGACATGGAGAAAAACGACGGAATCCACCCCCTCGACTCCGGATACGCCGCTCTTTCCGAAATCGTGTTCCGCTGGCCGGCGTGGCAGGACCTGCTGAAAACCGCCGGCTGATGCAGTCACCGGAATCACCTCTCCCCCGATCGCCGATAATTAATTTGAAAAAACCTTTTCTTTGAATGAAATTCCCCCAGCGGTAATGAAAAATTGAATGACAGAAAGAGTGATAGCTGATACCAGATATCTTTTGAGCATCTGCCGGTGCCGGGTCCATTCAACTTTCTGAAACAAGCCCTTTCCGCGTTAAATACCGCCTGAAAATCGTCCCTTTATACGCATCATCCATGAAAACGCTCGCCCAGCCGATTTTCTCCTCGCGCGGATTGTCCGACTCATCGATTCCATTTACATTAATATACTCCCACTGATCACCGCCATACCGTCCGCTCCCGATATTTCTGCTGAAATGCATGGGGATCCGTCCAAGGGGAATTATTCTCGTAATCAGCTTTTCCTTCACTTTTTCTCCGAAAGGGCACAGCATCATATAGTCCTTATCAATATAGAGGCAGCTCTCTTTGACGCTGTACAATGCGTTGTGTCGTATCCGGTCAATCATCGCAAGATTTTCCCTGTACGCGGATTCTCCCTGCACCACTCTTATTTTTGCGAATTCGGGCGCGGGCTCCCCGCTCCAGGGAAGCGTGCCGTGATACCGGTACCATGCGTCCCGGTCCCTCGTGTTCCACAGCATGACAAGTAAATCATCAATGAAAACCCGATGGGCTCCGTCACCGGCATCAAGCTCATATCCGGGCAATCCCTCATTGGGGGAGATCGGGTTTGTTCCGATAAAATTTGCATCGGGAAAGCGCTTTGCGGCATTTTCCGGATCATAATTTCTGGCGCATACTCTCAACCGGTTTTTACCGGTTCCCGCTTCAATTATCGTCCAGGCCTCATTCATCCGAGACATTCCGGATTCCAGAATGGAAAAGTGATCCCGGGAAAGGTCGATCGCCGATTCTTTCCTGCCCCGCTTTCTCACCAGCCTCGCGCCGATAAGATCAAGCGTTTCCAAATTGTTGCCTGACAGCGCGATAACTTTATTGTACGAAACAACCGACGCAACGCAGGCAAGCACCAATCCAGCCGCGATGCCTCCAAAAATCACGAAGCCGTTCACGGAGTTGAAAAACATGCAGATGCCGACCGGTACTCCGAACAGTATGGTTAAAAAAAGCAGCGTCGGCAGGATGATTACGGACAATGAACTCTTTTTCTTCGCCAAAACACCATGTTCTCCCATGATGAAACCTCAACGTTTCGTATAGATTCTTCGGTACGGTGTCACGCATAACCATTCGAGATAATTCCGCCGGGAGGTCTGTTCCGCAGGCAATGTCCCCTCCTCGCAGTGAGTTGAAAAAAATTTTATCGGCACCCGGTCACGGCCTTCCCGGACGGGCGTTGATACACATTTCAGAGATTAAAATGAAAAAAAGATGTACGGTATCCCTCTCCAGTAGTCGTAACATCCTTCACCCATCGCCAGCCGCACTATCTCCTGCACCGCGTCGAGCCCGTTGGTACTGTTGGTCATGATCACGATCCCGTTTTTACCCTGCAGGTCGGCGATGAAGAAATTCTGGTAATCCGGCTGGTGCCCCCAGTGCCAGATCATATCACCCCGCTCGGAGCGATGAATGCCGACTCCCAGGCCCCAGGAAGACTCCGCGTTGATGCGCGCCTGGGGCGAGATCATTTCCGTGAGCGTACTTTTTCTCATCACCCTCGGCTCCATGAGTTCGACCAGGAAACGGGCCATGTCGCGGGGCGTCGTGTAAAGAGATGATGCGGCGCGCGCTTCCGTGTAACGCCTTTCCGGAGATGGGAATGAGTGACGCAACGGGATGATGATCATCGCCGCCGCAAGTCCGGCCAGGAGCGCGGAGACCGCCGCCTTTTGCCGGAAGGAACTGCGCATCTTCCCCCTTCCCATCAGCACGAGGATCGCCGACAGCGCTGTTGTTCCGATACCGATAATCCCGGAGAAAAGCGCCATTGTCGCCGACACCGGAAGAATATTGATTAAAGCGCAATATACCGCGGACGAAACCATCACCCACAGAACGAAACGGCCGGTCCGTCCCTTGATGAGTTTTTTTACAGGCGGGACATATATAATTACGAGTCCTGCAAGGACGGCAAGGATCACCGCAAAGGCTGCCAACAGGCCGGGGCCGATGGGATCCGAAAAATGGCCCCGTGCGATATTGGCCCCGAATCCTTTTCGGTAAACATAACCGCTCGATGCCATGCCGATTTTCCCAAACACGGCGCCGGCCATGTAGTCGTCGAGGAATTTCCCCGTCGCAGATTCGAGGTATTTCTGCATCGTGTTGTAACCGACACCCGAATAGGAGAACCTGCTTCCCGGGTCGAAGTGTATCGTCATGTTTTTTCGGATGAGATTGTTCGAAAGCCCCGACGAGTGGGAAAGAAGATGGCGGAGGGTGATGGAACCGCCCCGGGGCTGATGATCGAAATATCCCACAGGCAGACGGTCACGCACCGGGTCGTCGAGATTCAGAAGATGGTCCTGAACAAGAAGCATGACGCCAAAAGCCGCCAATGGCTTGCTGAACGAAGCCGCCTCAAAAACGGTATCGGCGTCTACTTTTTCCGGTTCACCGTTCACCCTGACACCGAAGCCCTTCACCCATACGATACGGGCGTTCCGGATGAGTGCGATGGAGATACCGGGGATGTTGTTGCCCCTCATAAGTTCCGGTACCGACTTCTCCAGTTCCTCTATGATGCGCTTTGTTTCGGCATCGGTATTAGCGGACACCGCGCCGGCCCCGGCATGCAGGGGAAATTCCGGGAATAAAAGCAATGCCAGCAGTAATGCCATTGCCGGAAATAGTCTTATGAGAACGGGTTGATAAAATTTTGTCTTATGATCCATGACCGATATATTATTAAAAATAGCACGAGAAGAATAAACAGCAGTGCAAAGTTAATGAGACTGACGGCTACATAAAACGATACCGTATATGCCAGCAACAAGGAGAACAGAGGGTCGGTGCTGAAGATAAATGAATGGAAAAAATTATACCACGGCAGATAGATGTTATAATTGGAAATATAACTGATAAAAGTTGTCAGCACAGAAATATACATTAGATAATGTCTGACTTTTTTTGTGTTTGCGAATTTTATGACCTTGTAAATTTTCATGATCTAACGCATCAGAAATTACCAATCGTACTGATAATTTTGTCAAACAGCAGGCAGACGGGTTTGCGACGTCCTGTCGCCCGTCTGCACGGCGCCTTCCTGGCTTCAGGCAGACGTTTTTGCGACTTCCTGTCGCCCGTCTGCACGGCGCCTTCCTGGCTTCAGGCAGACGGGGTCGCGACTTCCTGTCGCCCGTCTGCACGGCGCCTTCCTGGCTTCAGGCAGACGGGGTCGCGACTTCCTGTCGCCTGTCTGCACGGCGCCTTCCTGGCGCCAGGCAGACGGGGTCGCGACACTTTTCTGTTTATTGAATTATCTTCCCAGCAGACTGTTCTTAAGGCTATCCTGGGCAGGGTTAGTTCCCAGCCATATGGCAAAGAGGGCCTTTTTGAAGGGAAGCCCGGGGACCGTGCCCATGGTTTCGATTTTTGCGCCGCCCTGCGCTTTATACGAAGCGACAATGCCAGTTTTCGGTATATAGTTAAGGTAAATTATATCCCCCCTGTGGATCTCAATCTTGTTGAACAGGGAAATAAACGAGTCCTTTTTGTCGGTCGGATAACCCGAACCTGCCGCTTTGCCGAAACCTTCGGTCACTGCCGACACGAATTTATCCCGGGAGAGGAATTTCGAGTCGATCTGCAGGATAACGGACATCGGCTCGTCCGCATCGATGATCTCCTTGGCGCTTTTGCCTTTAAACTCCGCGGGAAGATACAGGGACGCGTAATAAACCGTACCCAGAGGGAACTTGGTCCTGGCCCCGGTGCCGTTTTTCACAAGTTCCTTGCCGCCCAATTGTATTGCATGGCCGTTATTTGCCGGCACAAGCATCAATCCCACAATTAAAGCCATAAGAATAACACTGATTCTCTTCATGACCGTTCCTCCTGTTAGAATAATTTAAAATGTGGAAAATTTTTTCACACGCAAGGAAATTGCGTGTGGCACATCAGATCGCAGCTGCGGCAATCAGGTCCTCTTACTGTAGAAAATCCCGGCGCCACCTCTTCTAATTTTATATAATCATACATTCCCGCAGGTGTCAAGCAACAAAAAACGAGCACGCGGCGCAAACGGTCTTTAATGAACTTGCTGATTCGAAACCAATACTTTTTATAATTGATATTTCCATGGAATTTTTTCATTATCAATAATCCGCCTTTACAGGAAATTCCGCAGACAAAAAAGAAAGAGGAATTGCCTGAAGCGCGGACACTGGCGCACGCCGGCGCGGCGTATTCGCACAACAGAGTGTATACGGTAGTTCGCCCGAACCCGCTGCGTTCACAGTCGGCCTACTCGCCCCGGATAAAATTATTCTTGAAATAAAACCCGTCTGTATCTAAACTATCTCAGTATGGCGGCAAACATCCCAAACACGCAGAACGCCAGACGGCGCCATGACAACACAGTATAGAAACCCGGCCCCGACCGTGGACATCATCATCGAAATCGACAATCCTTCCACGCCCGGCAGGAAAGGCATCGTTCTCATCAACAGGAAAAACCCTCCCTCCGGCTGGGCAATACCGGGCGGTTTTGTCGATTACGGCGAATCGATGGAACGTGCGGCGGCGAGGGAGGCCCTCGAGGAGACGTCCCTTGAGGTGGAGATAATACGGCAGTTTCACACATATTCGGACCCGTCAAGAGATCCGCGGCAGCACACCATCTCCACAGTGTACATCGCCCGCGCGGCCGGTGTCCCCAAGGGGAGGGACGACGCCCTGGAGGCGAAAATTTTCGATCCGGAGCGCATCCCTTCAAACATGGCCTTTGATCACGCAGACATTATAAAGGACTATCTCGATAAAAGATACTGACGCGGGGAGCGACGATGGAAATATCCAGATTACTGCTGAAAACCATATCTCTGGGCCTTGATGCGCTCTTCAAGACCTCGGACGCGAAAATCAGGCCCCATGGCCTGGAAAACATACCAGACCAGCCGTGTCTCTTCGTGGTAAATCATTTCACCAGGCTTGAGACCACATTCCTTCCATATTTAATTGACAAGCATACCGGCAAATACCCCATTTCGCTGGCACACTTCTCTTTTTTCAGCGGAAAATTCGGCAAATTTCTGGACAAGCTCGGCGTCGTATCCACCAAAAGTCCTGACAGGGACAAGATATTCATCAGGGCGCTTTTAACAGGCCAATATCACGGTATTATTTTCCCCGAAGGGCAAATGGTAAAGGACAAGAAGATCATTGAAAAAGGGAAATACATGGTATACAATATGGGGATACGCAGGCCCCCTCACCGCGGCTCTGCGCTTATCGCCCTCAAATCCCAGCTTTACCGGGAAAAAATCAGAAAACTCAGCGCAGCCGGGGACGTCGACGGGCTCGCCCGGTACCGTGAATACTTCGGCCTGGACGAGGGCGACATTGAAAAAATCATCGGGCAGGACACGCACGTCGTGCCGGTGAACATCACCTATTTCCCCATCCGCGCGAAAAACAACGCCATCAAGCGCCTCATCGAAAGGTTCGTCGGTTCGATATCGGACCGGTTCGAGGAGGAGCTGGAGGTGGAAGGCACCATGGTGGTCGAAGGCGTGGATATCGACATCAATTTCGGCAAGCCCATCGTAATGACCGAATACTTCAACAAATTCAAAAAGCTTAAAAAATGCGTTGAAAACGAAAAAACTTATCTCGACGCCGAGGAGATAAAAAAAGACAGGGTATTCCGGTCGATTGACGCTGACCTCACCTTCAAGTATATGGACTCAATTTATAAAATGACCACGGTGAACCACGATCACGTGTTCTCCTATATCCTGTACAAGCTTCCCAAGGACAAAATCGACGAGATTGACTTTAAAAACAGGGCCTTTCTGGCCATCGAAAAAATAAAGAAACTCAGTTTCACCAACTATCATACCAGCCTTGACCTGAAACAGTTTTATCTTCTCACCGACGACGACCACGACAAATACAACAGTTTCATCGAAGCTGCTGTTTCCGACAGGCTCATCAGCGTGAAAGACGGCTACATCATCAAGAACAGGGAAAAGATGAAAAAGCCCTACCAGTTCCATCTCATCCGGAAACTGAACATAATCGACGTGCTTAAAAACGAAATCGAGCCGCTGACCGACGTCACGAAGGCGATCAACAGCGTGATCGTCCCCTTCTCATTCATGATACGACGGCGCATCCGAAAAACCTTTCTCTGCCTGGACCGCGATCTCTTCGCCAGGGATTACAGGATCAATTTCATCCCCGGGGAATCAAAACCGGAAAGCGTGGGCAGACCGGAGTTCATGCGCTGTTTTTTCAGCAGGCGCGGGGTGATACTGGTGCACGGATACATGGCCGCGCCGGAGGAGATGAGGGTGCTGGCCGAAAAACTGCACCGCAGCGGCTACAACGTGTACCTGACGCGGCTTAGGGGCCACGGCACCTCCCCCGAGGACCTCGCCGCCATCAGATGGGAAAAATGGTACGACTCGGTGAGCAGGGCCTATATCGTGATGAAAAACACCGTCGGCAATTTCGCCATCATCGGTTTTTCCACCGGCGCCGGCCTGTCCCTGCTCCAGGCGTCGCAGAAACAGAAAAAATTCAGAGGCGTTATATCGATCAACGCCCCGCTGAAACTCCAGAACATCGCGTCGAGGCTTTCCTCAGCGGTGGTCATCTGGAACACTCTGCTCGCCAGAATGCACATCAAAAAGGGGACGATGGAGTTCGTCCAAAACGAACCGGAAAACCCCCAGATCAATTATTTCAGGAACCCGGTCACCGGAGTGAATGAGCTGGCGAAACTCATGAGCACGGTGGAGGAGAACCTGAAAAACATATCCATACCGACTCTGATCATCCAGGGATCAGAAGACCCAGTGGTGGACCCGGCCAGCGCCCTGGAGATATTCAATCACGTCGGCACAGAGGAAAAGGAGCTGGTGAGGATATTTTCAAAACGGCACGGCATCGTTCGGGGAAAGGAGTCGGACAAAGTGGCAGGTATCGTGCTGAATTTTCTGAAGGACGTGCTCTCACGCAAGTAAGGCGCAGGTTCAGCAGGTTCTTTTCATCATTATTCCTCGACTCCCTCATCTTGACTACACAACTGATTATATCTTGGAACAACTTCAATAGCTTCAATTATTTGACTTGTTGGGAAACTCGAATGAATATAAGAACCGTCATTCCCGCGAAAGCGGGAATCCACTGCATTTTAAAAGTGGATTCCGGCTCTTCGCTTCGGCCGGAATGACGGTTAAATGTGCAAGAAGTCTATTCTGGAACGCATATCCTTTTTGATTAACACTCTCTCCTTATCAGTGTTCTATTGCTCCAGTCCTGAGGGAAGCGGCTCAATCCGGATGTTAACGCACACCGCGATTTTTTTTACAGGGCGGCCGCGTCCTCTCGTCGTATCCGTTCGTCGGACATGACGAAACCGTCATCTTCAAGTATCCGGATGCCTGTCTTTAAAATCTCCTTTACCAGGGGATGGGCCGACCCGAAATCCCCCGCCGCAAGCGCAGAGGCATTGTGTCTCATGCAGGCGGCGGAATTTCCTGCAAATCATTCGGTGAAACCCGGCCGGAGCCGGGTTTCACCGTCGTGAACAATACAATCCGTTAAAACTCTTCCGGCAGTACCGTGTCCTTGCCGTACTTCCCTCTCGCATCAACCAGGTTCTTTCTGATCTTGGTCATATAACCGGTGAATTCAGCGGGAAGGTCCGCCTCGTCTTTGTACTCATTCCCGATCCGGTCCAGCTTTTCCAGGAACTTGTCGATGCGTATCGAGAAGAGCCTGTCGTAAAGGTCCCTTGAAAAATCCCGGTTGAATATTTTTTTGAACAAGTCACGCACATCGTCATATTTCGGAATAAACCCGATTGGAGTCTCGATGGCGCCGTATTCCCCGTGCACCCTCCCCTCCATCCAGAGAAGCCATACCTTTTTATCGACTTTTTCGTTGAGAAATTTCCCGTCTTCCTTCCGAAAATAGTTTGTCGCGTACACTTTCGGCCGGTGCGAGAGCTGTTTCCCGAAACGCAGGTGGTTTTCGATGTACTTGCCCAGCGGCACCACGAGAAAATCGATATTGGCCATCGGATTGAAGGTGCGCACCCCGGCCTTGCCTATGGTTGCGGCGGTGGTTTCAGATTCCACCGAGGCTCCCATGAACACGCCGTGCTCCCAATCGAAGCTTTCGTACACCGGAACTGAGGTGTCGGAGTCCCTTCCGCCGTAAATTATCGCGTCCACCTCCACCCCGTCGCTGTCATTGAGCTTGGGGTCCGCGTTTTCCAGCTCGGAAATGCGCACCGTATAACGGGCATTTTTGTGCGCCGGCAGGATCGCGTTGCCTTCAGAGTCCTTGTCCCCCTCGTTCCATTCGCCGCAATAGTTCTGCCCTTTTTTCGGGAGTTCGCTCCCCATTCCGAGCCAGTAGGGCTTGCCGTCCTTTATCAGCACGTTTGAAAAGATGAGCTCGCGCGGCGTGGCAAGCGTCTTGTATATGACCGGGTCGTCAACCGGATTGACATCCTCTATTATGCCGAATATCCCCTGCTCCACGTTCACCGCCCGGATTGTCCCGTCGCTCCCGGCGCGGAGATAGGCGATATCGTCGCCGAGGATCAGCTGTCCCGGCACCATGGCGGTGGACGTTTTGCCGCAGGCGCTGGGATAAGCCCCGGTGAAGTAGGTTGTCCTGTTTTTCCCCTCCGGGCGGACTCCCATGATGAACATGTGTTCCGCCAGCCAGTCCTCGCTGTTGGCCTTGTAGATCGCCAGGCGAAGCGCCAGTTTTTTCAGCCCGAGGCTGTTCCCGGCGTACTGGTTGTTTACGGTAAAGACCCTCCCCTCGGCGACATCGATATACATCCTCCTTTTTGAAGGATTTTTGCTGTTGCCCCGTTCATCCAGCTCGCCGGCTGAATGGACAAAATAGAAAAAGTTCCCCGAACCCTTCAATCGCATAAATTCCCCGTATCCGGCGCGATAGAGCAGATCCTCGCTGTGGGCAACATAGGCGGAATCGGTAATCTGCAGAGACGGAAGAGAGAAACGGGAATTGATCGGCCCCAAACAGAAAAAGCGGACGATGGCGGTTTTCCCCTTCATGATGCCGTCCATGATCCCGTAGACCTCTTTGAGCCCCTCTTCCTTTTCGATGGTCCGAATCACCTTGCTCATCTTTTTCATTTCGGGCGTCACCAGCACCCTGGTGTTGGTGGTGTCCCTGGCAAGGTCGAACACGCCGTCAAAATGGATCGTATGCCCTTCCATGGAAAGCTTTTTCTCTTCGCCGTTTTTTATGGCCAGCTCCCGCACAATGGCGATATCGTCGGGGCTGTCAGATATCACGATCACACGGTCAGGACGGCAGATATTGATGTACTCCTCGACGATCTTTTCGACATGGGAATTGCCGAGATCGGTGATCTTTTTCGCGTCTGAATCGCTTATGGCACTGTGTGTGAATTTCAAATTAAGACCTCCAAAATAATAATTGAATATCGGATTCGTTATTTGCTGTGCAAAGGAACTTCTAGAATTCTGATTCCGTGCTGGAATTAAAATTCTAGAAACACCCTTGTCCGAGAGGCTGATCGGGGTGGCCGGCACCATCTGCGAGTGGCTATGTTGAGATCGAAATGAGTTTAACGCAGCATGCGTATTTAATCAAAAGACACGTTAAAAATTATATATAAATAATGCAATATTATTTTGAAGAAGGAATGAAAAAGGGGCTGCCACATTTCCACGTGACCCTTCGACTGCCTGGAAGCCTGTGGTAATTGCTTTTTCAAAGGCGGTTCCCGTCCTTTGAACTGGTGACACCATTTCGCATTATCACGATAAAGGACATTTTGTTCCGCGCAGTAACCCCTGATGCAGGAAACAATGAAACAGTATGAAAAACACCACCCTCGTCGTCCGCACCTATTTTAGCTTGACTCCAGCTATACGCCATTATAGTATAATTCAGTCAGTAATTCCTTCGCGCATTTCACCTATTTTTTTATGAACTTCCCAATTTTATGAGTGTGCGCGAAATCAGGGAAAGACAGCAGCCATAATTTTCAGTAGTGATAATCATTTTCACCAGCAGTTGCACAACAGGGACATGAAAACTCCTGGAGCTTTTAATCCAGGCGAAGGCCGACATCAATTCTGGAGATATGACATTGTGTCAAAAACAATACTGGCTTTACTAATCATATGCCCCCTGTTACTATCGTGTGGCGGAACTTCAGGACAATCTTTTTTCCCGGCCGGAAACGGTAAAAGAATACTGATCGACTTTGCCAGAACAGGAACCGGCGATTATACCCCCTTTTCAGTGAAAATTACCCCCCTGAATGAATCCTGGGATTCAGTTGCCGGATTGACCATGTCTGTCGCATCCACCAGAGGGTCCGTGGGCGCGGTCACTGACAATGGAGACGGCACATACGAGTGCACGGTTACTCCCGGCTTATCCGGAGAATACCGGATAACGGCCAAAGTTATGGACTGGGACCTGTCTGCCGTTAAAACGGCCATCGTGCTGAAAAAGGTACACAGCGACTGGGGGCAGCCGCAGCCTGTTCCCGGCGACATGATTAATACCGGGGGATGGGAGGACAGCATCAATATTACCCCGGACGGTGAATGGCTCTTTCTCATGTACTCGCCAATGTCATTCGGAGGGATGAGCGTGAGCCCGTCGCATCTGTGGGCAAAAAACGCGTCCGGCCCATGGGAGGGACCCGTGAGACCGGACTTTCCAAGAGGAAGAATTTCCGACAAAGGAGAGATTTTACACTGGTTTCCTCTTTTCTGTTATGATCCCTTCCCTCCCATGGTGGTACAGCCGACTGCCATGTACGGATTTAAAAAGCTTTCCGATGGAACGTTCGGAAATCCTTTCTTAATCAGCATCATCGATGAGACAAACAACGATACCATGATCCAGCACGGACCCCACATCGCAGCTGTGGAAGGGAAAAATCTTATGGTTTTCAATTTCAACGATCCGGGTCTTGGCGGAACCAAAAACAGGGTATACGCAGTTACCATCGCTCCCGGGGAGAAAACGATCCTCGGCAGGTATTACAGCAAGGGATGCCCTTCATTTGATAAGAAGGATTTTTTACCCGAGCTGGTCCCGCTGGAAGAGCCGGGAGGCACTCTCAGCATTAACGATCCCCACGTCTGGGCTGATTCAGGAGGGCCGGTCAAGTCGATTTGGGCATGGAAACAGGGCGACGATAAAGACGATTCAACAAAAAAGATTTACGTGTACGTTTTGAAAAGCGGAACATTCCCGGGCATAGAAAGCGATTGGGATACAATAGAGCTGCCGGCCCCCATTAACACGGGCCCGACCTCGGATATGCAGCCGCATTTTACCGGCGATAGGCTTTATTATTATCGTGACGGTGCCAATGTCGTCGCGCAGTATAAGGGAGGAAACTACGGAGATGTCGCTTCCTGGGGTTCACCTGAAACATTGTTGGAATCCGGTTTTTCCGGAAGCATCGGCGAAATCATTGTGGTGGGAGAACCGACCGTATGCGATTATAAAGGCAAAAAAGCCCTTTATTTTGTGTATGGTGTGGTGGAGGCCCAGGATGGAAGCCTCAACAACATCAATTTTAACGCAGGATTTGTGGAAAAAAAATAAGCCTGTACCGCTATTAAAGGAGGTTGTGAAATTAGGCTATAGTTGTCAGAAAAAATTTTGGAATATATATTTGAGGTTTTTACTGAATATAGAGATTTTTTGAAATATTGATACGTAACGTTGCATGCGTGACCTAAAGAAGATCTTGATAAATGTTTTTTCCCAGTTCAGTTTTCAGCTTTTTCACAATAAAGTTGAAATTCAGAAGCCCTAAGCTTTTCCCATCTTTTCTAATAGTGGTTATCCTTTCTCCCTCGATAACTTTATATCCCATTGAAGTCAAATAGCCATAGGTCTCATTTATTACCTCTGTAAACTCTGACATAAGGGCCAGCCATTTATTGTCGAGCTCTTTAAACGTTTGAATAAAGTTGTCGTTAGACTTTATGGCCCTATATGTATCAGGATAATTATCTTTTGCAAAAAGAAGATATTTATAGATATAATATTTCATATCGTAGTAAGACCAGTAGTGCCAGTTGGTTGTTTTGAAATACCATCGCCAAGTATTTTCATTTTGTGGAAGTTTTTCTTTGAAATAGGGAAGCATCTTCACCGCTGTTCTGGAACCATTATAAAAGGCGCACCATTCATCCATCAAACCATAGATGCCTTTTCCCTGGGCCGTAAGGGTAGTGCTTGGGCTGTTTATATAAACATCATATCTGCTATATTCGTAATTACTGAGTTCAGCAGGTATGGTTTTTGCAATTTCCTTTGTTAAGAAAATTTTTGTCATTTTTACTTTGTGCTCTTCTGAATTTGAAATATAATATTTCATTTCTCCTTGAGGGACTTCTTTTTCCTCAGAGGCCTGGTCCTGGTCTTTATAATATCCTGCCTTTTCAAGAATCATAACAAGTTTTGAAATTTGGCCTTTATACGCATTTGTAAGCTCGAATTTATTTAAACGACTATTATTCTTATAAACTGTGTTAAGAAAATTTTTATCTCCCGCACTATTTGTATTATTAAGGATTTCATTATACTCTTCAACTTCAAATGCTGAAGGAATTCGTCTGGTTACTGATTTAGTAAATAAAGGTATCCCTGAAAAACCCGGTATACTCATTGGCATTTCTTGAGTTTTGATCATGGAGGTATTATTGTAGAGGTGGGTCATTTCATGAACAGCAATGGGCAGTGAATAGAGAATATTATAAACATCTTTGCCGCTAAGATAACTGTTGAAAATACCCTTATAGCTGCTGGAATATCTATTTACCAGGAGGTAACTTTCCATATCATATTGCTTAAGTAAGTCCATGCAGAATTGTTCTTTATCTTGAGGCATACCTCCATTTTGTCCATAGAGTAAATGTAATGAACCAAGAAAGACTAAAATGACAAATTTTATTTTTTTCATGAACTTACAGATACACTACAGGCATCCTCCAAAAATTCAAGTCATTTTCAGCTGGCTTCAATATCGTAAGAGTAAAACCTGGTCCAGGGGCTTGTCATGCACATATTATATTTCGGCATCCAGCCGAGTCATTCAGATTGCAGGCCTCCCTCTCCAGGTCATCCTTCAAATCCGGTTTTTTCTCATTCAGTCACGACGGAGTCTGTTTAATTTCAGCGCTCACTTCCCATGCGGATTTTGGCGGGAGACTTGTGCTGGACTCCGTGACTCCGCTCAATATATATTATGTTGAAACAGGAAACGGGGGCTAGGACACATCGCCGGCATTGACCTCAATCATCAGGATAAGTCGGCAATATGAGTGTATTTCACATGCAGTTTCAATTTTGCATATCATTCCTGACAATGAATTTTATTTATTCATTTATTCAAGTATGAAGCGGAATATTTTCGAAGTAAAACTCCATTGGACGTAACCATTCACACGACCACCGAATACCGGCATAAGCTCGCTATCAAGCACCCCGAGCTTCAAGACATGCTGCCGGACATTCAAAGAACCCTGGAAAAACCAACGGAAATACGGACAAGTTCACGGGATAAACTAATCTTCCTGATAAATTTAATGAAACTAATAATCCAACAGCTTCTGATCAATTTTTCCAGAAAACTCGCATAAAATATTACATGTATTAAAAAATTTGTTGATTATAAATATACCGATCGGTATATTATCAAAATGAACGAGGGAAGGAATATAAAGAGCGAAAAAACAAAGCGGTATATAATTGAAAAAACCGCGTCTCTTTTCAATATGAAGGGGTATGCAGGCACCTCAATTTCAGACATTACGGACGTCACAGGACTTACCAGGGGAAGCATTTACGGAAATTTCAAAAACAAGGATGAAGTCGCCATCCAGGCATTCATATACAATGTCGATCAGATCATCAGTTCGATCAAAATTGAATTGAAAAAAGCGCCCACCTATTTTGATAAACTTATGGTCTACCCGATATTTTACAGAAATATCTACAGGTCCATATCATCATTCGGCGGATGTCCAATCATAAATACCCTGGTTGAATCGGATGACACTCACGATGATCTTAAAAAGCAGGCTTTGCGTATAATAACCATATGGAATAGAACTATAGCGGAAATCGTAACTAAGGGAAAAAAATACGGAGAATTCAAAAAGGATGCCGACCCTGACGCAATTGCGGATATAGTAATTTCCCTGGTTGAAGGCGGTGTTGCAATGACCAAAGCCACAGGAAAAGACAATTATGTTCTCAACGCGATGAATCATCTTGAACGGATTATAGTATCATTGAAAGCGTAATTTTTCTATTTAATAATATACCAATTGGTATTTTTTTAAAAAATCGCGGTTTAAAATTTTATTATAAAAATGAAGGGATAATATGAACACTGATCTAAAAAATCTTTTTTCACCCGTAAAAATTGCATCCATGGAATTGAATAACCGTGTTGTAATGCCGGCAATCGGAACCTCATACGGAAACAAAGACAGCACGGTAAGCGACAGGCTTGTCAGCTACCTCGAGCGCAGAGCAAAGGGAGGAGCCGGTCTTATCATCACGGAAGTCTGCGCGATTGATCCGAGAGGCAAGGGTTTCGGCCGGGAAATCGGCGTATGGGATGATTCGTTCATTCCCGGGCTTTCACGATTAACGGACGCCATACATAAATATGACACAAAAATCGCCCTGCAGCTTCACCATGCCGGCCGCGAAACGATGAAAGCGGTTACAGGAACAGATCCTGAAGCCCCGTCCGCTATTCCAAGTGCGGTACTCAACCAGCCGGTTGAAGCCATGACCAATGAAAGGATAAAAGAGATTGTGAAAAACTATGCGTCCGGAGCACTGAGAGCAAGGCAATCCGGATTTGATGCCGTGGAGATTCACGGCGCTCACGGGTATCTACTTACACAGTTCCTTTCTCCTTTTTCCAACAGCAGGGACGACGAGTACGGCGGCTCCGATGAGAACAGGGCCAGGATACTAATTGAAATTATCAAAGCAGTCCGCGAAAAAGTCGGTTCAGAATTTCCCGTGATCGTCAGAATTTCCGCCGACGAATGCATCAAAAACGGCTACACAATAGATTTCACAAGATGGCTTGCCCCACGGCTTCAAGAAGCAGGCGCTGACGCCATTCATGTTTCTGTCGGCGTGTATTCCACGCCGGGATTTCTTACTATCGCGTCTGTCGATACGCCTGAAGGATTTAACCTCGGACGCGCTGCGGAAATAAAAAAAACGGTTTCCGTGCCTGTAATAGGTGTCGGCAGAATAACCGATCCGCGAATGGCGGATGAAGCCATAGCAAGAGGTGACGCGGACCTTATCAGCATGGGAAGGCAGTTTCTCGCCGATCCCGACTTTTTAATTAAGGCAGGAGAAGGCAGATGGAAAGATATCAGGCAATGCCTCGGATGCAATCAGGGCTGCATCGAAAGGCTCAGCTTTGAATTCAAACCCACCACATGCAGCATCAACCCGGAATGCGGAAGGGAATTTGAAGATATTTACAAAATGACTGATTCAAAAAAGAATATATGGGTCATTGGAGGAGGCCCGGCAGGGCTCTCTGCGGCTCTTGCGGCATCAAAACGCGGACATGCTGTTTCAATATTCGAAAGGGATTCGTCTTTTGGAGGACAGCTGATTTCAGCAAGCAAACCGCCTCACAAGGATCTGTTTTATAAATGGGTCGAATGGGCCGGGGCACAGATTGAACGCATGGGCGTGTCGGTAAATTTACACACATCCGTGACTGAAGCGATGCTTGCGTCAGGAAAACCCGACATGGCAATACTTGCAGCAGGAGCAATTCCTGCCGCGCCTCCCATTGACGGAATCAGCAATATCAATGTTTTTGATGCACGCGATGTTTTAACAGGCAAAGCCGATCTTAAAGGACCGGTTGTTATAATGGGCGCGGGATACGTGGGAATGGAAACAGCTGATTTCTGCATGGCACGAGGAATCGGTGTAACGATTGTAGAGATGGCGAAATATCCGCCTGTAAGCACGTTCACCGCACACGGATACTGGCTCCATCGCCGACTTAAAAAAAGCGGCGGAATACTGATGCTCGAAACAAAGGTGTCCGCAATCAACGATAATTCAGTGATTGTCATTAAGGATAACCAGGAGATCGAAATCGCGCCTGCCGCCATGGTAATAAAGGCGTTCGGTTCATCTTCTGAACGCGGCCTCGCAGACACATTACAGAAGCTCGGGATTCCGTTTACTGAAGCGGGCGATGTTATCAAGCCGAGAAGGCTGCTGGAAGCTGTACATGAAGGCGACAGCGCAGGCATCGGTGCATAAAAAAAAAAGCCCCTTCCAAGGAAGGGGCTTCCCTTCGATCCGATTTATTACATAAGATTGTATCTGAGGCCGAGACTTAAAAACATTCCGTTGTTCTTATAATCGCCCGGAACAGCCACCATCCCCCCTTTTACATAGTCAAACCCGGACACGTGCCCCTGGTTGATCATGTAGTTGGCCGCGAAGGAGATGTCCCAGTTTTCAGCGAGCCTGTAAGTGACGCCTCCGCCGTAGACCTGGCAGGTCCCTGGCGCGCCCATGCTCAGCAGGTTCTGGTATCTGCGGTTCGCCTGGCCCGAGCTCCAGCTGAATCCGAGACGAAGAATCAGCCGGTCGGTCGCGGCAAACTCAGCGCCGATCCTGGCCCCGTGGACGTTCTTGTTGCGAAGCTTCGTCACGTTCGGGATGCCCATCATCTCGGTGGTCCTGTTTTTATATCGACTCCAGAAATTCAGGATATAATCCGCGTTCACGGTCAATCTGTCGGGGATGAATTCGTAGGATACGCCCGCCTGAATGCCGTCTGCGTAACGCAGGGTCTGGGCGATATTGACGCTTACATCAAAGGGATATCCGTATGGCTGGATGTCCGACGTTCCATCGGACTCGATCTTTACATACGAGCGGTATGAGACGCCCATATGGAACGTGTCGACCGGGTCCCACTGAATGCCGATTCTGTACCCGGTAAATCCGTATCCGGACAGATGGTTTGTATTGTACATATAGTTCTGGCCGAGAAATGAGCCCGACGGATCATAGGTGTACAGGCTCGACCAGCTTTCAGCGTAGTTGATTCTATACACGAACCCGATTTTAAAACCGCCGGGAAGGTTCAGGGCGATGGCGGGGCCGAACTCGAGGAATACCAGGTATCCGTCGAAATCCTTTGGCACCACCGGAAATCCCATGGTGACATTTTTGTTTCTGACGCCGCCGCCCGAAGGCGCATACAGCAGAAATCCGACCGTGATGACCTCGTTTAATCTCACGCCCATGCCGAACAGGCCGATGGCGCTGTACGCGGTCACGCTTTTTTCACGATACGCACCGTTTGCCGGGTTTCCCATCAGTATCGCGATCTGATTGAATGTGCCTTCAACCTGTATTTTTTTTGTATTCGCAAGACCGGCCGGATTCATGGCAATGGCGACACCGCCGTCTACTATGGCGCTGCCGGAGTTGGCCATGGCGTTCATTCTGGCTCCGGTATTTATCGGCATGTCGTATGATTGTGAAAACGCGGTGCCCGCGGCAAAAACCGTAAAAAGACATAGCAGTAGTGTTCTTTTTAGCATCAAGACTCCTCCTCGTAAGGAAAATATTGTTAACGGACCCGATCCCCCGCGGAAGCCGGTGTTTGTGTATATATGGTGCCGGTCTCTCGCCCGCGGACTCACAATGACCGCAAACGTCGTGTAAACACTCTTGCATATTGAAAATGTTGTTGATAAATTGCAATCCTTATTTTCTCCTTATAAATGACATTGTTTCTCATTCATACGCCCCTTCCGGCACTCGGGAGCGTCCCTGAGAGTTGAGCACAGAGTCCATATTCAACCAACACGCGGGTGACCCTTTTCCATGGATCAATTAGTACAGCGGCTGATAGATTTCCTGCTTCCAAAAAATGACCTGTTCCTCTATATATTCCTGTTTATCAGCTCCATGATCGAAAATCTGTTACCCCCCATTCCGGGGGATACCATAACGGTGTTCGGCGCCTTTCTCGTGGGGATCGGCCGCCTCAACTATCTGTATGTGTTTCTTTCAACCACCGCCGGAAGCGTTTTCGGTTTCATGATTCTCTTTTTTCTCGGCCGTTACCTGGAAAGGGAGTTTTTCATGAAAAGGAACATATCCTTTTTCAACAAAGAGCAGATACTGAAAGGCGAACGGTGGTTCGCCCATTACGGGTACGGTATCATCCTTTTCAACAGATTCCTTCCAGGACTGAGGTCAGTGATATCAATCGTATCCGGGATTTCACTTCTCCGCCCTTTCTGGGTTTTTCTCACTTCCCTGGTAAGCGCCGGCCTGTGGAACTTCATGATTCTGCAAACCGGGTATCTTCTGGGCAACAACTGGGAAACCGTGAAGGAAAAAACCGCTGAATTCTTCTCCAAGTATAATTTTATAGCCGGAGCGGCCTTCCTGGCGATTCTTGCGGTCATCTTCATAATATATATCTTCCGCTCATATAAATACAGACAGGCCGGGAGAGAATAATCCTCCTCGAAAAAATGAGCGCCGCGGGAGGAATCCTTTTTCCAGAAAATAAAAAATAGACAAAACCTTCTCAATGAGGAATTAATTCAAGGCCGATAAAAAAAATGCTTGTCATTAATACTAATTATTTTAATGTGATCATCCTAACAAAGTAAGATAGTTTGTCCATATTTTCATCCAGATTGAAATAATCCGAGATCAATGGCAAGGATTGAAAGAGCCCTCATCAGCGTTTCGGACAAGACAGGCGTAGTTGAATTCGCCAAGAATCTCGCGGAATTCGGCGTAACCTTTCTTTCCACCGGCGGCACCGCGAAAATTCTCCGCGATGCGGGTTTGTCCGTAACGGACGTTTCAGAGTATACCGGTTTTCCGGAGATGCTCGACGGCAGGGTAAAGACCCTGCACCCGAGAGTCCACGGCGGGCTCCTGGGGGTGCGCTCAAATCCTGAACATGTCAAGACCATGCAGGATCACGGAATAATCAATATCGACCTGGTGGTGGTCAATCTCTATCCTTTCCAAAAAACCGTTGCAAAACCTGATTGCACTTTTGATGATGCAATTGAGAATATCGATATAGGCGGGCCGGCGATGCTCCGGTCGGCGGCTAAAAATCACAAAAGCGTAACCGTGATTATCGATCCCGCCGATTATGAGCCTGTGCTTCAGGACATGAAAGATCACAACGGGGCCGTCACTGAAAAGACCAATCTGAGACTCGCGGCCAAGGTGTATGAAACGACTTCGTCCTACGACAGGTCCATAGCGGATTATCTGAATCAGCACCGGTCGTAACGATAAAAAACGCGTCATTAATGGGAATTGCCTGGTGGTTGACTGGCAGTAATAATAAACGAATCCAGCGATTACCCAGATAATAAACAATTTAATAAAAATTCGGAGGTATTGCATGGCTGAAACCACTCTGAAGGAAATCTATCCGGTTCCAGAGAGCTTTAGGAAAAAAGCCTACATCAAAAGCCGCGAAGAGTACGAAAAGATGTGGAAAGAGTCTCTGGCTGACCCGGATAAATTCTGGGCAAAAATTGCCGAAGAGTATGTGACCTGGTTCAAGAAATGGGACAAGGTACAGGATTGGAAATACGCGAACGATCTCAAGGATTTCCAGATCAAATGGTTTACCGGCGGGAAACTGAACGTATCCTACAACTGCCTTGACAGGCACCTGGAGAAGAAAGGCGACCAGATCGCGATCATCTTCGAAGGAAACGATCCCACTGACGACAAGAAGTTCACCTACAAACAGCTCCACGCGGAAGTCTGCAAGTTCGCGAACGTTCTTAAAAAACACGGCGTGAAAAAAGGCGACAGGGTCACCTTTTACCTGCCGATGATCCCGGAGCTGGCGATCGGCATCCTGGCATGTACGCGAATCGGCGCGGTTCACTCCGTGGTATTCGGCGGGTTCTCCGCTGAAGCGCTGCGCGACCGTGTCAACGACTGCGACAGCCGCGTTGTCGTATCCTGCGACGGTACCTTCCGCGGGGCCAAAGCGGTTCCCCAGAAGGACAACTCGGACAAGGCCCTGGCGGAATGCCCCCAGGTCAAACTTCATATTGTCGTGAAAAGGGTCGGCGACCAGATCAAATGCAGCTGGAACCCGAAAATCGACAAGTGGTGGCACGAGGAAGTAGCCGCGGTTGACGCAAACTGCGAGCCCGAGCAGATGGACGCAACCGATCCGCTGTTCATCCTCTATACGTCAGGTTCCACCGGCAAGCCCAAAGGCGCGATGCACGGGACCGGCGGATACCTCACATTCGTCGCATTCACGCATAAAATGATTTTCGACTACCATGACGGTGAGATCTACTGGTGTACGGCCGACATAGGCTGGGTCACCGGCCACTCCTACATCGTGTACGGGCCGCTGGCCAACGGAGCGACCACCATCATGTTCGAGGGAGTTCCCACGTATCCGGACGTCGGACGTTTCTGGGCCGTGTGCGAAAAGTGGAAAGTCAACACTTTCTACACCGCGCCGACCGCGATCCGCGCGATCGCCAAGGAAGGGGATTCCTGGGTCGACAAACACGACATCAGCTCGGTTAAACTTCTCGGTTCCGTGGGTGAGCCTCTGAACCCGGAAGCATGGAACTGGTACTACAATAAGATCGGCCGCGGCCAGTGCCCCATCGTTGACACATGGTGGCAGACAGAGACCGGCGGTATCCTCATCACCCCGCTCCCCGGCGCAATCGACATCAAGCCTGCAATGGCGACCGTCCCCTTCTTCGGCGTTGAGCCGTCGATCGTCGACGACGCCGGCAAGCCGCTCGAAGGCGTATGCGAAGGAAACCTCTGCATCAACAGGTCATGGCCCGGGCAGATGATGGGCGTGTACGGAGATCCCAAGAGGATGTTCGACACCTACTTCACCCAGTTCCCCGGCAAGTATTTCACCGGTGACGGCTGCCGCCGCGACAAGGACGGATACTACCAGATCACCGGCCGCGTTGACGACGTTATCAACGTATCCGGACACCGTATGGGAACAGCGGAAGTCGAGTCCGCGCTGGTATCGCATCCGAAAGTGGCCGAGGCCGCGGTTGTCGGTTATCCCCATGAAATTAAGGGACAGTCGATCTACGCGTTCGTGACACTGAACAGCGGCGTTGAGAAATCGGACGACCTCAAGAAAGAGCTCGTCGCTCACGTCAGAAAGGAGATCGGGCCGATCGCAACTCCCGAGATCATCCAGTGGGCGGACATGCTGCCGAAGACGAGATCCGGCAAGATCATGCGCCGAATCCTGAAAAGGGTCGCCGCCGCCGACTTCGATCCCAAAAATTTCGGAGACACATCCACGCTGGCTGATCCTTCAGTCGTTGAAACCATCGTGGGCGGTGCCAAGGAAATTTACGGTAAAAAGTAAGTTCTCAGGCAATAGAACAGCAGAAAGGGCTGCCGGAAACGGCAGCCCTTTTTTTTGGGGTAAATTTCATAAGTCGGCGATTCCGGGCTTTACAGCTTTTTCTTGTTGAAGTATTCCTGAAAAAGAGGCCTGTCGATCTGCAGTAGCCGGTCCCGTATCTGCACAAGGGTATCGAAGCTGTAATTCTGGAACTCGTAATAATCCCGAAGAAGCAGATATTTCGTGATCAGTCGGGGGAGAAGCGTGCTCGTTTCAAGCTGATCCCTGCTCATTTTCTGATATGCCGTTTCCAGGCTGTACACTTCACGTTCGAGCATCTGAACCTGGTGCTTGCTGATGTTTTTTCTCACATAAAAAACATCATGGATAAAGGCGTACACCGGTACCCATTCAGCCAGGTTCTGCACCTCCCCCCTTTCCTTTTTTATCAATCCCAGGACTTCCCTGACCGGTTTCGATTTTAAAAGCTCGAGATTTATCTCGGACGGGTCGGAGCAGAAGGCCTCGCGGAAATAGAGCAGGCTTTTGGGCAGATCCCCGGTGTGGTAGCATGCCTCGCCGAGAATTGCCAGCAGCCGGGCGCTGCTCTTGTATGAATTTTTTGCGTATTCAAGCGTGTCAATGGCCTGGGTGTATTCCTCCAGCCGCAGAAAGCAGTCCCCCAGGTTGAGAAGAAGCGAAAAATCGTTGGTAGTGTCCTGGTGTTCTGAAAAGGCGATTCGGTAATGGTCCGCGGCGCGGAAAAAAACATTTCTCATTGCGAACCTGTATGCGGCGGAGGAACGCATCTCCCTCTCGTCCGCGTATTCCTCGAACACGGACCATTCGCTCATCAGAAACTCCGCTATCTCTTTTCCCCGCAGGAGCGCTCCCATCTCCCTATCGCGATTGTGCCAGAATTTCGCGATCCTATAGGAATCGACGAGACCAGGATAATCCGGATCGACGTCCATGAGTTCGTCAATCTTGACGACCGCGTCGGCAAAGGAGCCGTTCTCTATAAGTTGATACACTTCATTAATGCCATTGAGAAGGGGGTCGTCAGAAAATGTCAGCTGGCCATTGTTATCCATCGGCGGTTATAATTCCAGGTATTTACCCCAGTCGCGAGTATCCCTTTGATGGGTAAAAAGGATCACCTGCCGGGTCTTGGTTACCGTATCGAGCAGATCTTTGAACCGTATCACTCGCTCTTCGTCCATGTTATAAAAAGGATCGTCGAGAACAAGCGGAAGAGTGTGTCCGCCCGCCGTAATCATATCAGTCAGCGAAAGCTTGATCGAGAGCACCAGCGCGTGTATGACCGCTGGATTCAGGTCTGCCGGAAAGACGGAATTTTTCACGAATTCATGAACCGTCCTCTCATCGATTTTGGTGATATATTGATTCCCCGTGAGATAATTAAACTTTTCAACGGAATTTTTTACAATCTTTTTCAATTGTTTCTGTTCACGTCTTTCTTCCGCCTCGAAAAGCGATTCCCTGACAAAACGCATGGCATTGCTTCTGCTCCTGAGCAGATCCAGTTTCGTTTTAATGGCCTCGCGCTCCTTTGCCAATCCGGCCATTTCATCAGAAGAATCCGGATGATCGTTGATTTCGTTTTCAATCTGCGCCTGAATCCTCTCCTTTTCGGCAAGCTCCGCCGTGCAGCGTTCCATCTCCAGATCAATGGTATGTATCAGCCCTTCTATCTCCGGGCCGTTAATCTCGATATTTTTTTTAACGATCTCCAATGCGCCGATGCTATTGCTGATTCTTTGCTTAATTTCGTTTTCCTCGTTTTTCAATGACCCGAGACGCCGGTTGATTTCATCAAGGCTTTCCCTGTCCTTCATCGAGCTTTTCAGGCCTAAATATTCCCTGGTCTTTTCTGAAAATTCCAGATAGTCCTCGAAATACTGCAATAGAAAATCGTACAGCTCATGAATTTTTTTTCCGTCGTAATTTACCCTGTTCCCTTTAATTTTTTCCTTTATTGAACACTCCAGGCCGTTTTTTTCCGTCTTCATTTTTTCGAATTCTTTTTTCCCCCATGTCGCGAGGAGATATAACAGCAGGCTTAACGACAATACTGCAGCCAGCGCGACTATTCCCGAGATGAGGGAAAACAACCGCTCCGGGGAGATCCCCCCGCCGGTCAGGATTGCGGCGATCGAGATACCCCCGGCGATGGCAATGCCGGTTATGCCGGTGATGATCCTTTTTATTTTCTGCTGCCTCTTATATATGAATGTATCAATTCGTACGTTAAGATTCTTTATCCTGTTAAAAATTTCCTGCAGCTCGTCATGACTCGGGATATCGTCCAACCCGATATGCTTGAAATGAGGGAAATGGCTGTCGATTTCCAATATAATATTTTCAGCGGCATGGATCTTGTTCTCTTCCTCCACAACCACGGTTCTTAGCTCATCCAGCTCGCTGTTGCATTCATCGATTTTTTGCAGGTCTTTGCTTATATTCAGCAGAATGTTTTTCTGATTTTTCAGGCTTGCAAGTGTGATTCCAATGTCCCGCATTTCTTTCTGGATGTTCTTCTTTTCCCGGTAAAGCTTGGTAAGCCTGTTATGGGAAATATCCATCAGCTGAACGCGCTTTTCCAGGTTCCGGTGTATGGAATGGTAGCCTTCAAGCTCCTTTTCCAGCCTGTCTCCCGGATTGATCTTTCCCCCGGGGCTGCTTACGCCGGCCTTTACAGGGAAGGCCAATGATCGGTCATTCATCATAAGGTCCTGAAGAAGCCTGTAATCCAGGTTTTCGAACGCGTTTAAATCGCCCGGAGAAGGGACATACACGGACAGATTGAAGGAAGGTTCGCTCATTCGCATGATAAAGTCCCTGAGCCGGGACCCTGGTTCGGTCCTGTTAAGCATCATGCCGATATCGGCCGTCACCTGATCCGAAGATTCTTCGGCGTACAGGATCGTTTCCGTGTCCCCTTCCGTATACTGGATCGTATAATAACGGTTTCCGTTATTGATAATCCTATAGGCCCCCCCCTGTGATATTGAAAACTGAAGGTCCAGATAAATCGAGTCACAAAAATCCGGCCGAAACGCCCCGTTCCCCGCAAATTTTTTATACACCACATCTATGATGCTTCTGGCGATAATGGTCTTACCGGACCCGTTTTTGCCGAACACCACAACAGGATTTCCTGAAAATTCGAGCACGGTATTCTCGAGCAGTCCGGGAATTGAGGCGGTGCATTTCAAATACTGCATAACCAGTCCTCCAGCGATTCCTCACTGCCGTGTATCATCTGATTTATTATCTGCAGGACATCGGCGCTCTGGATGTCCGCGGGAACGCCCGAGTCCTGGATTTTATCCCTTACTATTCTCAACAATTCCCCCCTCAGTGTCTCCTCGTATCCGTATTCTCTGATCATAAAATCCATTGTGGGGAGGGAAATGTCAGTCACGTTAAGCAAATGAAAGCTGTCTTTGATGCCCCGGAAATAACTCAGGTTCACCGGATACTTTCTTTCTCCTTTCAGAATCACCGAAAGATGGGTCTTCTTGGATTTCATGCTTTCGATTTCGGCAAGGATTTCCGCAAATGATGAATAAAGGGAGCAGTCGAACTCTGAGGTTTCGATGGTGATGGAGTTCACCGCCAGGCGCTTTATACTCTGGATTTCGTTTCCCGTAACGCTGCATGAGAGGATATACCTGTCACCGGTTTCAAGAAACGACGTGGCCTCAGGGGTTCCCGGATACGCCGCAATAATTTTATCCTGCACCTTGAACATCCTGAAATTATGATTGAACCCCATTGCGTAGAAATCAAGCCCCAGGTTTTTGAAATCCTCCCTCTTCATGGTATAAATATTCCTGCCGTGCGCGCGGGGGTCGCGGTACTCGATATCCGGGTTAAAATCTACATAAAAAAGCCCGAGGTGGAACCCATTCTCCGGGACGCGGCTGATTCCGGCCTCGTAAGGGTTCACCCCGGCGGGGACCCCGTAAATATGGACCATCTGGTCCTCTTTTTCGAAAAGAAAGGGGGCATTTGCCCCATCCGGTCTGAACAGGTGCGTGATGTTCATCTCCGACAATGCCTTAAGCACCTCGCTGTCATCTGATAATTCCGAAACGCCGGTACAATAGAACGTACGCACGCCCTGATCAGCAAGCCTGTTGAACTCCTCCCCCGCCATCCTGAGAGTGCGCCCGTCATCCCCTGCGTTTTCCAGCAAGTCCCCCGCGATCAGGAGCATGTCGTATTCCGCCGCCAGGGAGATAATTTTCTGAAACGTGCGGACGCGAATCTCTTCTTGGACGGGGGATTCCCTGATACCAAGATGCAGGTCGGAAACTATCAGAAATTTGATCTCACCGTTCATTTTATCCGCACCAATGACATTATAGAGCCCGAACGCCGAAGTCCCTTCTGACGCTTGACAGCTCCATGAATAGATTCAAAGTATAAGGGCGTTTATGCTCTCATTTAAGACGATTGTGCCCCTATTCACATTTTCGAGCGATTGATAACAATACTTAAAACAATCATTCAGATAACAGCCGCGGGTTCAAATAAAATTTTTTATTCAGAGGCCGCATTCGCCCGGATAACGCATATTCAAAGAGGGCATTATGAAGCCATAAACCTGGTAAATCCATAATATTTTTATTGACAAAAACCATTCAACCAACAAGCTAACTGCCCGGATAGGCTTTCCATACCGGAAAAGAAAAATGTATTTCAATAAACCGCTGATTCGGGCAATGCCAACAATTAACAGCGGTAATCATTCACCACAGCGAGCCTTATAATGAAAGAGAAAAACGACAGCGTCAAGTACACGTATTTTAAAACCATCGGCCGGATCGCCCTGATTTTTTTTCTCGGCTTTTCGGTGTTCCTCGTGATTTCCACGATCATGCTGATTTTTCTCACAAAACCGTCCAAGGAAATCCGCGTGCCCGACGTTGAAGGCAAACGTTTCGTCGACGCGTACAACAGCATCACCAGGCAGGGCCTTCGCCCCTATGTAAAATTTCAGGATGTGTACGATATCGAGGACGGATTGATCCTGAATCAGTATCCCGACAAAGGGAGAATCGTCCCGGAAAACAGCACGTTCAAACTGATTGTCAGCAGAAGCATATATCTCCTGGACATGCCGAACCTGGTGGGAACCGACCTTCCGAGAGCGATCAACAGACTGAAGAGCCTGCACTATCTTGACAAGAAAGTGGCTCTCGCAACCGGAGTGATATCATACGTGAAATCCGATAAAGTGCCTGAAAACATCATCATCGCCCAGGACCCGAAGGGGGGCGAAAAAGTATCGCCCAGCAGGCTCATAAACCTGCTCGTTTCATCCGGCAAGAACGATACGAACATCACGGTGCCCGACGTCACCGGCCAGTCAATTGAGCTTTGCTTCGACCTGCTCCAGTCCAAGGGATTGTCCGTGAATCAAGAGATAGTCGTTACCGATGACAGGCAGAAAAGCGGGATAGTACTGTCCCAGAACCCGCCGAAAGGATCGCCCATAAAGAGCGGCGACACGATACACCTTCAGGTTCAGTGGCACCCCCTCACAGAGCACCCGTATAACGCGTATGAAAAGATCGAATACAAGATCGGGAGCGATGAAAGCGAAGGCCTGTACGAGGCGCAGATTGAAGACGGAAGCCCGAAACGAGTACGCTTTTCACGCAGGATGAGGCCCGGACAATCGATACAATTCCTCTTCCACAGGACAGGCAACGCGCGCATCAGCATCATGTGCAATAAATCGAGAATTGACGTGATAAATATCGATGCCGAAGACTACTGAGAAAATTCTCATCTCGCCGTCCATAATCGCGGGCGATCTCAGCACCATGGGAAAGGACATGGAGGGCTTTGATCCGGCGGTGGTCGACCTTATCCACCTTGACGTAATGGACGGGCATTTTGTACCGAACATTACCTACGGCCCCGGGTATATCGCTCATGTTCAAAAGCACACCTCCATACCGCTGGACATCCATCTCATGATCGAAAAACCGGAGCTTTCAATTGAAAGCTATGCCGCGCTAAAGCCCTGGTGTCTGACGATTCACTATGAGAGCACCCGATTTCCCGCCAGATTGCTCACCCTTATCCGCGATAGGGGCATAAAATCAGGCCTCTCCCTGAACCCGGCCACTCCGGTTGAGAGCATTTCAGATCTTCTGCCCTACTGCGATCTGGTGCTGATAATGTCCGTGGATCCGGGATTTTACGGACAGAGTTTCATGGAAGAATCGGTCGGAAGGATAAAAAAACTCGCCGAAATCGCATCGCAGAAGGGCCTCAAAGAACTTCGGATACAGGTGGACGGCGGAATCGGTACCGACAATATTGCCCGGGTCGTTGGCGCCGGCGCTTCGGTCATCGTTGCCGGAAATTCCGCTTTTAAGGGCGGAGACGTCAATAAAAATGTCCTTGCGTTAAAACAAGCCGCGCATTCGTAATCACCCTCACCGCCTTTAACCCGGCGACCTGCTCCATTATAAGAAATTTATTTTAAAGCCCTGATATTTTATATTGACAAAATAAGGCATGATAAAATAATTTACCCTTCAATTATGCCAGGAGGTAAGGCGAGTGTCAGTTAAAATTCGACTGCAGAGAATCGGGACCAAGAAAAAACCTTTTTACAGGGTCATCGCCATTGACAGCAGGGAAAAAAGGGACGGTTCCTGTATAGAGCAATTGGGGCAATATCAGCCAATCGTTGACTCCAATCAATTTGTAATAAATGAAGAGAAAGTGCTGCAGTGGCTGAAACAGGGAGCGCAACCATCGCCTACGATACTCAAAATGCTGAAAAAAAACGGGGTATGGAAAAAGCATAAGGAATCGAAATAATCCCCGAGGAGACGATAATGAATTACAAGGATCTCGTCGAATTCATGGTGAAATCCCTGGTTGACAACCCTGACCAAGTTGAAATAAATGAGATAGAAGGCGATAAATCCACCAACCTTGAATTAAGGGTAACGAAGGAAGACATAGGCAAGGTTATCGGCAAGCACGGAAGAATCGCGCGGGCAATACGGACAATAATAAACGCTTCCGCAACCAAATCCGGAAAAAGGGTGGTCTTGGAAATACTCGATTGATGAATGATGATGATTTTGTTCGGATCGGTGTAATAACCGGCACCCACGGCCTTCGGGGCCGCCTGAGAATATATATTGTAACCGACATCATTGAACGATTTACACCGGGAAACCGCGTGTATCTGAATGAAAAATCATTTACCGTTTCTGAATTCAGCTTTCACAAGGACAGCATCGGTCTTTTAAAATTAGAAGGAATCGATTCCGTAGATCAGGCCGCAACCCATAAAGGGGCGGACCTGCTGATAAGCCGTGAAGACGCCCAGCGTTACAGGAACAATCTCGATGAAGAATCTTATTTCACCGCGGATATAATCAACAGCGGTGTTTTTTATCAGGACAGCCATTTCGGCACCGTCCACGACATACTCCACGCGGGAGCGGAAGACGTGCTGATTATAAAAGGGAATGACGGCCGGGAATACATGGTCCCTTTTGTCAAATCCATGGTGGACACGTCAAGACTCGATGAAAAGAGGATAGACATTGATCCCGTCGAAGGCCTGTTCGATATTTAAGATAATTACGCTGTTTCCGGATTTTTTCGAATCTCCGCTGAAAAGCGGTTTGATAGGGAAAGCGGTGCAAAAGGGCATAGCCCGGGTGGAGATTACTGATTTGCGGGAGTTTACCCGGGACAGGCACCGCCGATGCGACGATTACCCTTACGGCGGCGGTTCGGGCATGGTTCTTTCAGCCGAACCGGCAATCAGAGCGCTCGAAGCGGTCAAAGGAGAAAAATCCCTCTCAATTTTGACCAGCCCGGGGGGTAAACTGCTCACACAGTCGCTTGTCAAGGAGCTTTCCGGGAAGGATGAAGTGTGCATTCTCTGCGGCCATTATGAGGGTTTGGACCAGAGGGCCATTGACTCAGCCATTGATCTTGAAATTTCAGTCGGCGATTACGTGCTATCCGGCGGGGAGTTCGCCGCCCTTGTGATACTCGACGCAATGTTCCGGTATATACCCGGATTTATGTCAAACAGCGAGTCCCTTATTGAAGAAAGTTTCGAATCGGATTTGCTTGAATATCCTCATTATACTCGCCCGGCATCGCTCAACGGCCTTGATGTGCCGGAGGTGCTGCTGAGCGGCAACCACGGCGACATCGAACGGTGGCGGCACGAAAAAAGGATGGAGAAAACAAAAACGGTCAGACCCGACCTGTATCAGCGATATTTAACCAGAAAATTATTAGGAGAGTAACAGAATGGACATCATTCAATCGATCGAAAAAGAGATAAAGCCGGTTGACAGAATCATAGATTTTTCAATTGGCGATACTGTAAAGGTCCACTACCGTATAGTCGAGGGAAACCGGGAGAGGATCCAGATTTTTGAGGGAATAGTTATCGCCATCGACAACAAGGGCATCGGAAAAAACGTAACCGTGCGGAAAATGTCCTTTGACATAGGAGTAGAGAGGATTTTTCCGATCTACTCGCCCCGAATCGCGAAAATTGAAGTTGTCCGGAAAGGAAAGGCCAGAAGAGCCAAGCTTTATTTCCTGAGGGAACGGACCGGAAAATCCGCGAAACTGCGGGAAAAGCGCGCAAAGACAGGAATCAGCGGCACGGCAAAGACCATTTCACCGAAACCGGCGGAAAATCCGGAAATAAACGCAGAATCCGCGGAATAGTTTCGCCGCACTGGACCGCGCAATCCAGTACCGGGAAGATGACGCAATCATCATGGCCTCTCCGATTCGCCCCACCTTCACGATTGAACGGGAACTTCTCGACCGGGGGTACAGGGCGATCGCCGGAGTGGATGAAGCGGGAAGAGGCGCTCTCGCAGGCCCACTCGCCCTGGGGCTGGTTATATACGACTTCGGGACGATAACATCCCCGCCGCCGGAGGAACTGCTTCTTGTCGACGATTCAAAAAAAATGACTCCCCGGCAGAGGGTTCGGGCGTACGATACGATTCAAACCCTTTCCTGCTGCGCGGTCAATACCATGGTCTCCCACCGGCTGATAGACCGGATAAACATCAACAAGGCGACCGAACACGCTCTATTGAAATCCCTTGAATCCCTGAGTGCCGTCCCCGACATCATATTGCTGGACGGCACTTTTTCATTCAACTGCCCGGTTCCCATCATGCCGGTAAAAAAAGGGGATTCCATATCCCTCACCATCGCGTCGGCATCCATTGTCGCAAAAGTTCATCGCGATGCAATCGTTTCGAAATACGATTCCATCTACCCGGGATACGACTTCAGCAGTCATAAAGGCTACGGGACGAAAAAACATATCGCCAGCATTAAAAAATCCGGGGTGTCGCCCGTTCACAGGATGAGTTACGATCCGGTGAAGAGCCTTTTTCCGGCAAGGAACGATGAAAACTGAGACGGACTACAAAGCAAGCGTCAGAATCAATACGGCCGGAACCGGTCAGTTAAAAAACCTGAAAATCGGAATGGAATTACAGGCAAGAATCGCAATCCGACACGACAACAAGGATGCAGTTCTTGAAATCCTGGGAACCAGGATCAGGGCGAGTTTTCCCCGGGGCGTGCCCCAGGGTGAAAATGTGCGTCTTCGTCTTGATAAAATGACAAATTCATCGTTACTGTTTAAAATAATTCCTCGCGAGTCGATTCCCAGCCCGAAAATTATTATGGCTCCCCATCTTCTAAATTCCGCAACAGGAGACGGCCCTCATCTCAGGACAATCCTTTCAAAATTCGCGTCATCGGGAATACCAAGCATTTTTTTCCTGAATGAATTGCTGCTTAAACCCGAAAAAAAACCTTCCGGAAACGATACTCGAGGCGAATTTATGCGGAAACTGATCGAAATGGGATTCGGGTCAGAAACACTCAGACGCATCTCCTCCATGATAATTCTGCAATCCCTCCCCTCACAATTTTCGCTGCCCATGCTCCGGCTGCTGTACGGAGGGAAATGGGACAGGCTGTTGGCAGCCGGCGGGAAGACCGAGGAAGACCTGATCGAACCCATTCTGTCAGATATCCGCGCAGTCTCCAATGACAAAGACAGGGCCGACATAATCAGGGGGATGATATCAATTTTCTCCTCTCCCGGAGAGGTGTATTCAGGGAAAAATTCCGGTGAAATACCCCTCTTTTTCGGCGATGAATACTGCCCCGCCGGATTCCTTGCCGGCAGCGGCGCCCTGTTGATTGAGCTGACCCTCAGCGGTCTTGGCCAGGTTGAAATTATGGCAAAGGATACCGGACGGAGCCTGGAAATCCGCATATACGGTGATTCCCGGGAGCACGTTGAAATTCTCAACAAAAGAATACTGGAACTGGACGGTTCGATACAAAAAAGAATAAAAAAGCATTATTCACTGCATATACTGCCGATTCAGGATATAATTAATAAAATTGTTGAAATTAATTCACAATATGCGCTCAATAGTGAATTTGATATAATGGTGTAGAATGATTAAAGAAAAAAAGGGCGTGGCTATCGGGTATTCCGGCGATTTACCAAAGATCATCGCCTCCGCCAGGGGCCCGCTCCTTGAAAAACTGTTGGAGATTGCGAAAACGTATAATATTACCGTGTACAGGGACGGCGATCTCGCGGAAACACTGTACGCTTTCCCCATTGGAAGCGACATACCGGAAGACCTTTTTGTCGCAGTATCGGAAGTTCTTGCATACTGCTACAGGGTGAACAGCGAATTCAGAAAGAAGATTATGGGCATGGAAACAGATAATGCTTAAAATGAAAAAAATATCAGTGGAAGAGCTGAAACCCGGGATGGTGTACAACAAACCGGTGTATGTGGACAGCAGCAATATGCTCGTAAACGCGAACTCACCCATTTTGGAAGAAGACATTAAGAAACTGATGAAATGGGGTGTCACCGAGGTTGAAACGGCCGGGACACTTGTAAAATCGGACTCCTTACAGGTAAATGCCGTAATTCAAAACGATGACGAGCGGAAAATCATAACGGAATACAACGATCTGCTGAAAAAGAGAAAACGGCTTCTGGAGATTCACGCTCAGGCCCGCAAGTCCGTCGACGCCGCTTACAGCGCAATCAGGGCGAACCGGGAATTCAAGATTGAGGACCTGGAAAACGCGGTATTCAATATCATTGACATCATCAAGGAAAACAGCAACGTGTTCCTTTTCCTTTACGGGCTGGACGAAGGGAAGGACTACACGGTCACCCATTCGGTAAACGTGACTTTTTACGCGATCCTCATCGGCATCGCCCTCCAGTACAACAATCAGAAATTGAACGATCTGGGCCTCGGCACCATGCTTATCGATTCCGGCATGGCCAAAATACCCATATACATCGCGCATAAACAGTCAAATCTTACGGAGCAGGAATTCAAACAGATTAAAATGCATCCCCTGCTGGGATACCGGGCACTGAAGGAGCTGGGAAAGCTCAAGGAAAGCTCGGCTCTTGTCACACTTCAGCACCATGAACAATTCGACGGCAAAGGCTACCCGCGAGGCCTCAAGGGGAATGAAATCGACGAGTTTGCCAGAATAGCCTCCATTGCAGACAGTTACGAGGCTCAGATATCTGACAGAAGCTACAGGAAAAGCATATACTTTTACCACGCCATGCGCAATCTTCTCTCAAGCGGCGTCACGAAGTTCGATCCGGTCATTCTGCGGGTGTTCCTGTCCAGAATGTCGGTATACCCGATCGGTTCCATCGTGGAATTGAATGACGCGACCATCGGGATCGTCATCGGCTCCATACCGGAAAAACCGCTCCGGCCCCTCATCAAAATGATATTTGACAAAGAAGGGAAAAAGTTCGAAAAAACGATCATCCTCAACCTGCTCACCGAGACATCCTACTATATTGTGAAAGCCCTCAATGAATCCGATGTGGGCATAAACATTTTTGAAGCGATTTAATCCTGTTGGATGGCGCAACCCTCAAAGACCGCGGCGATTCTGCTGAACGGATCGCTGAAGATTTCCTTCAGAAGCAGGGATTTGAAATACTGGCGGTCAATTACCGGTTCGGGAGATACGGCGAGATCGACATTGTGGCCCACAGGGACGGACTCGTGGTATTTGCGGAAGTGAAAAGCCGGGAAACCGACAAATTCGGCGGGGGAAGATACGCTGTGAGCCGCAAAAAAATGCGTTCTCTTCAGACAACGGCACGCCATTTCATCGCACACCGTTTTAATGACCGCGACAGATTGTACCGGTTCGATCTTATCGCGATAGAAAACGGCACAGTACACTGGATCGAGGACATAGCCAGATAGCATAACGCGGACCCGCCATATCAATCAACCAGCTCAATCGATGTTCCCAGGTTAATCGGTCCTTTTCGGCCGGGCATGTTCACGTCCCTGTCATGAATTATGACTTCCGTTTCACTTTTTTCGGCATCAGCTCCGGTTTTTTCAGCGGGAGCGCCGATTCTTTCGGTGGCTTTAATTCTAATTTTTTTATGCGCAGATTCGCCTTCGCCGGTCTTGACGTCATTGGCATCCGTATCCGATGGATTTTCCATCTTCTCCCCCTGGACACCCGTATTGCGGACAGCGGTCCTTGATCCGCTGATATACACGAATATGCCTGTCCAGAAAAGCATCGCCAGCACCAGTAAAAGTATAATTTTTTTATAGTCCCTTTTCCTTTCCCGAATGGGCCGCGAAGGGACCGATAGCGGCGGCTCTTTCCGTATAAGGTTGTCTAAACTGGATGTCCTGCCTTCACCCTTTTTCATCGCTCCTCCGAAAAACCCCTGAGAAAAGTAGGGTGATTCAGTCATGAAAAATATTCAAGGACATTTTAAGGAATCACCGCCCGTTTTTCAGCACGGGCCTGCCCGAAAAGTACTTGTCATTACGGCGTTGAAATGTATCATTTCTCAATAATTCATAACGAGGTGGGATGGATGGAAGCGCGAGAAAAAGGGGGCGTTCTGGACGCTATCATGGTAAAATCTCTCATCGCAGCGGTAGTGATCGGTCTTTTATCTTCCATAATCGGTTCCATTTCCGCGGGAGAAACGCTGACACACTCCGTGCTTCTCCCTCAGGAAAGCCTCGAACATTTTCGTAATTTCAACAACGGCGCGATTTTTCTGCTTTTCGGCCAGATAGTGATTGATATCGCCTTTTCCATCACCGGTCTTCTGCTCCTGTATCTGTCGGATAAAACCGCCATCATACGCTTCCTTTCCATGACCGTCGGCGTGCTTCAGGCGGCAATCATCTTCCTGCACCTTTCCCTTTTTTGGGGCCCGGGCTGGAGCCGGATACTTGACCCTTACGGCGATTTTTCCGCCCCGCTGGCGCTGATACTGCTGTCGTTCTTCCAGTCCTTTGCATTCATTCTCGCAGGGATCAAGCGATGAGTCGCGGCCGGCCTTTTCGGGCGAAGGGTGTGGCTAAAATCACGCTTTGCTTTTCGGCCGCGCTTGTTATAGCGCTTACCTTTCACGGACAAAACACCCGGGCCCAGACGATTTCCGGTCTGATCTCGGAGGATGACACGAAAAAAGTCTGCGACCAGTTTCTCGGGAAAATCAACGGAAATGATCTGAACGGCGCGTTCAGTCTGATCAAGCCGTACATCGGCATTCCAGAGGCGGATTTTAAGGTGATCCTGGATGAAACGACGGAACAGCGCGCCCAGATGATCAGGAAATTCGGTAAATCTCTTTCCGTGGAATTCATACAGGAACAGAAAATAAAGGACACTCTCGCCAAGTATACATATCTTGAAAAATGCAAAATCCACGTCATCCGATGGTCCTTTATTTTTTACAAACCGGAAGACAAATGGATTCTCAATTCATTTTATTGGGACGACAACGTACGCGATCTTTTCAGATAAACGCCCGTTCCGAAATACCGAAAAACCTATTGAAAAATAACGTCCCTCCTTTACAAGTGTCATGTTTCTCATGAAACACGCAAAACGGATTTCAGGACAACACTTTTGGAATTAAAACGTCAGCTGGGCCTGCGGACATCAATCCTTGTGGTTATCGCGAGCATGATTGGTACAGGCATTTTTATCACCACCGGGACCACGCTCTTTATGACAAAAAGCGCGCCGCTCGTATTCATCCTCTGGCTGATCGGAGGCGTGATCGCACTGACCGGCTCCCTCTGTTACGCGGAACTTGCCACCATGTGGCCGCACGTGGGGGGGGAGTACATATATCTGAAAAAAGCGTACGGGCTTCTTCCGTCATTTCTTTCAGGATGGATTTCACTGGCTGTCGGTTTTTCCGCTTCGGTGGCCGTCAGTTCCATCACCCTCATACAGTATCTCGATTCCTTCCTGCAGAGCGTCTCAACGCAGCTGGGCCAGACCTCATATATCCTCTCCGGGCCGCTTGCGCAGAAATTTTTCGCTTCGCTGGTACTGCTCGTTTTCGGGGTGATTCACATTCATGGAGTGAAATCCGGCAGCAGGATACAGAACATCCTCACCATACTGAAACTTCTGGTGGTGATTTCCTTCATCATTTTCGGTCTTTCCCAGGCAGACTGGACCAGGACGGACCGTTTGAGCGCCACCTTCCACGACGGGAGTGACACATCGATAGGCGGCATGCTTCCGGTGACCGGTCTCGCTCTTCTGGTGATCATGTTTTCCTATTCAGGATGGAACGGCGCGACATACATCGCCGGCGAGATAAAAAACGCGGAAAAAAACCTGCCCAAGGCTCTTTTTTTCGGGACTCTGTTCACCATGCTGCTGTACCTCGGCCTCAATGTCGTGTTTATTATCTCATCGCCTGGCCTCGAGATAATGGGAAAAGACACGATCGGCTCCACAGCTGCGGCGAACCTTTTCGGGCACAAGCTCTCGAATCTTTTCACCCTGGGGATTTCGTTTATTATGCTCTCATCCATATCGGTCCAGATGATGATCGGCCCGCGCGTTTATTACGCCATGGCCAGGGACAACATGATATTCAGCGCACTCAGCAGGGTGAGCCCTAAATTTCACACCCCCACCGTGTCCATACTCATCCAGATGGCCCTTGCCATATTTTACGTTCTCGTGGGGAACGCCCCCCTTCTGATGGAATATATGGGGTTTTCATTGTCCCTGTTCCCGATATTGACCGTCATTGGCCTGGTGTACATGCGGTACCGCCATCCCGACATTACAAGGCCATTCAGGGTCCCGTTCTTTCCCTTCCTTCCGGCGGTTTTCATCCTGTTATCCACAGGGATGATGATCGCCGGTTTTATGGCCTGGACGGAAACATCGAGATTCGCCCTGCTGGCAATGGCCTCGGGTGTGCCGGTATTTTTCATCTGGCGGTGGTATTACAAGAAATTCAAGCCCGGACAGACCCCACCGGCAGACGAATTGTACCGTAACTGAATAAAATTGCCGTAATAATGTTTGACCTTTCGATCGTCCCGTGTTATATATTTAATTCATCCATTAAAAGACAGATACACTGATACGGGACGCACTTCAATGAAACACGTAGTCATTTTTACCACACCCACATGCCCGCACTGCAGAAGCGCCAAGGATTTTCTGAAATCAAAAAGCATCCCGTATACCGAAAAGGACATCACCATGGACGCCGAGGCGAGAACCGAGCTGTTTCGGCTGAACATTGAGGGGGTCCCTGCGTTTCTGATCGGCGGCGAAGTGGTGATAGGGTTTGACAGAAAACGGATAGAGGAGCTTCTGTCCCACGACCAGGTTAAGTGCAGGAAATGCGGCGCGAAACTCCGTCTTCCCTCCGGCAAGGGGACCCTGAAGGTCACCTGTCCGAAATGCGGAGACAGGTTTCAGACCACCACATGACGGCAAGGCGCACGGACTCAATCGCAACGGGCATTCTTCATGTTCGGCACGATGCGGTAAAACCTATCCACAACATCATCCAGAACCGGCACCTCGGTAAAATAATTGTATATGTGCCTGCATCGCCCACGAACGCATATATCAAAAGTCCTGTGAATCTCCCCCTGTACATTCTTGTTTTCGTAACGGTCTTGAAGGCTTTCAAGTGGAATGGCGATGAAGAACTCATCGAGACCTGCCTTTTCCGCCGATGTGAGGGCCCTGTCTGCAATCACGCACTTTTTCCCATAATTGGTCGAATAGGCGACAACGCTTATCCGGTCTTGTGAAAGATTCATCGAAAGTATTTTATGGGTCCCGTGGGTGAACACATTGACGGAGGCGGAATACGTAAGGGCCGCACCCGGCAGACTCATGGATAGAATAAGTGAAATCAACATGAATGCAAGAGGATATTTTATTATCGTAAAAATCACCCTTCCATCCAATAACGCGTCCATTCGTTTATTTCCAAGCTCTTTTTCCATCACGTTTTAAACAGTTCCGAACATAACCTCGTATCCATGATCTTGTTACTCCCGGAAATCAAAGGATACCTTATCGATCCACGGGACTGTTCTGAAATACGGTGACAAAACGTAATCGGGGAAACCAGGCAGCTCAATAAACTGATCCATCCGGTGAGAGGGAGGAATATGTTCCGTCCGGTCCGCTTGTTTTGCGTCCGGACGGAACTTTATACCATCAAATTTCATCAAATTTAATGATTGATTTCAGAAAATTTGATGATGCAATACTGAATGATCTTACCCGTGGAGGATAGACGCCTTATAACACACCTATCCTGTAAAGTGAAGATGCATTCTCCCACACAGATGTTTTTATATTTTTTATCAAAAAACTGATTTAGAATTGTATTACAATATGATTTTATGTCAATCAGAATGCCGTTAAAATCAAATTTTTTTTAATCGATTGATATTGACACATTCATCATATAAGTGATCATTACCTGATAAAATTCGGAATTATTACTGACCGGACAGAAGCATGGCGATATCAAAACAGATACTGGACGATACTACCGCGCGGCTGAGGGAAAAGCTGGCGCACGGAAGAGTGGTTACCGATCCGGAAATACTTGAAACTTACGGTGCGGACGAAACCCCCGCCCTCAGGTCCGTGCCGGACCTTCTGGTGCGCGCCGAGAACACGGATGAAGTGCGGGCAGTCCTGGAAATATGCAACGAGCTCGGCGTCCCGGTGGTGCCAAGGGGAGCCGGCACCGGCGTGACCGGCGGCGCGGTCCCCATAAGGGGGGGTGTGGTGCTTTCCCTGGAAAAGATGAACCGGATCCTTGAGATCGACCGGGAAAACATGGTGGCGGTGGTGGAGCCGGGGGTGATCACCGGCGTGTTACAGAAAGAGGCGCTCGCGGAAGGGCTCATGTACCCGCCAGACCCGGCGAGCCTTGAGACATGCTCTATCGGCGGCAACATCGCCGAGATCGCCGGCGGGCCAAGGGCGGTAAAATACGGCACCACCAAGGACTATGTACTGGGCCTTGAGTGCGTGCTTCCGGACGGCTCCCTCATCACCACCGGCGGCAAGTACGTGAAGAACGCCACCGGATACAATATCACCGGCATCATCCTGGGTTCCGAGGGGACATTGGCGGTCGTCACAAAAATATTTCTGCGTTTGATCCCCGCGCCGGCCTATTCGATGGACCTGCTGGTCCCTTACGGGACAATCGGCGAGGCCATAGACGACGTATACCGGATACTCACCGCCCGCGTGGTGCCGGCGACCATCGAATTCATGGAGCGCGACGCAATCGCCGTGGTGTCGGAACATTTAAAAGGAGAGATGCCCTTCCCCGACGCGGGCGCACACCTGCTGATACAGATCGACGGCGACACCGAGGAGTCGGTCCTCCGCGACATCGAGCGGCTGGGCGGGGCGATAACGGCGGACATGGAACAGGTGATCACCGCTGAATCGCCGCCCCAGAGGGAGCGGATGTGGAAGGCCAGGAGGTCCATCCGCGAGGCAATACAGGCGATGAACCCGGAATTCATCGCCGAGGACTGCGTGGTCCCGCGCTCCCGGATACCGGAATTTCTAAAGGCGGTAAAACAGTTTCTTTCACCTTACGGGCTGAAGTCAATCATGTTCGGTCACGCCGGCGACGGTAACGTCCACATCGACACGCTGAAAGGGGACATGGACCCGGGCAGGTGGAAAGAGCTGATACCGGAGCTGAAACGGGGGATTTACGGCATCGCCATCGCCATGGGAGGGACCATTACCGGGGAACACGGGATCGGGTGCCTGCGAAAGGAGTATCTCGGTATGGCGATGAATCCCGCGTCGATGGAACTTCATCGCCGCATAAAGAAGGCCTTTGACCCGAACATGATCCTGAACCCGGGAAAAATCATTTAGGGTCATGTCCCGGCCCGGGGCTCTGACCCCGCAATCACCCCATCAATCCGCCTCATGGTAATGAGGAATTTCTCCTCCGCCACGATCAGTGACGACGCGGTTTCGGAAAGATACCCGTCTATGAGGGCGGACCAGGACCTGTTGACGTAGCGCTCTCCCGCTGAGAACAGGGATATGATGTCCGATGAATCGGCGATACCGGCCAACACGGCAAGGCGCTCCCGATACCCGACGAAAACCGCGCAAAGCCGCTGGATTTTTTCTATGCCTTCCCTGATATCGGCGCCGTCACAATCCCCCGCGCCGATAGAACTGTTGAGTCCCTCAACGAACCGGCAGACCTCGCGCACCGTGTCGCCGACCGAATCGACCGTCACTTCATTCCCGGAAAGGCCGGGGCCGGTTTTCACGCCCCCGCCGTACCGCACCATCAACGCGCCGATACCGCACAATCCGGCCGCAATAAAAAAGACGGGGCCAAGGGGACGCGGAGACGCCGCTGAGACCATGGAGCCCAGCATGCCAATTATAAAGAGTATATATCCCGCGGTTTTCATCGCCCCCTTTATAAGATCATATAGATTGAATAGATTATTTCCGCGGTACCCTCTCCGATGATCAACCCGGCGGCGCAGGGGACCAGCATGTTCTCAAGGAACCCCTCCCCGAGAATCCGGGACACCGTCATGGAAACCACACAACCGAGGCCGAAACCGAGGGTGACGGAAAAAGGGAGATACATGGCCAGGCCCAGGAGCACCCCGATGCCTCCCGCCGGGAGCAGCGATACCGCGCACCCGATAATGCCGCCGGCGATGTATCGGTCCGGCCTGAGGTCGCCGCGCG
>JBGSQT010000039.1:0-38642 GCA_041737965.1 Spirochaetota bacterium | reverse complement strand
GCGCTCTGCCGAATTTATACGGTTATAGGACCTCATTAAGCGATACCCCTCTGTTTTGGTTAGCCACGAAAACTCTGGATCTATCGCTTTTTGAGGTCTTTCCTTTTTTCAGTTATTGCACTAGATTCTTGAAGTCAGCGGCGCCTCCGGGGAACTATTAAAAAAAAGTTTTGACAAATATGCGCTTCCTTTAAATGTAATATCCTGGCGCCGGTCGGCCCGGTTTTTCCGGGTCCGGTGATGGCGGGACGTCGAAAGCGGACATTGAGAAGAATACCATGACAAAGACCAAATATAACGTGACGATCAAGGACGATCTCTGCAAGGGGTGCGAGCTCTGCATTGAGTTCTGCAAACGCGGCGTGCTCGCCAGGTCCGGGGACCTGAACGTGCAGGGATACGACTACGTCAGGGCGGACGAAACGAAAGAATGCTCAGGGTGCCAGGCCTGTACGCTTGTGTGCCCGGAAGTGGCCATAGAGGTGAATGGTGAGTAAAATATTCATGAGCGGAAACCACGCCTTCGGCGAGGCGGCAATCCGTGCCGGATGCACCTGCTACTGCGGGTATCCCATCACGCCGCAGAACGAACTCGGCGAGTACATGGCCGAGCATATCGCGTCCGCAGGCGGAGTGTTTATCCAGTCGGAAAGCGAAACAGCCGCGATCAACATGATTATCGGCGCCGCCGCGGTTGGTGCCAGGGCGATGACGTCGTCGTCGAGCCCGGGAGTGAGCCTCAAGCAGGAGGGTATCTCCTTCCTGGCCGGGTTCCAGCTCCCCGCGGTGATCATCAACGTGATGCGCGGAGGACCGGGGCTGGGAAACATCGCGCCGGCGCAGGGCGACTATTTTCAGGCCACCCGGGGGGGCGGTCACGGAGATTACCGGACGCCGGTACTGGCGCCCGCGTCGGTGCAGGAGACGGCGGATCTCACGGCCGCGGCCTTCGACATCGCCGACAGCTACCGTACCCCGGTCATGATACTCGGGGACGGAATGCTCGGGCAGATGAAGGAGCCGGTGGTCTTTCAGGAGCCGGTAAAGGACCTCCCGGAAAAGGAATGGGCCCTCAGGGGGAGGGGGGAAGGACCGAGCAGATACATGGCCTCCCTGATCCTGGACGTCAACGAGATGGAGCGCCACAACTGGGAGCTGGTAAGAAAGTACCAGGAGATTACCAAGAACGAAATCAGGTACGAGGAGTACATGCTTGATGACGCAGAGATAGTCGCGGTGGCCTACGGGACCACGGCGCGGATCGCCAAGGCGGCGATAAAGCGCGTGCGCAAGGAAGGAATTCCCGCAGGGCTCCTCAGGCCGATAACCCTGTGGCCCTTTCCGAAACAGCCTCTTGTGGAACTGTCTTCGCGGGTCAAATCATTCATCGTGTTTGAAATGAGCACGGGTCAGATGGTGGAGGATGTGCAGCTGTCACTTGAGGGGAGAAGCAGGATACAGTTCCACGGCAGGCCTGGCGGAGTGGTCCCCACGCCGGTGGAGTACGCCAGGATACTGTACAGGGAATATCATCTTATGAAGAAGAGCAGGGCATGAAACAATTGAGCAAGTGGCCGAAGTATTATAAAAAAGACGTCATCACCCATTACTGTCCCGGGTGCGGGCACGGCATCGTCCACCGCATCGTGAGCGAGCTCATGGAGGAGATGGACCTTGGGAAGAGGGCGCTCTGCGTGAACCCGGCCGGGTGCGCGGTGCTGGCGTACAAATATTTTGACATCGACGTGATAGAATCCGCCCACGGCAGGGGGACGGCAATCGCCACCGGCGTGAAGCGCATGAAGCCCGGGCTTTTCGTGTTCACCTATCAGGGGGACGGCGACCTCTCGGCCATCGGCACCGCGGAGACAATCCATTCGGCCAACCGGGGCGAGCATATCACCGTCATATTCATCAACAACGCGGTCTACGGCATGACCGGCGGGCAGATGGCGCCCACCACGCTTCTGGGGATGAAGACCACCACCACCCCTTCGGGAAGGAACCCCGGACGGGACGGGTATCCGCTGCACATCACCGACATGGTGGCCCCTTTCCCCGGCGTCATCTACGCGGAGCGGGTGGCGGTGAACGGGCCTGCGGCCGTCACAAGGACCAAGAAGGCCATACGCACCGCCTTCCAGGTGCAGGAGGACAGGCTCGGCTACTCCATCATCGAGGTGCTGTCCCCCTGTCCCACGAACTGGAAAATGACGGCGAAGCAGTCCTTCGACTGGATCACGGAAACCATGAGCAAGGAATTTCCCCTGGGAGTGCTCACCGACAAACGTCCCAAAACCGGAAACGGAGGGGGCCGATAAATGCTGGTTAAAATCATATTCGCCGGAAACGGCGGCCAGGGCGTGCTCACCATGGGCAACATTCTGGGGAACGCCGCCATGAACGAGGACTATCACGTCACTTATCTCCCCTCGTACGGCGCCGCAATGAGGGGCGGCACCGCAAACTGCACTATCTGCGTGTCCGACGAGGATATCGCCTCACCGGTGGCATCCGAGCCCGACTACGTGGTGGCGCTGAACCCGCCTTCGGCCAGCGCCTTCGGCAACAAGCTTGAACCGGGCGGACAGCTCATCTACAACTCCAGCATGAAGGGGAAGATGCCCGTTCGCGGCGACATCGACTTCTATCCGGTCCCGGCAAACGAGATCGCGCGGTCCGCGGGAAGCGAGAGGTCCGTGAACGTGGTGATGCTGGGGGCTTTTCTGAAGCTCACCGGACTGGTGAAGCTCGAATCGGCCTGGGAGAGCGTCGAATACCTCATGGGTGAAAAGAAGAAGCTCGTCGAACTGACGAAAAAGGCCCTCGCCATGGGATACGAAGGGTTCCCCTTCCCGGGCGATGAATCATAAGCGAGAGGTGGTTTCATGCCCATAACACAGATAAGCGTTGCCGTGGAAAACAGTCCGGGAAAACTTAACGAGGTGTGCGATATCCTCGAAAAGGAGCTGATCAACATCAAGGCGATAATGGCCTCGTCGGTGCTTTCCCCGGTCCAGGTGCACATGGTGGTGAGCGACCCGAAAAAGGCGGAGACCGTGCTTAAAAACCGCGGAATGAGGGTGTCCACGAAGGAGGTCATCGCCGTGGCCACGCCGGACCATCCGGGAGGGCTGAACGCGGTGCTCCGGCCGCTTATCGAGGCCCATGTGAACGTTGACGCGATGTATCCCTTCATCAATCTGCACGGCGACGAGGCGATCATGATCCTTGAGGTGGACAGGATCGACGAAGCCAAGCAGGTCCTTAAAAAACACTGGGTGAAAACCTACAGCACCGAGTTATACAACCGCTGACGATGTTTTCCGGTATCCACGGGGCCGCGGCCCCGGGCGGGACGAGATTCCTGTGCCCGGGTCGGGCATGCCGGACAACCCCCGGAATCCGGATCCGGCGCCCCCCGCTTTTTAAAAAAATTTTTATTTTTTTCCATCCGGTATCGTTAATTGAACATGAGGCTGGCTTTTTTCTCCCGTATCCGGGAATGAGGTGCGGGAACATCACAATAAAGGAGCGGACATCATGATCGACATCAGGGAAGTGGAAGAGGGCGTTTTGATTGAAACAGGTGATTTCAACATGTGCATGCAGAACCTGTATAATGAGATCAAGTTTCTTGGGAAGGACATCTCGGACGGCGAGGCCCGCAGGTTCACCTGCAGCATAATCGGATCACTGGTGACCCAGGGGCTGGTTACGCTGGTAAAAAGCACGTATCTTCAGAAGGAGGAGGACCTTTACGAGCTGGAATCCGAACGAGGGTGCACGGACGAAGAACTGGATTTTTTGCTGAAAGAACCGGAACGGTGGGAGGAGATGAATGTGTTTTCCCTCACCGAGGTCTACGAGCTCGCCATCACGGAAAAGGGGAGGCTCAGGCTCGAGGAGTCGATGTAGCCGGGGTGACGGCCGCCGGGGTAAAAGGGTTTCGGCCGTTTTGCCCCGGTGTTGATGTTTTACTTCATGTGAACCGTTTTTCCGACCCGGAAAAACCATGGCAGAGATTCCCCTTTTCCCACTTGACAATATTCAACGCCTGCGATGATGTGCGAAGAGGGCTGAAGCCTGAAATTGCCGGCTTTAACCCAAACCATCGAAAGGATATCGCCATGTACATCGGTCTTGATGTGGGGGGAACGCACACCGACGCGGTTCTTCTCGACAGAGGCGGGGTCCTGGCGGCCTGTAAAACCGCGACGGACCACAAGAACCTGCCTGAATGCGTCGACAGGGCGCTCCGGGAAGTGACGAAAAATATCGACATCGCGAAAATCACCAGGGTGAACCTCAGCACGACCCTCTCCACCAACGCCATCGTCGAAAACAGGATTGAAAAAGTGGGGGTCCTCGTCTCCTCCGGGCCCGGGATCAATTCGGAAAATTTCAGGCTGGGGAAGCATTTTTTCATCCTGGACGGGTCCATTGACCACCGGGGGAGCGTCGTAAAGGACCTTCAGGAGGCGGAGCTTGCGGAGGCCGTTGAACAGTGCCGCAAAAAAGGGATCAAGGTGTTCGCCGCGGTGACCAAGTTTTCCACCAGGAACCCGGAACAGGAACGGCGCATGGCCGACGCGGCCTCGTCCCTGTCCGACTTCACCACGCTGGGGCACCGGCTTTCGGGGCAGCTGAGCTTTCCGCGAAGGATCGCCACCGCCTATTACAACTCTGCGGTGTGGAGGATCTTCAGCGGATTCATCGGGGCCGTGGAAACGAGCCTCCGGGGGATGGGGATCGCCGCGCCGGTAAACATACTGAAGGCCGACGGCGGCACCATGCCCATCGCCAGGGCCGGCGATTATCCGGTTGAATCGATACTGTCGGGGCCGGCGGCCAGCATAATGGGGGCCGTGTCCCTATGCAACGTCACCGAGGACTCAATCATCCTCGACATCGGCGGCACCACCACCGACATCGCCATATTCGCCTCAGGCGCTCCATTGATCGAACGGGAGGGGATCACCCTGGGGCCGGACCCCACGCTGGTGAGGGCGCTAAAAACCAGGTCCATCGGGATAGGCGGCGACTCCGTGATCACCCTGCAGAAGGGGGCCGTCGCAGTGGGGCCGGAGCGGAAGGGCCCCTCCATGGCCGACGGCGGCAAACAGGCGACGCTCATCGACGCGCTGAACGCCAAGGGGATCATCACCTACCGCGACAGGGGAAGGTCGTCCGAGGGGATCGCCGCGCTGGCGTCGAAAAAGGGCGTCAGTCCGGAATCGTTCGCGTCGGAGGCAATCGACTTCGCGCTGACGGCCATCAAGCACGAAGTGGACATGATGCTCGGGGAGATCAACGAAAGGCCGGTGTACACCATTCACGAGCTTCTTGAGGGGAAGAAAGTGGCGCCGGAAAAGATATATGTCATGGGAGGGCCGGCCGCGGCCTTCATGGAGCTGCTCTCGGGAAGGTTCAGCACCGAGGTGACGGTGCCGAAAAATTTCGACGTGGCAAACGCCATCGGCGCCGCCCTGGCCCGCAATACCTTCGAGGCCGAGCTTTTCGCCGACACCGGGCGCGGCGTCCTCAGGATCCCCAACCTTCAGGTTGAGGAGCGGATCGACGGGAAATACACCCTGGCAGCCGCCGAAAAGGACGCCAGGCGCCACCTTGCCGGATACATGAAGGGGATCGGCGCGGACGTGGACGAAAGGGAGATCGACGTGGTCGAGTCTTCATCTTTCAACATGGTGGAGGGGTGGCACAGCACCGGCAGGGACATCAGGGTGAAGTGCCAGGTGAGGCCGGGAGTGATCATGGGGCTCTACTGACGCCGGGGGGGTGAAATATACTATGATAAAAGCAAAAGACAAAATGGGGCTGATATTTTTTCCCGCCTATGACTGGGCCATCGACGAGACCCACCCGGAGCGGCAGGAACGGCTTCTCTACACCCAGGACCAGCTCCGCGAGGAGGGGGTGTTCGACATCGACGGGATGCTGGAGTTCAAACCCGACGTGGCGCAGGAAGTCGACGTTATGCGGACGCATTTCTGTTTTCCCGACGTGTCCACGGTAACCACGGAGTCCCACATGGTGTCGGCCGGCGGCGCCATCAAGGCGGCGCGTCTGGTGCTGGACGGGGAGGTGAAGAAGAGCTTCGCCCTGGTCCGCCCGCCCGGGCATCACGCCATGAAATCGGTCCACGGAAACAGGGGCTTCTGCAACATCAACAACGAAGCCATAATGATCGAGTACGTCAGGGACCATTACGGCGTAAAAAAGGTCGCGGTGGTGGATACCGACTGCCATCACGGAGACGGCACCCAGGACATATACTGGAACGACCCGAACGTGCTTTTTATCTCCATCCACCAGGACGGGAGGACGCTGTACCCGGGGAGCGGCCATACCATCGAGGCCGGCGGGCCCAACGCACGTGGACGCACCATCAACATTCCTCTCCCTCCCGGGACGTCGGACGAGGGGTTTCTCTACACCATAGACCGCATGGTCCTTCCGATCCTCCGGGACTTCAAGCCGGAGCTAATCGTCAACTCGGCGGGGCAGGACAACCACTACTCCGATCCAATCACCAACATGAATTTCTCCGCCCAGGGGTACGCCATCCTGAACGAGAAGCTGAACCCGGATATCGCGGTGCTTGAGGGGGGGTATTCCATACAGGGGGCGCTCCCCTATGTGAACCTGGGGATAGTGCTGGCCATGGCCGGGGTCGATTACTCCCGCGTGAGGGAGCCGAACTTCGAGAAGATTGCCGATGATATACGGCAGGACCAGGGCGTCACCTCCTACATCGAGCGCCTGACCGAGACGGTGCTGGCCAACTATTTCAAGCCGGCCCAGGGGAGGGAGCTTGTCTATCCCGGGGACTTCATAACACGCAAGAAAAGCGTGTATTACGACACCGACGGCATACAGGAAACCCAGATGGAATCAGTGATGAAGTGCAACGATTGCGCCGGCCTCCTGGCCCTCGAGTCGGCCTCCACCGTCAACCCGCTGTGCCTGGGGATAGAGATACCGGTGGCTTCGTGCCCGACCTGCAGGGACGAGGGGCTCAAGTATTTCGAGAGGGCCAGAAAGCAGAAAAAGTACGCGGTGATCCACTTCATCAACAGGGCCGACAAGGAGTACCTCCGGGTGTAAAAACACCCGCGGCGTTATTTCTTCAGCACCGCGATGGTGCCGCCGATGGCGCGGGGGTTTCCCAGGAGGAGGAGTATGTCGCCTTCCTGGATCTTCTCCCTGCCGTCGGGATTGTATATCTCCCTTTTCCCCCGGTAAATGGCGGCTGCCGAGGCGCCGTATCTCCTGCGCATGTCCAGCTCCGCAAGGGTCTTTCCGTCGGCCGGAGAGCCGCGCTCCACCCTGTAGGTCGCGAAATCGAGCTCCCTGAACCTGCTGACCACGTCCGATATCGACAATGAACCGCCGGCAGACGGTTTCCGGAACATCATGTATCCGTCGGACCGCACATCTTCGGTGAAGCGCTCGATGTCGTTTTCTGGCACCAGGTATTTTTTCAGGACCCTGGTGAATATTTCTATCGAGGTCTCGTACTCCTCCGGGATCACTTCGTCGGCGCCGAGCCGGTAGAGCGGCGTCACCTCCTGGATGAACCTGGTCCTGGCGATGACGTACACATCGGGGTTCAGCCTTTTGGACACAACCGTGGTCCTCTTCACCGCTGCCGGGTCCGGTATGGTGAGCACGATGATCCTGGCGCGCCTTATGCCGGCGTAATCCAGAATCTCCTCGTGCGAGGCGTCGCCGTACAGGATAGGCTCGCCGGCGTTCCGCTCGTTTCTCACCGTGTCCGGGTTCATCTCGATGATCCGGTAGGGGATGCCCGCCAGTTTCGCGGACCTGGCCACGTTCCGGCCGTTCACGCCGAACCCGACGATGACAAGATGGTCCGTTGTCGCGTTTTTATCGTCTTCCTCAGCGTTGCCCAGCGCCCGGTACAGTCTTTTTTTGATGAATTCCGGGAAGGGGAGACGGCGCGCGATTCCGGCCGCATTGATGGAAAAATTGATGAGAAAAGGGGATGCCACCATTGTCAGAATGATCGCCGCGAGCGCCGCCTGGTAAGTGCTGTCGTCGGCGAGCCCCGCCGCACGGCCCGCCTTCAGGAGTATGAAGGAAAATTCCCCGATCTGGCTCAGGACAAGCCCTGTCATGACACAGACGGCCGCCGGGAGCCCCAGGGGGAGCGCCGACAATGAGACGATCAGCGTTTTCCCGGCCAGCACCGCCAGGGTGAGGGCCAGTATCACCGGCAGGTGATCCCACAGAAACCGCACGTCCAGGAGCATCCCGATGGACATGAAAAAGATGCTGGTGAAGATGTCCCTGAACGGGACGATATTTCCGATCGCCTCGTGGCTGTATTCCGTCCCCGAGATTATAAGCCCGGCCAGGAACGCGCCCAGCGAAAGCGACAGGCCCATGAGATAGGTGGTCCATGCCACGCCGAAACAGACCGCGAAGATGGAGATGAGGAAAAGTTCCCGGCTCCTGGTGCGGGTGATCAGGAGCATGAGCGCCGGGACTATCCATTTCGACCCGGTGTAGGTGAGGGCGATTATGACGGCGCTTTTAAAGGCGAGCATGAGGGCCGATCCGCCGCCCGCAGAAGTGGCGCCCGCCAGCAGGGGGACGATAAGCATGAAGGGGACCACGATGATGTCCTGAAAGATCAGTATCGCCAGGGACGTCCTTCCGGAGGGGCTGTCGATCGCGGCGTTTTCCTGCAGGAGCTTCAGGACGATGGCGGTGCTGCTGAGCGACACGACGAAACCGTAAAAAAGGGCGGTTTCCGGGGCCGCGCCGAAGAGGAGGGCGATTGAGAACACCGCGCCGGTCGTGGCGAAGACCTGGAGCGCCCCTCCCAGGAGCACCGATTTCCTGATGGTCAGCAGTTTCTGCAGGGAAAACTCCAGCCCGATGGTGAAAAGGAGAAGGATTATGCCGATCTCCGAGAGTATCTCCACCTCGGAGGTGTCGCTCAGCAGGCCCATGGAGCGGGGGCCCGCCGCGACGCCGATGGCCAGCAGGCCGACGATCGAGGGAATCTTCAGCCTGTTGCAGAGATAGAGCACCGGTATGGCTATGATGAACAGGAGTATGATGTCGGTAAAGAGTTCCATTTTTGCCGCCTTCAGAAATTCGATTGTACCGAATCCGCAGCGGCATGGCAATTGAAAAATTCAGAAATCGCCGGTATTTTCCTTGATGCGTTCCATCGCCCGCTTTTAAACAATAGTGATGCGCCTCGCATGACGGGACTCGCCCGGCGGTATAAAAACGAAACGCCGGGATTCCGAAAAAAAGGGCCGCCCCTGAGGGACGGCCCCTGAAAAAGATTCATATATGCGCGTACTCAGCAGATGAAGAGCATTTCCCAGAATTTGGGTATCGGCCACAGGTCGTCGGAGACCAGCGATTCCAGCTCGTCCGCCTTTTCCCTGAGCTCCAGCATCAACGGCCTGATCCTGTCGCAGTAGAACTTCGCCTTTTCAAGCTCGTCATGCATCGCGCCGCACTTGTCCTGCTCCTTCTTCAGGGTCTCAACCCCGTTCTGCGCGTCGTTGATGAAACGGCTCGTTTTCTCCAGAATGTTCTTCTGGGGCGAAAGGTCCGCTTTTCCGAGGACCGCTTCGGTGTTTTTCACCGAAAGGGCGATCTCGTTCTGGAAACGCATGGCCGCAGGAAGGATCTGCGTCGACATGATGTTCGTCAGCGCCTTCGCCTCGATGTCGATGTCCTTGACATAGCGCTCCAGGCGCACGTGATAGCGCGATTTAAGTTCCACCGGCGAAAGCACCTTGTATTTTTCAAACAGTTTTCTGGCCTTGTCGGTGTCCAGAGACGGCAGCGATTCAACCGACGTCTTGTGGTTCGGGAGGCCCCGCTTCAACGCTTCCTTTTCCCACTCAGCTGTATAGTTGTCGCCGTTGAAGAGGACCGGCTTGAACTCGGAAATGTCCTCCCGTATCGCTTCCATGGCCGCCTTCTTGACGTCCCCACCCTTTGATTTGATCTTTTCGTAGAGCTCGTCCAGCGCCTCCGCGACTATGGTGTTCAGCACCGTGGCGGAAAAGGAAATCGACTGGTTGGAGCCGACCGCGCGGAACTCGAACTTGTTGCCGGTGAAGGCGAACGGGGAGGTCCTGTTGCGGTCAGTGTTGTCCTTGGAAAGCACCGGCAGCACCGATATCCCCAGGTCTATGATGGCCTTGTCGGTGGCGGCGGTCGCCTTCCCTTTTTCGATGTCGTCAAGTATCGCGGTGAGCTGGTCGCCCAGGAACACGGAGATGATCGCGGGCGGGGCCTCGTTGGCGCCGAGACGGTGGTCGTTGCCGCTGGTGGCCACCGACGCCCTCAGTATGTCCGAATGGCGGTACACCGCCTTCACCGTGGCTGCAAGAAAAACCAGGAACTTCAGGTTCTCCTGCGGCGTGTCGCCGGGATTCAGCATGTTGTTCCCGTCGTCGTCCGACAGGGACCAGTTGAGGTGCTTGCCGGAACCGTTGATTCCCGCGAACGGTTTCTCTGCCAGGAGCACCGCAAGGTGGTGGTTTCTCCCCACGCTTTTCATGGTGTCCATGACGATCTGGTTGTGGTCGCTGGCCACGTTGGCCTCCTCGAAGATCGGGGCGATCTCGAACTGGCTCGGGGCCACCTCGTTGTGCCTGGTCTTCGCCGGGACGCCCAGCTTGTAGAGCTCCTCCTCGACGTCGTGCATAAAGGACTGTATCCTCTCCTTGATGCTCCCGAAGTACTGGTCCTCGAGCTCCTGGCCTTTGGCCGGAGCGGCGCCGACGAGCGTGCGGCCGGTGAGCACCAGGTCCTGGCGCTTGTAGTAATAATCCATGTCTATGCAGAAATACTCCTGTTCAGGCCCCAGCGTGGCGAAGACTTTTTTCACCGATGTCTCGCCGAGAAGCTTCAGCATCTTGACCGCGCTGTCGCTGACCGCCTTGATCGACCTGAGGAGCGGGGTCTTTTTGTCCAGTGCCTCGCCGGTGTAGGAGATGAAGGCGGTGGGGATGCACAGCGTCGTGGCGATTCCGTTGCGCCTGATGAATGCCGGGCTCGTGACATCCCACACGGTGTATCCCCTTGCCTCGAAGGTGGCCCTGATTCCGCCGCTTGGGAAGCTGGACGCGTCCGGCTCCCCCTGGGCGAGCTGTTTGCCGGAAAACCTTTCGATTACTTCGCCCCTGCCGATCGGCTCGATGAAGGCGTCGTGTTTTTCCGCGGTGATGCCGGTCATCGGCTGGAACCAGTGGGCGAAATGGGTCGCGCCCTTTTCCAGTGCCCACTCCTTCATGGCGTGCGCCACGATGTTGGCCGTGTCAAGGTCCAGGTGCCCGTTGCTGTCGATGATGCTGATGACCTTGCGGTACACGTCTTTGGGAAGCTTGTCCTCCATGACCCTGTAATTGAAGGTGTCTTCGCCAAAATAGGAGGAAATGGGTACGTCCTTTTCCTTCTCTATCAAATATTTTCGCTCTGCGGCGATTGTCGGATTGATCCGTTTCATGTTTTTACCCCCATTCACGGAAAATGTTTTAATCTCTTCTCATCACCCGCCGGTTTATACCCGGCAGGCCCCTGTCAATGAAAGCCATGAATTACCCTGTTGCGGCTCCGGATCAACAGGCCTTCACTTATTCTGTGCCAGTAGACTCCCCATGCGGACAATGTCAATCCGCTGCGGATATATTTAGGAATATATCGATATAATTTAACACCTGTGTAACAAAAACGTAACCGATGCAGCTATTTCGCCGAAATAAGCCCCCTGCAGGCGAATCATCAAGCTGTTTTACCTGTTTCCTGAAAAAATTTTCCTTTACAATTGGGCTCCCGATAGGGTAACGATGAGATCGATACAGTGAATATATCGGGGAACAGGGGATGACCAAAGGAAAAGTGGTGAATATAGCCGATGCGCGGTCGAAAAAACGCCGGGAAAAGGACGGGTACGAGTCGGTGTATCAGTGCAAGGTGACCCTTAAATGGGTCAAACCGCAGATTTGGCGGAGGATTCAGGTGCCCGGTAATTATACCTTCTGGGACCTTCATGTGGCCATCCAGGACGCCATGGGCTGGCTCGGGGGCCATCTCCACGAGTTCAACTATCCCACCGCACCGGGCGGCCCGCCGTGCCGCATCGGCAGCGATGATGACGATGATTTTTCCGAAGACCGCGGCGTCCTTGAGGAGAGAAAGGAGAAAATCGCCGACCATCTGAGGGAAAAAATGACGGTGGAATACTGCTACGATTTCGGCGATTACTGGTGCCACCGGGTCACTGTGGAAAAGGTAATGCCCCGGGAGGAGGGCGCCTTGTACCCGCGCTGTCTTGCCGGGAAAAGGGCATGTCCGCCCGAGGACTGCGGCGGCCCCCACGCGTATATGGAAATTCTTGCCATCTGGGAAGGGGCTGACACCGCGGAAAAAGAGGAGGTGATCGAGATGTTCGGCGATGATTTCGATCCCGGGTATTTTGACATAGAGGAAATCGAATTCGAGGACCCGGAAGAGGTCTGGCGGGACAGATATTGAGGTAATAACATGAATAAAGGGATTATATCCTTTCGGAGATATTTTTTATTGTGGTTTCCCCTTCTTGCCGCCGCATTTGTCAACGGCGCATTGCGGGAGATCACCTACGGAAGGTGCATGGACACGGCCTGGGCGCACAGGCTGTCCGTGTTCACCGGAATGGCCATCATGAGCGCTCTGCTCTGGCCGCTGCTTTCGAAATGGCGTCCCGTTTCAGCGAGGGAATCGCTTTTTGGCGGGCTGCTGTGGCTCGTCATGACCGAGATTTTCGAATTCAGCATGGTGGTGCTTTTTTCAGGCAAACCCTTCAGTTTTTTTCTGGGCATGCATAATCTCGCCGCGGGAGAGCTCTGGCCGCTGTTTCTGCTTTTCATCGCACTGTTCCCGCACCTTTTTTTCAGGATCAGGGGGCCGCTGATGTCCCCTGACAATCCATGAGCCCGTCTGCGGATGGGGCATGATGCGAATTATCATCAGCGGTGTTCTTGCCTGTACCGCATTTCTCGGCGGCCCTTCCTTTGCCGAACCGGCTCTTGTGGAAGTGAATTCCTTCAGGCTGAAAATCGCGGCGATGGAGCCGGACACCTCCACTGAAATCTATGTGACTTCCGACGGCAGATCGGCGATTCTTTCATCGTACCGGGAGGGGCACTCCGGCTCCTATGAGTATCAGGTGAACGACAGGGTGTACAGGTCGCACAACCGGCCTTTTCCAGTGCATCCGGTCATGACGGAAAAGGGTGGCGGATACTTGATCGAGTATGATTATTTTACCGCCGCCGACATCGTATGGAACAGCGCAGGGCGCTTCGGTGTTCCCTGGCTTATCGGTCCTCCGAGATTGGCCTTCTCCTGCGTCGCGCACCCGGTTGAGCATTGTTCCGGCTGCTTGCTGTACAATGCCGCGTATGTGAGGGAATTGCTCGAGGAGGTTTTTTCGCCCATGGACGACACCGGTCCCTCGCGCGCCTGCATGGTGGTGAACGGTGAAGTCCTCTGCATCGACGACGATCTGTACGGCCTGGATCGCGTCGTCTTTGCCGGGAAGAGCGGAACGTACGCGCGTTTAATCAGGGAGCGCGATCATTCCCGGGTTGTGGTGAATGAGAGGGAAGCGTACAGGCTGAACGAAGCCGAATCTGTCAGAGAGATCGCGCTGAGCGCCGGCGGCATGGCCGTCGGCATCATCTATGAGGAGAGGAATGAAGCCCGTCCTGCGACCTACATCCGTATCGGCGAAAAAAAGCTGGGACCGTACTGGGGGGCGGAGTCTCTGATGCTGAGCGAGGACGGTTCCGGTTTCTGTTTCGCCCATACCGTCGGCACGGAGTGGTATTACAATTATAACGGCGTGTCGTCGGGGCCGTGTCTGGGCATGGAAACAATGGTCCTGAGCGCCAACGGCAGGGGATTCGGCTGCGTGTACCGTGACATCAGGGACCGGAACGAAGGGAAGGCCAGGTTTTTCGCGAGGGTGAACGACAGGATCTTCGGGCCTTACCCCAGCATTGAAAACCTGAAAATAAGCCGCGACGGGGCCGGCTTCGCGTTTCAATACGCGACGGTCCACTATCCAGACAAAATAGAGACCGTCCGCACCGCCGGAGGGGAATGCGGAGGCCTCGCCCGGGTCATTTACGTCAGAATCAATGACACCACATTCGGTCCATACCGGTGCGTCAATACCGGCAGGAGGGCGTTGTCGGATTATGTCGAGGATTACAAGGGATTTTCGGTGAACGGCGACCTCACCGAGTACGCGGTCGCCTACATGAAGGAATACCAGTGGTACGTGAAGTACAGGGACCGGCTTTTCGGGCCCTATTACTCCTGCACCGTCCCCTCTTTCGGTGAGGACGGGACTTCGTCGGTGTTTCAGGCCTCGCACGGACCCGGCAGGGCCATGCTCATGTATAACGGCACAAATGTTCTCGATCTCGGCGGGCGGAGGGTTGATAAGGTCGATATACGCATACCGGGGACGCTGGTGGCCAAAGTGACCGACATGCAGGCCTCGAGGACAGGGGGCGCCTCCTCGTTCATTCTTGCGGGAAACCGCACTTTCGGGATGTACGACAGGGTCGATTTCAGCGTCAGGGACCGCGAGGTGCACCTTGCCTATCTCATGGACAAGAGGATCCATCTCGCCCGCGTTGAATTTCGGAAAAAGCCATTGCACGAGGAAAACTTCTATCTGCTGCCATGATCATCTTGCCGGGGGGGCGGTTCCCGGCGCATGCCCGTTCCGGGCGGGCGCCCCCGCACCTGACGCATCTCTTCGGTGGCGCACTGAAGCCCGAAAATGACTGAAAGCAGCATCACCGGCGCCAAGTATGGTTTTTTCATGATGAGCTCTTCCTGTGATGGATAAAAGATAGGGCGAACCGCTGCGGCAGCGCCGGTGTTATCGAACGCCTCCTGAGAATCCCGTAAGGAGCATTCTCACCAGCTGGATTGGCGAGGTGATGATGTCGGCCAGGACCGTTCCGATGTATCCCCCCTGTCTCAGAATGTACACAGGCCTGTTTCTCTCCCGCCAGCCGATTTCCATCCGGGGGCCGTCGTATTGATCGTTGTCTAAGCCGATATGGGTCACCACCGCGCTGCCGTCACTCCCCCTGTCCCAGACGATGCACTGCGCCGAGTACTGGTAATTGAGCGTGGTATCAAGATTCACCAGCACGAGAGGGATTTGGGGGTTTGTTATTTCGTAGCCGAAATAGTCTTTCAGTATCGCGGCCGGATCGGATTTCATTCCGACCTTCTGATTAAACAGGACATAAAAAGATTTCATGCCGTCCAATGGCTGCATTGACTGAAGCAGGAGATAGGCCGGATGATGTCCGCTGACTTTTTTCCCGGATTCCCGGAAGATCAAACCCCCGGGTACTTCAACTGTATTTTTTGATTCCTGAAGCCCCTTTCCCGGGACAATCTCGTACCCTGGGCGTATCCTCCCCTTTTTCGGGATTATCACGTCGAGATAACGCTCCTTCCCTTTCAAAAAGCCGTCGAATTGGAGATGCACTGATTCGACGCCGTCGATTTCCACGGTATCGCTCCATATCCCCTCGTATACCCGGTGATTACCCCGGTGGCTGAGGTCAAACTCCCGCATGACATGACGGTACTCTTCATTGGCTTTATAATAGGAAGAGGTGATGCAGCCATTCAAGAGAAAAAGGGCGGCAAGCGAAACGCAGGATGCATTCATCGCCCTCAATACGCAGGCATATAGGCCGGAGTTTGCTTTCATATCTGTTTTTTTTACGCGGGATTCCTTGCTGATCATCATTCTGTTGCATGATCGTCATTTTACAAGCATTTTTTCATGACTGACCCGCCGGATTCGCCGCATGGTTGGGCACCGCAGGGTATCGTTCCGGTTGATTGCATGCGCAACGCCCGATCCGGGACAGCCCTCCGCCGCTACGCGGGCATTAATAGTTTGACGCTCACGCCCCCCTGTTTACTCTGATACCGTGACGCCGATGAACAGACGCGAAGTGATAGAAATATGCGGGGCCAGGGGGCTCTCGCCCAATAAAAAGCTGGGACAGAATTTTCTTGTGTCCGGGGACGCGGCCGCGCGCATAATTGAAGCGCTCTCGCTGACAGAAGAGGACCGCGTCCTGGAAATCGGCCCCGGCCTGGGAGCGATCACCGGAGGCCTTGTGGAACAAGCCGGGCACACCACCGCGGTGGAAATAGATTCCGGCCTGGCCAGGGCCCTGGAGGAGCGGTTTTCCGGCAGGGAGGGATTCACCCTGATCCACGCCGACTTCCTGAAGGCGGATCCTGGGGATGATTTCACCGTGATCGTGTCGAATCTCCCTTATTACTGCTCAACGGAGATACTCTTCAGAATAGCCGATGACTTCAGCGCGCCGCGCGTCTATGTGATGCTCCAGAAGGAGCTGGGGGACCGCATTCTCTCGAAACCGGGGACCAAATCCTACGGCGCCCTCACCGTAGGCCTGGGGTTCCACTTCACCGCCTCGGCCCTGTTTGCCGTTCCCGGGAGCGCCTTCTATCCGGCGCCTGACGTCACCTCGGTGTTCATGGCGCTCCGGCGCAGGAGCGAGCCGCTGCTGAAACGCGAGGCGGAGCGGGAACTGTTCCACCGGCTCGTCAGGGCCGCCTTCTGGGGGAGGAGAAAAACCCTTGTGCGCGCGCTTGCCGAATCGCCCCACGTCCGGTTTCCGAGGGAGACCGCCCTCGGCGCGATGGACAGGCTGGGGCTGAAGCGCGACGCCAGGGGGGAGACCCTGGGGCTCGAGGAGTTCGCCGGGCTGGCGGTGTATCTCTCCGGCGAGGACGGAAAATAGGGGAAACAGGCGGATGAAAGATAAATATTTCCGACAGATAGAAAGACTGCTCCACAGGGTCCAGAAACCGGCGAGATACATGGGGCACGAAATGAACCTCGCGGTGAAGCGCGACCCGAAACTCCGGATTGCCCTCTCCTACCCGGACCTCTACGAGGTGGGAATGTCGAACAACGGCATAAGGATACTCTGCGACGCCGTGAACCGGATCGACGGCGTGTCCTGCGAGCGGGTGTTCGCGGTTGAGCGCGATTTCGAGGAGGCGCTGAGGGGGGAGGGGGTGCCGCTGTACACCCTGGAGAGCTTCACGCCCCTCAGCGAAACCGGCGCAATCGGCTTCAACGTGTCCCACGAGCTCCTTGCGGCAAACATTCTCCAGATCCTGGACCTGGGGGGAGTGCCGCTGACGCGCCGGGATAGAAAGGAGGGCGACCCTCTGGTGATCGCCGGGGGCGGCGGCATCTCGAACCCGCTTCCCCTCTTTGATTTTATGGACCTTTTTTTCATCGGGGACGGCGAGGAGGGGTTCGTCGAAATAGCCCTTGTCCTGCTGGCGGGGAAGGAGGCCGGCATGGCGCGGGCGGACCTCATCGCCTCTCTGGCTGAAATCGACGGACTGCTCGTGCCAGGAGGCGGCGGCACCGCGCTGAGGAGGGTGTACCGCGGCCCCATGAAGGACCCGGAACGGCCCATTGTGCCGAACATGAGGATCGCCCAGGACCGGGCGGTGGTGGAGATATCCCGGGGCTGCCCGAACCTCTGCGCATTCTGCCACTCCGGGTATTACGATCTCCCCTACAGGGCCTACGGGCACCGCGAGGCGGGAGAGCGGGCCCTGGAGATACTGAAAAACACCGGCTACGACGAGGTGACGCTCTCCTCCCTGTCGGTGAGCGACTACCGCGCCCTCGGGGGCCTTCTGAACATGATCCTCCCCTCTCTCACGGAGCGGGGAATATCCGTGTCCCTGCCGTCGCTCAGGGTCGACACCTCGACCCTTCCTCTGATAGAGATCCTTTCCGAGGTGCGCAGGACCTCCCTCACCTTCGCGGTGGAGTCGGGTTCGGAGGATATGCGCCGCCGCGCCAACAAGTCCCTTTCCAACAGCGACCTCATCGACATCGTGAAGCACCTGAAGCGGCGCGGATGGAAGATGCTGAAACTCTACTTTATGCTGGGACTTCCGGGCTGCGAGGAGTTTGACGAGGCGGAATCGATCATCCTGCTCCTGCGGCGCATTCTGGACGCGACCGAGCGCCGGATGGAGCTGAACGTCACCCTCTCCCCGTTCGTGCCGAAGCCGCACACCCCGTTCCAGCGCCGGCGCCAGATGGATACCCCGTATTTCGAGGAGGCGGTGCAGAGGATAAAGAGGGGGCTGCCGAGAAAGATAAGCGTCAAGAACCACGACCTGCAGTCCTCCCAGCTGGAGGGGGTGATCGCCCGGGGCGATTCCCGTCTGGGTCCCGTGATCCTGGCGTCGTACAGGGACGGGTGCCGCCTCGATTCCTGGACCGAGTTCGCGCGGTTCGATATCTGGCGCAAAAATCTAGACGCGCTTCTTCCGGGGTGGGAATCATTTCTTTCGGCGCGCGGCGGGGAGGAGCCGCTCCCCTGGGACATAGTCGACATCGGGTACCGGAAGGTGATCGCGCGCATCGCCGGAAGGGACGCCTGCGGGCCCTGCACCGCCAGGAAGGGAGGGTTCGACGCGGAGCCGGACGCGGAGGCGGTGAGGGCCGCAATGGGGCGTTTCAGGGAGCGCTACGCGGTCGTAGCGCGATACCGGCTGAAGCTTTCAAAGACTGGAATGATGAAGTTCATCTCACACATGGATTTCGTTGAAATACTGAAGCGCGGCCTCAGGATGGCCGGCGCGCCGGTCTCCTTCACCCAGGGATTCAACAAGCGGGAAAGGCTCTCCATGGGGCATCCCCTCCAGCTTGGGATCGAAAGCGAGTCTGAGCTGGCGGACATCGACCTTTTCGCTCCCCTTGATCAGGGTTTTCACGAGCTTCTGTCGGGAAAGCTTCCCCAAGGTATGGAGGTGCTGGGCGGCGGCTACATAGAAGGGAAGGAGCCCGTCATGGCGGTCACCGAGGCGGCGGCGTACCGGATCGACTTTGAGGATCGGAAGGACGCCGATGCCGCCGCGGCCCGGCTCGCTTCGGGAGAGGATTTTCAGGAGGGGCTGGTGCCCATGGATGAGACGGTGCTCGGATGGTCCCGGCACGGTGAAAGCGGCCTGAAGGTCATAATGCCTGTTATCGGCAGGAAGGGGATGCGCATCGACGCCCTGGCGCGGGCCCTTGCCGGGCGGGACGACATACCCGGTCCGGGGACGAGAATCACGCGGAGCGCGCTGCTGCGAAGGAAAGAAGGCGTCCTGGAGCCTATCCTTTAGCCCTCTGTTTCATGAATTCCCGGACGCGGTCCGCCACACCCTTTCCGGTGAAACCGTACCGCTCCGCAAGCACCTTGAACGGGGCTGACTCGCCGAAATCGTCCCTGGTAATGAACAGGGCGTGGTTTCCGGCATAGCGCTCCCACCCCATTCTGGAGCCGGCCTCCACCACCGCCTTGGGAGCGCCGTGGCAGAGCACCGATCTCCGGTACTCCTCGTCCTGGCGCTCGAAAAGCTCCCATGACGGGAAGGACACGACCCTGGCGGAAATTCCCTCGGCTGAGAGGGTGTCCGCCGCTTCAAGGGATATGTGCACCTCCGATCCGGAGGCCAGTATCACGATGTCAGGCTCCCCCGCCGTGTCCCTCACCACATAGGCCCCCCTGGCGAGATCGGCAGCCGACGATGAGGGCCGTTCCAGCACCGGCAGGTTCTGCCGGGTCAGCACCAGCATGACCGGGCCGTCGGTTTTCGTCACCGCCTGAAGCCACGCCTCAACGGTCTCCTCCGCGTCGGCGGGGCGGATCACCGTCAGGTTGGGGATGGCCCTGGCCGCGGCGAGGTGCTCAACCGGCTGGTGCGTGGGGCCGTCCTCCCCCACGAAAATGGAGTCGTGGGTGAACACGTATATCGTATGGAGGCCGCCGATGGCGGCGATGCGTATGGCGGGCCTCATATAGTCCATGAACACGAAAAAAGTCGCGCTGAAGGGAATAAACCCGCCGTAGTAGGCGATACCGTTCTGGATGCCGCCCATGGCGTGCTCGCGTACGCCGAAATGTATGTTTCGCCCCGGCCCCTCTTTCGACATGGCGCCGTACCCGGCCACGAAGGTGTTGTTGCTCGGGCCCAGATCGGCCGAACCTCCCATCAGGTTCGGCAGTTCCCGGAAAAGCGCCTCCAGTATTTTTCCGCCCGCCGCCCTCGTGGCAATGGCCTTCCCTTTTTCGAACACCGGAAGTTTCGCGCGGAGCGCGCCGGCATCAGGCGCGGTGAAGAAGGAGTCCCAAAGCGCCCGCGTGCCGCCGGTCATTACCCCTGCAAAGAGCTCGTTCCATTTTATGTATTCTTCCCTGAGCTCTGCGACGCGGGCGCTGCAGGCGCGGTACGCCTCTTCGTTGACGCAGAAGGAGTCGTCGCCGCAGCATCCCAGGTTTTCCTTGGTGGCTAAGACCTCCTTTTCTCCCAGCGGCGCGCCGTGGGATTCCTTGCATCCCTCCATTGACGCGCTCCCTTTGGCGATGGTGGTGCCGGCGATGATGATCGACGGCCTTGCCGTTTCCTTCTGCGCCGCGCGGATCGCCCGCTCTATCTCCCCGTAATCGTGGCCGTCGACGCTCTGTACGTGCCATTTCATCGCCTTGAATTTCATCGCCACGTCCTCGGAAAAAGTGAGATCAGTGGGTCCTTCGATGGTGATATTGTTGGAATCGTAAATGTAGATCAGCCCGCCGAGTCCGAGGTGCCCCGCCATGGACGCGGCCTCCGAGGATATGCCTTCCATTATATCGCCGTCGCTGACGATGGCGTAGATGAAATGGTCGATTATGCGGGCTGCCGGCGTGTTGAATTGCGAGGCAAGGTAATTCCGCGCCATGGCCATGCCGACGCCGTTGGCGAACCCCTGCCCCAGGGGGCCGGTTGTGGTCTCCACTCCCGGGGTCGTGCGGTGCTCGGGGTGTCCCGGGGTCAGGCTTTCAAGCTGGCGGAAATTTTTTATATCCTCAATGGTGATGCCGTAACCGAAGAGGTGAAGCAGCGAATAGAGGAGCATCGAGCCGTGACCCGCTGAAAGCACGAACCTGTCGCGGTTCACCCACCCGGCGTCGCCGGGATTGTGCCGGAGGATTTTTCCCCACAGCACCGCGGCGATGTCCGCGCATCCGAGGGCCATGCCCGGGTGGCCGGAATTGGCCCGCTGTATTGCGTCAATGGAAAGAGTGCGGATGGCGTTGGCTATCTGCCGGAGATCGTCGCTGGTTAGGGACATGAGGGGCTCCATGGGATTTTTATAATCATGGTATTGTGCGCATTTCTGTTAAGAAGTGTGCAAAAAGGCAATTTTTGAGGCATTAATAGTGGATGATTATGCCAACGCAAGCATTTTATTTAACGGACCGTTGAAATACCGCACGGCCGGGATTTAACAATGGGATGATCCCGGTTTTTGCCCGAAAAACATCGGGAGCACCTCGGACGCCATTCGACGGTAAAATCCGTCCCGCAGGCGATACATGCGGAACAGTATTTCCGGGATCGAGGCATGGTCCGGCGTATCCGAGACGTATTTGAAGATATGGGCCGGAATGCCCAGCTGCCTGCAGGTCCGCAAAAATGCCGATCCTTCCATATCCACCAGGTCGCCGTACCCTGCAAGCTCGTTCCGCTCCTCCTCGGTGACGGCCGCACGGTCCACCGTCACAAGGGAGCAGGCGGGGATGTCGCCGACCGTATCCGTCCCGAATCGCACAGGCTCTGACCCTCCGCCAGGGTATTCGATCACCTGCCCGGCCTGAAACACGGTCCCTTCCTCGATGCCCCGCCGTGTGGCCCCGGCGGCACCGAGGTTTATCGCCGCGAAAACCCCGGCCCCCGCAATAACATGTACCGCCGCCTCCGTCTTTTTCCTTCCCACTCCCGACACCGCCAGGAGGACGCGCGGTCCGGAAAAAATCCTGCAGGGGAATCCACGCAGCCTTTCGAGATCGAGACCCTGGATAAAGGGCTTCGCTTCAAGGCCCGTGGCCATTAAAATGCCCAGTTTCAGCGCGCCTGCATCATCCCCGGTCATCTGCAGTGCCCAGTGTGTATCTCGTAAAACACGTATTTTTCATGATACAATCATATGATTGATATCCCGGAGGGCAACAAATAATACGCCGCAGTCCGTGGTTTCAGATATTAAAAGATTCATTATTAAATTTCTTGACTTTTTCAACCATGGATTGATTATGTCAGGCAAATTTTTCAACCGGCATAAAGGAGTATGTAACGATGAACAGGACATTCCTCAGAGCCTCAATGATCGCGATAGTATTCATAACAAGCGTTTATTTCGGAAACCAGGCTTCGGCCCAGACCGCTTCATTTCAGCAGATGAAGAACCATCTCTCCTATAAGGGATATAAATGCAACGTGGACGTGCAGGGCAAATTCTCAAGGCTCCGCTGTGAAACGGACAAACAGTATCCGAATTTCAGTGTTCGCCCCCAGAGCGGTGGGTACCTGTTGTCTTCCTATTTTTCGGGAAGCCAGTATGCGAAACGGCACAGGGCCGCCTTTTTGAACCTTGTCAACAATCTGAACGTTCTCGCAATTACGACACGGTATTATGTGGACAGGGACACGGATTTGGCGCTGGAAGTCTGGATCGGCGGCGAATACGAGCGTCAGTCGTTCGAGTCCACCCTTGAAAATTTCAACGGCGACTGGGACAGGATATTTTCAAAATTCGGCGACGAGATACGCACTTTCCTGCGATAACAATTCAATAAACCGCCATCGCCGGTCCGTGCGGCCGGCGGAGCGGCGGGATGATCCCGTCCTCACCGGCGGGCGGTAATTCTCCATCAATTAGTGCGCACACTGGGCGGTGCAGAGGCATGCCCAATGGGGACGCCGCCCTGTATCGCTTAAACGCCGTGTCTTCACGGCAGGGAGAACTGTCAAGCGGGCCCCCGCTTTGTTTTTTCCCGTTTTTTTGGTATACTGTAGCTGGGCCTTGACAAAAAAATAGAAATTTAATATTTTATTTAATAGTTAAAAATGGAGAGTGGTTACACACGCCTATGAGAAAGAAAATGTTGCTTATTACGGTTATGATCGCGGTTGTATTCGTCTTTTCCTGCAAAGACCAGAACGGCGCTGACAAGAGCCTCATGGCAAAGGAAACCTCCGTGAAAACGGCGGAATCGGGGCCTTACAGGGGATATGAATTCAAGGAAGGTATGGAACGGGCCAGGGCTACGGGAAAACCGGTGGTGATTTATTTTTTTACCAAATGGTGTACCTACTGCAGAGCCATGGACAGAATGGTTTTTTCGGACAGCGAGGTGATTGAACAGCTGAGGGACAATTTCGTGTATATCCGCATTGACACCGAAGAAAACGGGACGATACGATACAAGAACCATGAATTGAAGCCGGTGGAATTCGCAATGATGATGGGCGTACAGGGTTTTCCCACGACCGTCTATTTCGACAAGAGCCAGAGCCCGGTCACGAAAATTCCCGGATTTATGCAGAAGGAGATGTTCCTGAACTTTCTAAGCTACATGGGCGACGAATGCTACGTTAAAAATGTCAATTTCGAATCCTATGAGCGGGGGAAAACCCGGTGCCGCGCTGATCGGTCTGTTCAATAGGAACAGGCTAAAACACCAGCGGGATTCTGGACCATTCGAACGGTATTCCCATGAATATCTCGATGCAGAATTCGTCAAACCTCTGATATCTGGGAAGATGGTAGTACACTCTAGTTTCGGTGGTGACATTCAGCATGGAATAAAAAATGTTCATGCCGACATTTATCGAGCAGAAAGAAATCGCCGCGCCTGCGCCGAAATCAATCCTGTAGCCGGATAGGGATGTGCTGTAGGGTATGGGAACCGTCACCTCGAGGTCTCTCAAAGACGGATACGCCCTTAATCTTCCCTCGATGATTTTTCCGAATAGCAGGAATAATGTGAACCCTCCGGAAGATCTGTAGGTCTCTTCGAGATTGTCCGAGTTTATTATGGGTGAATAATAGACCACCGGCCCCACCATCCATGAAGTGTAGTTGATAAGGTCCCCCCGGAAGTTGTATTCCTTTGAGGATGAAAGCCTTATCGTCAGGGTCTGGCGGAGGTTGTTGCTGTTGAACCTGGTCCGGATCCCGAATTTCAGCGCGTTCGATTCGTTTCCCAGGAGAATCGGCGGAATCGGCAGGATGTCGACAAACAGGCCGTACGACAGGTCGTAATGCCCCGCCTTGAACACCGTAGTGCCGAAAACGTAGTTGTTGGCGTTGTGTTCATAGTCTATGATGTCGCCGCCGATTATGCCGTAGCTCACGCCGAAATTTACATGCATAAACGCGTTGAGGAATTCACCCGCGCGCGCACCGGCGGCAGAGAGAAGGATCGACAGGAACAATGCCAAGGATAAAAGCTTTTTCATTTCCTAACCACAGGGACACAGATTTATTTGCGCTGATGCAATATCACAGAGATGGCAGACCGTTTCATTAAATCAGCGGTTTTATTAAAATTTGCCGAACCTGAATTGTCAAGAAATATACGGTTCTACAATCCGGTTCGCCGGTGAGAATTTGTAAGGAACCCTTTCGTCAGCGTTTGGAGAAGAGCAGATAGTGCGATACCGCGTGGTCCAGGCTGTTCAGATCCTCCCAGTGCTCGGAGAGCTTCGTATCGACCGAATAATTCTCCTTCACTTTCTTTATCATGTCCTTCAGCAGTTTCAGGTCTTCCCTTTTTCGAAGAATTCCGCTGTCCAGGATCTCCTTGAGCTGAATGAAATTGTATTTTCTCAGCTGAACCCTGAAAAAGAAATTCACGCCGTAAATGTTCATCAGTTTCTGTACCGCCTGCGGAGAAATCTGCTGTGACAATTCGTTGAACTCGCCGCTGTCGACGGCCCGTTTCGGCAATGCCTCTTCCGGGGCCGCGGCGGCTGGTGGAACCGTCGCAATCGAATCATTTGATTTATCAGCGGACGGCGTTTCCATGTTTTCGGTCTTTTCGAAGAGCTCGTTGATTTTCTTCGATTTCCAGGAGTCGGTATACTCGGAATAGTTCTTTTCCAGAAGGTGCCCGAACTCCTCCAGCATTATCGCCTTGTTGGCCAGTTGGCCGATGGGCGTATTTTTAAACGACCCGATTCTTGAATATATCTCCTTTATTATCTGGTGCGTCATAAGTCTTTTATGGTACTGAAGCTCGTATTCATCCATCAGGGACTTCTGATATATGTTTTTCAGCCGCTGAATCGTCTTGAAATCTGCCTCAACGTACCCCTCGATCCGTTTGATGTTGTTCTGTTTGTCTTCCTGTACCACTTCTATTGTCAGGATTTTGTGCGCCTCTTTCAGGATGTTGATCGCCCGCCTAATGATGTTTATGTCCGCGCCGAGAACCGAGGTGATCTCCCGGAGAAACAGGTCGGAATTAGGTACGGCGTCGATGTTGTCCTTTGAGTTGGAAATCGAGATAAGACCGTATATATCTTCGCACAGTTTCTTCAGCATTGGAAAGAGCCTCCGGTGATTTCTAACAGGTTTTCTCGTATGACGGTCATTTTCCTGATACCATACGCATAACGATTGCCTTTTCGAGACCGTGTATATCCCCGGCGTATTTCGCAAGATCTCTGTCCCTGTCGGCGTTCGCCTTGACCTTCAGGAGCATCGATTTCATCATCCTGAGGTCTTCTTTTCCGCTGATGGTCCCCTTGTTGATCATGTCGGTGAGCAGTGAAAAATTATACTTTCTGAAGTTGACCCGGAGGAAAAACTCCAATCCGTATATTTTCAGTACCGTCGCCGCCGGCTTCTGCGCCGTGGTCTTTGAATACTCACCGTACAGGTCGCTGTCCACGGCGCGTCTCTGATTGGAAGAAAGCGTAACCGGCGGCACTTCCTCCTGCGCCGTTACGGCCGGCGACTGCCGATCGGCCTGCCGAATCTGGCTTATTATCTCTTCCAGTGCGCGGTTTTTCCAGATGTCGGTATACTGGCCCGGTTCCTTTTTCAGCAGGTTTTCATACTCTTCCAGCATCATCGCCTTGTTGGCTATCTGTCCAATGAGCGAGTTTTTGTAAGAGGGTTTTGCAAGCAGCTCCCTGATGATGCTGGCCACGGGGAGTTTCACCTTAAACTGATTCTGATACTCCATTATGAGTGTGTTCTGGAAATAAACCTTCAACCTGGTGATGGTGGATGGGACTGTCTCGACGTATCCCACGACCCTTTTTATGTCCTTGGACTCATCCTCCTTCACTATTTCGATGAAGAATATTTTGTGCGCCTCCTTGAGTATTTGCACCGCCTTTCCCACTTCATGGCGCTTTATGCCGGCCTGCATCTCCATATTTTTTGAGAATGTGTCCGAGTGGGGGATCGCGTTGATGTGATCGCTCGAGTTCGCCTTAGAGATTTCCTGATAGATGTCGTTTATGAAATGTTCCATATGCCGTCCCGAATTCATGTATTATAATATTCAATTGTAAACCCCTATTCAAGTCTTAAAGGAGCCACGAGAAAAAAAATTGACAAAAATGATTCGCCGGCGCTATGTTGTTGACTTTCAATACGGAAAGTACCGGTATGCTGCCTGTAGGCTGGCGCATAAAAATTAAGAATTGTTCTTTTATAATGCCGAAGCGAGGAGTAATAATTGAAGATCACTGGGGCTGAAATAATCATCGAGTCCCTCAAGCGCGAGGGTGTCGAATTCATGTTCGGGTATCCGGGGGGGGTGGTCATCCCGATATTCCACCATATCCATAACGCACCCTTCAGGTTCATCCTGAGCAGGCACGAGCAGGGCGCGGTCCACGCGGCCGACGGATACGCCAGGGCGTCCGGCAAGGTGGGCGTCGTCATCGCCACATCAGGACCAGGCGCGACAAACTGCGTCACCGGCATCGCCACGGCGCACATGGACTCGGTCCCCCTGGTGGTGATCACGGGGCAGGTCTCGCGAAACATGATCGGCAACGACGCCTTCCAGGAGGTGGATGTCACCGGCATTACAAGGCCGATATGCAAGCATAATTATCTGGTGCAGGACGTGAAAGACCTTGCCAGGATCATCAAGGAGGCGTTCCATATCGCCTCCACCGGAAGGCCGGGCCCGGTGGTCATCGACATCCCGGTGGACGTGTCGAAGTCGGAGTATGTGTTCTCCTATCCGGACACGGTGAACCTCAAGGGATACAAACCGGTATATGAAGGCCATCCCGGACAGATTCAGAAAGCCTGCAGGCTCATCGAAAGCTCGAAGAAACCGGTGGTGTACGTCGGCGGCGGAGTGGTGATCGCCAACGCGCACAAGGAGCTCAGGGATTTCATCAAGAAGACGGGCATTCCGGTGACCACGACATTGCTGGGCCTGGGAATCTACCCGGAAACGGAGCCGCTGGCGCTGGAGATGCTGGGCATGCACGGCACCTACTATGCCAATTACGGGGTGCACAATTCCGATCTGCTGATAGCCATAGGCGCGAGGTTTGACGACAGGGTCACGGGGAACATCGCAACCTTCATTCCCAGCGCCAAAGTCATCCACATCGATATCGACCCGGCGTCGGTAAGCAAGAACGTGATGGTGGACGTTCCCATTGTCGGCGATTGCGGGCGCATCCTGAAGGAGATCAACATGGCGGTGAAGGCGCCGCAGATCGACGAATGGGTTGCGGAGCTGATGGAGGTGAAAAAAAACCATCCCCTGTCATACGAGGATTCCGGCAAGGGGAGGATCAAGCCGCAGTACGTGGTGGAGGAAATTTACAGGCAGACAAAAGGCGAGGCCATCATCTGCACAGAAGTGGGGCAGAACCAGATGTGGGCCGCGCAGTTCTATAAATTTTCAGAGCCGAGGACAATGATCTCATCGGGCGGCCTGGGGACCATGGGGTACGGGTTTCCCGCCTCCATCGGCGCGCAGCTGGCCAGGCCCGACAAGCGCGTGTTCGACATCGCCGGAGACGGCTCAATACAGATGAACATACAGGAGCTCATCGTGGCGGTACAGCACCGCCTTCCCATCATCGTCGCGATCCTTAACAACGGGTTCCTGGGGATGGTGCGCCAGTGGCAGCAGCTTTTTTTCGACAAACGGTATTCGCACACCTGCATCGATTGCGCGCCAGATTTCAAGGCCCTGGCCGAGGCGTACGGCGCCGCCGGCCTGCGCGTTGAAAAAAAAGAGGATGTCGTGCCGGCGATCCAGGAGGCGCTGTCGATCAAGGACAGGCCGATAATAATTGATTTCCAGGTCTCCAGAGAGGAGAACGTGTATCCGATGGTGCCGGCGGGGAAGTCGATCAAGGACACCATCATGCAGGAACTGGCGTGAGCCCCTCGGGGCGGCGCGCCGTGGAATACGGGATTTGCGAGGACGGGTACATGAGGCAGTATATAATTTCTGTTAAGGTGGAAAACAAGTTCGGCGTGCTCGCCAGGGTCGCGGGGCTCTTCTCCGCCCGGGGGTACAACATAGACTCGCTGGCGGTGAGCGCTACCGAGGACGACAACATCTCGGTCATGACCATAGTGGTGAAGGGGGACGACCGGGTTATCGAGCAGGTAAAGAAACAGCTCAACAAGCTCATCGACGTCATAAAGGTGGCCGATCTCACCGACTCGCCCATAGTGCAGCGGGAGACGGTGCTGGTAAAGGTGAATGCGGTTCCAAAAAACCGCGCGGAGATCTATCAGCTCTGCGAGTTTTTCAACGCCGACATCGCGGGAATATCGCCGAAGACCATAACCATGGCGGTAAAGGGGGACCCGGAAAAGCTCGACAATTTTATCGAGCTCATACGGCCCTACGGTATCAAGGAACTCATGCGGACGGGACGCATCTCCATGATCAAGGAGTGACAATCCAGACGCGGGGGCACGCGCAGCAATAACAGCACAAGGAGAATATCATGGCAAAGATGTATTACGATAACGACGCCGACATGGGCGTTCTCGGCGGGAAGAAAATCGCGGTAATCGGCTACGGGAGCCAGGGGCACGCGCAGGCGCAGAACCTGAGGGACAGCGGGCTTGAGGTGATCGTGGCGGAACTTCCGGGGACCGATAACTATCGGCTGGCGGAATCGCACAATTTCAAGCCGGTAAGCGCCTCGGACGCGGCGAAAACGGCGGACGTGATCCAGATACTCGCCCAGGACCACATCCAGGCGAAGCTTTACAAGGCAGACGTGGAGCCGCACCTCGCGGCAGGAAAAACCCTGGTCTTTTCCCACGGCTTCAACATACACTTCGGGCAGATCGTGCCGAAAAAAGACGTGGACGTCATCATGGTGGCGCCCAAGGGGCCGGGGCACCTGGTGCGCAGTGAATACCAGAAGGGGGGCGGGGTGCCGTGCCTCATCGCCATATATAACGACGCCTCAGGCAGCGCGAAGGCTACCGCGCTCGCGTACGCGAGGGGGATCGGCGCCACCAGGGCCGGCGTCATCGAGACGACGTTCAAGGAAGAGACCGAGACCGACCTTTTCGGAGAGCAGACGGTCCTCTGCGGCGGCGCCTCGGAGCTTGTGAAGGCCGGTTTCGAAACGCTTGTGGACGCCGGGTACCAGCCCGAGATCGCCTATTTCGAGTGCCTTCACGAACTGAAGCTCATCGTGGATCTGTTCTACCAGGGCGGGATCAACTACATGCGCTACTCCGTGTCGGACACGGCCGAATACGGCGATTACATGGTGGGAAAGAGGATCATCACCGACGAGACGAGAAAGGAGATGAAAAAAGTCCTCGGCGAGATACAGGACGGGAGCTTCGCGAAAAAGTGGATCCAGGAAAACGAAAAGGGGAGGCCCGAGTTCAACAGGATCAAGGAGAAGGAGCGGGAACAGCGTATCGAAAAGGTGGGGGCCGAGCTCCGGAAGATGATGAAGTGGATCGATTCGAAATAATAGAAACGACTGCCGCCGCGGAAACGCGGCGGCATCATCCGTGCTTCAGTACTTTGCATCTGTCTTTAATGGTTCTGCTCTCTTAACCTCAGCCTGTAACACCAATGATCCGGATTGTCATACCCCCCGCCGTCTCTCCAGATTTTACTGTGCTGCTCTCCGCACGCGAGAGGTACGATTCTATTTTTTATTATTTGCTCTTCATTCAATCCCCATAAACAGTCTTTTCCATTATACGTTGCACATTCAACGTCACCGAACCTGTTTATTCTATACGTCAGCTTTATATCTTGAGCGTATTTCCAACCTGTTTCTTTTACAGTATTTGCCGTTACATCCTTACCCGTTTTCCCAAAAAAGGAGTCCAGCTGTTTGTTCTTGGCCAGCGGAACCGACATCACTGCAACTATCATTCCATCCTCTGTATTGACGATTCTTCCATTAATCTCGATTGAATCACCCAAATCAGTTACTGTTCCCACAAGTACCGCATTTGCGCCGGTAAGATGACCGATTCTTTGAAGAGTATCCGCATCAACCAGGCCTGTCTGCTGAAATTCAAGGGACTTGAGTATCTTTTGAAGCTGATTCCTTTCTACAACTTTTATTCCTTCGATTTTATACATTGAATAAATCAACTTTTCCGACAGATATCTGCCAAAATCATTTTTACCACCTTTAAAATCCGAAAAATCCATTATCGCCAGCGTTTTATTGTTACCCCGGCGAAGAGTGATCGTGATCTGTTCGCACATTTGTTCAACACCGGTATTGAGCGTTTGTACCCTCTCCGAACTGCCGGCACAATGCATAGTGACAAGGATAAATAAAAACGCGAGAAGTAAGTATTTCTTCTGATTGATGTTCATGTACGTGAAAAGGGCGGTGCCTTTGCGTGTGGTTATTCTTGATGGAGATTTCATAATTTGCCTCCGGCATGGGATCTACTATTGTGCCGTTTGTGAAAATGAAAATACGCCAAAGAATTTACCGCCCCCCGTGGGACGCGATGATTCCGATAGGGTTCAAAACCCTTTATCCTATGGCTGATCATGTATTGTATCAGGTGTTCTTTTCGGCCCTGCTTGATGTCCGCCGCAAGGAGGGTCGCGAAGGATTCGAAAATCCGGTCCAGGGCGGAATACGGTATGAAATACGGAATTGCTTGTGCCATGGGATGCGTTGTTTTCAATCGGTAGTATATATTGTTGATGCTATCGCAGTATTATGCTGCGGACAAGTACAATTTTTAATAGAAAAGGGATTGACATATTAGAATGATATTCTAATATGAAATTCTAATATTACAGAGGCATGCGCGTGAAAAAACCGAAATCGATCCATTCAACGTCCCCCGCCAGAAAGCGTATGATCCTTCGCGCAACGCTTGAGTGCTTCACGGAAAGGGGATATGAGGCGACCGGTATTGAAGATATCTGTTCCAGGGCAGGCGTCAGCGTCGGGAGCCTGTACCATCATTTCAAGTCAAAGGACATGCTGGCCGCACAGCTGTATTTTCAGGGGATCGCCGACTATCAGAAGGGGCTGCTCGGAGAACTGGGGAGTGCAAAAAACGCGAAGCAGGGGGTGCTCGGCTCGGTACGGTACCACTTGAACTGGGTTGCACAAAATGCGGACCAGGCCCGCTTTCTTTTTCAGCAACGCCATGCCGGTTTCATGGAACAGAGCGAGGATGAATTCATCAAGATGAATGCGGAATTTTTTTCCGGCATCGCCCTGTGGATGAAAGCCCATGTCGACTCGGGAGATCTCCAGAGGATGCCGCCGGACGTGTATGTCTGCATGGTTCTCGGACCGTGCCAGGAATACTCGCGGCTGTTTCTCTCCGGCAGATGCATGACCCCGGTCGACAAGGCGATCCGCGAGCTCGGCGATGCGGTATGGCATGCCCTGAAGGCCCGGTAAGCCCACATCAGAATCACAGAGGAGTAACATAAAATAAAGGAGGAAGCAAGATGCCGGTACAATCAATCCTTCCGTCGGACTCGTTGCCGCCCTCGAATGCGGTAAGGGATTATCTCGCCAGGGGGTGGCTCACGCATGACGGAATGTGGTTCTACAATGCGCAACAAGAGCTCGGCATCGAGACTGCCAACAGGCTCAATCTCGCCGCAATCAGGTCTATGGCGCCGACGGAGGTGCGGCGTACCGGAAAACTTCTGGGTATGACCGGGGATCGCGTGGAATCCTTCGATGAGCTGTACCGCTTCATGCGCTCGGCCCTGTCGATGGTGCTTCCGGAAACGGTCCTGAAAATGTTTACGACCGCGATCCCAGCGCCGGGAGTATTCCGGTGGGAATGGAAAAAGGGGGAATGTTTCGCCTACAGGGGCGTGTCCATGATGGGCTGCATCGACCGGTACCAGTGCGGCGTCCTGATGCGCATCAGGTGCTGGCTGGACATACTGGAGGTCGGCTATCGCATGGAGCCGGAAATCACCGGATGTATGATGCATGAAAAAGGGATCTGCACCGGAGACATTATATGCCGTTTTGATTGACCTGCATCTCCGGAATCCGTGCGTCACCTTCGGCGGACTGTTCAGGAGGACGGACCGCCCAGGGGGAGCGAAATAATCACCGTCACCCTGCCTTCCGAAATCTCCGCCTCCGTCGAGCCTCCGTGCATCTCCACGATTTTTTCGGTGATGGCAAGGCCAAGGCCTGAACCGGACTCCTGTACGCCGCGGCCGCGGTAAAAGGGGAGAAAAAGCTTCGCGGCTTCGGCGTGTTCGAGGTTCGGTGCGTCGTTGGAAGCCGACAGTACCGCGCGGCCGCCGGATTCGAAGCAGCGTATTTCGATCCCGCTCCCGTCCGGCGCATATTTCACTGCGTTGTCGACGACGTTCCCCACCGCGGTCCGCAGGTCGTCGGCGAATCCGTACACCGGTCCCGGCGCCGGGCCGGACGGGCCTTGGAGGCGGATCCTCCTGGTTCGCATAACGGCGGCGTAGCGTTTCAGCACCGCCGCCGTTTCCCCGGCCAGGTCCACCTCGGTTTTTTCCTCGACGGGCCCTCTCATCTCCAGCTTTGAGAGCCGTAGTATCTGCCCTATGAGCCTGTCCATCTCCACGATCTCCTTCATGGCCGAGGCCAGGAGCCTTTTCCCGGCGGCGCCCTTCCTCGGTTTTTTGTCTGAAAGGAGTTCCAGCGCCACGGTCATCCGCGTGAGGGGCGACCGCAGTTCGTGGGATATGTGGGCGGTCAGCTCCCTGGTGCTCCTGATCATGTTTTCAACGCGGTCCGCCATTTCATTGAAGGCGGTGCCGAGCTCGCCCAGTTCGTCCCTTCCCGCGACCCACACCCTTTCCCCGAGATTGCCGCTGGCGATCGAGCGGGAGGTGCGGCTCAGTTCCTTCAGCGGGACGGTGATCAGCCGCGACACCGGCACCATGAGCAGTGCGATGATGAGGCCGATGGCAGCAAGGCCCAGGAAAAATGTTTTTTCGTCGATGAACTTCGGCGGATGCTCCATGGCGACATACAGCACCGCGGTTTCGCCGTCGATTGCGAAGGGGAAGCGTACCAGAAACGGGCTCCGAACCTTCAGATGGCCCGCGAACCCGCCTTTTCCCCAGCCGGCGTGTTCCGGCAGGCGGGGGATCGGGCCTTCAAAGGATTTCACCACGGATTTCCGGCGGGGAAAGTCGATCCAGATCTTCGCCTTGTAGAGTTTCCCCAGCGTTTTCACAAGCCCTGCGACCTCGCCGCTCCGTGCCGCCCGCTGTGCCGGCATGCCTTTCAGCCTCGTCTTCACCAGCTCCTGGAGCACGTACGCGTTGGCATTCCGCAGCTTCATGAGGGATTCGTGCGGCGCCGCGTTGATCACCGCGATTCTGAAGAGGGCCATGACAAGCGCCCCCGCCACCGCCAGGAGGAGGATGAAGGATGCCAGAATCTTTATGTAGAGGCCTCTCGATTTCACTGTTTCTCCACGAACATGTACCCGCGGCCCCACACCGTCTTGATCACGTCCCGCTCGCCTGAGATGCCTGCGATTTTCGCCCTCAGTTTGCTGATATGCACATCGATGCTCCGTTCAAAGGCTATGGAGTCGCGGCCCCTGGCGGCGTTCATCAGGTCGTCCCTTGATACGACCCTGTTGGAATTCCGCATGAGCACCGACAGGAGGGCCGATTCGGTCGTGGAGACATCCGCTGCGGCGCCGGAACGGGAAAGCGATCCCTTCAGGAGGTCGAGTTCGAATCCACGGCAGGCGATAAGCGGAGCGTCCATGTTTCCGGGGGCGGCACCGGCGCTCCGGCGGAGCACCGCCTTTATCCTTGCAAGCAGCTCGCGCGGATTGAAAGGCTTGGGAAGGTAATCGTCGGCGCCGAGCTCCAGGCCGAGAATCCTGTCGGTCTCCTCGCCCTTGGCGGTCAGCATTATCACCGGAATCGCCCCGGCGCTCCGTATCTCCTTCAGCACCTCGAATCCGTCCCTTACCGGGAGCATGATGTCCAGGATCACCAGTGCGGGGGCGTGTGAACGTATCGCATCCGCCGGCGATGCGCCGTCGAGGCACCGTGCCACCTTGAATCCGTAGCCGGAAAGGTATTCCTCCAGAAGGTCCTGGAGTTTCCTGTCGTCGTCGATGATCAATATGGTTTTTTTCATGGTGTATGGAATAAGTATACCGGGCCGGGGTGAAAAGAAAAGCATTAACTTTCGCGATTTACACATTTTTACATTTTTTAACCGGGGCGACATGATCTAACGGCGCGCGGATTATACCTTGGGGATAACACTTAGTAAAGGAGTTGATGCAATGAAAGGAAAATTGATTTTTGGAACAGCCGTTGCAGCTGCGGGGCTTGCGCTGACGCTGGTCTCCTGCGGACCGAGGTTCGGCGAAAGAGGGTGCATGAGGCATCACGAGCGTTTTCTCGAACGGAAGGTCAGCCAGATCGAGAGCGACCTGAGCCTTACCGACGCGCAGAAGGCGAAGTTCAAGGAGCTCAGGGGGCGCGTAAAAAGCGACATTCTGGCGGGACTCAATGAGAGGAAGCAGGTGCTCGCCCTTGTGCGTGAAAAAGTGAAGGGAGACACCGCCAATGTCGATGAAATCGTGGCCATTGTCAGGACGCAGATGAGGAAAAACCACGGGAAGATGGAGGAAAAAATCGGCTATATCAGCGAGTTTTACAACATGCTGACGCCGGAACAGAAGAGGATTTTCACCCGCAAGGTCCGGGAGCACCTGGACAAAAGGGATGACAGGATGGACGGGTTCATCGACCGGCTGCAGAAGCTTGATATCTGACCGCTGACCGGCTCAATCGATCAGTCTCTTCGGGAAACGGGCGGTATCAGGGGCAGCGATCCTTCCGGACGGCCGGAAGGATCGCCGTGCGTCCGAACACGGCGGGAAAACGCCAGCGGGCGATTCGTGCCAGCAACAACATCGCGCCGTCCCGGTAAAATCAGATTTGCCGCAACAAAGAAGGCAGGGTTGAAATTCACACCGGTATTTCCGATACTATTATTATGAAAGCAAAATTCGTAGTTGCAGCCGCAGGCCTGCTGGTGCCTCTATTTTTCCTCCAGTGCGCGGCGTCGCGGCAGGAGACAACCGATCCGTTTGAGCTGGCGTCATCGGAGCTCGACCGGGGAGAGGACATAATGCTTTTCGCGGAGCTTTCGCTTCGCCAGCTCAAGGGTTGTCTGAACGATGCGAGGAGCATGGCGGTGGCGAGCGCCTACGATCCAGTCCAGGGGGGCGGAGGGTGCGGTCCGTACCTTGCGGCGCTGAACAGGGCCCTCGAGGCCGTGCGGGACAGCACATACGGCGGCATACCGGTGCTGGATTCGTCAAACACGGCATGGCCGGGGGCGATTCGGCTCGCGCTCGGCGGAAATGACGCGGTGTCGCTCCTTCTGCCGGCGGTCGACTCCGTGGTGACGGGTGTCATATCGCTGAAAGAGCCGTGTCTCCGGCAGGAGAGGGATGCCGGCTGCCTGGGTGAGGACTGCGGGCACCGGATCAGAGCGGGCCTGGTGCCTTTCGGCGATCATATCGAAAAGATTGACGACATGATGGAAAACGTCGATGTCGAACTTGGGAAGATGAAAATCATTGCCGGGAGGATCGCCTTTGAACGAAAGCTCCTTTCCGCGGCTAAGGCGGGCGAGGCGATAGAGCCGATCGTCCGGGAAACTGAAGAGAGTTACGAATCGGCGTTACAGGCGCTTAAGGCCGCCATGAACAGGAATGAACAGAGGCTTCTCTCCTTTGAGGTTGACATGCTCAAACAGGAGCTTGACAGGGTAAGAAGCCATTGCCATCCGGACAGGGATATGCGATGCAGCAGCGATCCGGGCACGAAGGGGGGGGCGGAGGGTCAGCCCTAGGGTTGATCCCCCATTGATTCAATAATTTTTGCGCACAGCAGCGCCGCCGCTCTCGCCGCGTCCTCGGTGCTGAAGGCCCGCCGGACCGCGGAATCGAAGAGTATGTCGGCGCGAGGCGGGGCCTCTTCGTCTCCCGCCCGGAACACCAGATAGGCACGGAGGCTCCCCATTAGATGAAGCGCCGCGCCGAAATCCCCGGCGCCGAATGGCCCCGTCATGACGCGGCCGCATCCTTTTTTCAGCCGCTCCACGGTCGACGCGCCGCGGGCCAGCCGTTCCGCCGATTGGGCCATAAAGGGGCCGTGATAGAAGAGGCCGCCCGGCAGGTCCCTGAACCCGATTATCTCCCCGGTCGGCCGCACCGGCGCGTCGTTCAGCAGATAGTGGAGCACCAGTATCTGTTCCGTTACGCTCATTGTACGGTCCCGCTCCGCGGCCCGGACCGTAAGGTCGTCTATCGAGATGACCGCCCTTTCGCCGAAGGCCCGGAATTCCAGCCATTCCCCGCGCGCGGAACAATCGATATCCAGCATCTTCATCCGTTCCTCAAGCTTTACACCGTCAAGCGCGGCTGCGGCGCGGGCCAGGGCGGTTTCATGCGCGTCGTCGCGGGCGGTCATCGGTTCACTGTGGGGAAACGGGAAAAGTCGGTGTGGGGAATGAAAAGGGCGGCGGTGTAGCGGTCCATGTATCCCGGCTCGTTGCTTAGATTCACATAGGTGGTCATGGCGGCGACGTCGCGGTGAAGTTTTCTGAAGCTGCCGGAAAGGAGCATGAGCGCGGCCCCCTTCAGCGACGCGTTCCCCATGTAGGTGAAACGCTCACTGGGGATGTCGGGGAGCAGCCCGATGGTCACGGCGCTCCGGATGTTAAGGTATCTTCCGAAACCGCCGGCGACATGGACCCTGCCTATGTCGGCAAAGGTGAGGCCGACTTTCGACAGGAGCAGGTCCGCCGCGGAATAGATGGCCGCCTTGGCGCGCACCACCGAATCGATGTCCCCCTCGGTCACGGCCACCCCCGAGTTTGCGTTATGCGAAATTATATATGACGCCCTCCTTCCGTCGACGCGCAGATGGGGCGATTCCCGGTCCCGGGAGAGCTTCCCGCCGGAATCGATCCATCCGGCGCGGAAGAGCTCCGCCAGCAGGTCTATTGCGGCGGAACCGCAGATCCCCGCGGGTTCGCCCCCGCCGATGACCCCGAATTCCGGCGCGCCGGTTTCCTCATCCACCCTGATCCTGTCAATCGCGCCTGGAGCGGCCCTCATGCCGCAGGTGAGCCCCCCCCCCTCGAAGGCGGGGCCCGCGGAGCAGGCGCAGGCCATTATGAAATCGCGGTTACCCACCGCCATCTCGCCGTTGGTGCCGATGTCGATGAACAGGTCAACCCCTTCGGCAAGGCCCGGTATTCCGGTTGAAATGAGGCCTGCGGTGATGTCGCCGCCCACGTAGCTCCCGACGGCGGTGGCGATCGTCACACCTGCACGCGGATGTATGTCAAGCGAGAGGTCCTCCGCCGAGTGAACCGGGACGGAATGGACAGTGGGGGTATAGGGCTCGAGCCTCAGGTATTCCGGGTCGAGGCCGAGAAAAAGGTGCGTCATCACCGTGTTTCCGGCGACGGATGCCGCGACGATTTCATCGCGCCGTATGACCGCTTTTGCGGCGAGCGATCCCGCCAGACGGTTTATCGACGAGGCGGCGGCGGCCCGAAGTTCGCCGAGCCTTTCCGGCGAGGAGGCGTAGTTGATCCTTCCGATGACGTCGACACCGCGGCGTACCTGGTTGTTGTAGCCGCTCGCCACGGCGATAATTTTTCCGGATGACAGGTCAAGGAGTTCCACCGCCACCGTGGTGGTACCCAGGTCGACCGCGATCCCGTAATGGGGAACGTTCCGGTGTCCCGGGGTTATGGCGATCAGGGACTGCTGTTCGGCGTCACAAACTATCGCCGCGCCGATTCTGCCGGAGTCGGCGCGGAGGGCGCCGGCGAGGCCGCGAAGGACCGGGAGGGGCACTTCAACAGGCCGGGTGTCACCCGGTGCGAGCGCACGGAGGGTCCTGTCGAGGTCCGAAAGCCCGTCCTCCGGGAGCGGCGCGGGGACGGAAAGTTTGATGTGCCGTACGAACGGGTCGGGGAGGGCGCCGGAAAGCGAGCTCTCCAGTGCGCTCCGGTACTCCTCCTCGTCTTCGAAAAAATCTCCGGTAAGGCCGCGCGATTCCGCGGTCTCCACCGTCACGTCGGCGGCGGTCACCATCGCCCTGCATGCGAGCGCCGAAGACCCGGCGCCGCGCGTTTCGCCGTCTTCCTTCAACGCGCCGCCGCGC
>JBGSQT010000038.1:0-217759 GCA_041737965.1 Spirochaetota bacterium | reverse complement strand
GCGCTCTGCCGAATTTATACGGTTATAGGACCTCATTAAGCGATACCCCTCTGTTTTGGTTAGCCACGAAAACTCTGGATCTATCGCTTTTTGAGGTCTTTCCTTTTTTCAGTTATTGCACTAGATTCTTGAAGTCAGCGGTGAACGAGCGGCATCATCTCCAAATATTCTTGACTTTTTGACGCCCCTTCCGATCATTTGTCACTCTAAAACCAATTGAGGATCCGGCCATGAAACAGGAACTGGACCAGATACACTCCGCATCGCTGGCGGCGATTGACGCGGCTGCCGGCACCGAAGACCTGGAAAAAATCAGAATAGAATACCTCGGCCGCAAGGGAAGGCTCACGCAGATCCTTCGGACCCTGGGCTCCCTGAGCCCGGAGGAGAGGACCTCCGTCGGCAAGCGGTCCAACGAGATCAAAAAAGCGGTTGAGGACGCGCTGGACGCGAAAATAGAGACCCTGCTCCGCAGCGGCGGCTCAAAGCTGGCCGTTGATGAATGGCTGGACGTCACCCTTAACGCGCCGCACAGCGCCCCTTCCCTGCACGGAGGGCGGTTGCACCCGCTTTCAAGGGTCCAGTACGAAATCGAGGACATCTTTACCTCCATGGGATTCGAAATACTGGACGGACCCGAGGTGGAAACCGAATACTATAATTTCGAGGCGTTGAACATTCCGGCCCACCACCCCGCGCGCGACATGCAGGACACCTTCTGGACCGAGGACGGCAACCTGCTCCGCACCCACACATCGGCGATTCAGGTGCGGGGGATGGAGAAACTGAAGCCGCCCTTCAGGGTCATCGGACCGGGCCGCGTGTTCCGCTACGAGGCCACCGACGCCTCGCACGAAAACACATTTTACCAGGTCGAGGGGATGATGGTGGACCGGAACATTTCGGTGTCCAACCTCATCTATTTCATGAAGGTCCTGTTAAAGGAAATCATGAAACGTGAGGTGACGATACGTCTGCGTCCCGGTTTCTTTCCCTTTGTCGAGCCGGGTTTTGAGCTGGATATACACTGCCTTATCTGTGACGGAAAAGGGTGCAGCGTGTGCAAGCAGAGCGGCTGGGTCGAGCTCCTCCCCTGCGGTCTGGTCCACCCCAATGTGCTTAAATTCGGAAACATCGACCCGGCGGAGTGGTCAGGCTTCGCCTTCGGGCTGGGACTCAACAGGCTCATCATGATGCAGTACGGGATCAACGATATCCGTCACTTTCTGAGCGGCGACATCAGGTTCCTCAATCAGTTCTGAGGAGACCCCTCAATCATTATCCGATCGGAGTGAATTCCATGTGGCTCTCGCTGAACATACTCGCTAAAATGGTAGACGTGACCGGCATCGCGCCGGAAAAAATCGCCGACGCGCTCACGATGTCCACGGCGGAGATCGAGGGTATCGAGTACATGAACCCCTTTCTGAAGGACGTCGTGACCGCCAGGGTACTTGACGTGCGGCGCCATCCGGACGCAGACAAACTCACCGTTGTCGACACCGACGACGGCAGGGAAAAACGTACCGTTGTCTGCGGCGCCCCCAACCATAAAAAGGGGGACATCGTCGCACTGGCGCCGGTGGGCACGGTGTTCGGCGGGGGGTTCACCATAAAAAAGGCCAAAATCCGCGGCGTCGAGTCGTCGGGAATGCTCTGTTCGGACAGGGAGCTCGGGCTTTCCGACGATCACAGCGGCATCAAAATTCTTCAGGAGGGGACTCCGCTCGGGGTGTCAATGGCATCCCTCTATCCGGACTGGGTGGATGTCCGCTTTGAGATAGACAATAAGTCAATCACCCACAGGCCGGACCTCTGGAGCCACGCCGGATTCGCCAGGGAGATCGGCGCGCTTTTCAGCCGGCGGATGAAGGACCCGGTGGATTACTCGCTTGAAAAGGGCTTCGGCTCATCCACGGACATTTCGGTGACGATTCAGTCGCCCGAGGCGGCGCCCCGGTACAGCTGTCTGGCGGTGAAAAACATCGCCATCGCCGAATCGCCGGAATGGCTGAAGGCCAACGTCACCGCCATCGGCATGAGGCCGATTAACAACATCGTGGACATCACCAACTACGTGATGGCCGAAATCGGCGAGCCGATGCACGCATTTGACAGGAAAAAACTGAGGGGCGGTGAAATCATCGTGCGCCTGTCGGCGGAACGCGAGACCATCACCACCCTTGACGGAAAGGAATTTGCTCTGAATCCGGAAGACATCGTCATCGCCGACCCGAAAGGCGCCGTCGCGCTCGCGGGGGTGATGGGCGGCGCCAACAGCGAGATCGAGGACGCCACGACTGAGATCGTGCTGGAAGCGGCGAACTTCAATCCGGTGCACATCCGCAGGACCGCACAGCGGTACAACCAGCGCACCGAAGCGGCCATGCGTTTCGAGAAATCGCTCTCTCCTGAACTCACGAGGGCTGCGCTCATCCGATGCTACGATCTGATAAAGCAGGTCATTCCCGCCGCGGAAGCGGTATCGCCCATAATCGACGCGTACCCGGCGAAAAGCGCACCGATAACCATAAAGACCACCACCGACTTCATCCGCACGAGGCTCGGCGATGACATCGGCGACGACCGGATAGTGGAGATACTGGAATCGCTTGACTTCAGGACAAAGGCGGCCCTTCCCGACCTCGAGATACTGGTTCCCCCCTACAGGGCCACCAAGGACGTGTCGATCCCCGAGGACATAGTAGAGGAGATCGGGCGGATCCGTGGATACGACAACATCGCCCCCACTCCCCCGCTCTTCCCCTGCGAGGCGCCGGTAAAAAACGAGTTCAGGCTTTTCGAACGCCGCGTCAAGCGAGTCCTGAGCGGCGACGCCGGCATGGTCGAGGTGAGCGGGTATTCCTTTCTGGGCGGTGAAATCCTGGACAGGCTGGGTATCAACGAGGAGCGCGAGCTTCTTCTTGCCAACCCGCTGTCGGTGGAGCACGACAGGCTCAGGCGGAGTCTGATCCCCGACATGATCAAGCACGTGACGGTGAACCAGAAATATCAGGAGCACTTCAGGATCTACGAGCTCGGCCGGGTCTATCTGAAGGAGAACAGGAAAAGCCCGGAGCTGGCGGCGGAAAAGACCCTGACCGCGGGCGCTTTTTTCAGCCGGAAAAACGCGCACCCGATCTTTTTCGACGCCAAAAACGCGGCACTGGGGCTTCTGGAAAAATTCCGGAAGACAGGCATCGGCATTGTCCCGGTTTCGGAGAAGATCCCTCCCTACTGCCATCCCGGAAGGACCGCCGAAATCACCCTTGAGGGTAAAACCGCCGGTATCATTTTCGAAGTCCATCCGGACGTGAGGAGGTCCTTTGATATAACCGGGAGCACCGCGATGTTCCAGCTTGACCTGGACGCCGTCTACGCGTCCGGAACGCGGCCGTACCGGTTTTCCGAGCTGCAGAAATTTCCCGAGGTTCCCTTCGAGCTGAGCCTGCTGGCCGATTCCCGCACCTACAGCGACGCGATCGCCGGGATCGTCCGCGGCATCGATCCGCTGGTGCGCTCCTCGCAGGTCATCACCGTATATGAAGGCGACCCGCTTCCCCAGGGAAAAAAATCGGTGTCCATAAAAACCGTGTTCGCCTCGGACGAGAGGACCCTCTCACCGGAGGAGGTGGCAGCGCTCCAGAAGAAGGTGATTGCGGCGCTGGAGAAGCAGGGGTACCAGCTCCGGTGACAGTTGTCCCGAACCGGCGGGCCGCACTGCACCGTTTATTCTGTTAATCTTTTCCGGTTGTATCGCCATGGATAATTTTGAATTTCAATGGAACGCGGAACTGTACCAGGGGACATCCTCCCCGCAGTACCGGCTTGGCCTCATGGCACTGGAAAGGCTTTCACCTTCCGACGGCGAACATCTTCTTGACATCGGATGCGGCAATGCGGTGCTGACGATCGAACTGGCGAAACTGGTCCCGCACGGTCTAGTGACCGGAATCGAGCTGTCCGGGGAGATGCTCCGCAAGGCCGCAGACAACCTGTCCGGCTCCCGCGTTACGAACGTGCGCCTGATGAGGATGAACGCCCTCGATATTCGGTTCAATTCGGAGTTTGACGGGATATTCTCGAATTCCGCGATTCACTGGATAGACGACCTGGAATCCATGTACCGGCTTTTATTCAAAGCGCTCAAACCGGGCGGCAGGATCATGATACAGACCAGCTTACGGGAGATGAACCCGCTCATGGCCGCCACGCTGGCGGTGCAGGACGACGAACGGTTCAGGGGCCATCTCGGCGGCACAGGGATCCCCTGGCGCTTCAATACGGAAGAAGAGAACAGGCTCATCCTGACAGGCGCCGGTTTTTCCGAAATTGCAGTTGAACCGCATGTCGACGCCTACAAATTCGGGACACGCGAGGAGCTGTCCGGGTATCTTGAGTCCGCACCCATGGTTCCGCTGCTCTCCCGGCTTCCAGGGACCTTGAGGGGCGAGTTCGCCCGGTTTTTTGTTGACGCCTATCTTGAGAAAAATTTCAAAGCGCTGGATGTCGTCACCACCAGAGCCTTTATCTCGGCGGTGCGCCCGGCCTGACTCCGGGAAGATCCCCCCGCGCGACGTCGATTATCATCTTCCCGCGTACAGGAGTTCCAGGTAAGACCGCCGCTCGAACGTGTCGAGACCAAGTCCGGACGCGAGCTCGAAGAGCTCCCGTTCAATTCGCTCCCTGTCGGTACCCATCATTTCAAGCTCGATGAATCCGCCCAGGCCCTCCACCCTGTCGAAGCAGATATGGATGCCTCCTAGCGTGTACGTTTCCCTTACCTTCATGACGGAACCGTATTCGATGAATCCGAGGGAAAGCAGAATCATGCGCAGTGAATCGAAATCCTCCACTGCGACCTCCTGCTCGACCCTGGTCTTCGAGCGCGTACCGATTTTTGGCCCCTTGTAGGTGAGCACGCACAGACCGGCGGACCTGCGGATCCGCAGCGCCTCGTCGGTGGCGCCGAAATCCCTGGCCGGGTGGTTGAAATACACGTCCGTCTCGAGCGATGTCCCCACCCTTTCCGCTCCCAGCGATTCCGCCTTTTTCCTGCACTGGTTGAAATCGCCGCAGTACGCCTTGATCTCAATTTCAAGCTGGTCCACTACTCCCTCCTGTGCAGGGGACCGCCGATGGAGAGCCCGTCAGCGCCGAGGGTGCTCTGCCTTCTGCCGTTTATGGTGATCTCCACTGATGACACATCTCTGAACTGGGTCGCGGTATACACGATCTGGTCCAGCCTGTTGAGGAGGATCGTACCCGATGCCCCTTCCCCCAGTATAGAATTGAAATCAATTACCGCGGTCCCGTTGCGGACACGAACATTCCCCAGCCTGAGCCCGCCTGGGAGCGCGGTGATGAACCCCCTGGACTGCTCATGCCTGCTGGGGCCTTTCAGAAGTTCCTGTATGGATTCCCTGACAAGCTCCTTGTCGCTGACCCGCCTTCTCACCGGGGAAAGGATCACCCTTTCCGTACGGTCGTCTATTTTAATAAAATAAATATTCACCTGTTTCACTGCGGTTTCTGCAACCTGCTCAGTCAAAGCGGCTTCACCCGGATTTTTCCGTGTTTCCACCGAGGCGGCCGGCACCTCTATCCTTTTTTCCTGCCGGACACGGGCGCCCGGGACGTTCGTATCGTATGTATTCATCCGGTTTACCAGAAGCACCAGCGCGGTGAGAAGGATCAGGATGACAAGGACAAACAATGGACCGTTGCCTGATTTGCCTCCCCCCGAGGTCTTATTGCCCCGGGGTGTTTTACCCGAATTCCGTGGCGGGGAGGTTTTCCCCTTTTTTACCGCCTTATCCGAAGAATCACGTGCCGCCATCACAAGCCTCGATTATTCTCAACAAAATCGTTCCTGCCCGGCGCCCCGAAGGGCGCCTGTATTGATAGAAAATCCCATGCGCGTCGGATTGCAAGTATATTTTTACTTGCCTCCGGGCAAATTGGCTGCATTAAAAAACCGCCGAAAAATTGAGAAAGAATTTTAGTTGAAAAATATAACCTTTGTGATACTATTAAATTATCCATAAAGCAACGCTCATGGACCCGTTACGATGGAACGATTACCGGTACAAATCGCTCTTCTCTCGCTTCTCACGGCGCTGACACCGTGCAATGGCAACGCGACCGATTCCGGAGGTAGGGACACAATGGAAAGCTTGCGAAATACGATGGTCAGGAACCAGATTGAAGCCCGCGGTATCAGCGATACCCGCGTCCTTTCGGCCATGAAAAAGGTTGAACGGCATAAATTCGTTCCCGGTTCCCACGTGTCCATGGCCTATGAAGACCACCCCCTCCCCATCGGTCACGGACAGACCATCTCCCAGCCCTATATCGTCGCGCTCATGACGGAATTGTGCGGGCTGGACGGAAATGAGAAAGTGCTTGAAATCGGTACCGGTTCCGGATACCAGGCGGCGATCCTTTCCCTGCTCGCCAGAGAAGTGTACAGCGTCGAAATAGTCGTGGCCCATGCCAAAACCGCCGGCGAGCGCCTCAAGGAATTGGGTTACAGCAACGTAACGGTGATACACGGCGACGGATACGCGGGACTTCCCGACAAGGCGCCTTTTGACGTGATCATGCTCACCGCGTCGCCTCCGGAAATACCGAAAGCTCTGATAGACCAGCTCGCCGACGGGGGAATACTGGTGTCACCCGAGGGTGAGTACATGCAGGAGCTGGTGCAGTTGAAAAAATCAGGCGGCCGCGTCGTCAGGAATAACATCACCTATGTGCGTTTCGTCCCGATGGTCCACGAGGATAAAGAGTAGCTGTCCCGGCATCACATCAATACAGCCCGTGCAGTCGCTGATGAAATAAAAATAGAGGCAAAAAGCACACACAATGGCCACAATACAAGAAAGCAATACAAAATATCCCTTTGTACAAGCCCATCTCTCCAGGGAGCCCTTCATTTTTGAAGTCCTCGACGAGATTGCCAGGTACCAGAAAGAAGTCTTGAAAAACGGTTCCGGCTCCCTGGCGACGCTGGACATTTTAAAGGATTCAAGAAACATCAAAATGCCTTTCACCCATGTTCGCGGGAAAAGCATCGCCTATATACTCGATTCGCTTTCCTCCATGAATCCTGATGACTTAAAAAAAATATTCTCGTTCAAATTCATCGTGGAACCGGAATCCAAAAAGCTCTCCATTAACGAGGAGGTTGAATACACGGTCCTATGCAGCCATGCCGATTATATTAAACTCCAGGAAGAGCGCGATCAGAAATCCATAGAAAGCCTGGACGAACTTCTGGAGCGTTTCAGATTGTTCAACCTTACAAAACTTGTCAAAAAAGCCAGAAACAAGGGCCATCTGTCCAAAATCATCAAATACGAACTCGGAAAAAGCGTGTTTACTTTCAAACATTTTTCCCTGGATAAAAACAGCCTTGAAGTCGCGGAGGATTACTGCTTTCACCGGTCCAACTACGAGACAGTCATGAAATCAGTCCAGACCGATCTTGTAAAAAAAATTCTTAACGACTATTCGACCCAGGTGTCCAGAAGACTTCAGAAATTCGGCATCCTCAATTCCGAATTCAGCGATTTCAGGGAATCAAAAGTGGATTATCTCATGAGCATTCTGCTCGAAGACCTGGCGACGTCGCTGGCGCCCAAAGACATTATCGAAGTAAAGAATTTCAATTCTCTCAGAAACTGCCTGATAAAAGTTGAGAAGATCATTGATCCGCTCGTCACCATCGGGAATGACCTGCTCAGGCACATACGGGAAAGCGGCATCACCAGAAAAAGGGACATCCTTTCCATTTTCAACAATCTCACCGAAGATATGTTCGACGCCTGGATAAAGGAAGCGCCGTTCAAACACCGCGTCCTGGTGCACTCGGATGATATCGACACCTACTGCATTGACGGTACCAAGTACCATCAGAAACTCGCGGAACTCCACCGCAGGATTTTCACCAACATAGATGATTTCACCAGACTCGACCATTACGAGAAACAGGCCCTGATGGATTCCTTCGAGATGCTCTGTGATACCGGCAGAAACCTCCTGAGCTCGCAGAATCTTACCAACCTGGTCCTCCAGCCGGCTGAAACCGCCGAAAAAGTGAAAAAAATCATCCATGATTTCGATGATTACAGAAAGCGGCTGGCGATGCAGGAGAACATTGAAAAGGTAAAGGATACTCAAAGGGAGAAAAAATCGCTGCTGCGCGCTGTTGTGGATTTTTTTAAATCGATCTTCTCCGGTTCCCGGAAACGGGACATAAAAAAAACCTCGGAATCTGCGGTCACGCCGGCGATACGACACATCATTTTAAAGGACTCCAGAAACATTCTGGAAAAGATAACATCCAATAACGCGAAGCTGATACCGCTTTCGAATTACATTGAACTGTCCGAGGAGAACCATCTGATAATCGATTCCATAATTGACGAATTGAGGAACAGCAATATCAAGACCGTGATCCCGATTTACGGGGCCAGAAAGGTCCTCTACCCCCAGAGAAGCCGCAAATACCTTATCGCCGACACCGAATACCTTTTGATCGATCCATCGATAATGCAGAATCCCGACCTGATCAGGAGTTTTACCGACTCAATGGCAGGAGAGAAAATCAAGGAAGAGACAGTGCCCCCGTCGGGCATCATTGCAGTTGAAAAATATCTTCTCACGCTGTACAGGCAGAAACGTGCCCAGATGAAGCGCAAAGACATGATAAAAAAGGAATGACGCTGCCCTGTTTTTTTAATCCGAAGAATTCGGGGAGCTGCATCCGCCTGAGGGACAGGTTTCGCAGGCGGCGGATTTTACGGATTTCCCGCTGGACTCTGACGTGCCTTTCTTATAGTCGTTCACGTAGAAACCCGATCCCTTAAAAATGATTCCGGCGGAAGAGAAAACCTTACGAACGTCTTTCCCGCATTTGACGCATTTTTTCACCGGATTTTCAGTCATTGAATGGACAACCTCGAATCTCTTGCGGCATTCAAGGCATTCATATTCATAGGTTGGCATATATCCCTCCCCTTGCTGACAGTGCTATTATTTCCATCATATTCGGTCTGAGTATTACGTGACAGCGATACGTCAACAATTTTTTTCCTATTCTCGCGCATCCGGCCCCGAGACGACATAATTTCATTGATTTTTTCAGGTGGTGAAAAAACATGTCCATAAAGGATTGTTAATCCGCCGTTATGGAGAAGGAAATGAAATCACGGGTATCGTTAACCAGATATTCATCCAGTCCGGAATCGCTTGCCGGAGCGCTCGACGCATGCGGCGGTCTCGCCGGTCTCGGACCGAATGACACCGTTCTGATCAAACCGAACCTGGTGGCCTGGGACGACATGTATCCAATCGCCCCTTACGGCGTCTACACCACAACGAGGCTGGTGGAGGACCTGATCATACTCCTGAAAGAGCACGGATGCGGAAAAATCATGATCGGCGAAGGCTCGGTGGAAATCAAAAAAGGCGTGGGAACCATGCAGGCGTTTCAGGGACTGGGGTACGGCAAGCTTGAAAAGAAGTACGGGGTCGCCCTGGTCGATTTCAACAGGAGCGAAGCGGTCAAATTTCCCTTTCACGGGGAATTGAACCTCCTGGTGGCGAAGGAAGCGGTGGAATCCGATTTTCTCATCGACTTCCCTGTGCTGAAAACACACGGCCAGACAAAGGTTTCCCTCGGATTGAAAAACCTCAAGGGATGCCTTAAAATCGCCTCAAAAAAGCTGTGCCATCACGAAAATCTGGATCTGGAATACTGTTTTTCCCATATCGCGGATTTCGCCAGACCGAAACTGACGATCATCGACGGAATATACGCGCTTGAAAAAGGAGCGCTCCATTTCGGCAACGCCTTCAGGAAAGACCTCATCGTGGCGTCACGGGATATCCTCGCCGCGGACCTGCTGGGCGCAAAGATCATGGGATACGGGGGCGATGAGATCGCGCATTTCGTCCATTACGCGAAACGGCACGGCGCGTCCCTGTCACTTGATGATTACGAAATTACAGGCGAAAAGATTGAGGACCACATACAGCCGCTGAAATGGGACTGGGCATGGACCGAAGACAATACAGGCCCCATGGTGTTTAAAAAAATGGGCGTCACCGGCGCGGCGCTCCCGAAATACGATGACAGCCTCTGTTCCGGCTGTTCGCCCATCGCCAACATGTGCAACATACTCGTCCTCTCTGCATTCAAGGGGCAGCCGCTCCCGAAGGTGGAAGTGCTCAACGGAAAAAAAATGAAGGCGCGTCCGGGATATGACAGGACGGTGCTCCTGGGCAACTGCATGATAAGGGCCAACGAGGGAAACGCCGACATACGGGAATCACTCCCCGTCAAGGGGTGTCCGCCGACCCAGCAGGACGTGGTGGCTTCGCTGAAATCGGCCGGCTTTGAAGTCAACGAGCTAGCCTACCTCGGCTACATGAAGCAGCAGAGCGAAAAATACAACGGAAAAGACGGGTATGATCCGTCCTTTTTCACCATATAACCATGCCGAAAACCCGCGTCACCATACCCTTCTTCATCACCCATAAAGGATGCCCCCACCGGTGCGTATTCTGCGACCAGCGCCTCACCGGGGGTACGGGCGGACTGCCCGCAAAGGATGAGATACGTCGCACCGTACTGCGCTATCTCGACACGCTCAAACCCGGAATCGACCATGTCGAAATATCCTTTTTCGGCGGCACCTTCACCGGAATTCCCCAGGAACAGCAGGCCGAACTCCTGGAAGCGGCGGGCGAATTCCTGCGCGCCGGGGACGTGAAGGGGATACGGATATCCACAAGGCCGGACTGCATGAACAGAAAAATCGCCTCGTTCCTGTCCGGCAGCGGCGTGACCACGGTGGAACTTGGCGCCCAGTCCTTTTCCGACAGGGTGCTGCTGGCCTCGAACCGGGGGCACACTTCCGCCGATACCATAAGCGCGTCGGGGGCGGTGCGTGATGCCGGGATGGACCTGGTACTTCAGCTCATGCCCGGCCTTCCGGGCGACGGAAGGGAAAGCGCGATCGAATCGGCACAGATCGCGTCTGCGCTTTCACCGTCCGCGGCGAGGATATACCCGGCGGTGGTAATCAGAGGGACCCCGATGGAGGAAATGTACCTTCGTGGACGCTATGCGCCGCTCTCCATGGAGGAGGCTGTGGAAATATGCAAGGAGATGACCGTCATTTTCAACAGGAACGGCATCGAGGTGATAAGGACGGGGCTCCATCCCCTGAAAAACGGCGAATTATCGTCGATCGTGGCGGGCCCCTATCACCCCGCATTCGGGTTTCTGGTGAAGTCCAGGATAAAGAGGGACCTTCTTGAAAAAACCATAGGCCGCTCGATTTCGTCACTTCTCGGACGGAGCGACACCTGCACCGTGATGATACCGGAAACCGAAAAGGAGGAGTACATCGGGCACGGCCAGGAAAACATCCATTTTCTAAGAGACCGTTTCGGCTTCAACAGCATCCGCTGCAGGTCCGACGTGATCGCCGAACCGAGGGTGATCCTTTGAGCGGCGATTCAATATCCCGCGTCATCTGCGACAGGCTGAACCTGAGAGCATATACGGTGACCTCCACCGAAACGGTCCGGACAATCACCGCGCTGCACGGAACAACCCCGAACGCCACGGTCGCCCTGGGGCGCACCATAAACGCCGCCGCCCTTCTGTCAGCGACCCTGAAACCGGAATCAGACCAGAACGTGTCCCTGAGGCTTTCCGGCACCGGACCGGCGAAAGAGATACTCGCCCAGGCTGACGCGAAAGGGAACCTGCGCGGCTTCGTGGCAAACCCGGCGGTGGACCTTGACGAAGACATCGGAGGGATCAGTTTTTCCAGGACAATCGGCGCCGGCACGCTCACCGTCACCAAGGACCTCGGCCTCAGGGAGCCCTATAAAAGCATCATGCCGCTCAGGGTCGGCGAGATCGCCGCGGACATGGCCTACTATCTCACCGAGTCCGAGCAGATCCCGTCCGCAATGATACTGGGCATGCACATCAGCAGAGACGGCATGATCGAATCCTCCGGAGGATTGCTGATACAGACCTACCCGGAAACCGAAAGCGCGGTTATCGGCGAGGTCGAGTCCCGCATCAAGGCGATGCCGCGCCCCCTGAGCGAGGAATTGAGACGCGGAACCGGCATTTTCACCGTCCTGTCCGGCCTCTTCGGCGATGAGGAGATGAGGGTAGTTGGCACATCTGCCATACGTTCCGCATGCAGATGCGGGAAAGAGATGCTCGCATCGGTTCTCCTGAACCTGCCGACGCCGGAAATCGAGGCAATGATCGATGAGGACGACGGGGCCGAACTGTCTTGTTCATTCTGCACAAAACGGTACCATTTTACCGGGGACGAACTCGGGGATATTCTGGCAAAGAAAAGAATCCACTGACCAGGAAGGCCGTTATTTTACATTCATGTAACATAACCCGCGCAATTGTTATCGACTCCACTATGAACGCATTTATTTTCAGTTATAATTAATTATTTTTTCGGCAATATACGGAACAGGGAGATACGATGATTTCGCAGAATACAACTGACGCGGCGAATGATTACCATTTCGAAAAGAGATCCTATTGCGGCGATCTCAGCAATGGAAACATCGGCGCCGATGTCACCGTGTTCGGATGGGCCAGCAGCGTTCGCGACCACGGCGGAATCATTTTCATCGAGATCAGGGATATAACGGGAATGGTCCAGTCTGTCTTCGATTCATCGGTGTCCGCCCTCTGCTTCCAGACCGCGGAATCGGTGAGGAACGAATACGTTATTTCCGTGCGGGGCACGGTGCGTGAGCGCTCGGAAGATTCCGTCAATCCGAACATTTCCACAGGGGGGATCGAAATTGCGGCCCGCGACATCACGGTGCTCAACGGATCAAACACGCTCCCCTTCGGCATATCCCAGCCGGAGCAGATAAACGAGGAGGTCCGTCTTCGTTACCGCTTTCTGGACCTCCGGCGCGAAGAGATGCGGGATACCGTGGTGCGCCGCCACAGGGCGATGCGTGAAGCGCGGGAATATCTCTGCGAAAACAGTTTTCTTGAGATCGAGACCCCGGTGCTCAACAAATCGACGCCCGAGGGGGCGAGGGACTTTCTGGTGCCCAGCAGGCTCAACCGCGGGCTGTTTTACGCGCTGCCGCAGTCGCCCCAGCTGTTCAAACAGATTCTGATGGTAGCGGGTTTCGACCGTTATTTCCAGGTGGTAAAGTGCTTCCGTGACGAGGACCTCAGAAACGACCGTCAGCCGGAATTCACACAGATCGACATGGAGCTGTCGTTCGTGACCGCGCCGATGGTGATGGACCTCATCGAGGGGCTCGTTGCCAGGATCGCCGAGGCGGTGCTGGACAGAAAAATCGAAACCCCCTTCCCCCGGCTCCCGTATGACCGGGCAATAAGCCGCTACGGCACTGACAAGCCCGATCTCCGTTTCGGCATCGAGATCGAGGAGTGTTCCGACATCTTTTCCGGATCATCATTCAACGTCTTTTCCGGCAACCTCGCCAGGGGGGGCGTTGTCCGCGGCATCGCGGTTCCCGATGACCCGAAGCTTTCGAGGATGACGACGGACGGATACAGCGAGTACGTGAAGCAATTCGGGGCCGGAGGGCTTCCGATGTTCAAATACGCGGACGGCGCGCTTCAGGGGGGCATCGCGAAATTCATCAACGAAACGGAAAAATCGCTCCTTATCGAACGGTTCAAACTTCGGGAGCCTTCGGTCCTGTTTTTCTCGTCGGACAGGGAGGAGACGGTCAACAGAACCCTCGCCGCCATGAGGGTAAAAATCGCGCAGGACCTCGGCATGATTGACGGGGAGGCGCTCTCCTTTCTCTGGGTCACCGATTTTCCGCTGCTTGAGTACAGCGAAAAAGAGCGCCGGTACATGGCGATGCATCACCCATTCACCGCTCCCGTGCCGGAACATGAGGAGATGCTTGCGACCATATCCCCTGAATCAGCCGGCAGGGTGAAGGCCCAGGCCTACGATATCGTTCTGAACGGCGTGGAGATCGGCGGTGGGTCCATACGGATACACAGGCACGGCCTGCAGAAACAGATGTTCGGCCTCCTGGGAATATCGCCGGAAGAGGCTTCGGAGCGGTTTGCCTTCCTCATGAACGCGCTGCAGTACGGCGCCCCCCCCCATGGCGGCATCGCGCTGGGGCTTGACAGGATACTCATGGTGATGATGCGCAAGAACTCGATCCGGGAAGTAATCCCGTTCCCGAAGACCCAGAAGGGGCAGTGCCTTATGAGCGGCTCACCCACGGAGGTGACGCCGGACCAGATGAAAGAGCTTGCCATCAGGACGATTGTATAGGGTCAGATATCTTCAAGCGGACGGCCTACAGGGCCGCGCATACCGAAACGAAGAAAAGGTTTTCCTCATTGGTGAACTCGAAACAGAGGTCTGTCTGATAGTCCCTTAACAGCAGAATGAGTCCGATGCTGCTGGAAGTGCTTTCCGCGTCTATCTGCATCAGCTTCCGGTGATAGAGCTCCACGAGGTCGGTATTGAAAAGCTGTACTGAATAGCGCATGAAGGTCTCGAAAGTTGCCTCGTCGACTTCGTTGGTGACCTTGAGGTATGAGTTTTCCCCGTTGTAAAGCATTTCAATGTCCAGGGGGGTGAAAAAATTAATCGAATACTTGACCGCGTTTTCTATGAGTTCATTGATGATGAAAAGGACCGCATTTGAGTCCCTCTCTATCTTATAGAGACCGAAATAGGACGCGATAAACTGGCTCAACCTTTCGCAGAAGTCCCATTTCGATTCACCCTGTTCAACCGCGTACCTGAATTTTAGGCTCGAATCAAGGCACTCACAGATCCGGTAATTCCCGATCACCACCTTGTTTTGCGAGATATCAATGTTTACTTTCAGCATATCACCGCCAAGACACTTCATTAGAACTATATAATAGAATAATAGTACTATTTTGGCAACAATAAAACAAAAAACCGCGAAATATTTCCTCCACGGAAAAAAATATTGTACAGCGTGACGTGAATTTAGAGACAAGTAAAAATTATTTGACATTGACACGCTCATTCAATAGAAAACAATGACCGTATTCCTTATAAGGTAATAAGAAAAGATGATTCGACATGAAACAGGAGTGATCGTGATCGGCGGAGGGGCCACCGGTTCCGGGATACTGCGCGACCTGTCCCTCCGGGGCATAAAGGCGGTACTGGTGGAAAAGGACGATATCGCGTCCGGCACCACCGGCAGAAACCACGGACTGCTCCATTCCGGCGCCCGATACGCGGTAAATGACCTCGATTCAGCCCGGGAATGCATATCAGAAAACAGGATTCTGAAGCGAATCGCACGGCACTGCATCGAGGACACCGGCGGGCTCTTCGTATCGCTCCCTGAAGACGATCCCCAGTACCACAACCACCTGCTTGAGGGATGCCGTTTTGCCGGCATCGACGCAAAAGAGCTTTCGCAGAAAGAGGCGTTTTCGATCGAACCGAACCTCAACAAGGGCATTCTCAAGGCAATTCGGGTGCCTGACGGGACCATAGATCCCTTCAGGCTCGCCTCCTCCAACATTCTCGATGCGGTCGAACGCGGCGCAGGCATATTCACCCACACAAGGGTTACCGGCGTCATACGACAGGGCGACGCGGTTGCGGGAATCCGGTGCAGGACCTCAGCCGGTGAGGAGATGGAGATCTACGGCGATCTTCTCATCAACGCGTCAGGGGTCTGGGGCCAGCACGTCTGCAATCTCGCGGGAATCGAACTAAAGATGTTTCCTTCCAAGGGATCGATGCTGATAATCGATTACCGGGTCAACAACGTGGTGGTAAACCGGTGCAGGAAGCCGTCGGACGGCGATATCATCGTCCCGGGAGATACCGTATCGCTTATCGGCACCACGTCGAAAAAAATAGACTACGGCAGAATCGAATACCTTACCGTCGACGATGACGAGATCGAAGTGCTCCTGCGCGACGGGGAACAGCTCATCCCGAACGTGTCAAAAACCAGGGCGCTCCGTGCCTATTGCGGCGTACGGCCGCTCGTCGCGGTGACAGGCGATGTTTCCGGCCGCGACATAAGCCGCGGCATAGTGCTCATAGACCACGAGCATAGAGACGGAGCGAAAAACTTTATAACCATCGCCGGCGGCAAGCTCATGACCTACCGGCTCATGGCGGAATGGACAACGGACCTCGCCTGCCGGAAGCTTTCGGTGAACAAAAAATGCACGACCCACAAGACACCACTTCCCGGTTCCGAGAAAAAATTGTCCCCGAAGAAACGGATCAAATCGTTCACCGGCATTCCCAACTCGGTGGTGGGGTCTACGCTGTACCGGCACGGAAGGCGCGTCCTGAACATCCTGAAAAGCGACAAGCGCAATTACCGCCTCATCTGCGAATGCGAGATGGTGACGGAGGGGGAGATAGAGTACGCCATCAAAAACCTCAACGTCCGCGACATCGTCGACCTCCGGAGAAGGACCAGGATCGGCATGGGGCCCTGCCAGGGGGAACTCTGCGCCTACCGCTGCGCCGGCCTCTTCAACGTGTACGGGGGCGCATCGGCCACGGACACGACCCTGCTTTTAAGAGACTTTCTTGAAGAACGATGGAAAGGCATCAAACCGGTGCTCTGGGGGGACGGACTCAGGGAATCTGAATTCACCTACTGGATTTACGAGGGGCTTTTCGGGTTGAGCCAGCTTGAAGCGACGGAAAAACCATCCATGGGAGACAGGGATTGAATTACGACTGCATAATAATCGGCGGCGGCCTCGCGGGGCTTACCTGCGGAATTCGATGTCTCGAAGCGGGCCTGAATACCGTAATCATAAGCGACGGCATGAACGCGCTCCATTTTTCCTCCGGTTCCCTTGATGTCGCCGGATACGACGGGAAGAGAAGGGTCGTCACCAGTCCCTTTGAATACATTCAAAAACTGTCGAAGGAGAACCCCGGCCATCCCTACGCGAAAATCGGCGTAAAAACGGTAAAGGAATCGATCGATTACATACGGGACCAGCTGGCCGCCGAAAAACTCCCGCTGTTCAGCAACGGCGAGTCAAACCATTTTCACATTACGGCCCTGGGCACTAAAAAGCCGACCTATCTGTCCCAGACAAGCGTCTATAACGAGCGGATAAAGGAGGCGTTTGAACGGAAAGCGCCCATCGCGGTGCTCAACTTTGAAGGATACCGCGACTATTTCAGAAATATCTGCGCTGAAAACCTGAAAAACCAGTCACTCATGAAGGACGTGCAGATCACCACCGGCCTCATAAAACTCCCCTACTATTCAAGGACCGAAAAAAACCTTCATGAGTTCCGTTCAATTGACCTTGCCCGCATATTCGACAACGAGCGTTATCTCCCCCGAATCGCCGAGGAGATCAAGAAAAGCGCCGGTAACGCCGAAATCGTGAGCCTCCCCTCCTTCATGGGTATAACGAACTCAACGACGGTACACAGACGCCTTGAGGAGATGACCGGCAAGCTCATTTACGAGACCCCGAGCCTCCCCCCCTCGATCCTCGGCATGAGGATCGACACCGCCCTTAAACACAGGTTCGCGGCTCTGAAGGGCATATTCTCCCTCGGTGACAAGGTGACGGAGGCGTCGGTCGACGGGGGGTCCGTGGAGTATCTTCGCACGCAGAACAACGCGGAAACCCCGTTCAGGGCCAGATTCTACGTGCTCGCGTCGGGGAGTTTCTTCAGCGGCGGATTGAGGTCCGAATTCAACCGCCTCGAGGAGCCGATATTCGGGCTGAAATTTCACGGCGACCAGAAAAGGAGCTCCTGGTACTCCCAGAAATTTTTCGACGACGCGAGCCATCCGTTCCTCGGCTTCGGCGTGGAGACCGGTAAATATCTTCAGCCCCTTGGACGGGACGGGAAAACGATAAAGAACCTCTACTGCGCCGGCTCCATTCTGGCGCGGTACAATCCCATCAAGGAAGCTTCAGGAAGCGGTGTCGCAATCGCCGCCGGTTACTTCGCGGCCCAGAGGATCATCAAGGAGTGCGGAAAGGTACGATAGAATGATTCAGCTCGAAAATATAAGTTTCGACCACTGCATAAAATGCACGGTGTGCACCATCTACTGCCCTGTGGCGAAAGTGACCCATCTATTTCCCGGCCCCAAATGGTCGGGCCCCGACGCCGAGCGGCTCAGGATCAAGAACCCCGAACTGGTGGACGCGTCGCTTAAATACTGCACCAACTGCAAGCGGTGCGAGATATCGTGCCCCTCTGACGTTAAAATCGCCGATATAATCCAGGACGCGAAATGGAAATACGTGAAGCGCGGTTTTTTCCGCCCCAGAGATTTTTTTATGAGCAGGACGGACCTTGTCGGCACCCTCGCGACAACTTTCAGCTGGATCGCGAACTTTTTTCTCAACATCCTGCCGGTAAAATTCGCAATGGAGTTTTTTTTACGCATACCCATGGGCCGGTCATTCCCCGCCTACCAGCAGGGTACTTTTGCGCGAAGGTTTAAAAAACGGCACAAGGGACAGTCCGCCTTCCCGCGCCAGGTGACCTATTTCCACGGATGCTACGTGAATTACTACAACCACCGGCTCGGAGACGACCTCGTTCGCGTGCTGAACGCCATGGATACGGGCGTTCGCATCGTCAGGGAGAAATGCTGCGGCGTCCCCCTCATCGCGAACGGCTATCTGGAAAAGGCCGGGAAAAACGCCAGGTTCAACATCAAACAGCTGACGTCGGCCCTGATGGACGAGGAGACGTCGGTGGTCGCCACCTCTTCGAGCTGCAGCTTCGCGCTGAAACACGAATACCGGAACCTTCTCGGCCTGGACAACAGCGCGATGTTCGACAGGACCGATTACATCACCAAATACCTGTACCGAATGTTCGAAAGCGGCAATGTTCCGCGGATGAAACCGGTGCACATCAGGGCCGCCTACCACTCGCCATGCCATCTCGAGCGCCTCGGCGGCGTCATCTACACGATCGACGTGCTGAAGCGGATCCCCGGCCTCGACCTGGTGATACTGCATTCGGAGTGCTGCGGCATCGCCGGCACTTACGGATTCAAAAAAGAGTATTACGATATCTCGCAGCAGGTGGGCAGCCAGCTTTTCAAGCGGATTGACGAAGTGAGCCCGGAATTCGTCGTGACCGATTGCGAAACCTGCGCGATGCAGATCGAGATGAACACGCCGTACAAGGTGCTTCATCCGGTAAATCTTCTCGCCATGGCCCTGGAGGAGTGATACAATGACTGATTGCCAAGGTATAACATGCAAAAAACGATAAACCTCCTTCTCGCGGTTTTTACCATGTCACTCTCCATTTCGGCGACGGAAAACCCTGAAAACGCCGTGGACCGCAGTGCGATCATCACGGCAACGAAAAATGCCAATTACTACTATATGAGCGGCAAATACCGCAAGGCGCTTGACGCCTACTCGGAAATAATCGAGCGTGACCCGAAAAACTTCAACGCCTGGCACTTCAGAGGCGGCGCGAAATTCCGCCTTGGCGACTATATCGGGGCCATCGCCGACTACACCAAGGCGATCGAGTTGAACAGCGGGGACAAGGACGTCTGGATCAACAGGGGATTCGCCAGGCACAAGATAAAAAACTACAATGACGCGATCAGCGATTACTCGGAATCAATACGGTTATTTGACAAATACCACAAGGCGTGGTATTACCGGGGGCTCTCCAAATACATGATAGGCGACACAGAGGGGGCTCTTCAGGATTACAACAAGGCCATTTTTCTCGGAAACAAATACGGCGACGGCCTGTATCTTGCCGGGTCAACACCCCGTTACAGCGAGATCGTGTCGTCTGAAAAAAACGAGAAAGACCCGCACCTGATAAGGGGAAAGCTCAAATACATGAGCGGTGAGTTCAATGAATCCATCGAGCATTTCAACAAATCCATTGAACTGAATCCCGGTTCCGGTGAAGCGTGGCTTTATCGCGGCAGCGCGAAACTCCGGCTCGGCAATTATGACGGCGCCATTGCCGATTTTTCTAAATCCATCGATTTAATGCCGAACACGAGCAATCCCTTTTTTCTTAGGGGAAACACGAAACTCCGCAAAGGCGATTTCAACGGGTCAATATCGGATTTCAACGAAGCGATACGCATACAGCCTTCGGAGTACAAACACTGGTATTATAGGGGTCTCGCCCATCTCGCCCTCGGCGAATACGAAAAGGCGCAAACCGATTATGCCAAGGCGAAAGCTCTTTCAAAAAAAATATTGAGGGATCCAAATAACGCTTTGAAATCAAGCATTGATGAAACAGATACGGAAGAATCCAAGCTTAAAGCCAAATCCTACTGAGGCTGCTGTACGAAAATCCCTCTCCTTCTGCGGGAGCGAAACGCCACACACCGGGGCCATACAATGAAATTAGACAGATCCAGCGGAATACTCCTTCATATCACGAGCCTTAACGGGGCCAACGGCATCGGGACCCTGGGCAAGGAAGCGAGGGAATTTGCCGGAGCAATCAGGCGTGCCGGATTCACTTACTGGCAGATTCTCCCCATCGGCCCGGTGCGCGACGTGTTCGGGTATTCACCCTACGCCACCTCCTCAACCTTTGCCGGCAATCCCCTGTGCATCGACCTGCCGATGCTCGCCCGGGAACCATGGTTTTCAGGACACCTCGATACGTCGCGGTTCCAGGACGGTCATTTCGTTCTTTTCGAAGACGTTAAGGCTTACAGCGATTCCATCCTGCCAAGGGCCCATGAAAGCTTCAAAAAAAATGCCGGCGCCGGAGACAGGGCGAAATACGACAAATTCCGCGGCGAGCACGGCGCCTGGCTCGAAGATTACGCCCTCTTTACCGCGCTGTCGGAACGCTTCGAGACAGCTTTCTGGCCTGAGTGGGACGCGCCCATTGCATCGAGGGACCCCGGGGCGATGGCGCATTGGAGCGAAACCCTCGCAGGCCGAATCGATTTCCACCGGTTCGTCCAGTACTGTTTCTTCAGTCAGTGGCGGGAATTTAAAAATGACATACATAAACTCGGCGTCGATCTCATCGGGGATATCCCCATATACATCACAATGGAGAGCGCCGACGCCTGGGCGCACCCGGAGATCCTCCAGATCGACAAAACGACCCGCCTCCCCTCTTCCGTGGCGGGGGTGCCGCCCGATTATTTCAGCGCCACCGGCCAGCGCTGGGGAAACCCCCTGTACCGTTGGACGGACGCAAAAGGGGGCCTCGATGCGACGACCCTTTCGTGGTGGATATCAAGAATACGCCATCTCATAAATCTCGTCGACGTGATCCGCATCGATCATTTCCGCGGTTTCGAGGCATTCTGGTCAATTCCATACAAGGAAAAAACCGCGGTCAAGGGTGAATGGGTCAGAGGGCCAGGCGCCCTGTTCTTTAATGCCCTGAAAAAGGAACTGGGCGATCTCCCGCTTATCGCCGAGGACCTTGGGGTCATCACTCCGGAAGTGGAAAAGCTGAGGGACGAATTCGGTTTCCCCGGAATGAGGATACTCCAGTTCGCCTTCGATTTCAATAATAAGAACACCTATCTTCCCCATAACATCGACAACCGGAATTGCGTTCTTTACACCGGGACCCATGACAACAACACCACCAACGGATGGTTCTACGGGCCTGAAATCAGTGACGAAACCAGAAGCTATGTGCTGGAATACATCGGGACCGACCGTTACGAGGATTTTCACCGCCGCTTTATCCGCATGGCTTACGGGTCAGTGGCGGACCTGGTGGTCATTCCTGCACAGGACATTCTCGGGTTCGGCGCGGAATTCAGGATGAACACGCCCGGCACCGGGCAGGGTAACTGGGGATGGAAAATGACAAAAAACGCGCTCACCGATGAAATCATCGAGGAGATCAAGCGGATGGGAAAAATCTACCGGAGGATACCCGGGGATTGACCTCCCCTCTATCGCGTCAACTCAACCTGCCTGGCCACGAGATAGAGTCTTTCGGGACCCCGCATAACGCTGGTGAGAACTCCGTCGACGCGCACCGGGGATCCGTTTTCAAGACCTCTGGCCGGTCCCTCGTAAAAGACTTCGACGACCCCTGAAAACGTCCCCTTTTCCCTGTAATCCACCAGGAGCGTGAAAGAAACCGAGTCCTGACGCCTCACCTGGTTGGCCACTTTCCCTTTCCAGCGGAGGGAGTATCCGCGGAAAAGGTTAGGGTTCGATTTCACGTCGGCAAAGGGGATTTCCTCGAAATTCCTTTCCTCCACATGGGTGATCCATCGGATGAGGAATTCGGTTTTTTCCTTCACCACAAAACTCACATTGCCGCTGTAAATCCTGTTGAGGATGGCGAGCGCGTCGTTATGCCGTCCATTCCGAATCAGCGATTTCGCCCTGTTGAAATCCTCAACCAGCTCTCCCGATGAATAGTAAAACTTCGCGCCGGTTCCGGCTGATTTGCCTGTCACCAAATCGTACGAATACCCGTCAAGTGAGACCCTTTCAATGACGTCCGAACCGGGCGTGCCGCCCCGCATAAAGGCGATGAGATTATCCGGACCGCCGAAACGGATCAGCGCCCCCGCCATTACCAGAATTGACAGCGCCAGCAGGACTGCAGCAGTTTTCAGAACGATTTTTACCGACGCGATCAGAGGGAAACCGGCGCTTTTCCCGATTTTTCCCGGCGTCTCGATCCTTCCCCAACCGCGGCCGGCAGTGACGCGCGGCGGCCTGGGGATTGTGACGAAATCCGTCAGCTTTGCGTTTCTCTGGAACAGGGGGAAATCCTCCGCGGCTATCAGCCTGTTCAGGAGACGTTTGGACAGACGGTCCCCCGGGTGCCTGCCGGCAAGGTCGGAATAAATGCGTACCGCTGTCCCCTTGTCCGGGGCCGATTTCAGCGCGAGAAAGGAATGAAGCTGCAGATACGGGACCTGGGCTGACCAGGATTGCCCGAGTTTTTCCATAATCTTGAGGGCCTTCTGAAATTCATCGAGATAGAGGCATGCTATGGAAAGAAGAAAAAGAACATAGGGATCGCCGGTCCCCGAGCCGACAAGTCCCTCCAGCAGTTCCATGGCGTTTCTATACTTCCCCCTGAGGAGGAGCCGCCTCGATTCCCTGGCGATCCTGTAACCGGTCTTCAGCGGTCCCACTTCGGCTCGCGTATTGGGAGGAGTGCCATCAATCCTTTCCGAAAAGCCCTTTTATTTCGTCAAAGATGCTTCTTCCGTTGTCCCTGGCCTTTCCTATGAAAATACCGGCCCCGACAAGCGCAAGCACCAGCAGTGTCTTGACTATCCCGAGAGTGAACAGAAGCACCCCCAGCACGAAGCCGGCGATGCCCCCCACCGTCTTGCCGGGATTGTCCGAGGCCCATTGGGACAATGTCTGGAAGAAATCCAAGGCTACTTCACCCTTTCAATATAGTCCCCGGTCTGGGTGTTCACCTTGATCATATCTCCCTCGTTGATGAACAGGGGCACCTTGATTTCGGCACCCGTCTCCACCTTCACCGGCTTGAGCACGTTTGTGGCGGTGTCCCCTTTCACACCCGGCTCCGCGTAGACCACTTTGAGCACCACCGAAAGCGGGGGCTCGAAACTGATGGCCTGCCCCTCGTAGAAGGCCATCTCCATCACGTCCCCCTCCTTCAGGTATTTCATGATATCCCCCACGGTACTTTTGGATATCGATACCTCGTCGTATGATTCAGTGTCCATGAACACAAAGGAATCCCCGTCGTCGTATGAAAACTGCATCGGCCGCCTCTCGAGACGCACATCCTCGAGTTTCTCGCCGCCGCGGAAGGTCCTGTCGATGACCGATCCCTTTTTCACGTTTCGGAGCTTTGTCCGCACAAAGGCCGCGCCCCGCGCCGGTTTCACGTGCTGGTATTCTATCACGGAAAAAAGGTCCCCGTCGATTTTTATCACCACCCCTCGCCTGAAGTCGTTGCTGGAAATCATTTTTTACCTCTTATATAACCGTTATCTCTTTAGTTGATTTCGTCATTATTTCGTGTCCTTTTTCGGTCACCAGGACCATGTCCTCGATCCTCACCCCGCCGCGTCCCGTCACGTATATTCCCGGCTCGATGGTGATGGCCATGTTTTTTTTCAGCCTGAAATCGCCCGCCTTCACCGCCGGCAGTTCGTGCACATCAAGACCGAGCCCGTGGCCCAGGGAATGCCCGAAATTTCCCCCGTATCCCTCGGAATCTATGATGCCGCGCGCGACCGCGTCGAGTTTTCCCACCGCGACCCCCGGTTTTACCGCGTCGCACGCCGCCTTCTGCGCCCTGAGTACAACCGGATAAATGGTTTCAAAAAAAGGCGCAATGCTATGCACGAACACGGTTCTTGTCAAGTCTGAATTGTATCCCCTGTAGGTGCATCCCATGTCGATGAGGAGGGCGTCACCTTTCCCGATGCGTTTGGTCATTGAGGTCTCGTAATGGGGCATCGATGAACCCGCCCCGGAGGCCACGATGGATTCGAAGGATGTCTTTCGGCAGCCGTTTCTCCGATAGAACGCGTCGATTTCCATAGAAACTTCCCATTCAGTCATCCCGGGACGCACGAATTTTTTAAGGTGTCCGAAACAGCGGTCGGTGATTTCCGCGGCGGTCCTCAGCAGGGCGATCTCCTCCGGCTCCTTGACCATACGCAGCTCGTTCACCTCGCTGCCGCCGGGGAGGATTTTGATGCCCCTGAGGGTCTTTTTCAGGCGCAGGTATTCGCTCAACTGTATGGAGTGCTCCTCAAGGTGAAGCGACAGGCGCTTCTTTTCCTTCAGGATTTTAAGGATTTCGCGGTGGGGGTCGTCCTTCTGAAGCACGAAAACGACCGACGCAGGAAGCAGGCTCCTTGCGTACTCCTCGTACCGCGAGTCGGAGATGAAATATGAGCGGTCGCTGTCCACAAGAAGACGCGCGTAACTGCCGGTAAAACCGGTGAGATACTCGATGTTCCTGAGGTCAGAAACCAAATAGGGGGCCATCCCCTTTCCGCGTACCGACGAAACTATTCTTCGCAGTCTGTTCATGAATCTCCGGTGATCATGGTAGCATCAACAGTATGACTTGTCCATTAAGAAAAGATTGATTCTTTTCGCAAGAAATTTCTTGTCCCTTTTCCGAATATGTAAAAATTTAATTGATCTTTACCGGCGGTACCGGCAATGCTTTCAATCGATATTCGGGATACGGGGGAAACGCAATGTCCATGCCTGACGCGGTAACCATCGGAATCGTCGGGGCCGGGGCCATGGGGTCCCTGTTTGCGCGTCGATTCATACACGGGGGGTTCGACACCTTCCTCCTGGAGCGGGACGCGGAATCGCTGGAAATCATAAAAGAGGGGATACTCTTCGTCGATAACGGGCGTAGGGAACGGGTGCCGGTTCGTGCGGAGAGCGATCCCGATGCGCTGCGCTCCTGTTCGCATATATTCATTTTCGTCAAAAGCTATGATACCGAGGCTGCGATCGAGACAGTCGCGCCCCGTCTCTCCCCCTCGGCTGTCCTGATCACCCTCCAGAACGGACTCGGAAACAGGGAGACGATACTGCGCCGCGCGCGGCCGGAAAGTCTCATCTACGGCACCACCACCATGGGCGCGGCAAGGGGACGGACAGGCGAGATTATCTTCGGCGGCGAGGGGGAAACGGTGATCGGCGGGGGCGATCCGGCGGCGCTGAGGGAGCTTCGAAACATTCTCCGCAGCTCCGGTTTTGCCGTAAGGATCACCGGCGATCCCGACAGGGCACTGTGGGAAAAAGCGGTCATCAACGCGTCGATCAACCCCCTGGGCGCGCTCCTGGAGGTGCCGAACGGGGCTATCGCGGACTCTCCCCACCTTTCCGCGCTCCAGGATACGGTGGTTCAGGAATCTGTCAATGTGTCGCAGGCGATGGGGATACCGCTGGATGGAAAAGATCTCTCGGCGCGGGCTGTTGCGGTATGCAGGGCCACCGCGGGAAACCGGTGTTCCATGCTGCAGGACATCGAAGCCGGCAGAAGGACGGAGATCGAAAGCATCAACGGAAAGATCGCGGAATACGGAAAAGCGGCCGGAATCGCCGCCCCCTGCAATGAAACGCTGGTGCGTCTGATAAAAGCGAAAGAAGGCGACACCCGCAGGAAGGATGGTCGATGATTGGCATACTTTGTCAAAAATCGGCCTTTCGCGCCTCCGGAATCTCGTCGCACAGCGATTGCACGATATCGGACGGGAGATCGATCCCAATCATATTAAGATTTCCATACTCGTCCGATTCTTTCAGGGACACGGTTTTATCTGAAGTCATCTTCATCTCACCTTCATCGGCATGCATCACCGACGGTATTGTGGATGATCCAGACCGGTGCATGTTCCAGAACGCGAGAAGCGGCGGCAGCATTTTCCCGGACATCTTCCATGAACGGTACCTCCCCTTTACGAGGGAATCATAATACCGCAGCTCCACGAACCCGTCTTTCCGATATGATAGCACTGACCTGACACCGGCTTTGGTGGTGAATTCAACAGTATTTGAGACAACGATTCTTTTGTTCATATAATGCTATTCCCCTGCTACATCCTGAGCAACCCGTCATTCTCCCGCGATCCGTAAAACGCCTTTACCGCCTTGAAACCGGAGGAGTAATCCTGCCTGGCGTTCCACAGGAGGAACCCCTTAGCTTTCGCGTCATGAACCGCCTTTATCTGAAGCTCGATGTACCTGATAAAACACATTCCGGGAGGATGCTGCATTTTGAAAGCCTGTATCCAGGTCACAATTTCAGCTTTTCCGGTCCTTCGGCACGCTTCGGTCGAGGTCCACAGGACCGTTCCATAGGGATCATGGCGTAATCTTTTCGTCCAGTAATGCGAAGGATACGCCATGGGGCAGATAACATCCACATGGCGGTCGAACACCTCCATGTTCTGTCCGATCCTGTCATTTGTATTATGGGGAATGCGGCCGAAAACATCCGCGGCGATTTTCACCCGGTACGGGGAAAGTCGCGCTTTGACCCTTGTCAGGAATCGCTCGATAAACGCATGCCTCTCGGCAAGTGCCACGTTCCTCAAACTCCCTTCATGGCGATTCTCGTCGCTGAAGCGGATGTAATCGAGCTGTATCTCCCTGAAACCCGATCGTGCGGCACGTTCTGCCGTGTCGATAATGCCGTTAAGGTATTCTTCATCAGGAGGATACTTCGTTATTCCGCCGGGAAAAACCACGATCCTTGCGATCGGATGGATATTCCTTGCCAGACAGTGTTCCACATGCGCCGCCGGCACCATCCGCTCCCTGTACCGTGATGTCTGCACATCCATAACCAGCGCGTTGATATGGGATTTTTGAGCCTCATCCGCAAAAGCCCGAAACCTCTCGGGAGAACAGGCGGTGTCGTTTGAAAGATAAATCCCCCGGTAAAAAGAGGGAGCCCTATACTCGATTTTACCGGGATCAACTGCAGATTGCTTTGACTCCCGGATTTCGCCTGTCACACTGTTGTTAAAAAATAAAAACACTGCGGCGAGCAATATCACAACAGATGAAAAAGATATATACACGATGGATCTTCTTTTCACTATCCCCCCTTTTTCCCGGGTATTCCGGTCTTGCTGATTTTGGATGCAACACTCTTCCCTCACTTTCACTGGCTTTTTACGCCTGTTTCAAAACGATCGAACAGTTCCGCCAGCGGCGGTACTTTAAACCAATTCCAGCCGGTAATTTCGTTGCGGCAGGATTTGTAGACCGAAGACATGAAATTGACGATTTCAACGGGGATCCGCGGCGGCCCCGATGAAACGATTTTTTTCCAATGCAGAAGGTCATTTTTTTTGCCGCCTCCGCCTCGTTATACCATGGAGTGCCCCTGTACTGCTTTCTCTGTCCGGCTTATTCCATTAATTTCCTGTAACGGTCGTAACGCCTGCGCGCATCTTCTTCCGCGGCAGAAAAAAGTTTGTCGGCCGTTTCCGGAAATTCATGCTTTAAAGACGTGTAGCGCGTTTCACCTTCAAGAAATGCGCGGAACTTCGTCCAGTCCGGCTCTTTTGAATCGAGCGTAAAGGGATTCCTCCCCTCATCTTCAAGCCTGGGGTCGTTGCGGAACAGGTGCCAGTATCCGCATTCCACCGCGCGACGCATTTCCTCCTGGGACAGGCCCATGCCCGCCCTGATGCCGTGATTTATGCACGACGAGTAGGCGATTATAAGCGACGGCCCGGGGTAAGATTCAGCCTCCATGATGGCCTTCAGGCACTGGGAGTGGTTGGCCCCCATTGCAATCTGGGCCACATACACGTACCCGTACGAAATTGCCATGAGCCCCAGATCCTTCTTTCTGGTTTTCTTCCCGGACGCGGCAAATTTCGCCACAGCCGCGGTCGGCGTTGATTTGGACGACTGCCCCCCTGTGTTGGAATAGACCTCGGTGTCGAGAACCAGCACGTTTACGTTTTCCCCGGAGGCAAGCACATGATCGAGGCCCCCATAGCCGATATCATAGGCCCATCCGTCTCCTCCTATAATCCAGACCGATCTTTTATCAAGATAACGCAGCAATCTCCTAAGCTCTTCCGCCTGCGGATCCTTCCAGGAATCGAGGGCGCTTGATAGCTGTGAAACCGATAACCGCACCGACTTATCATCGGAGCTGATACTGAAATCCCTTGCCGCATCAACAACCCCGGTCGGAGCCTTTTTGTCGTGTGCCAGTTCATCAACCGCTTTAATCGCCCGTTCCCGCAGATGAGAAGCGCCAAGATACATGCCAAAGCCGTATTCGGCGTTGTCCTCAAACAGGGAGCTCGCCCAGGACGGCCCACGCCCTTCCGGACTTTTGCAAAAAGGCGTCGACGGCGCCGAGCCGCAATATATGGAAGTGCAGCCGGTGGCATTGGCTATCATCATTCTCTCGCCGAAAAGCTGAGTGAGAAGTTTGATGTAGGGCGTCTCTCCGCACCCGGCGCACGCGCCGGAGAATTCAAAAAGCGGTTTTACGAACTGGGAGCCTTTTACCGACGTCTTCGGCATTAACGCATCCTTATATGAGATAGACGACAAAGCGAAATCCCAGAGCGCCGACTGCGACAGCTGTGTCTCCAGAGGACGCATGACCAGCGCCTTATCTTTTGATGGGCACACGTCGGCGCAGTTTCCGCACCCCATGCAATCCCTGGGACTTACCTGAATGCGGAACCCGAGGCCGTCAAGCCCCTTCCCTTTTGCCGCGATGGTCGCGAGCCGGTCCGGGGCCTCTTTTTGTTCACTTGAATTCACCAAAAAAGGGCGTATCGCGGCATGAGGACATACATAGGCACACTGATTGCACTGAATGCATTGCTCGGCAAGCCATTCGGGAACATTTATCGCGACACCCCGCTTTTCGAACGCCGAAGTTCCCTGGGGGAAAGTGCCGTCGGGACGGTCAAAAAAAACGCTAACCGGCAGGCTGTCTCCCTCGAGCCGGTTCATCGGCTCCATTATTGATGACACGAAATGCGGTAGAGACGGATCGCTGTTCCTTGTTTCCACAACAGATTGCTTCCAGTCTTGCGGCACCAGGACCTCCCTCACACTCGAGCCTCCGCGGTCAACCGCTTCGCAGTTCAGCGCCACGACTTCGTCCCCCTTTTTGCCGTAAGTCTTTTTAATCGCCCTTTTCATCTCTTCGATTGCCGTTTCATAGGGGATTACGCCGGACACCTTGAAAAAAGCCGCCTGCATGATCGTGTTGGTACGTCCCGGCATTCCGAGCTCTTCCGATATACTCGTGGCGTCTATGATAAAAAAGCGAATGCCGTTGTCCGCAAGATACCGTTTGATCTTCTCCGGCAGGCGCGATCCCATTTCTTCTGCCGGCCAATTCGTGTTAAGCAGGAATATGCCGTCTTTTTTCAGCCCCCTGACGACATCGTATTTATCAAGGTACGCGGGCACGTGGCAGGCGACAAAATCCGGGCTGTTCACCAGATAGGTGTCGAGAATGGGTTTGTCGCTGAACCGGAGATGCGAAACGGTGACACCGCCCGATTTTTTTGAATCGTATGCGAAGTATGCCTGGGCGAACTTCGCGGTGGCATCGCCGATAATTTTCACCGAGTTTTTATTCGCCCCGACGGTGCCGTCCGATCCTATGCCGAAAAATTTCGCTTCAAACATGCCCGGGGTCGTGACGGTAAATTCAGTGACCGGGAGTGACGAATGCGAAACGTCGTCGTTGATGCCGATGGTAAAACCGTTTGACGGGTTTTCTGATTTGAGATTGCTGAATACCGCTGCTATTTGAGCCGGCGTTGTGTCCTTTGAACTGAGGCCGTATCGGCCTCCGGTAATCAACGGCATTTTCTCATTACCGTAAAACGACGCCCTGACATCAAGGTACAACGGCTCGCCGACAGAACCCGGCTCCTTTGTGCGGTCCAGTACGGCAATTCGCGTCACTGATTTCGGCACCGCACGGATAAAATACTCGACCGAAAAGGGACGATACAGACGAACGGCTATGAGACCGACCTTTTCCCCCTGCGAGACGAGCTGCTCCACCACCAGCCGCGCCGTTTCCACCACAGAACCCATGGCAACGATGACTCTTTCCGCATCGGGAGAACCGAAATAATCGAAAAGCCGGTATCGCCGTCCGGTGACGTCGCCGATTTGTTTCATCTTCTCGTCAACTATCTTAGGTATCGCCCGGTAAAAGGGGCTCTGCGCTTCCCGCGCCTGGAAGTAGATATCCGGGTTTTGTGCCGTCCCCCGCGTAACAGGATTGTCGGGACCCATTGCGTTTTTCCTTAACTGGGCAAGCATCTCGCGGTCCAAAAGACCGGAAAAATCCTCGTAATCGATTGTTTCAATTCTCTGTATTTCATGGGAGGTGCGGAATCCGTCAAAAAAATGAAGAAAGGGAACCCTTCCGGTTATCGCTGACAGGTGCGCGACTCCGGCAAGATCCATCACTTCCTGCACGCTTCCGCTGGCCAGCATGGCGAATCCGGCCTGACGAACTGAGTAAATATCGGAATGATCGCCGAAAATCGAAAGCGCGTGGGTTGAAAGCGATCGCGCACTCACATGAAAAACAGCGGGAAGCAACTCTCCGGCGATCTTGTACATGTTGGGGATCATGAGAAGGAGCCCCTGTGACGCGGTAAAGGTCGTCGCGAGCGCCCCTGCCTGGAGCGCGCCATGCACTGTACCTGCCGCACCCCCCTCTGATTGCATCTCCACGATTTTTACCGTCTCCCCGAATATGTTTTTGCGCCCATAGGCCGACCATTCATCGATAAGTTCGGCCATGGTGGAGGACGGTGTTATGGGATAAATTCCGGCAATTTCGGTAAACGCATAGGCGACATGCGCAGCGGCGGTGTTCCCATCCATCGACTGTATTTTGCTGTTTTTTTTCGATTTTTCCATATTACTCTCCATTGTTCGCATCATTTTTTTTCAAGCTTCATTATCCATAAAAGCTCCTTGGCCGCTGTTTCAGGTCCTTCATTCTCATATCCCGGTATGCCGAGACGAGTCCTCATCTGACCGACGAAAACCCCCCTGGAAAAGAACGCGTTGAAGAACACGAGAGCCAGTTTATCGTGCAGTTCTTTATACTGGGGGGGGCCGAAAATATTGGCAAAATATGAATGAACGATCCCGCTTGTTGTCGTGGTGCCCTTGCTCATGACCGTCCCTTCGCGAAAAACGATGAAGGCCTGCTCCACTGAATTGAACCGTTCGATAATGGGCCGCTCATCATCGACCTGTTCGTAATTATTGGCATACAGCACCATGTCGATGCTGTGCCCCTTCATAACGGTTTCAAAAGCCGTCACGGGAATCACGATCCTCGCGTTCACCTGGGAGGGGCTCATTATCACCGACCGGTCGAGCTGGCCGAAGGCGTAGCCGGGACGAAGGTCGTCAAGACGGAGAAACGCGCCGATTTCGGTGCCGTATCCGATGATGTCGCCGCGGTCGTCTATGTCAATTGAACCCATATCATCGGCGATTATAATGATGTCCCGGATCTCCTCCGCGCCGATCACCCTGAATGCCTCAAGCATCTCGGATTTACCCGCGCCCGTATCGCCTATGATGAGCACGTTTTTATCCACACCCCCCTTGAGCGCCATTCGAACGAATGCCCCGTGGAAAGGCAGTTTTCCGGACTGCATCATGCGCGCGTTGTGAAGCGTAAGGACCATCTTCTTGAGATACCCGAAATACCCGAATTCGTCACTCGCGGGAACCGCGGCTGAAAACAGATCATGTTCCTTATCCTCGAAGAAGACCGTGGGAAACACACCGATACCGTCAAGCGAGCCTTCGGGGACGCCGAAAAGATATATCGCGTCCGGCTTTCTGGTCAGTGCCTCGTCATCGGCGAGCTCAAAAAGGTTGCTGAGAGAAAAACCGAGTTCATAAAATTTTTCATGAAAAAGCACCAGTACAAGGACCGAACCGACCATTGCGGGGTAGCATAGCCATTCGCCCGGATCGAAATCCACGCATTCGATGGGATTCTTTTCGATCTTTATGAACTGTCCGGTACGTTTATTCATCGGAGGATTCAATATAAGCGGCGGATTTATCAGAACCTGCCTGATGACGGGAACGCCGGACAATTTTGCATACGCACCCGGAAGCGGAAGCTCCTTGGGAAGGGATATCGCGGCGATTTCAGCGCCGGCATGAACCTGACGGTATATTCGCGGATGCCCGCCGGTTATGTTTTCCACGATGTCGCGGTACACCGCACGAACGAGGTGTGTCAGCGTCCCGATGGTGTCGTTGAAAGTCCGGTAGGGCCGTTTGTCAAGGGCGTCGCCCTCGGAATCACAGATGACAAAACGGTCGAATCCCCGCCAGAAATTATACAGATGCTCTACAAAGGCCGCGAGGGTCGCGGGGTCGCGATAAAATGAAACCGGCATATCATGAACAGCGGTTGCCTGACGGAGGGGGACCCTGTGCAGCACCTTGAACGCTTCAGCCAACTGCTCCATCGACCTTTCATTGATTTCCATGCCCTCGAACAGCGAGAGCAACAATGATTCCCTGTTGACGGCTTCCCGTATGCAACGCCGTAATATGTCATAGAAAAGATCGCTTGAAAGCAGTTCATCGGCCGTCTCGCACACCCTCCTTCTGACATTCAATATCACCTTGTTTCCGACAATTTTGAATGATTTCTCTTCCATAATCTTTCACTCCTAATTCATGAAATTTTTAGGAATAAAAAAAGCCAACATCACCACGTCCCGCGATTTCCGGAACGTCAATGTTGGCTTACCTGTTAACTACCGATTCGTATTCGGGACCGGATTGCCGCCTCAGTTAACACTATTGTTGCCGAGAGGCCTTCCGGTATGCCGTTGATCAGTCAACGATCGATTATTAAGTTGTCTTCCTTTCAGGGATTTCTCCCTGAAGATGACCATAAATTTTTCTTGCAAAATTAGTCAAGCTAATTATTTTTTGTAAAAATTTTTTCCACATTCTGGTCCATCGTAAAAATAATCACCCTTTCCCCCGATATGGTGCTGATGTCGGTATGCATGCTCTTCATGTTGCAGCCTGTTATGTCATTAATTATGGCGCCAAGAAGCGAACGGGCCTCCTCAAGAAGCGTAACCCGCACTTTTTTTATTAGTACAAGCCCCTCGTCACTTTTCGCAAGCTGTTCCTCCGCTTTCGTGAGCACTCCCTTCAATCTGACAATGACCATATCATCAATCATATATGTTCTTGTTTCTACCGGTCCGCGCCCCATATATTCTTTTTCAAATTTTATTATGGCCTCGCTGATCTCTGCTTCGATCATTCCCTTGCTTTTATTAACCGCCATTTCCTTTACCTGTTTTCTTTCAACATAACGTTCACAATCTGATTCAGTTCAAGCTTTTTTTTATGGGACCGCACCATCCGATAACGTATCACTGCGGACCGTACCGGCGGCGAACGAATCATCTTACCGAAGAAAATCCCGGTGTCCTCCTCTATTAAAATAAACTTTCATCTTGACATTTTACGAATAGTTATCACAATGTCACTATTTGGTGACATTGTGATAACACAGACATGAGAAACAGCGAAGAGACCAGAAAAAAACTGATCAGGGCCGCCAAAGAGCTTCTGGCAAAAAAAGGATTCCAGAAAATCGGAATCAACAGCATTGCCCGTAAAGCAGGTGTCGACAAAGTCTTAATCTACCGATACTTTGGCGGACTTCAGGAATTACTTCGCGAAATGGCCAAAACCAGCGATTTCTGGCCGACTTTAGAAGAGATGGCCGGCGGAACATCCGAAGAAATAAAATCAATGGATATCAGAAAACTCAGCTCCACTATTTTAAAGGGCAGGATAAGGGAACTGCGCAAGAGGCCGGCAACACAGGAAATTCTCAGATGGGAACTAATGGAACGAAATGAATTAACCGACGAATTGCATTTTGAACGGGAAAGCCAGGGTGATGAGCTGAACAATCTTGTTCCCTTCGGCACGGAAAACATCAATGGCGTGGATATCCCGGCAGTGACGGCGTTGATTATTTCCGGTATAACATACCTGATACTGAGGTCTAAAACTGCTGATACCTTTAACGGCATTGATCTCCACTCCGAATCCGGATGGAAGAGAATCGAGGGCGCAATTGACATCATGATTGACATTTTCTTTAACCAAATTTTAGAAAAATCAGACAGCGAGGAGCAATAATATGAGGGGCATTATGCTAAAAAAAACAATGATCCTGTTGTTCCCGCTGCTTTTTATTCTGGTCGAACAGGGCTCCGGAGCTGTCATTTCAAAGGCGCGCATTATAGGGGTCCCGGAAAAATTCTACAGCCAGTACATAAAACCGTTAGAACAAAAGAATAAAATATCCGCCGTACTCAAGCAGTCTTCACATAACGGCACCTACAGGGAAATCGGCAGGTCAATCGCCCATTATATACTGAAGACCGACCCGGATTATAAAGCAAACACCTTAAAACTTATAGGTTCGATATACGGCAAAAACCATCCCATGAGAACCAGCGATGTCGCCGAGATTAAAATGATGACCAGGAATTTTTTTCCGGACATTTTAGATGAAATCCAGGGATTCGCGGAGGTCATGGAGATGGATCCCGATGACGCGGTCAGGATATATACGCAGCACGGCGTGACCCGTTATGGTGCCTGCACGATACTGGCGGTCGGAAGAGAAAAGACCAAAAACGGCTCTCTCCTCATCGGAAGAAGCTATGAGTGGCTCCCGACGTTATGCGATTTGCATATAATCAAAACGGCCCCAAACGGCGCCTATAAATCCGTCGGTTCAGCCGATTTTGTAACAGGGAGACTGGACGGCATCAACGAACACGGTCTCTTCATCGGCATGACCGGTGTGCAGTCAAAAGATGAAAACAGAAAGGGATTTTTCTTTCCCATCATTGTCCGTGCCGTCCTTGACAAGGCAAAATCCGTTGATGAAGCAATAGACATTGTCAAAAAAATTTCACATTCAGTGGGTTCAAACTTTCTCATCGCAGACAAATCAGGAATGGCGGCGGTGGTTGAGATGTCGCCGTTCAATCATTTTTCAATACGGTACCTGAAGGACAGTAAGGGAGGGTTCCTTCTGACAACGAATCACTTTCTAAACAGTGAAACCAGGTACAATAATAAACAGATAATGCCGAATTCATTTGAGCGTATTCATATAATAGCACGGCTGATACAGGCGCAGAAAACACCACTTGAAGAGCGGCATATTATCAACATGCTGAGATCCAAAAGGCCGGACGGCGTCTTTGTGAATAATTATTCGGTCGGATTCGGCACCCTTTATTCGGGAATTTATGACACAAGCGGCACTGCATACAGGATTATTGCCGGTGATTCAGACAATACGGTGGATCCGAATCATAACATACCCGACCGTGAAATCAGCATTGAATATGAGAATACGGACCCGTTTCTGCCCGATTACATTTCAACAAACGGGTATGACACGGTTGACCAGAATTCATGTTTCTTCAGGTACGAATTCTACTTTATGGCAACTCCGGTAATCGGCGCGGCAGTTGAATTTTCAGTAAACTATAAAATCGGTCTTTTCTCTACTGAAAGAACATACGGCCCCCACATATCGGCTGGACTTTTTACCTTTGTCTCACCGACATTCCTCCAGAGCGGAATTAAAATCGATATCGCCCTCACTCATGTATTTAGCCTACAGCTTATTCCCTTCTACCAAACTGGCTGGAGTATATATCATATCAATATGTCCGATAAAGGCAATGCAGGAAGAGTGACGGAACGATTGAAAGACGGAATTAGAGAATACCATCATTGCCCAGGTTTAACTATCAATCCTGTTATCAACATCTTTTCATTTATAATGATTGAGAACAGGTTTACTGTATACAATTATGATGAACAGGTCTATGACTACAGAAGTTCTCTTCTCGTACGCAGGTCTCTTATATGGTCACCACAGGTACATATAATGGTCCCCTTTTCACAGGGATTTCTCTGGGGTATAATGAGCGGAGCAAATTATGAATTTTCCGGCAACAGGTACAATGCTCAGGTAGGGCCTATCCTTCTGTTCCCCAAACTTTTCGCAAACACGACACTGGCAATAATTCCGGCATATTGGATAAAATTAACAGAAGGAGGCGACAGGCTGAATATCACAATAGCCCTGAGGGGGCAAATTTAAATATTACAAAATAATCGAGGCTCTGACCCCCTCAGATTTCAATACACCGGTATAATGCACGCATTATTGAAAAATTCAGGTTTTTTTTCGCAGGACACCCGTTCTTTTTTTAAATTCTTGACTTCATCAGGAATGCTAAAATTTATGTATATATTATTGTATAATAAAGGAACCCCTACATGAAAAAATCGATCCTGATCCTGGCGACAGCGTCTATGGTGCTCTTCACCGGGGCCGCCCACGCCTTCTTCTTTTCCACCGCGGTAAAATTAGGGACGTCCAGAGCGGCTGACCCGGGGCGCTGGGGCTTTAACATGGGGGTGCAGATGGAGGTTTCGCCGATCCCCTACCTGCTCATCGGCATGGACCAGCAGGCCTACTGGAGCAACTGGAGCGAGACTTTTTCAACCTCGGCGAGCGATGCGACCCATGACATGTGGAATTCTCCCCTTCTATTCACAATAAAAATAAATTTCGGCAACCCCCTGGAGAACGTTTTCGTTCCCTATATAACCGGCGGAATCGGTTATTCCTGGATGTCCGACGAGCTGCAATACCCCGACTACTACACCGCCGGCAGCACCTACATCCCCTCCCGAACGATAAGACGCTACTATGAAGGCATGGCCTGGCAAGCCATTGCCGGTTTCATGTACAACTGGGCTTCAGGCAGTGATACCGGATTCGGGCTCGGCCTCGAGGGCGGATACAGGGGATGTAAAATGGAGTCGGGGATATACAACAAGGACATGTCCGGCTGGATCGTCAACTTCGTGATGCAGTTTTCCCTGGATGTTCGATGAGCGCCGGGGCATCTTGCCATTAAACAACCGGCAGAGATAGGCGCACCCTCATCAGATGCGCCTACCGTGAATCTCCGGAAAAGATGATCAGTAATGAACCCGTGTGTGTGCCGGTCACTTTATTGCGCAGCGGATGCAGGTAGGCCGGACATTCGTTTCCTCCCGTGAAAGCACCGACCCGAACAACATCGCGCGATACCTTCATTTTGCCGAGTTCTCCAGATACTGCACCCTGAGACAGGAATTCGCTCGCTTCAGAGGCGCTGAATCCTGCGACATGGACGGGGACTCCTTCCGGATCGAGCACTGCGGCGCCGCGCAGGTCCTTGAAAAGCGACAGGTTTTGCAGCGCCGATTGTATCCCCAGATCGTCTATTCCGATTTGTGTCTCAATGGTGGCCGCCACGTATTTTACCAGGGACTCGCGGTAACGGTCGCAATTCCCGGTACCGCAGCCGAAATGAATGAATGCTGTCAGAATTGCTGGCAGAATGATGAACTTATGCATTCCCCTGCGTCCCCATTTTATTGAGCTTTCTGTTTGCCAGGAATCCCCTGACAATGAAGAAGAGTGCAAACACGTGAAATCCCAGCGGGAGCAGCGCCATACCGATGAGGAAAAGCAGACCGTCCAGCGTGTAAAGAACAATACCCGCGATGAAACTCCAGCTTTTCCCCTTGTTGCCGAAATATCCAAAGAGCGCCACGATGCCGGTGATAACTATGTCCAGCCCGATTTGCAGCGCTTTGTTGATTGTTCCGTTTTTACCGAACTCATCGATTATCTGGGTGATGCCGAGGCCTATGACAAAGTTGAGATCCTGGCCGATAATCACGATTATCGTGTTGATTATCGACAGTCCGGCGATCCAGTAGAACCAGCTTGCGCCATTTTTGACCTGACCGGCTAATTTTATACTATCATCAATCTTGATCGCTTCTTCCATGGGAATCCTGTCCTCCTCAATGAGCAAGATCATAAAAAATGGGCCTTTTGAGACCCATGAATAGCAATGGCTGATGAAATAAGTTTTTCAACTATTTTTTACCACGGAATGAAAATTATTTACATGGAACACAATTGGTTGTACCGTCTCCTTACGCAAAATTTACAATCAAGCTGAGTAATATAAGACCGATAATCATCCTAATGAAAAAGGAGCCGGGCATGGATACAAAAAAATCTGCATCAGCCTTAACAGCCATAATATTTCTCGCTTCTCTGTTATCCGCCCCGGCAATGGCCGATCCGGACAGGGACCTGGAAAAAGCCCTGGAGAGGGATTATGAGACGGAAAAATATTTCAATATACCCTTATTAAAAAAATCCATTTCCGAGGGAGCTGACGTAAACCAGGGACTGCAAAAAGCGGTTGATAGAATTCCCAGCTTCGAAACCGGCAGCTACGGCACAAAAGAAGACCTCCGATGTGCCCTGGAAGCCGTTCAGCTCCTCATCGACGCCGGGGCCGATGTGAAAGCAACGGGAAAATACGGGAGAACCATGCTCCTCAATATCCAGAGCATCACCGTCGCCGCATTCCTCATTGAAAAAGGGGCCGATGTAAACGCCTGGGGCGACGGGGGATCAAGTTCCTTTCATGAGATCATCGGTATTAAAAACCAAGCATGGTTTGATCTATACATAAAGGCAGGCGCTGATTTCAACGCCCCGGATAAAAACGGTTTTTCGCCGCTGATGTGTTTACTGGCGTCTGAATACTCTGTCATCTCTTCCCCGGCAACAAAATTGGATGAAGAGACCATGCTCGGGCGCCTGGAATTTTTAATCGCCAAAGGGGCCGACGTAAAACATGAATCAAAAACCGGCCTCACCCCCCTCCACCTGGCGGCCTACAGTGATCAGGGGAAGGCCATGAAACTGCTCATCGCATCAGGAGCGGACCCGGACAGGGCCGAGACCCAGTATGGCAACACACCCCTCCACCTGGCGGTATTCAAGGGATACTCCGGAGCGGCGAAGATACTCCTCGATGCGGGTGCCGATAAAGACAAAAAGAATAAAGCTGGATTGAGCCCCTACATGACTGCATACTTTTCAGGAATGGACGATATCGTCGGCCTGCTGATACACGCCGGCGCCGACTCGAACCTCACCTATCCTTCCAAGACTGTTTCATTCGGCTCCACCGATGCAAGATATTATTCAGTAAACCACTTCAGGCTCGACCAGGCCTGCCGCAAGAACCGGTCCGGCCTGGCGTTCCAGGCCCTCAAGGCGGGAGCCAATCCCGACGGGGAAGGGGCGTACCTTCCCGCGCCAATCACACTCACGACAGACAAGGATATCATACAGATGCTCATCTCAAAGGGGGCCGATGTAAACGTAAAATGCCGGGAATATGGGTTCTGGGGGGAAACTCCCCTGCTGCGGGCGGTTAAAGCCGGAATGATCGAAATCGCCGCCCTGCTCCTGAAGGGGGGCGCCGACATACACGTCACCGACAGGGACGGCATTTCGCCCCTCACCTGGGCAACGTACAATCCAGGAACTGAGATGACGGCCCTAATCGTGGGATCTAAACAATACAAGGAACAGCCCTCCTTTAATGACCCCAAATTGCTGCAGACGGGCGATCCGGCGCAGTTGAAAAAACTCGTCGACGCCGGCGCAGACGTGGATTCCCACAATGGTATGGGATGCACCGCCTTGATGCTGGCTGCGAATAAAGGCTCACTTGAGCTGGTTAAGTCCCTGGTGCACTGGGGGGCAGATATCAATGCCCGGGACAATACCGGAAAAACTCCGCTGATGTACGCATTGCATAACCCTGGAGCTTATTACAATGAAAAGAATGACACCTCCCCGGTTATACGATTTCTTCTCTCCGCCGGCGCTGATGTAAACGCCGAGACCTTCAGGGAATCCACGACCTACCGGCATCTGGATCCGGTGACCCCGCTTTCTTTTGCCCTGCAAAGCGGGTATGAGTCATATTTTCCGCAGATGATGAAGATCGCCGTCAATATATCAATCCCTCTGCTGATAAAATCCGGTGCCAACACATCATTAAAGCGGAACTATCGATGGAAGTCCTTTGCGGAAACGCCATTATCCCTTGCCGCCGACATCGGAAACGCGGACATGGTGCGGCTGCTGATAAAAGCGGGTGCCAAAAAGGACTCGAAGGATTCTGAAGGGAATACCCCTCTCCATGGGGCAGCGCAGAAAGGGCATGCCGAAGCGGCCAGGGAACTGATTGACGCAGGGGCCAGCCTTGATGCGCGGAACAACTTCGGCATGACGCCGCTGATGTACGCGGTCCTGTCGGGAAAAAATGAGATGATTCGCTACATGGTCGATAAAGGGGCGAGTGTCACGGCAAAGGACGCTTCCGGATGGACTCCCCTGGTCTGGGCCTGCAGGGGAAGAAACCTGGAGGCGGTAAATTTCCTTATCGCCAAGGGTTCCCCGGTAAACAACAAAGGGAATGACGGGATGACGCCCCTGGTCATGGCCAAAACGGGAAGAAAGGCGGACGAGAAAATCGTGGCGTCGCTGGAGAAAGCAGGCGATCTCGCCGGGCCGGACCATGACGCCGCGGTCTTGAAGTTCAACCTTTTCTTTGCCGCATCCGGTACGGACCTGAAAAAAATTCAGAGCCTGATTGACAAAAAGGCGCCGCTGAATTTCCACACCTTCCACGGCGCCACTCCCCTGCACATGGCCGCGGCCTACGGCAACACCGCCATAATCAAGGCCCTCGTCAAAGGCGGCGCGAAAATCGATGCGCGAGATGACAACGGCGCCACCCCGCTCCACTGGGCCGCCCTGTCCGGCTCTTTGATGGCCCAAACAGACGCCATTATAGAAACCTTGATCAGCGCAGGCGCGGACATAAACGCCCGCGACAATAAGGGAAGGACCCCTCTCATGGATGCCGCGGGAGATTACTCGAATATGCTGGCCCTGCTGAACGCCGGGGCGGATGTGACGCCGCAGAACCATCTCGGCATGAACGCCCTCATGTATAATTACACTTTCACCGATGCGCTCAAAGAAAAGGGGATCGACATCAATGCAATGTCGAAAAAGGGAATCACCGCTCTCATGCTGGCCTCGGGCGGGGAGGATATTGATGCCGTCAGGAATCTCCTGAATTACGGCGCCGATCCCGACATGAAATCGGCCAAGGGGAGCACCGCCCTCACATTCGCCGCGGTTAACGACAGGGATGACATCGTGAAATTGCTCCTCCGCCGTGGAGCCGCCCCGAACTGGGATTCCCACTGCCTCCTGGGCATGGGCATGATGAAAAAACGGCAGTACGGCAAGGCGCTGGAATTTTTTCATAAGGCGGAGAAGATCAGGGAAACATCGCCGCTGCTCAACCAGATGGGGCTTGCCCATTTCCGTCTCAAGCAATACGATAAGGCAATGAATTTCTTTACCAGGGCGATTGCCAAAAATAAGGAAAATCCCGAGCCCTATTTCCACCTGGCGTGCCTATACGGTGTGAAGAATAACAGGAAAGAAGCCGTTTCATGGCTTACCAAATCGGCCCAAAAGGGGTATTCCAACCTTTTTCTCCTGGAAAACCATGAGGGACTCAAAGGGATCAGGAAAAGTAACGATTATATATCAATTGTTGGGCACCTGAGGAAGAAATACCAGTGATTTGATTCCTATTGCGGTATTGTTATCCCTCAGAGTGACAATTAACAGCCCCTTGGACATAACAGGCTCTGACCCCCGAAGGGGATGACCATGACTTACTTTTTGTCTCTACTTTCCTCACTATTCATTTTTTCTGCACAGTTATAGCATAATTTTACCGGAATCTGAATAGGTGCTATTTTATACGGATAATAAACCTTTGAATCATTCTGCAGGGATGATGTAACCATGTATTCACGTACACCCCAGTGAGTGTTGCATCTGCTGCACGGCTCAAAACTGTATCTGCGAATTAATATTAATAGGGCACATACTATTAAAGTTCCTATAAAACCGAGCCATTTATTTTTTTTTTCCATTTTACAGCCTCTCTGTTTTATTATGCATTACATAATCCCCTGACTCAATAAACAAGGTGTATCTTAAACGAGCCCATATTTCGCAAGTGATTACCGTGCATTTCGTCATTTATAGTACAGGAATTCGCATGAGACACAGCGAATAGTACCGGTGGCTGTTCAATCCTTGTGCCGCTTAAGAACTCGTCGCGTGAATCAGAGGAATTCCTGGCGGCACTGCTTTCCTGAGTGAGAAAGCGGACATACTGGTACCGGAACCCGACAGCTTTTATCTACTCATTCTTGAAAATATCAAGACTTTTTTCATGATTGAATATTCTGCAATTCATGAATGCTCATTCTTGAAAACTACAATCGTACGTGAGCGATTGAAGAGGCGGCCAAACGATATGAATTTCAATTGCCCCCTGTATAAACCGAAAAATCCGCGAAACGTAAAACATTTGACATATTTTTCCCGGAATTGAATATCTTTCATCATAACGTAATATTCAGGAGATACATCATGTCAACATGTACCTATTCCGTGGACGAATCCGGCGTCGCGATCATGACAATAAACAATCCGCCAATGAACGCGCTGAGCACACCAGTGGTAACTGATATCAGAGATGCGGTGAAGAAAGCGCTGGCCGACGCTTCGGTCCGCGTCGTGGTGTTCACCGGAGCGGGGAAGGCATTCATCGCCGGCGCGGACATCAACGAATTCATTGAACTGAACGACGAGAAGGCGGGCAGCGATTACCTGATCAACGGCCAGGAAACCCTGAACCTCATCGAAGGCGCTGACAAACCCTTCATCGCCGCCATCAACGGGTTCGCCCTGGGAGGCGGCACCGAGCTCGCCCTGGCCTGTCACATGCGCCTTGCCGACGTATCGGCCCAGATGGGGCTTCCGGAAATAAAACTCGGGATCATGCCGGGATATGGCGGCACCCAGCGCACACCCCGGGCGGTCGGGCTTGGCAGGGCATACGAGCTGATCCTTTCGGGCAATTTCATCGACGGGAAAAAGGCGGCCGATTACGGTCTGGTCAACCGTGCGGTCCCCAAAGGGACCGTGCTTGAGGAGGCGGTTTCTCTGGCAAAGGCAATTGCGTCCCGCGGCAGGCCGGCAATCGTTCGGGCGATGGGAGCGGTAAAGTCGAGCCTCACCATGCCGCTCAAAGAGGGGCTCAAATTCGAACGGGACGAATTCGGCCTCCTCTGCATGACCGATAATAAAAAAGAGGGGATAGACGCATTCCTTGCGAAGCGAAACGCGGTCCCCAAAGATAATTGATAAATTTCAATCTCCCGCCCCTCCCGACGGCAGTAATATTACAGACGGCGAGAAAGCGGTGGCCGTAAGGGAGTTTGATATCAATGTCCGCAGGGCTGTTGCTGACGACATAGATTCCGTTGCGGAAATCGAGTCCGGGTCACTGTCACTCTGGAAACGGGACTTTTTTGCACAGGAGCTGTCCATAGAGCATTCAATCTTTCTTGTGGCCGAAATCGATGGCGCGGTGGCAGGGTACATGGTGGCCCGCAGGGCCTTCGACGAGGTGGAACTGTTTTCCATTGCCGTGTCGCGCGATCACAGAAGAGAGGGCGTCGGCACGCTGTTAATCGAGCACCTGCGCAAATACATCGGCGGCGCTCCGTGCTTTCTCGAGGTCCGGGATGGAAATGAAACCGCCCGCTCTTTTTATCGACGCATGGGATTCAGGGATTCCGGAAGACGGAAGAGATACTACGATGAAGAGGACGCGGTCCTCATGGTGCTCGATGAAAGTTAAAAACGCCAGTTTTCACAGCAGCTGCAGAAAATCCTCTCAGTTCCCGGAATTCCCGTTTCCCGAATTCGCTTTTTTCGGCCGTTCAAATGTGGGTAAATCTTCACTTATCAACATGGTCACCGGAATGCGTGACCTCACAAAAACCGGTGCGAGGCCCGGGGTGACAAGGGCGGTGAATTTTTTTATTATCAACAGGAATATCTCGATCGCGGACCTGCCCGGATACGGTTATGCCAAATTACCGAAAGATCTTGCCGCAAGCTTCGTACCGCTGATGCGGGACTATATCTCTTCCCGGAAAAACCTGAAACTCGCATTTCTGCTTTTTGACATACGGAGGACCCCTGACGAGAGGGACAAAGAGATTCTTTCCCGCATCCTGGATGCGGGGGTCCCGGCGGCGGTGGTGGCCACAAAAAGCGACAAGCTTTCGGGAAATATGAGAAAAAAGCAGGAACTTGCGATCAGCCGCGGTTTCGGTATTGATACATCATCCCTGCTCCTGACCTCGTCGCACACCGGCGAAGGTAAGGACGTTATCCTGAACCTGATAGACAGGTACCGGATACTGTAACCGTCAGAGCTGGGTCATCAGGTACATAATCCTGCTTGCCTTGTCCTTCGGCATCTGGGTGAGGAGATAAGAAGTGATGCTCGCCTTGCCCGCCTTTTCCGCCTCAGAATCCATCTGGCGAAGCACGTCGATAATCAGCGGATCCTCCCATCCTGTCATGATTGCGACTGCGTCTTTGGGCGGCATACTGTTGATCTTGTCGGCGAGTTTTTTCACGTTTTTCTGATATCCGCTGTACTGGCTTTTCTGCATTTCCAGCTTGCGCCTTTCCAGCACCAGCCCCGTACGTATTTCCTGAAGTTTTTCCCTCTCCGAAGAGATGTTTTTCTCCTTTTCAACAATTGACGCCTCCCTCTTGTCGAGGTCCTCGATCCGCTCCTGGAGTTTCAATTTTTCCTTTTCAAATTCTTCCCGCTCCACCAGGGTCGGTTCGTCTCCTGCAGTGTTAAGCACCGATTCCGGCTCTTTCCGAAATCCCTGGAGATAATTGTTTATGTCAAACAGGCCGATATAATCCAGCCAGAAAACGCCGAATCCGCTGATAAATACGATAAAAATCACCAGATATAAAATTTTAGCCTTGTCACCCACCATCTTCATGACCGCACCCTTCCTGGTTAATCATTTTCCGGTTCGCTTCCGCCCGTAATGGTGCCCATTAAGGTCCTCAGGAAACCCTGGGGCGTGCCTCCGGCATCTCCCGAAAGTCCTCGTATCCCCCGGGAAATGGGATCACCCCCGCGTATCGACGGTGCGCCGCTCCCCTCCCCTCCGCCGATCAGGTAATCTATCGCCCGCTCCACCTCGTTCGTGCCGCGCGGAGTCGCGCCGGTAAATCCGCCCCCGACCTGACCGCTCCCCGCAAAACCTGTGTCCTGCGGCGGCGCCTCGGTCCTGACCTGCGGTGGCTGCCTCCGTATCAGGCCGAACCTGCTCTGGATCTCATGAATCCGCCTCATGACCGCGTGCATGTCTTCAATCATTTATGCCTCTCCGAGCCCTGGCAAGGCCCTGTTGAAATATATCTTCTGATTCATGTCATCGTTTTCCTTGGCGATCTCGCGGTTCGTCTCATATTCATACTCTTCCAGCCGGCGTTCCTTCAGTTTTTCCACCACCTTTTTCTGCCGCGATGCCTCAATGAGCTTCTGCCGCACTTTCTCTATTCCCGGCTCCATTGCCACTATCCTCTCTTCGGCGGAAGCGATTGCCCGGTACGACACGTCAACATAGCGCTCGAAAAGCACCGCTTCATGGGGAGAATAGGCGCCGCGCCTGAATTTTTCACTGAAATCCCGGCGCTGGGTCTCGATCCCCTGTTTCAGCTGTTCCTGTTTCGCCCGCTCCGCGTTTTGCACCTGCAGGAGCTTTGCCAGTTCGCTCTTGATCTCCTTTTCCCTTGACTCCCTGATGTCAAGGAGTTTCTGCAATCTGAACTGGAATCGCTTCATTGTCCCCTACCTACCGTTTCACTTCCGCGTACGCCGGAACCCTGTTTCTGGCTTCAGGCTTAGCGGCCGCTTTCTTTTTTTCCGCGAACATGTTCACAAGTTTTATGATAACAGAATCGAAGTTGTCCTTCTCATATATTCCCTGCTTTAAAAACGCGTTCATCTCCCCGATCATCTCAATCGCCCTGTCCACCGTGGGGTTTGACCCCCTTGCATAGGCGCCCAGGTTTATCATGTCCTCGGCATCACGGTATGCGGCCAGAAGCTCCCTGAAGCGGTTTGCCGCCTTTTTATGCTCATCCGACACCACGTCCTTCATGCAGCGGGATATGGAGCCCAGTATGTCGATCGCCGGGTAGTGGTTTTTATGCGCCAGTTTCCGGTCAAGAACGATGTGTCCGTCCAGAATCCCTCTGGCGGCGTCAGATATCGGCTCGTTCACATCGTCTCCTTCAACGAGGACGCTGTAGAACCCGGTGATGCTCCCGCCGTTCCTGCTGGTCCCTGATCGCTCCATGAGCCGCGGCATGAGGGAAAAAACCGACGGCGGATAGCCCCTGGTGGCCGATGGTTCCCCCGCGGCGAGGCCCACCTCGCGCTGTGCCATGGCGAAGCGGGTGATGGAGTCCATCATCAGGTTTACGTCCTTCCCCTGGTCCCTGAAATATTCGGCCACCGCGTGGGCCAGGAATGCGCCCCGGATTCTCATCATCGGGGGCTGGTTCGATGTCGCCACCACGACGACTGACCGCGCGAGTCCTTCCGGCCCGAGTTCCTTTTCCACAAAATCCTTCACTTCCCGCCCCCGCTCGCCTATGAGTGCGATCACGTTGACGTCCGCGGCGGTATACCGCGCTATCATGGCGATGAGGGTCGATTTCCCCACGCCTGAACCCGAAAAAATGCCAAGCCTCTGACCTCTTCCCACGGTGTTGAGTCCGTCGATGGCCCGAATCCCCACTGACAACGGTTTGTCGATCACAGTCCGTTCAAGCGGATTCTTTATCGGTCCCTCCATCGGGTATCGTTCCTTTGTGTAGATGTCCCCCTTGCCGTCCATGGGACGCCCGACACCCGAGATCACCCTGCCCAGAAGGTGGTTCCCCACCGGCACCATAAGTCCGGACCCTGCCGCCATGACCAGCGATCCGGGCACCACTCCCCTCATGTCGCCTATGGGCATCAGTATTACCCGGTTCTTGTTGAATCCCACAACTTCAGCATAAAGATACTCGCCGCTGTGAAGCTTGATTTTGCAGAGCTCGCCGTACATCACGGAAGGTCCGACGGATTCTATGGTGAGGCCCACGATCCGCTCCACCTTCCCTGTGCTCTTTACGATGTCGATCTCCTCAATGATGTCCCTGTACTTGCTGAGGATGTCGACTTTTTCGTGGGGGAGAATCTTGATCATGCGCGATCCCTGTACGCCGAGTAATTATGTCTCATAATATGGTATGTGTTCCCCTTATTCCGCTGTTATGGCAATTCGCACCCCTTACATCGCGCTGGTGTTTCTGATCGCCTCTTCGATTGCGTCAAGCTGGGTGGAGATCCTGGCGTCTATTGCCCCCACGTCAGTTTCGATGATACAGCCGCCCCGCTCGACACGTGAATCCTCGTAAATGTTCACCTTCTTCAGGGATTCCATCATTCTGATCAGCTCGTCCTTGTGCGCCGTGGTCATGTCAAGGTCCGCGAAATTGACCCGTATGTCGATCCTGTCCCTGTCCTTTACGCGCCGTATTGCTTCCTTGATGTTGTTTATAACCACTTCGCGCCGTTCGACAATCTCGTCCTTTATCACTTTGCGGGCTATCATCAGTATCATCTCCACCATCAGCTTCTCCGACGAGCGAATGATGTCGTCGCGAATGTCAACCGCGGTGGACACGACGGTCCCGAGACGGTCGATGAGGCGCATCACCTCGGCCTGCCCCTCCTTGTACCCTTCCTCACGTCCCGAATCATAGCCCTTCTTGTACGCCTCGTGCTCTATCTCCGAGACCTTGAGTTCGGCCTCCTTTATCATCTTTTCGGCTTCGAATTTGCCCCGCTCGATCTCCTGCTCGGACTCGATCTTCAGGCGCTCCATCTCCATCTTCTTCTGTTCCTGCGCCTGCTGGAGCTCCCTGAAAGCCGCCGCTTTTCCCTCTTCTTCGATCTTTTTCGCCCGTGCGGTGGCGTCGTCGATCATCAATTTGATTTCTTCTTCGGTCTCGCGGCGGTACCTCTCCAGCTCCGCTTCCATTTCCTCGATCGACGGCCCCTGGTACACATCTATGGGGTTTCCCGCCTCATCAACCTCGAATTCCTTGAATTCGTCTGAATCGACGAGGTTCTTCTGGTATTTCGCCGGAAGCTCTATCTGCTTGGCCACTCGGGAAACCCGTACTTCCTGCGGTTTGAATACTAATCTAGACAACCAGTTCCTCCTCGCCTGCGCGTGCGACAATGATGTCGCCGGACTCTTCAAGCTTCCGTATAATGTTCACGATTTTCTGCTGCGATTCTTCCACGTCCCGAAGCCGTATGGGACCCATAAAATCCATGTCTTCCCTGAGGAGCGACGCCGCCCGTTTCGACATGTTCCTCAAAATTTTCTCCTGCACCTCCGCGTCGACCCCTTTGAGCGCCTTGGCGAGGTCCTGGCTGTCCACTTCCCTGAGAACCTTCTGTATCGACCTGTCGTCCAGGAGCACGATGTCTTCGAATACGAACATCCGCTTCTTGATCTCTTCGGCCAGTTCCGGGTCCTCTTCCTCAAGCGCCTCTATGATGATCTTCTCCGTTCCGCGGTCTACGTTGTTCAGCACTTCAACTATCGCGTCGATGCCGCCCGCCGACGTGAAATCCTCGCTGGCCAGCGTGGAGAGCTTTCTTTCGAGGACCCGCTCAACTTCCCTGAGCACGTCCGGCGAAGTACGGTCCATCTGGGCGATACGCTTGGCCACATCCGCCTGTATCTGATGGGAGAGCCCCGAAAGAATGGATGCCGCTTTTTGAGGGTCGAGATATGCAAGTATCAGCGCGATGGTCTGGGGATGCTCCCCCTGTATAAAGTTGAGCAGATGACTCGGATCGGTGCGGCGGATAAAGTCAAAAGGTCTTACCTGCAGGGACGAAGTGAGCCTGTTCACGATGTCGATGGCTTTCTGGGTGCCCAGGGCGCGCTCAAGAACGTCGCGGGCGTAATCGATACCGCCGTTCTGGATGAATTCCTGGGCCATCATCATTTCCTGGAATTCCGCCAGAACCCGGTCCCTGTCATCCGGCTCGATTTTATCGAGCCGGGCGATTTCGAAGGTCAGCTGTTCAATTTCGTCTTCCCTGAGATGCTTGAAAATTTCCGAGGAAACCTCTGACCCCAGTGAAACCAGAAAAATGGCCGCCTTCTGCCTGCCGGATAACTGCGCTTTTTTAGACTGGAGCATTCTTTACCTTTTGGGTGCCGCCGTTTCGGCGGTTAGGCCCCTGACCCGATTCCCGCCGCGATACACTACCTGTTATTATAATCGGCTTTTTACCCCTGCGGGGTAATCACAAAATTGACCGTGCGTCTCCTTTATGGCCGGCATGCCACCGATCGGTATCCAGACCCCGTCTACTCAATAAACAACATACCTGCGGAAACGTCAATCAAATACTATTCCTCGGCAAGCCAGGTCCTGAGCAGCTGCGCCACGTCGTCCGGCCTCTCCTTTGCCAGGTTTATGGCGCTCTCCTGCAGTTCCAGACGCGCCCTCTCCTCAAGGGACAGCTCCACGTCTATCCCCTCCTCCTCAGCGGCGCGGAGGGCCGCTTCACGCATACGCTGCTGTTCCAGCGCCAGCTGCTCCTCCCTGGCGCGACGGCGCCGCTCCATCTCTTTCGTGAGCGTCCTGAACAGGATGAAACCGACAAAGAGGGCTATGACCCCGATGAGCGCCGCCAGGAGTATGCGCTTGAGCTGTTCGCGCTTCCTGAACTCATCGCGCAGGGATTCCCAATATGTGCTCCGGTCGAACATGATGTTTTCAACCGCCACCTGATCGCCCCGCCCGTCGTCGAAGTTGATCGCTTTTTTAACGATGTTCTCCGCCTGCTTTATCTCGTCTTCGTTCAGTTTTGTCTGGATCGGTTTTTTCGTAGGGTCAAGATCGTATTCGCCGTTTGGCATTCGCGGCAGAGACTGATAGCCGTCGATGGCGATGGCGACGGATACCTTGGTTATATCGTAAGGGTCGCGATCGATTTTGCGCATGGTCTTGTTGAGCGCATGGTTCACGATCTTTTCTTTTTTATCATATTTGGCGAACTGGTCGTCGCTCGCCTTGTACCCCGGAGGGGTGTTGGACTCGGTTCCGGCCGGCCCTTCCGGGTTGAAGCCGTGCCCCTGGAAGTGCTCTTCGGTGTTCTTTTCCGAAACGGTGAGCGACTTCGTCACTTTGCGCTCCGAATAAGGCGTCTTCGGATCGTCAGGCACCATCACGATGGGCGTATACTCCTCCTGCTCTTCCGACACCTTATCCCAGTTGAATTCCATATTGAGGCGGACGATCTGTATCCTGTCAGCCGAATAGATCCGTTCGAGCCCTTCCCGTATGTCTTTGAGGAGCTTCACCCTTGCGCGCTCCTCGATCTTTTTCCTGAACTGCATGATGTCGAACTCGGCCTTGGCCCGGTCCAGCTCGTCGTCAAAATCGGATATGATCTTGCCGAATTCGTCGGTGACCGTGACGTTTTCCGGCGGGAGGCGGTTCCCCACCGCCCTGGACACGAGAAATATTATCCCCTTCACTTCCTTCTGCGAGAGCTTTTCATAGCCGGGAGAGAGATAAACCGTCACCGCCGACGTATAGTTGCTTTTCTGGTCGGTATATATGCTGTCCTCAGTTATGGCGATTTCAACGTCGGCCTTTTCTATATTGCTCAGCGCCTCGATATGGCGCTTGACCTCGTCCCTAAGGGCCCGCATGTATTTGACGTCCATCTCCCTATCGGTCTCGGTCCATTTTGTGAGATCGAAAAGTTTCCAGCCGGGGATCCCTTTGGGTATCATTTTTTCCTGGGCCAGCTTCGTGAGGATAACATCCCGCTCCGCGGGCCTTACGAGGATGCTTGTACCGCCCGAGGTGCTGTAGGAAATGTTCATTTCGTCCATTTTTTTTGTGACCTGGCCGAAATCATCGGAGGGAAGATCCGCGAAAAGGACTACGTTTGACTCTCCGCTTGATACTGAAAACAGAACAACGAAAGCGACGAACACCACGGCCGTCACCGCGCCGATAATGATCTTTTTCGGGCGTTCAAGCTTGCCGAACAGCTCTTTAAGCTGGTTGAACAATCCTCTAAGAAACTCCATGACGTACCTCCGGCGACAGTGTCCTCAAATCATATAATGCGACATAATACACTGTACCAAGGATAAAAAAAATGTCAATTAATTTACTAAAAATAACTGACATTTTATGCATAAAAAATTAATTATAGCACACGCTGAAAAGGGTCATTATCCATTCGGCATCGGTTTTCACAAACCCATCGCCGCATGTCCCTTCAGGGCGGCGGTTTTTTCGCCGCCCTTTATTCATTCCCTACCGCAGATTCATGAGCTCACGGAAGGCGCGCACGGCTTCGTCCCGCACCGCCCTGGTGAGGCTCAGCGCCACCTCCGCTTTCTGTGCCGAGATCATCACGGTATGGATATCCACCGAGTCCGGCTCGGTTATCATCTGCTGGTTGATATTCTGGGAATCCACTTCAAGGTCATTTACACGGTTGATCGCCCGCGTCAGCACGTCGGCAAAGGATGAAGAGACGTCATCGGATTCACTTTCGCGCCCGGTCCTCTCGCCGTAATGCAGGGGATCGGTCGTCGCCATGGACACTTCATCGCCCCTGCGGCTTCTGACGCCCTGTCCGGAAATGGTATTGTTGATAGATAGCATCACCGCACCTCCCCGACTAACGCGCACCGCTGTTCCACTTTCGCGGTAAGCACCATGTCGGCGTTGCAATTATTGAGACTATCGCTCTTTTTCATTTTTGCCTGATCTGACACGCAGTGCGAAGTGTTGATTTCCTGTATGGGCCGTTCACGAAACATCATATACCTCCTATGCGCCTATCCTTCCGATTTCCAGCGCCTTGTTGAACATCGACTTGGAATTGTTCACCAGCATGACATTCGCCTCATACGACCTGGTCGCCGAGATAAGGTCCGTCATTTCAGTGACGATGTTCACGTTCGGCATCATCACGTATCCCTGCTGTGGCCCGGTGCGTATCGCGTCCGGATGGGTCGGATCGTACACCGGCCTGAAAGGGGCCGTGTCATCCTCTATTTTCACCACCCTCACCCCCCTTCCGGTGCCGGCCTCGATCCTCTCCGGCACCACCGCGGAGCGGTAGTCAGGTCGGATATTCATGGGAGCGAATATTATCCTTCTCCGCTTGTAGGGGCCCCCTTCGGGGGTCCTTGTGGTTCCGGCGTTGGCGATGTTGTTGCTTATCACGTCCATACGCAGGCGCTGGGCCGTCAGGCCGGTCGCCGCTATGTTGAAGTCATCGAACATTCCCATCCGTCACCCCCCTATGCCATCGATCTCATTGAGATTTTCAAAAGCTTGAAATTATTGCTGATGCTGGTGACAAAAGCGTTGTAGCGCATCAGGTTTTTTGCCGCGTCAACTTCTTCCTTTTCTATGTCGACGTTGTTGCCGTCGTTCCTCATGGTGGTCGCATAATCCAGGTTTATACGCGGACGCACTCCCCTTATGTCCTGGGGGGTAAAAAATGGCATATGGCGCTCCTCGGTCATCGCGGCCGGAAGCTGATTGTCCGGATTTTCCCTGTCCCTGATGGCCCTGCGGAGATTGCTTTCGAAATTCACCTCGCTCCTGCGGAAATGGGGCACGTCAACATTGGCTATGTTGTTTGAAATCACCCGGCGCCGGAGCGACTCGGTGTCAAGGGCCCTTTCCAAAAGGTCCGTTGTCTGCATGAGAGGGGTAGTATCGAACATCTTCCACCTTCCTGAATGGATATACGCCTGCTGTTACTCTTATCGGTAAAAAACCGGGTCCCATAAGCCTTTTTTCAAGAGACATAATTTTTTTTACAAAAGTCAGACTGTCTATAAATTCATTTCTTCCATAGAAAATATCATTATTTATTCTTTTTACCGCGAAATATGTGTGACATCTACCGGCCGAGGGATATTTTAAAGATATGGACAGTAATCAGGGCGGGGGAATGCTCGGCAGGATTAAAAGAATCTGGATACCCGGAGCGTATCACGGAGACCACGGAAAAGATCATTACTTCGAAGGATGGTATTATAAGATCGCGGATAAGGATCGCCGCGTCGTTCTTGCGCTCATACCGGGCATTGCCCGGAGTGAAATATCCGGCGATTCTCATTCTTTTGTCCAGATTCTTGACGGGATGAGCGGCACCTCACGCTATCACCGGTATCCGGTCGAAGCTTTTTCAGCCTCAAATTTCAGTCATGATTTATCTGTAGGCCCCAGCAGATTCAGACCGGACAGGATTGAACTGAATATTGAAGGGGAAGGGGACGCGCTCAAGGGAGTCCTGGAATTCGACGCCCTGTCCCCCTGGCCGGTGACGCTTTTTCGGCCCGGGTACATGGGCTGGTATGCCTTTGTTCCCTTCATGGAATGCTATCACGGCGTGCTGAGTTTCAATCACCGGATCAGGGGCGGACTCAGCATCGGGAAAGAGTTTGTCGATTTTACCGGCGGGCGAGGTTACACGGAAAAGGACTGGGGAACTTCTTTTCCCCGTTCCTGGATATGGATGCAGACAAACCACTTTGAAAAAACCGGCGTCTCCTTTGTGATGTCGATCGCCACCATCCCCTGGCGCGGCACCTATTTTACAGGTTTCGGCGGCGCCTTATGGGACAACGGCGCGTTCCATCCTTTTGCGACATGGAACGGCTCACGGATAAAAGACCTGGCAATCCGGCCGGACAGCGCGTCATTTTCAGTCATTCACGCCCGTTACGGTATAGAGGTGAAGGCCGAAGGAAAGGACGGCGGCGAACTGTTGTCCCCGGTCTCAGGACATATGACGGGAAAGGTGCGCGAAAGCATGAAGGCGGAAATTTCGGTACGTTTTTTTCTCGTGAACAGACACGGCCGTCATGAACAGTACCGAGGGACCGGCTCGGTGGGCGGTCTTGAGATAATGGGGGATCCCGCTGAACTCATCGAGGGCTTGTCGCCCTGACCGGTACCCGGTTATTTCGCTCTTAGGAGAAGCCCGTGCTGGATTTTCAGGATCACCGAATTCCTGATAAGACCTCCCACCTCCTCGCCGATATCCGCTCCGGTCATTGCGGCGCCGGTATTCGCCATTTCCATGGCGTAGCGGGTCTTTCCCTCTATTTCAAAAGTCAGAACATTGCTCCGGATGCCGGCCTTTGACCTGAGAAAGCGGATTTTCTCCATGGCCCTGTCCACTTTGGTGATGGCGCCTTCCGGGGACCTCACCACGCTGAGCCCCTCAAGACCAAGGTCCTTCACCGTAAGAAAGGGAATGATCTTCTGCCTGTTGTACTCCGAGAACTCGGCATTCATGTCTATCTGACGGAGCAGCTGGTCAATCTCGACCTGTCCTATTTCACGCTCGTCTGGCCCCATGAATACGCCGTAAGACCGCTGGATCAGCAGCCTGATCCGCCCCAGAAGCTCTGAATTCTGTCCCAGCGTCGAATCGACGTACGCCAGATAGTTCCGCATGTCCTCGGCGTTACGCGACTCCTGCATGAGCCCCTGCATCAGCGATTCCATCCGCTCGGACACCGCCATCACCGCCGGATCGTCCTTTGCGGTCATGACGCGTTTCCCGCCGGCAATGGCAGCGAATTCCCTGTCGATCTTCCAGTCAGTGAGCTTGCTCGTCCGAATGATGAAGTCGGCGCCGCCCCCCCGGTGATACACGAAAAAATTAGACCCCGTCGGCACAAAGAGATACCCGGAACCCTGGCTTTCGCCCCGGCGCGTTCCGGCCGACGTAACGACAAGCAGGGCCGCCATGAATAAAATCGCTTTGCGGCCGACCGCGGCGGTCTCTTTCATCCTGCCGTCACTCCTTCATGGAATTTCCCTGGATCCACAGGGTGGCATGCTGTATAAGCTCTATGGCGCTCTGAAGATTGAGCTTTTCCTTTATATGGGCCCGGTGATTCTCCACTGTCTTTACGCTCACATGGAGTTTCTCTGAAATCTGCCTGGTACCGATGCCCTCGCCGATCATCCTGAACACCTCCAGCTCTCGGTCGGAAAGGAGATCCACCGGGGAGCCCTTGATATTTTTCCTCCCTTCGGCAAAAACTTCGAGCATCTTTGACGCCATCGAGTCGCTCACAAAGACCTTCCCTTCCATGATCTGGCGTATGGCCTTCACGATAGTTTCCGGCGCCTCCTGCTTCATAAGGTAGCCCCTCCCCCCGGCCCTCAGGACCCGTTCGGCGTAGATGTTTTCGTCATGCATCGACAACGCGAGGACCGGCGTCTGGGGGAGATATGACCGAATGTCCTTGATGAGCTCTATGCCGCTTCCGTCCTTGAGCGCGATGTCGACGATTACAATGTCAGGCAAGCTGCTTCTGATGCCGCGGAGGCCCTCAAGGTGGCTGTCCGACTCCCCGCAAATTTCCATCCCCGCCTCCGCGCTCAGAAGCTGGGCGAGCCCCTGCCGGAATATCGGGTGGTCCTCCACGATGTATATCTTCAGCTTCTTTCCCGAAAGATTCGATGTTCCCCCCATATCCTTCCCCTTATGCTTTCAGTGTGCAGAGAACCGAGGTACCCCCGGACGGCCCCCTGCCGATGCTGATATCGCCGTGAATGATGCTTGCGCGATACCTCATTAAATTTAACCCCATACCCAGGGACGAGTCAAGCATTGCCGGTATTCCCACGCCGTTGTCCCTTATTTCCACGGAAAGCCGCTGCGTTCTGTGCCTGATGATGACGTCGATTTTTCTTGCGCCGGAGTGCTTGATGGAATTGTTTATCGCTTCGTGAATTATATAGTAAAGATGCGTTGCGGTTATATTGTCGGCGATAGAAACCGGGCCGTCGCAGTCGAGGGCGCACTTGATTCCCAGACGGCCGGACACGCCAGACACAAGCTCTTCCAGGGCGAAAATAAGCCCTCCCGGTTCGATGTCCACCGGCCGCAGCCCCTTAATAAGCCGCCGCGCCTGTTCTATCGCGGAGGCAATGAGATTATCGATGCTTTCGAGCTGTTTCGAATCAGGCATCGTCCCCTCATCCATCTTCCGCCTGATCGCCTTCAGCATCAGCTGGACCCCCACCAGATGGGGGCTCAGGCCGTCATGGAGGTCGCTTCCTATCTGCTGGCGCTCCTGTTCGCTCACCCGGACGATCTCGCTTTCGAGCCGCTTTTTTTCCGTGATATTCATGAATGAGGCGATGCTTATTTTGGTGCGGGGCACCATATCGATGGTCATATAGATGTTTTTTTCGGCCTTATGCCGGTCAATGAACCTGAATTCGTAGTTTCGCGGCGCGTTGTGCGGCCCCAGACGGCGCAGGCGGTGGTACTCCAGCATCCTGCCCACGTCCTCCGGAACGACGAATTCCGTCCAGCTCATCTTCCCCTCGATTTCCTCTTTTGAATATCCGGAGAGATTTTCGAACTCCTTGTTGACGTAGGAGATGGTGGTGTCCTCTTCGAAGAGGGCGGTGCCGTTTCCGGTGGTCTCGAACATGGTGACGAATATGTCCTTGATCCGCTCCTGGACGTCCAGATCGTAGAGAAACACCGAGATCGATTTCACTGCGTCCGAGAGGATCAGCACCTCCTCCCGCACCGACTCGTAATCGCCGGTGAGCACGATGGAGAGCACGCCGTATATGATACCGTTGTATGAGAGCTTGAATGTGATGGAATTTTTGGGAGGGTCGCCCCCCCGGGCCGACTCCTCCAGGAATTCGAGCAGGGGGTCCCGGTTTACAAGGTAATCGCTGTTGTGCACCAGCGTTTCCTTCACATACTCGTCGATGGTCATGTCGCTCACCTTGCCGTGGACGGTGAACAGGTCCTCGTTTTTGTACTGGGACAGGCTCTTCATCTCCCCCGATTCGTAGACAACGGCGATCCAGCAGCTGTGGTACCCCGCGGTGTCAACGAACATCCTGCACAGTACGGAAAAGTCCCACCGCTCCGACACGAGCGAGTCCAGAAGATAGGGGACTTTGTGTATCGCCCTGAAACGGCTGTTCAGGAATTCCTGTTTACGCTTTTTCATCCCCGCCCCTGATTTTTTGCACCACCGCCGCGAGCGCGGAAGCCAGCACGAGCGCCATTGCCAGATAAAGAATTACGTCCCCTGCGGCGGAGTAGACGGTGCGGCGGTTCATCGAAAAATCGAGATCTGCGATGAGGTATCTTTTTTCCCAAATCGGCAATGACGCGACCCGGCGGCCCATGGGGTCTATCACCGCCGTGTAGCCGGTATTTCCGGCCCTGACGTACCAGACGCCGTTCTCCACCGCCCTGAAGACCGAGGCGGCGAAATGCTGCATGTGGCCGTTGTAGGCGCGGGTCCACCCGTCGTTGGTGATATTCACGAAAAACTGCGCCCCCATGTTCCGGTAGGTGCGGCAGAGGCGGTGAAATATCCCCTCGTAGCAGATAAGGACGCCGAATGGCCGGCCGAGATCGCTGAAGAGCACCGGATTTCTCCCCGGCACGAATCGCGAGGCGCCGAATGAATCGAGAAGGCCCCTGAGAAAGGGTACGATCCGCTCATAGGGAAACCATTCGCCGAAGGGGACGAGGTTGATTTTCGCATACGTAGTAAGAGGCACGCCCTCGGCGCTTATCAGAAGCGCGTTGTTCTGAGGCAAACGCTCGACATAGTTCCCGTGTAACCGTTCCACCACGCCGATCTCTCCGGTGAGAAGGGGCCTCCCCCATCGCCGCACCGAATCGATCACGTCCTGCTCGAAAGGGTTCAGGCTGCCGTACTTCCAGTGATAGGTTATCGGCTCAAGAGTCGCCGATTCAGACCAGATGAGAAGGTCCGGATTGTGCCGCAGGGAATCGTCGGTGAGCTGTTTGAGCTCTTCCAGGTAGCCGTATTTGTTGCTCCCCCAGACTTTCCACGGGTCGATGCAGGACTGCACCACCGAGACCCTCATGGCAGCTCTTTCGCCTCCCCCGCGTGCGGTCATGGAGGCGGCACCGTAGGCGCACACGAGCGCGATAAATAGAAGAAAAAGCAGAAAACGTCGTCCCCGGACCGACAATAACAGCGCCTTCAGCGGCCTCACGCCCTCTATACGGGCCAGCGCCACGTCGGCCAGAACCGCGTTGGACAGTATGAGTATAAAGCTGATGCCGTAAATGCCGGTGATTGAAGCCATCTGGATAAAGGGGGTGAAAGGATACTGTGAATACCCCCAGTAGGTCATGGGAAAGGCGAGAAACCCGATGGACTGCACCCATTCGATCACGATCCAGACCGACGGGAAGATCAGGAGGCGGAGCCCTTCGTATCTGCGCGACAAATACTCGGCAACGAACACCTTGACGGCAAAAAACGCCGTCAGGCTGGGGACCAGGAAAAGGAGTATCACCACCGGTCCCCCCGGCACTTCGACGCCGAAATTCCCTATCCAGTGAAAGGTGAGAAGATGACCGAAAATGCCGGCCGTGAAGGCCCTGCGGAACGCTTCCTTTGGCTCGCATTTTCTCATGGAAATAAAGAGGGGAGCCAGTGCGATCCAGGCGAAAAAGGGGAACCCCTTCAGCAACGGCACGTCAAAACTCGGAAACGAAAGGAACATCAGCAGCGACGTCAGCAGATAATACCGTTTTCTGACAGCATCGACAATCTTCCCCATCATCTCATCCTTCCCCTGTCATCTCTATGAATTCATCCTCGCTTAAAACGGCGATCCCCAGTTCCTGCGCCTTTTTCAGTTTCGAGCCGGCCGATTCCCCGGCAACCACGAAATCGGTTTTCGCGCTCACTGATCCGGCGGCGCGGCCTCCGCGGTCGGTCACCATTTTTTCGCATTCTTTCCTGGTACGCTTCGCGAGAGTGCCGGTGAACACGAAGGTTTTACCCGCGAATGCGCTTTCTTCGGAAGGCCCCTCTTCGTCTGACACCGAAAATCCACGCTCCCTCATGCGTGCGATATCCGACATCGCGGGATCGTCATGGAAAAAACCGTATACCGATTCGGCCACCTGCGGGCCCACCTCGTGTATCCCCTTAAGATCCTCCATGGTCATGGAAATGAGCGTCTCCAAAGTCTTTGCCTTCCTGGCGATGACCCGGGCGATGTGCTCACCCACGTTTTTTATTCCCATGGCCTTGATGAAATGGGAAAGGGGGACTCGCCTTCTCGATCCGATGGATTCCAGTATCTTGTCGGCAAGCTTTTCACCCATGCGCTCCAGGCCCAGCAGATTCTCCCTCGTGAGGCCATATATGTCCGCGGCGGTTGCCACGAGGCCCGCGGCAAAAAGGCGGTTGATCAGCTCCGGTCCGAAATACTCGATGTCCATGCCGTCCTTGGACACGAAAAATTTCAGGCGCTCAACGCGGACTGTCTCGCAATCCCTGTTCACGCACCGGAGAAAGATGTCCTCCTGCCTGAGCTGCGTCCCGCAGGAAGGGCAGCGTTCCGGAGCGACGATGCCGCCGCCCCCCTCCTGCGCCTGATGCACCGAGGTGATTTTAGGAATGACGTCGCCGGCGCGCTTCACCGTGACGGTGTCGCCGGTTTTCACACCGAGCCTTTTTACCTCGCTGAAATTGTGAAGCGTCGCCCTCTTCACCATGACGCCGCCTATGTTTATGGGCCTCAAATTCGCCACCGGTGTGACCACGCCCGTCCTTCCAATGGAAAACTCAACCGATTCAAGAAGCGTTACCGCTTCGGCGGAGGGAAATTTCCACGCGGCGGCCCACCGCGGCGCCTTTGACGTGGCGCCCATGGCCTCGCGGACTGCGAAATCGGACGCCTTCACCACCACGCCGTCAATGTCGAATTCCAGCTCATGGCGGTGCTCGTACCAGTGCGCGTGGAACGCCTGTATCTCCTCCACGGTACCGATCACCCGGTACGATGACCCGGGGATCCCGTATTCGTCCATAAGGCGGTAGAACCCCTCCTGGTCGCGGATATCGATGCCGGAGACCCGTCCCACTCCGTAAAACACAATGTCCAAATTTCTCCGTTCGGTGACGCGGGAATCCAGCTGTCGCAGCGACCCGGCCGCGGCGTTCCGGGGATTGGCAAATGGGGGCTCCCCCTCCCGTTCGCGCTCACCGTTGAGGCGATCGAACTCATCATGCGTGAGAAACACTTCACCGCGCACCGACAGGTAGTCGGGATGGCCGCTCCCCTTGAGGAACAGCGGGAGCGTCCGCACAGTGGAGAGGTTGGCCGTGACGTCCTCCCCCTCGGCCCCGTTTCCCCTGGTGGACCCCTGTACCATCCTTCCGTTCCGGTAGACCACCTCCACCGCCAGCCCGTCGAATTTCAGCTCCCCGGAATAGAGGAGCGGCCCTTCGGAACCGGCGCTTTTGGCGCAGCGCCTGTCGAACTCGAGAAGGTCCTCCCGGGTAAAGATGTTTCCGAGGCTGAGCATCGGCGGGTCGTGGAGGACCTTCGTGAAAACCGGCGATATATCGTCACCCACCCTCTGGGTCGGCGAGTCCTCCCGCTTGAGGCTCGGATACTTCCTCTCGATGGTGAGCAGTTCCCGCATAAGTCCGTCGTATTCCGCGTCGCTCACCAGGGGACTGTCAAGGGTGTAGTAGTGGCGGTTGTATTTTTCGATGAGCCCGCAGAGCTCGAGGTACCGCGCCTTTATGTCGGCCTTACGCCCGGTCATTCCGCGTCACCCTCCGGCGGAACTCGCCGTGAAGCCCTTTTTTCATCCCTGAAACGGGTGAAATCACACCCATATCAGGACCCTCCTTTTCAGCTTGCCCCGGATTCTGTCGCAGGCTTTTACCCCCTCTTCGAGGATTTCCCGGGACTTGTTGAAATCGAAGGTGGCGAACCTGAGAACGTCCGGTTCTATGAGCACCGTGGGCCTGTTGTATTTGAGCATGAGCATGGTATTGACGTATTCCATGATATCGATGGATTTCGACATCACGTCGATGATGCTGGGCATCTCTTTCCGTGTTGCCCTCGTGCGTTCGGTCCCGAGCCAGTAGGCGATCGTGGTAAGCCATCTGCTCCCTTCAGGCCGCTCCGGCCGGTCGAGCGCCTGGTCCTTCAACGGTTCCACTTCGTCGGCGTCGAGCGTGAGATTGAAACGGCACATCTCCGATTTCACGAAAGTGCGGAGCCTTCCGCTTCCCAATCTCGGGTGCAGGTTCACCGCGATGGTTATGCCCGCGCCCATCTCCTGCATGATATTCACCGGAAGCGGGTTCGCGACCCCGCCGTCCAGCAGAAGCGTTCCCTTGTACTGTACCGGCACCATGATCCCCGGTATCGAAATGCTGGCCCTGATCGCATCAAGCAGATTCCCCCGGCGGAACACCATCGACATGCCGCTTTCGTATTCCGTGGCGCAAACGGCCAGCGGAATGGGAAGGTCCTCGATCAGCGTCCCCTCGGGAATATAGTCTCTGAGGAGCTCCATAAACTTGTTTCCCTGGACAAAACCCGACCGGGGAAACACCGGGTCAAAAAAGGACATCAAATCACGCTTGTCCAGCTTCAACATGTCATTTTTAAAACGCTCAAGAGTGCCGCAGCAGTAAAGTGCGCCGACGACCGCGCCTATACTGGATCCGGCGATCATGTGGATGGGGATTCCCATGGAAGACAGGCAATGCACGACCGCGGCGTGAGCGATCCCCTTCGCGCCGCCGCTGCCGAGAACAAGGCCGACTTTTCTGTTCACTATGTATTTCAGAGGATTAATCATAGGCCGGTCCAAACAGCCCCATGGATAATCCCCCAAGCGGTCTTGGTCAACTCATTTTTATCACGGGCCCCGGAGGTGTGAGATGCGCGGGAAATTGGATTCAACTCTCCCCGGCCCCGTTCTGAAAAAAAAATATGTTGACTTTAAAGGCCGTTATTCTTAGTTTGTTCACATATCGCGCGGTGGAGCAGCTGGTAGCTCGTTGGGCTCATAACCCAAAGGTCGCAGGTTCGAATCCTGCCCGCGCTACATAATGGCGGAGTAGCTCAGTCGGTTAGAGCACACGGCTCATATCCGTGGTGTGGGGGGTTCGAGTCCCTCCTCCGCTAATACCCGGCACCCCAGTTACCGCCGTGAGCACGAAGAGCTGTTACACCACGGCGCCAAAGAGCAACTGCCAGATGAACATAACAGTTACCGCGCCCACAATAAATACAGTGCTCGCCATTGCGGCCATTGTCACCGCGGCTATTCTTCTGTTCGCCTTCATCAAGAGACTCATCAGCCTTATCGCCATCACCCTCTGCATGCTCATCATGTACGCGGGGTATCTCTATTTCAGCGGGCAGAGAATCCCGCTCACGAAAAAGGAAATACTGGTCCACGGGATCGAGCAGATGAATAAAATCAAAACAGAGGGCGGCATCGACATCGATTCCATCCTGAAAGAGCCGAAAAAAGAACGGTAACCCTCCCCCCTCCCCGGCGTCTGTGCCATGATGGGGGTTTCCCCCATGTAATAATTATTCCATTGCCTATTGATTATCACCCGCTTCCATTGCATTATTATAGCATAAATAGAAAAAAGGTGTGGGAACCATGGAAATGAAAAATGATTACCTGGAACAGTGGAAAAAGCGTTATCCGGAAAAATTCGCGCCGGAAGAAACGATCTTCTCCCACATCCGGCGCGGAGACAGAATTTTCATCGGCACCGCATGCGGTGAACCGCAATACCTGATCAACGCGATGGTAAAGTACATTGAAAACCACCCGAAGGCATTCGCCGAAGCGGAGGTGATGCAGGTATGGACACTCGGCGTCGCCCCCTACGCGGACCAGAAATTCAACTACAACTTCAGGCATAATTCATTTTTCGTAAGCGACAACACCAGGAACCCGGTGAACAGCGGAATGGCGGACTACACCCCCATTTTCCTCTCACGCATCCCGGACCTTTTCAGGAGGCGGATGATCCCCATCGACGTGGCGATGATACAGGTGTCGATGCCGGACAAAAACGGATACGTAAGCCTTGGCATCAGCGTCGATATCACCAAAACCGCCATGGAGACCGCGAAACTGGTGTTCGCCCAAATGAATCCCCGTATGCCGAGAGTGCACGGCGATACCTTTGTCAGCATAAAAAACATCGATTTCATACTGCCCCATGAGGAAGATCTCCTGGAGTACGACCCCAGTGTGCCGGACGAAATCGCCAACCAGATAGGAATGTACGTGTCACGCATCGTAAACGACGGAGATACCATCCAGGTGGGATACGGAAGCATGCCGAACGCGATCATGCACCAGCTGTACGGCAAGAAAAACCTTGGCATCCACACGGAACTGCTCACCGACGCCATGGCGGACCTGATCAGGGACGGGGTGATCGATAATTCCAAAAAAACCATTGACCGCGGAAAAAGCGTCGCCTCATTCTGCATGGCAAGCAGGAAGACATATGAATTCATCGACGACAACCCCTCAATCGACTTCCGGGAAATCGGCTACACCAACAATCCGCTGATAATCGCGCAAAACGCCAACATGACCGCGATAAACGCCGCCCTTCAGATCGACCTAACGGGACAGGCGACCGCAGAATCCATCGGAAACACCTACTTCAGCGGAATCGGCGGGAGCGCTGACTTCATGCGCGGCGCCCTCCTCTCCCCCGGCGGGAAGACGATTCTTGTGCTGCAGTCCACCGCGCAGGAGGGGAAGGTGTCCAGGATAGTCCCCTTTCTCGAGGCGGGTACGGGCGTGACGCTCAACAGGGGCGATCTCTCCTACGTGGTCACCGAATACGGCATCGCCTACATTCACGGAAAGAATATACGCGAGCGCGCCATGGACCTGATCGCCATCGCCCATCCCAAATTCAGGCCCTGGCTCATCGAGGAGGCGAAGCGGCTGAAACTCATCTACCGCGACCAGGCTTTTATCCCAGGAAAGAAAGGCGAATATCCGGAACAGCTCGAAACCGTCCGCACCACGAGAAAAGGGGTGGTGGTGCGGTTCAGGCCGGTCCGCATCAACGACGAAACGATCGTGAAGGACCTCTTCTACAAGCTGTCGGACCAGAGCCTCCGCAGGCGTTTCATGAGCCCCAGGCTCGACGTGCCCCATCAGATGAGGCAGGATTTCGTGGTGATCGATTACACCAGGGAGATGGTGATACTGGCGTCTCTGGAAGATAACGGCAATGAGGTCACCGTCGGCATGGGGCAGCTCATCATCGACCAGGAGCACCACACCGCCGAGGTGGCATTCGCGGTGCGGGACGATTACCAGAATCGCGGTATTGGTTCGGAGCTCCTGGACTACCTGACGTTTCTCGCGAAAAGAAAGGGCCTCCAGGGATTCACCGCCGAGGTGCTTTCCGAGAACCTTCCCATGCTCCATGTGTTCGAATCAAAGGGCTTTGACATGACAAAAAAAATAGAAGAAGGCGTTTACGAACTCAACATGCGCTTTGGAGACACCTACGATGAAAACTGAACACGGCGATATCAGGAATCTTTTCGAGCCGAAAACCTTCGCGGTGATTGGCGCGTCCCATGACCCGAAAAAGATCGGATACACCATCGTGAAGAATCTCGTCTCAGGAGGATACCGCGGAAGAATCCTTCCGGTCAATCCGGCCGGCGGGGAAATCCTGGGAAACCGGGTCTACGGCGCCATCGAGGAAATCGAACAACCAATCGACGTCGCCTCTATCGTCATACCGGCGAAATTCGTCGTCGACGCGGTGCGCCGGTGCGCCGGCCGGGTGAAATACCTTCAGATCATCACCTCCGGTTTTTCCGAAATAGGCAACCACGCAGAGGAAAATGAAATAATCGCGATCGCCCGCGATGCCGGGATGAGAGTGCTGGGGCCGAACATTTTCGGAATGTATTCGGCCGCCGCGTCCATGAACTCAACTTTTTCCGCCGGCGGCATACAGCCCGGATCTGTGGCGATCCTCACCCAGAGCGGCGCGCTCGGCATCGCCATGATCGGGCGGACGGCGGTGGAAAACATCGGGCTTTCGGCCATCGTCTCCACTGGAAACAAGTGCGACATCGACGAGACCGACCTTCTTTCGTACCTTATCGAACAGGAGGAGACGAAGGTTATTCTCATGTATATCGAAGGGGTCAAAAACGGGGACAGGCTGATCCCGATGCTGAAAAAAGCCGCCTTAAGTAAGCCGGTGGTGGTGATAAAATCAGGCCGTTCGAAACGCGGAGCCATGGCCGCGGCGTCCCATACAGGGTCGCTGGCCGGCGCCGATAATATTTTCGACGCGGTGATACGCCAATGCGGGGTGCTGAGGGCCGAAAGCCTCGAGGAGGCGTTCAACTGGTGCAAATTCCTCTCGGCCTCCCCGTCCCGCAAGCCCGGCAGGTCGGTGATCGTCACCAACGGCGGCGGCATCGGCGTCATGGCCACGGACGCGTGCGAAAAATACGGCATCGAACTTTTCGACGACCAGGAGGTTCTGAACGAGGTGTTTTCCCCGGCGACACCCGCCTTCGGATCAACGAAAAACCCGGTGGACATCACAGGAGGCGCCATGGCGGGGGACTATGAAATGGCCCTCACCGCTCCCGCCATCTCTGAGTCGATGGAGGCCACCATCGCGCTGTATTGCGAAACTGCGACATTCGATTCAGAAAACCTCGTTCCCATGATACGCAAAACATATGCGCGGCATGTCGAGGCGGGAAAGCCGGTCACCTACGCCATCGTGGGGGGGGAATCCGTTGAAAAGGCGCTGGATAAACTCAGGAAGGAAAACGTGCCGGTGTACGGCGATGTGTACCAGGCAGTATCGTGCCTTGGCGCCGCCTTCAGACACCTCCGGTTCAGGGACGATTTCACCGACGGTTTCGACCTCGCCGACATTCAAGTCGGGCGGATCGAGTCGGTCATAGATTCAGTGCTTGCGTCAGGCCGCTCTTTTCTCCTGGCCGACGAGGGGCAGGAGGTCATGAAAGCGGCCGGGATTGGGGTCCCTAAAAGCACCACCGCCCGGTCCCTGAGGGAGGCCATCATCGCGGCCCAGGACATAGGGTTTCCCCTGGTGATGAAAGTGGTATCACGCGATATCATACACAAGAGCGACGCCGGAGGGATCGCCCTCGGACTCGACGACGTCGACGAGGTAATGAGCGCCTATGAGGCGATCATGCACAACTGCCGGCGCTACGACCCCAACGCCGTCATCGACGGTGTCGAGCTCGCCGAGATGGCCCCGCAGGGGGTCGAGCTTGTCGCCGGTGCCGTGCGTGACCCGGCCTACGGCCCCATTGTGATGTGCGGCCTCGGCGGCGTCTATGTTGAGGTGATGAAAGATGTCAGTTTCAGGTCATTCCCGCTGAACAGGAAGGAGGCCAGATCGATGCTCCAGGAAATACGCTCTTATCCGCTCCTTCTCGGGGTCAGGGGCGAGAAGAGAAAAGACATCGAGGGAGTAGTGGACATGATCATCAAAGTCGGCACAATTCTTCTCAAATGCGGGAGAATCACCGATATTGAAATTAATCCTATACGCGTCTACGATCATGATACCGGTCTCAAGGCCCTGGACGTGAGAATACTGTTGAAAAAATCGTGAGGAGGAACAATTCATGAAAAAAATAGTCATCGCCTCTCTGCGCGAAGGCGCCGGGAAGACCAGCATCATAGTAGGGCTCATGACGGCAATGAAAAAAAACTTCGGCTACATCAAGCCGTTCGGAGACAGGCTCATCTATAAAAGAAAGAGAAACTGGGACTACGATTCAAACCTCATCATAGACCTGTTCGGCCTGAAGGAGGACCCGGAAGGGATCACCCTCGGTTTTGACCACGCGAAACTGCGGTATGTGTATGACGAGGAGGGTGTGAAAAAAAATCTTATCAAGATGTCCGACGGATTGAGCAAAGACAGGGACATGTTGATAATCGAAGGAGGGAGGGACATATCATACGGCTCTTCCCTCCATCTTGATTCGCTCTCGGTGGCACGGTATCTCGGCGCATCGCTCTATGTGGTGGTCAGCGGCGAAAGCGACACGGTTACCGACGACATCACCCACCTGAAAGAGCACGTGCGCATGGAGGGATGCGACTTCAAGGGAGTCATCATCAACAAGCTGAAGGACATCGAGGAATTCGACGACGTATACATGAAAGATATACGGGATATCGGCGTAGACGTGATCGGCATGATCCCCTTCAAGGAACAGCTCACCCATTTTTCGGTAAGCTATCTCGCCGAGAAGCTTTACGCGCGGGTGATCGCGGGTGAAGCGGGGCTGGGCAACATGGTGAAAAACATTTTCGTGGGGGCCATGTCCACTGACGAATCGATGAGGAATCCTCTCTTCAACAAAGAGAACAAGTTTCTGATCACCAGCGGCGACAGGGTCGACATGATACTCGCGGCGCTGGAGAGCGAAACGGTGGGGATACTTCTTACCAATAATATTTTACCTCCGTCCAGCATCGTGTCAATGGCGGCGGAGAAAGGCGTGCCGATGCTCATCGTGACCGCGGACACCTACCAGGTGACGAAACAGATCGATTCAATGGAGGCGCTCCTCACCAGGGACAACCAGGAAAGGGTGCGGATGCTCGCCCAGCTCGCGGAAAAATATATTAAACTTGACACTTTTCAAGGATAGATTAAAGAGGTATTACAAGAGGAAATGAAGGAGTCAGCCATGCGCCCTTCCATTAAAAAAAAGGAACTCCTCTTCAACAGGTTCGTCGCGCTGGTGGAGGAAAACCACCAGCAGATAACCGAAAGGTTCATAAACGATCTTTTAAAAGACCAGGACACTGCGGCATATCGCGGCATAGACCATTACGCGATCTACGATTTCACCGACAATCTCTTCAAAGACCTGTCCATCTGGATAGCCAGGGAATACCCCAAAAGCAAGATCGAGGAGCGGTACGCACGAATCGCCAGGGAACGGTTCAGTATGGGCGTTCCTTTCCATCAGGTACAGAGGGCATTCGTGCTGATGAAAAGGCACCTCTGGCTTTTCGTCATGGACAAGCTGTACGACGACGCCACCGCCTACAAGGAAGCCCTGGAGCTGAACAACAGGGTCACGCTTTATTTCGACAGGGCAATTTTTTACATGCTCAAGGGTTACCATGAAATGATCTACAGCGAGCTGTAATACGCTATATCTCCATATACCCACATTCTCCCACACTGATGTGCCATCTTTCGGAATCCGAAAGATGGCACTTTTTTTTGCGCATGCCGATGAATTATTTTAAAAGCGGATTATTGGAGTTCCGGATCTTCATCTGAGTATATGGAGAAATACTTTTCGTCGATGAGCCGGTTCTCCTCTCCAGGCTCCACCAGTACGATTTTATACTCGCCGACGGGAAAATCCTTAATGGTGCCGTACACGTGCCTGTTCATGCCATCGACTTTAACGGCATATGTTTCCATGTCCACCCATACGATCTCTTTTTTCATATATATGACGCCGACCGGCATTGCGGCGACGTTCAACGGGAACCTGTACACCCACCGGATTTCATCGGTTACCGAAAATTCGAGGGGGTCCTGCTTCTTCCGGTAGATGTCGTCTTTCCATGTTTTGAAGCCGAATTCCCCCTTTGCCGGGCCGCAGGCCGACAGGGGAAGCTGCCCCAGCAGCATGACGAGAATGCACAGTCGCCTCAATTCCGATGCCATCAATCCACCTTGTACTGGTCCTTGTCCAGCTCGATGATCTTGTCGTCATTACGGCCGCGCGTTCCCGGGTTCCGCCCGCGCCGAACCTGTTCCTCCATCTTTTTCCTCGCATCCCTCGTACCTTTGCCGAGCGTAAAGAAAAAGCGGATCACCTGATAAAGAAGATATCCCAGGACCAGAAAGAACATTATCTGCAAAAGCTTCAGCAAAAACACGATTACCCCCTGTGATGCTCCCCCGCCCCATTGATGAGCGCAAGGACCTCTTTTACCGCAGCCGGCAGTCCGAGGAAGACCGACCTGGCGATGATGGAAAAACCGATATTGAGTTCCGCGAGCCCCGGCGCCCCGAGGACCGGCGGGAGATTGCCGCAATCGAGTCCGTGCCCCGCGTTCACCCCGAGTCCGGCGTCCCGGGCCGTTTCCGCGGCGCGGTGTATCCTCCGAAGTTGCTCCGCGGTTTCCGGATCGTCAACGCCCCGCTCAGGCCGGCGGTCATACAGGGCGCAATAGAGGCCGGTGTGAATCTCGATATGATCGGCCCCGGTTTTTTTCGAAAGCAGTACCGTCTCCTCATCCGGTTCAATGAAGAGCGAGACTCTAATGCCGTCATTCCTGAACAAACCGGTCACCTCGCAAATCCGGTCGAACTGTCCCCTCACATCCAGGCCGCCCTCGGTGGTGAGCTCCTCTCTTTTCTCGGGCACAAGGGTGACCTGATCGGGTTTCACCCTTCTGGCCACCGCTATTATATCGTCCGAAAGTGCCATTTCAAGATTGAATTTTCCCCTGACGATCCCCTTCAGCGCCTCGACGTCCCGGTCCTGAATATGCCGCCTGTCTTCCCGCAGATGCACGGTGATGCCGCGGGCGCCGCTTTCCTCGCAGACCCTGGCCCCGGCCAGCGGATCAGGATATTTCACCCCTCTGGCCTGACGGAGGGTGGCGATATGGTCGATGTTCACGCACAGCGATATTTCCTTCATATTACTTTCTCTCATAACTGAAACACGTCATTTTCTCGTCAGCGTTATATCAACTGCATCAGGCAGAAAGGTGACCACCTCCCCTTCTATGCTCTTTCTGGATTTCAGCCGGACCAAAACCGGCAATGTTTTCTCAAACATACCGGACCCGTTCTTTACAATCTGCTGATAATTCACCCCGCCGGCGTCCGCGTATGCCTCGAGGTCGTCGGAATTATATTTGCTTCCGCTGTCCGACCTGAAATACACCCGCACTTTCAAATCGCCGGTGTCCGCCTTGAACCGTTCGTCCACCCGATAGACCGATACAGGCACCTCCACCGCGTAGACGTTATCATTTTTCACGATGGGCACGGTGACTCGTATGGTGGTCTCGCTGATTTTTACAAACCTGAAATCGCTCTGGTCGAGCTCAACGTTCCTGTCAAGGTCTTCGTATTCGTCCGCCAGCGAAATCTCGTCGGTTTTCACCGAAAGGATTCCTTCTATCTGCGATGCCGGTCCGCTTATCATCACGTATTCCGGATACACTTTTATCTTTCCGATGATCTTTCCTGATGACGCGGCGCCGACGATCCTCGGGACCACCTTCACCCATTTGTTGCGGATACGCTCAATCGTGAGCGACACCTCCCGCTCGGCGGGATTGAGCGAGACGCTTTCCGGAAGCTGGTGCCTGTCGAAGTCGAGGGTGTAGTTTTTGGATTCACCTATGATGGCGTTGGAAAGGTCAACAAAGGCCTCCACGTTTTTCATGGTTACGCCCTTCAGGTATTCCTTTTTCCCCTCCAGCGACACGAATACGTATTTGTCGGAATAATCGGATATGATAAGCCCTTCTGACAGGTTCTTGAAATCAATGGGAACCCTGAACATGATACGTCCGCTCTGCCTGTTGCCTATGAATGCCCAGAGAAGCACGGAAAGGAAAAGGCACACCAGCTTGGGCAGAAGCTTATTCTGTACGGCAAATCTCCCGAATGATTCCAGAAAGTGTTTCATGATATCTTATAGCTTCCCTCATAGGCGGTCTTTGGGTTCATAAAGTAGAGTATCATGTTTTTCAGGTCCGAGACCTTCACCTTGGAATACATCTTTCCGTTCACCATGATCGAGATGTTGCCGGTCTCCTCCGAAGTGACCAGCACAAGGGCGTCGGTCTCTTCCGCGATGCCGAGCGCGGCCCTGTGCCGGGCGCCGTGCTGTTTTTTCAGCTGTTTCGAGTCTGAAAGAGGAAGATAACATGCGGCCGCGGCCACCCTCCCCTCCTGCACGATGATGGCGCCGTCATGAAGCGGCGTGAGGGGAAAAAATATCGTCCGAATAAGCTCTTCCGAAATAGACGAGTTCACCGAAACTCCCGATTCCACATAGCTCCTTAATCCGGTGTTCCTCTCTATTACGATGAGTGACCCGACTTTCTGGTCCGACATGGAGAAAATGGCGCTTACGAGTTCGTCCAGCGGAAACGGCTCCTTTCCCGAATCAAAGGAGATCCAGTTGCGCTGTCCGAACTGCGTGATCATTCTTCTCAGCTCCGGCTGAAAAAGGATCACCAGGGCGATGACGCCGTAGATGACGAACCGTTCGATAAGCCAGTTCAGCGTATCGAGCTTCAGCACCCGTGAGAGCACCGCCACTATGACGATGAACAACACACCCTTCAGGAGCTGTACCGCCTTTGTCTGCGAAAAAAAGACATAGACCCAGTACAGTATAAAGGCAACACCGAGAATATCGATAATGTTCCTGAGGTATTCCCACATTACCAGGAACAGGTCGAAAAATCTGTTGACCATTTCTTCCATTGAGTCAGGACACCTTCCTGAGTGCGTCGATGCCGGCCATGGCGAGCCTGTGCTCCCTGACATCGTGCACCCTTATTATATCCGCCCCGTTGAGCGCCGCAGCCGCATTCAGCGCGATCGTCGCGGGAAGGCGGTCGGAGTCGTCGTCGTAGAGCTTTCCGATAAGTGATTTCCTTGAAAGGCCGATAAGTACCGGATAGCCCAAAGTTTTTAAAACACTGATATTATTGATAATCCGGTAATTGTCTTCCATGCTCTTGCCGAAACCGATTCCCGGATCCAGAATTATCCTCTCCTTAGGTATGCCCGCCGTCAGGGCAATGCCTGCCGAAGCTGCGAGAAAACCGGCAATTTCCCCCATGAGGTCGTCATAGCGCGGATCGACCTGCATGGTCTTCGGGTTCCCCTTGATGTGGGAGATCACCACCGACGCACCCCTGCCGGCCGCTACCCGCGCCATGTCAGCGTCAAAGGTAAGACCGCTTATGTCGTTTACCATGGACGCTCCCGCGGCCAACGCCGCTTCGGCGACCCGGCTCTTGTAGGTGTCCACCGATATCGGGACGCCGATGTCCTTCCGTATCGCCTCGATGACGGGACAAATCCGATCGATCTCAAGATCGGCGGCAACCGGTTCGGCGCCGGGGCGGGTGGATTCCCCGCCGATGTCGATGATGTCCGCCCCGTCATCCCTCATCCTGAACGCATGGTCCACCGCGGCGTGGAATTCGTAGTACTTCCCGCTGTCGGAAAAAGAGTCCGGGGTCACGTTCAGCACCCCCATTATTCGCACGGTTCCGCCCATGGACATCCTAGAATAGAAGCGTCAGAGATATCATGTTATTATACCCGTTATCGACATTGTCGAAAGCGAAGGCGTAGGAAAAATCGATGCTGGCCAGATGCACGGTCAGCCCGGTGGAAAACTGCGATCCGTTGAATCCCAGGTGGATCGTGGTAAACCGGAAAAAGTCGTACTCGACGCCGACGCCGTAAAATATCTCTTTCTGCTCAAGTTTTTTTATCCCGCTGAAGGTGAGTGTGAGCCCCGCGTTGCTGATGAATGCGATCCCTATACGCAGTGTGGGGGACGCGGTTTCATAGCGCTCCCTGATTGACGCGTAACTGTCCACCGGATAGAGCCCGGAACCGAGGTCCTGGGCGATAAAACCTATCTTGATGAACGGGAGCACGTATACCTGAACGCCTATGTCGACGCCGCCCCCGGTATAGGAGGTATGCCCGATTTTCTCGTACAGCACCTTGGCTGAAATGCCCAGCGACGCCACCCCTCCGAATGTGAAGGCGTAGGAAAGATACACGACAGAGGCGAGATAATCGAGATCCCCCAGATAGTTGCCGTACTGGTCCCTGGATTCTATTCCCGGCGAGTATATCGAATAGAGGCCAACGCCGAACACTCCCCTGAAAAGGCTGAATGCGGCCCCGGCAAAGCCGGCGTTGCGTTCAATGTCAAGTTTCGCCGCGGAGATTCCCAGCTGAATGAAGAAGCCCTCACCGGTTTCCTCGGAAAACCGGGTCAGCTCAGATTCCGTTATCTCATCCGCGTTCCCTTCCCGTACTTTTGCCTGTATATCCCCCAGAGAAAGCCTCGATCTCCCCTTCAGCTCCGTGAGTCCTGCCGGGTTCCAGTATATCGCAAATACATCATCGGCGGAGGTTTCACCTGAAGCGCCCATTGCGGCGTACCGCGCTCCGACCCATCCCGACCTCGTGAACGCCGCCCTGCTCCCCGCGCCGGCAGCGTTCAACGCGACGCAGTGAAGCATTATAAGAAGGACTGCGGTCCCTGTGCATGTAACAACCCGGATATTCATCCCCTGAGGCCTCAATAATTCACCAGAATCCGTATAATCTTGCTCCCCCTGTAACCGCCCGCGTCTTCAACCTCAACTTTTACCATGTATAACCCGGGACTAACCTTGTCGCCGCTCCTGTTTCTGCCGTTCCAGCTCACGCCGGCAAACCCCGGATAGGCCCGGTTGAACACACGGTCGCCGTTGATGTCGAAAACGGTCACCTCGACCCTCTGCACGGCGGAAAGGGTCCCGCTTTTATCGTCAATCCGCATCACCCCCCGGTCGGGATTGTACGGTACAGGGTACGCGATTATTCCGCTAGTGACGGACGCCAGAATGCCGGCTGTCATGGCAAATAGGAATACGAGAAGGAATGATAGGATTCTTTTCATGGTTTCACTACGTTACACGAACGCGAATGATAAAATTATAAAACAAATGGCATTATGAGGGTCAACAAATATTTACCGATGGGATTGCCGGAATTGTTTTTTTTCGGTCTTTTATATGATGAATCCGCGGGTAGCGCTTTTACGCCTGATTACGGTTCAGGGCGCACAGGGTTCAGCGCGCCATGAGACTCCTCTACGACGCGATCCGCCGCGGCTTCAAAAATTTCGGCCGGGTCTCCGGCATCGCAAGTCCCGAACTTCAGAAACGCGAGATATTCGATATTCCCCTTGGGCCCCTTGATCGGAGAGTAATCGAGGCCGAGCAGAACGATCCTCCTGGCCGCAAGTCCGGAAATGACCCGTTTCAGAATTGCGCCGTGGTGCTCCGGTTTCCTGACCACTCCTTTTTTCTGTTCCCCCGGCATGGCCTCAAACTGCGGCTTTATCAGCATGACCCCCCGGACGCCTGGAAACAGTCCCGCTATCCTGTCCGCAACTTTCAGTACGGAAATAAAGGAAAGATCCGCGGCCACGAACCCGACCGGCAGGTTAAAATCATCGGCTGTCAGCGAATTCACGTGACGCCTCTCCATGACAGTCACCCGTTTATCAGTCCGCAGGGAATAATCGAGCTGGCCGTATCCCACGTCGACCGCGTACACCATTGCGGCCCCCGCTTTCAGCATACAGTCGGTGAATCCCCCGGTTGACGCTCCCAGATCCAGCGCGTTCACTCCGGTTAAATTGATGCCGAAGGAGTCTATCGCCTTCCTGAGCTTCTCCCCCCCCCTGCTCACGTAGAGCCCCCCCGGCCTCTCCACGGTCACCGATTCGTCACCATAAAGCCGCGCCGACGGATCGCGTAAAGTTTCGCCGTTTACCCTGACCCAGCCCGCGAGGATCTCCCGCTTGGCCTTCTCGCGGGACTGCGACAGTCCCCGGTCGGCGAGAAAACCGTCCAGGCGGTACTGCTTTTTTTTAACCATCAGCGATGTCGCTTTTTTTTCACTTTTTCGGCTATCCTGTAGCAGAGCGACGAGGGATCGAGACCGTTGTGCGCCAGCAGTTCGTCATTGCTTCCGTGGCAGATAAAGCAGTCCGGAAACCCGCCGGGAAAGAGGAGTTTTTTCTTAAGCTCGTTCGCAACCGACGCGGCAATGGACTCGCCGATACCGCCGCTCACCACGCCGTTTTCAAGGGTGATGAAGGCGCCTGTCCTGCGTATGACGCGTTCGATCAGGCGAATATCCAGCGGCTTAATGGACCTTAGGTTCACCACCGTTGTCTCGATGCCTTTCTTCTTAAGAAGGCCGCGGACCGCGAGCCCCTGCGCCACCATATCTCCCAGGGCAAAGATCGCCACATCGTCCCCCCGGGCACATATCGCGGCGCTGCCTGGTTTGAACGGCACGCACCTGTCGAGATCTACCTCGCGTCCGTCAGTGTTCCCCCGGGGGAACCGTATCGCCACAGGGCCCTCGGAGTGGCGGGCCGCGAATTGTATCATATCCCGGAGCTCCTCTCCGTCAGCGGGGGCGAGAAATATCATGTTGGGTATATTTTTGATTATGGCGATATCGAAGAGGCCGTGGTGCGTTTCGCCGTCATCGCCGACAATGCCCGACCTGTCGATGAGCAACCTGACCGGAAGGTTCATCAGCGCGACATCGTGTATCAATTGGTCCACCGCCCGCTGAAGAAAAGTCGAGTAGATCGACACAAAGGGCTTGAGTCCGCTTGCGGCCATGGCGGCCGAAAAGGTGATCGCGTGCTGTTCGGCGATGCCCACGTCGAAAAACCGGTCGGGACAGCATTTTTCGAACTCATAAAGCCCGGTGCCGACCTTCATCGCCGCGGTGACCGCGATGATTGTCTTGTCTTTCTGCGCGAGCCTGGCGACGGTTTTCCCGGCTATTTCCGAATAGGAAAGTCCCTGGTTTTTATGCAGGGGGATTCCGGTGGCGCGGTTAAAGGGACCGATGCCGTGAAAGAGCGCGGGATCGTTTTCCGCAGGGGCGTACCCCTTCCCCTTGCGGGTGATGACATGGACAATTTTCGGCCCGGCTTCGATATTGTTGACATTTCTGAGAATTTCAATTAATAGGGGGAGATTATGGCCGTCCACCGGGCCGAAATACCTGATCCCCATATCATCGAATAGACGGCCCGGCACGATAAGCCCCTTGAATCCCTCGAAAAATCCGTACAGGAACTTGTAAATAGCGCCGCCGACCCGGGGTATCCTCTTCACCAGTTCCATCGACTTTCTCCTGAACCGGTTGTAATGAGGGTCCGTGATGATGCGCGTGAGGTATTTCGACAGCGCGCCGACGTTCCTTGAAATGGAGTGCTCGTTGTCGTTGAGTATTACGATCAGATCGCTTTTCACGTGCCCCATATTGTTAAGGGCCTCGAATGCCATGCCGCCGGTCAGCGACCCGTCGCCTATTACCGCAACGACCTTATGCTTCTCCCGCTTGAGATCGCGGGCCACCGCCGCGCCCAGCGCCAGAGAAAGACTGGTGCTGCTGTGCCCCACATTGAAGGTGTCAAAGGGCGATTCCTTGATTTTCGGAAAACCGCTGATACCTCCGTACTTCCGCACGGAACGGAACGCCTCCCTTCTGCCTGTAAGGATTTTGTGGGCGTAGCTCTGGTGCCCCACGTCCCAGATGATCCTGTCGTCGGGAGTGTTAAAGACGTAATGGAGGGCCACGGTAAGCTCCACCACGCCGAGCGAAGAGGCGAGATGGCCGCCGTTTTTGGCGATGACTTCGATTATGTAATCCCTCACTTCGGCCGACAGCGTTTCCAGCTCTGTCATGCCGAGCTTCTTGAGGTCATCCATCGAATCAATTTTTTCCAGTAACATCTGACACCGGCCCCCGGTTCGTCAATTCAAGAGGCGATCCTTCTGAGCGATTCTGTCCTTCCGTTTTTGCCGATCTCGAACACAATGCCGTTGATCCGGCAGTCTTTCTCCGCCGTCTTGAACCTCACCTTGTTCTGCCTCACAAATTTTTCTATGGACAGCTCTTTCCTCATTCCTATTACCGAATCAAAAGACCCGGTCATCCCGACGTCGGTGATATATCCGGTCCCCTTTTCGAGAATCGTCTCGTCCGCTGTCTGAACGTGGGTGTGGGTTCCGAAAAGGGCCGACGCCCTTCCGTCCACGTACCAGCCCAGGGCCTTCTTCTCCGAGGTCGATTCGGCGTGAAAATCAACGATTATAATGTCGGATCCTGCCCCGGCTTCCCCGTAGATCTCGTCAAATTTTCTGAATGGGCAGTCGAGAGGCTGCATGAATGTCCTTCCGATAAGGTTAATAACGCAAATCTTCAGGTTTTTGAGCTGGCGCACCGTATACCCGAACCCGGGAGTCCCGGGAGGATAGTTTGCCGGCCTGATCAGCGACTGCTCGTCGTCGATTATGGACAGTATATCGCTGTCGTTCCAGATATGGTTTCCCGTTGTGATTACGTCGACGCCGGAACCGAGGAGCTCCTTCACGGTTGCGGCGGTGATGGACAGCCCGGCCGCAGAATTCTCCCCGTTGGCGATGACGAAATCTATCCTGTACTGGTCGATCATCCCCTGGAGCCTGCCGGTGAGGACGTTTCTCCCCGGCTTCCCCACGATATCGCCGATGGCCAGAATGGTGACCGTCTGTTTCATCTCTCCCCTTTGCGCTCTTTGCGGCAGGCCCTCTTTTCCGCTCCGGGGCCTCCGGCCCTATTTCGCATAATCGATAATCCTGGTCTCCCGTATCAGTGTGACCCTGACGATCCCGGGATACTTCAATTCGGACTCGATCTTGCTCGCGATCTCCCGTGCCATGGATTCGGCCCTGTCGTCGTTTATCAAATCGTTGTTCACGATCACGCGGAGCTCCCTCCCCGCCTGAATGGCGTAGCACTTGTCGACTCCCTTAAAGCTCAGCGCGATCTTTTCGAGATTGTCCAGCCTTTTGAGGTAGGTGTCAAGCGATTCCTTCCTGGCACCCGGCCTCGACGCCGAAATGGCGTCAGCCACCTGCACCAGCACCGCCTCGTAGGACTCCGGCTCCTTGTCATTGTGGTGGGACGCGATGGAATTGATGATCTTCTCGGTTTCACCGAACTTTTTCGCCATGTCGGCACCCACAAGGGCGTGGGCGCCTTCACCCTCCACCATGCTCCCCTTGCCTATATCGTGGAGCAGCCCCGCCCTCTTAGCCAGCTGGACGTCCAGGTTCATCTCCCCGGCCATCACCGCCGCAAGATTGGCCACCTCGATGCTGTGGCTCAGCACGTTCTGGCCGTAGCTCGTCCTGTACCTGAGCTTTCCTATGCTGTAGAGAGCGTCCTTGGAAATCCCCGGAATGCCGAGCTCGTAGGCGGCCTTCTCCCCCTCCTCCAGCATCGCCTCTTCGAGCTCCGTGGTGACCTTCTCCACCACTTCCTCGATTCGCGCGGGATGGATCCTCCCGTTTTGTATGAGCCTCTCCAGCGAGAGCCTGGCGATCTCCCTCCTCACCGGATCAAAACCGGAGATCACCACCACCTCCGGCGTATCGTCGATGATCATGTCCACGCCCACAAGGTTTTCCAGGGTGCGGATATTCCTCCCCTCCCTGCCGATTATCCTCCCCTTCATTTCGTCTGAAGGGAGCGACACGGTGGTGATGGTGCTCTCGGATGTGTAATCCGACGCGTTACGCTGAATCGCGCTGATGATGACGTCCCGGGCCTTTTTCTCCGCTGTGCGTTTGGTCTCTTCGTCGATTTTATTGATCAGCTTCGCCGCTTCGAAACGGACCTCGTTTTCAAGGTTTTTCAAAAGAAGGGTCTTCGCCTCGTCCGAGGTCATGTTCGATATGCGCTCCAGCTCTTTCCGGTGCCGCTCGAATTCCCTGTGCAGTTCGTCCGCTTTCTCCTGGTTTTCCTGCTCCTTCATCTGGATTATCTTTTCCTGCTTCTCGATCTGCTCCTGCCGGCGGTCAAGGGTCTCCTCCTTCTGCATGAGCTTTTTTTCGACCCCCTGAATCTCCAGCCTGCGGTCACGACTCTCCTTCTCAAGAAGGTTTTTTTCTTTTAAAAGCTGGTCTTTCGCCTCTAAAAGCAGTTCTTTCCTTTTATTTTCAGCCTCTTTGATTGCGTCCTGCAAAATCCTATGTGATCGCGCTTCCGCAGAATTGAGCTTTATTTTCCCCAGATAAGACCTGATCGCGTATCCGATTACGCCGGTTAATGGGAGAGCGCAAATTAAAACAATCGTTACTATCATCCTGTACCTCCCGTTCATCTGTATGAACACGCCCTTGGGCGCGATAGCGTCACCACTTCACCGTAAAGAGGACCGCAAGGCCGGACAACGCCCCGGGGCGCGCATAAGGGCACACACCTGGAGTTTCGCCGGTTACAACGCGTGGCGAAGGGCGGATTGCGGCAAATCCAATGGCGAACGCGCCGTTGACGGGCCGCTACCCTACTGGAACTTTTGTTGGATTTTTTTTAAGACGAATTGGGGGACGAGAGCGTTGATATCTCCGCCGTATCTGGCGACATCCTTGACCATGTTTGAAGAGATGTGCGAAAACTCCCCTCTGGTCATGAAAAAAAGCGTATCGGTGTCTTTTGCCAGAAGCCGGTTAACCGCTGCGATGGAGTACTCGTATTCAAAATCCGTGGTGGATCGAAGCCCTCTAATGATAAACGACACATTCTGCTTTACACAATACTCTGCGAGAAGACCGTTATATGCGACCACCTCGATATTATCACCTACTCCGCAGCAGTTTTTTATAATCTCCACTCTCTCGTCGACAGAGAACAGGGGATTCTTTGCAATATTATTTGCAATTGCAACAATAAGCTTATCACAAATCCTTTTAGCCCTGTCAATAATGTCTAAATGACCATTGGTTAAGGGATCAAAGGACCCCGGATATATTCCAATTCGCATAATCCATCAAATTTCCAACAACAGTAACACGCATTATTCACATCCTGTCAAGGAATTTATTGACTTTACTACCATAATGGCGTGAAATAATTTGGTCATAATCGATTTTTGCCGATCTCATTTCACATGAATCCGTTTTCGGTAAAAAAATGCCACAGGTACTGCAAAATAGCGCGGAAATTCCGGGATCGCCTCGTTATCGTATATACGATACTGCGCCGGCAAAGCGCCTTTTCCAGTAGCGGTTGTCGATACTGGTGATGGAAACGCGTTTCCCGGTGCTCGGCGCGTGAATAAAGGAACGATTGCCGAGATAAATCCCCACATGAGACACCCGCCCCCCTCTGGTTTTGAAAAACACGAGGTCAGCCGGTTTCGCCCTTGAAAGAGGAATCCTTTTCCCCCGGCGATACTGATCCGCCGTGGAGCGTGAAATATCAATGTCATGCTTGGCATATACATATTTTACATATCCCGAACAGTCGAACCCGCGGGGCGTCGTCCCCCCATGGAGATACCGGACGCCGATATACCGCTTGGCAGTCCTCACTATGCCGCTCCTGCCGGCATTTGAAAACATCCATCCGTCTCTTCTCAGGTTTCCCGGCGGTACGCAGGAGGTAAGAAAAAGCGCAGTCAACAGGGACGACGTTATCCCGATTACATGCTTATGCTGAATACCCATACTGCATTTATCGGGAGAATTCATGTTTTTGATTACCGGCATATTGCCGGGGATGGAGAGCGGAACGCGGGTGGGCCTGTAAATGCGATCAGGATTCTATGTATTTTTTCTTAAAATCCTTCCATGTGGTGATACTGAACACCGTATGAAGCTTCGCGGTATTAAAAAGGCGTGCAATAGATGGATTGAGATCGAAAAAGGCCAGTGTCTTTCCGTCCCTGGCCGCGTTGTTCATCATTTTGACCAGGGTGCCAATCGCCGATGAGTCGACAAAATCAAGTTTCCTGCAGTCAAGTCCGATTATCAGAGGCGGCATGTGCAGCGCCTTTTCCCAGGCTTCCTCGACATCTTTGATGCTGCTGAGAAAAAACTCGCCCGCAAGGACAATCACCGTGGCTGTATCGTATTCATCAACGCTGATTTTCAAGGATTTCCTCAATGTACGCTATCCGGTTTATGCTGGGCTGTCACCTTCGCCTCCATCTATTGAATCATAATAATATATAAAAACTTCAACTCGTCAACAAATATTTATTGAAAGCGGAAGCGTTCCTGCATCAAATTGCACCCTGAAACGGGTCCCCTTTATGGCTGAAAAGCCCGGATTACCTATACAATTTCAATACTTTCGGAGTAAACAGCATGAAAATGATCACAGGCGGCCTTGAAAACGTCCCTGGTTTTACTTTTTCCGCGATCGAATGCGGCATCAGATATGAAAACAGGCTCGATTATGCGTTGATATTCTCAAAAACCCCCTGCAATGCCGCCGGAATGTTCACTGTCAACAAAGTATTCGCCGCTCCGGTAAAGCTATGCAGGGAGCGCATTGAAAATCCCGTCCATGGAATCCTCATTAACGCGACAAACGCCAATGCCTGCACCGGCGATGAAGGGTACGCGAACGCAAAAAAACTTACCGGTGACGCGGCATCGCTTCTCGGAGCGCCGCCGGAATCATTTCTCATGGCTTCCACCGGCATTATTGGAAGGCAGCTCCCGGCCGGGAAAATGATCGAATCCCACAACATGCTTGTCAGGAATCTGTCACAAACCAATGGATCGCGCATTCCCCGCGCCATTATGACGACCGATACGGTCCCGAAATTTCTGTGCGTGAGCTTTACCACGTCGCGGGGAGATTTTTTCATGGCAGGCACCGCAAAAGGCGCCGGAATGATCGCTCCGGACATGGCGACGCTCCTCTGTTTCATTGTCACCGACGCCCCGATCCCCCGCACCGTCCTGAAGGAGCAGTTCACCGGCGCAGTGCGGAAAACATTGAACTCCATAACCATCGACGGCGACATGTCCACCAACGATACCGCCCTGATACTGTCCCCCCGGTCAGACGATCCGCTGACCGACGCGGGGGACATCGCCTCATTTCGGGAGGCTCTCGATTATCTGCTTGAGGACCTGGCCGTGAAGCTCGTTTCGGACGGGGAAGGGACGACAAAGGTTGTGACGGTGCGCGTAATCAATGCCTCCGGCGACGACGACGCCAGAAAGATAGCGAAATCCGTCGCGGAATCTGTCCTTGTGAAGACAGCGCTGTTCGGGAACGACCCGAACTGGGGCAGGATAGCCGCCGCGGCCGGATATTCCGGGGCCGAAGTGGCGGAATCGTCTCTTTCCATATCCTTCGACGATTGCGTGCTCCTGCGCAACGGAGTGCCTGTCCCCTTCGATCGCGATGCGATCATGCCGATCATCGAAAAACGAGCCTTTACCGTAACCGTTGATATCGGGCTCGGCAAGTCTGAGTCGGTCATGCGTACCACCGACCTCTCCTACGATTACGTAAAAATAAACGCGGAGTACTCCACATGAGGCGGAGGCGATATAACGGCATGGGCCCGCGTAAAAAAAAGTATTTGATGTTGACAATTCGGCCAATTGTGGTAGGATATAATTGCCGATTGAAACCGATGCCGGTCATTTATCGTACGGCACGGCAGAGCGCGACAGTGACGGATTACAGATGAAAATTACGACATTCATACATACGTTCCCACGCCGGACTGTGCACGCATTCCTGTGCTGCTTTCTTGCCGCCGGATTCGGTGTTGCCGCCTACGGCGATCCGGTTGACCCGGCCGAGGCCGATGTCCTGTATGAAGACAACAAGCTCGACGAGGCGATCAGTGTCTGGCTCGACGTTCTTTCGAAAAACCCCGGGGACCGCGTGACAAGACAGAAACTTGAGAAGGCCTACGAAAAAAGGCAGAAAACTGACATAGACCTTCAGAGAGACCTCCTTTACGCCCAGAAAGCCCCGGCGCAGAAGGGCACCGGCAAGGCACCCATCGCTCCCCGGAAAGGGAAAATACTGATATACAATTTCACCGCATCGGGCGACCAGGAAAAGCACGGGTATTATTCCTATATAATTCCCCAGACAATTTCGAAAAACATCACCGCCGGCGGGAAATACACCGTCACAAGAATAATGGAAAAGTTTGCCGCAGGTTCCGGCGACGTGCCATTAAATAAACTGATGCAATCCGCAGCGGCTGAAAACCAGGCCGATTATCTCGTCACAGGGAACATCGATGTCAGCCAGGAAAAACTGGACATCGAACTGAAACTCTATAACGCGGCCAGGGGCTCCGCCGCAGATATCCGCGCGTCGACCGGCGAGGTGGGCGCCCTCTTAAAAGACGCGGTTGACGTGCTGTCCGCGGGAATAGAACGGGAACTGCTCGAGCAGAGCCGGCAGGCGGAAATCAGACCGTCTGAGTCTCCATTCCGGGGCATCTACAACGCGCTCAGCGGGTTTTCATTTGGCGCTCAGGGGGGATATACTTTTATTATAGGCCCCTGGAGGGAACGTTTTGACAACAGTTATCATGCGAGGGCGTTTCTCCAGTACAGGTTCATCCGGTATTTCGGCATTGCGATAAACATGGATTATTTATCAACCGGCGGGATAACTCACTTATACCAGTACGGCTATTCCCAAAGCGCCGATTTATACCAGCTTGTTCCCACTGCGGAGATGAAAGTTTTCATCCCCTTCACCCGTTTCTTCGGATTATCTTTTTCCGTCGGAGCCGGCGCGGCCTTTACAAAAATAATCTACGGAAATGGGAATCCATTTGAACACTCTGTGGCAAACAGACGTTCCACCGACCCGCACATCACCTCTTCGATGAGTGCTGACTTCACCTTCAGGCCAGTAACCATCAGCATAGGCGCAATATACCGGCATACCTTCATATACGGTGAGCAATTCCAGGGCGTGGCGCTGTTCGGAGGGCTCAGTTACGGATTCTGACGTCCGGGTTTTCTTTGTATAAAAAAATAATAAATAGTATTGACATAATTCCGTCGGTGCTCATTACATTGCCTATCGGGGTTCTCCCCGATTATTTTTTTTTATCGCGGTTTCTTCACATGACATCAAAAAAACTGGACGGCATAATCAAAAAAGACGGCGAATTCCTTTACCAGAATTACGGCAGGCTTCCGGTCTGTTTTGTTCGCGGAAAAGGCGCCCACCTTTTCGACCAGGACGGGAAAAAGTACATAGACTTTTTCTCCGGAATCGCGGTGACCAATTTAGGGCACGGACACGCGGCCCTTACCGCGCGCCTGCACCGCCAGATCGACTCGATCATTCACAGCTCCAACTGGTTTTACAACACCGAGCAGATCGAAGCGGCCGAGACTCTCGGCGAGCTCACCTTCCCCGGAAGGACGCTCTTTGTAAACAGCGGGACCGAAGCGAACGAGGCCGCCATCAAATTAGTCCGGAGATACGGGCTGAGCCAGGACAGGAACAGGTACGCCATCGTGTCCTTCATGGATTCCTTTCACGGCAGGACCTTCGGAAGCATGAGCGCCACGGCACAAAAGAAAATCCAGGACGGCTTCGGACCACTGGTGCCGGGGTTTGTCCATCTCCCCTATAACGACATCGAGGCATTCAAAAGGGAACTCAAAAAAAACAGGGACATCATCGCCGTGTTTATCGAGCTCATACAGGGAGAGGGGGGCATCAGGCTCGCCGACAGGGCTTTTATAAAACAGCTATTTTCCCTCTGCCACAAACACCATATCGTGACCATAGTCGATGAAATTCAGACCGGCATCGGCAGGACCGGACTCCCTTTCGCATTCCAGCATTACGGGGTGATACCGGATATACTGACCCTTGCCAAGGGCCTCGCCGGAGGACTTCCCATAGGAGCAATTCATACGAAAAAATACCTGTCCGATTATTTTGAAAAGGGTACTCACGGCACCACCTTCGGCGGGAATCATCTGGCATGCGCTGCCGCGGCGGCGGTGCTGAAGGAACTTAAAAAGAAATCCTTTTTCACACATGTGAACAAGGTCGGCAATTACATCTTCGGAGAACTTGCGGCATTGAAAGAGAGGACGAATATTATTGAGGACATTAGGGGCCTGGGACTGCATATAGGCGTGGAGTTGAAAAAACCGGGCATAGACATTGTAAAAAAGGCATTGTCAAGGGGACTTGTGATCAATTGCACCTCTGAAAAAGTGATCAGGATAATGCCGCCGCTCGTTGTGCCCCTTGCTGTGGTCAAGGAGGGGATGAAGATATTCTCCGGAATCATCGAAGAAGAAGGCGGCCAATAATGAAAATACCTCGTTTGAAAACGAAAGACTTCCTCACGGTTACCGACCTCTCCAGGGACGAGATTCTGGCGCTTTTCCGGCTCTCGGCGACACTGAAGCGCGATCTCAAGATGGGGAAATACCACGATCTCCTGAAAAAAAAGTCCCTGGCCATGATTTTTGAAAAAAACTCCACCAGAACCAGGGTCTCTTTTGAGACCGGGGTGACCCAGCTGGGAGGACACGCGCTGTTTTTAAGCGGCAACGACATCCAAATCGGAAGGGGCGAGACCATTGAGGACACGGCGAAGGTGCTTTCCAGATATGTTGACTGCATCATGATACGGACCTTTTCCCAGGAATCCATAATCCAGCTGGCGGCGAATTCGCAGATACCGGTGATAAACGGTCTCACCGACCTTCTGCATCCATGTCAGGCCATGGCGGATTTTTTTACCATCTTCGAGCGTGAGAAAGACCTCGGCAAAGTCAGGTTTACCTATATCGGCGACGGCAACAATATGGCCAATTCACTGCTTCTCGGATCGGCCATTCTCGGCATACCCATGACATTTCTCGGCCCCGACGAATACCGGCCCCCCGAGGATATCATACGGCAGGCCCGGGAACTTGCGGAAAAATCGGGATCGGACATACGCATCTCCTCCGACATAGACCGGTCGCTTGAGGGAACAAATTACCTTTATACCGACGTCTGGATCAGCATGGGACAGGAAAATGACGCGTCAGCCCAGAGGAAAAAAGAGATACTGTCCCCCTACAGAATCACGAAAAAAATGCTGAAAAAATGCGCCCCCCGCTGCAGGGTGATGCATTGCCTCCCCGCCCACAGGGGCGAGGAGATAGACGAGGAAGTGCTCGATTCAGACAGGTCTATCGTCTACGAGCAGGCCGAAAACAGGATGCATGTACAGAAAGCGATTCTCTGCGCGCTGATGCGCTGAAACGTGTCATATATTTATCAGTTCGGAGGAAGTATGAAAGTATTAAAAGTTGTGCTCGCCTACTCCGGGGGCCTCGATACATCGATCATTCTGAAATGGCTCATCGACACCTACGGCTGTGAAGTGATCGCCTATGTGGGCGATGTCGGCCAGGAGGAGGAGCTTGACGGCATCGAGGAAAAGGCGCTCAAGACCGGCGCAAGCAAGTGTTTCATCGAGGACCTGAGGGAAGAATTCGTGGAAGATTACGTTTTTCAGGCGATAAAAGCGAACGCCATATATGAAAACAGATACCTCATGGGCACATCACTGGCACGTCCGATTATCGCGAAAAGGCAGGTCGAGATCGCCCTCCGGGAAGGGGCGGACGCCGTGTGTCACGGCGCCACCGGGAAAGGGAACGACCAGGTGAGGTTCGAGCTCACGTTCATGGCCCTGGCCCCACAGCTTTCCATCATCGCCCCATGGAGGATCTGGGACCTGGATTCCCGAAGCAAATGCTTCGATTACGCCAAAAAGCACAACATACCGGTGCCGGTGAGCAAGGACAAGCCCTACAGCATGGACAGAAACATCCTCCACATCTCCTACGAAGGGGGGATTCTGGAAGATCCCTATAGCGAAGCGAACGAGGAAATGTTCATTCTCACCAGATCGCCGGAAAAGGCGCCGGATAAACCCGCCTATCTGGAGATAGATTTCCTGCAGGGAAAACCGGTGGCGCTGGACGGTAAAAAACTGCCGGCAGTGGCCCTCATGAAGGAGCTGAACAGGATCGCAGGGGAACACGGCGTGGGGAGGATCGACATCGTGGAAAACAGGCTCGTGGGGATAAAGTCACGGGGTGTGTACGAAACTCCCGCCGGAACTGTGCTCCACATCGCCCACCGCGACCTGGAGTCGATCACCCTGGACAGGGACACCCAGCACCTGAAGGACCGTCTCGCTCCGGAGTACGCCGAACTGGTGTACAACGGACAGTGGTTTACCAGAAAACGGGAGGCCATGGACGCGTTCATCGACGAATCGCAGAAAAACGTGACCGGCACCGTCCGGGTGAAGCTTTTCAAGGGGACCTGCATGGCCGTCGGAAGAAAGTCCGACGTGACGCTGTACGAACCGGACATTGCCACCTTCGACGAGAGCACGCTCTACGACCAGAAGGACGCCACCGGGTTCATCAGGATTTTCGGGCTCCCGTACAGGGTGCAGAAGCTTCTGGAGAACAAACGCCGGTAGTTCAGCGTCATCATTTTATTCCGGAAAGCCGCATAAAATCCTTGCGAAACAGGGACCTGTCAGCCCTATGGTAATCAGTGCATCACAAACCTTACCCTGGGCTAACGGACATGTTTACCAATATCGATGACGTAGTACGGTCGCTGGCTGACGAAAAATACATTTCCTCCGAAGAGATCGCCACAACGGTGTTTCTCGCGCTGAAAATGGAAAAACCGGTGCTCGTTGAGGGGCCGGCGGGAGTCGGTAAAACCGAACTGGGCAAATGCATCGCGTCAGCCCTGGGCCTGGAGCTTATTCGGCTCCAGTGTTACGAAGGTCTGGACGAGGCCAAGGCGCTGTATGAATGGGAATACGCCAAGCAGCTCCTGTACACCCAGATACTGAAAGATAAACTCTCCGCGATGCTGGAGAATGAGAAAACACTGACAGAGGCAGTCGCAAGGCTGTCCAGGGAAGAGGACGTTTTTTTCTCGGAGCATTTTCTTCTCTCAAGGCCGATCCTCCGGTCCATCACCTCTGAAAAACGGTCGGTACTGCTGATCGACGAAATCGACAAGTCCGATTCCGAATTCGAGGCCTTCCTCCTGGAGGTCCTGTCCGATTTTCAGGTGACCATACCGGAGATTGGGACCGTTACCGCCACGCACAAGCCGCTGGTGATACTAACCTCCAACAATGCCCGTGAAATGTCTGATGCGCTGAAACGCCGCTGTCTCCATCTCTATATCGATTATCCGTCGAGAAAGCTGGAAGAAAAGATCGTCTCACTCAAGGTCCCGGAATGCGGACAGAAACTCACCCATGACGTGGTCAAAGCGGTGCACAAGATCCGCGAGCTCCAGTTGAAAAAGGAGCCCAGCATAAGCGAAACGCTCGATTGGGCCAAGGCTCTGGTGGTGCTGGGGTATGACGTGCTTGAGCATGATATCGCGGTCACGACGCTGAACTGCCTTCTGAAATACGAAAAGGACATCGAGCTGGCGAAAAAGCACTCAAAAATGATTTTTATAGAGTAATACATGGAAAAGGTCAGCGAAAGCCACATCCTCGGCAAAGTGTACGATTTCGTCGACATTCTCCGCGACGCCAACGTATCAATTTCAACCGACGAAATCCTGTCGCTGTTCAACGCGCTTAACCATACGGACGTTGACAGGCGGGGAATGTTCAAACAGACGCTCCAGACAACGCTGATCAAGGATTACACCGATATCCCCGCCTTTGAAAAATGCTTTGAACGGTTTTTCCTTTCAGGGGAAGCCCAGCGGAGGGTGGATGATGCGCAGGCCGATGACGGCGCCGAGCCGGAATCGCCCTTATCCCGCCAATCCGAAGGCAAAAACGCGGAACCGGACGGGCTGGGAGACCTCATGGACTCCTTTCTCGACTCACTTGCGGAAAATCTGCTGTTGCAAAAAAACCCGGAGGAATTGCTGTCGCTTTTTCTGGATGAGATGGAACAGTCGGGATCGTCGGGCGGAACCGGCATGGCGCTTTTCAATACGCGCCGCTCCTCCGCCGCAAGCCGGCGGGACGAAGAAACCGAAGTCCCTTCCGAAGAGCAACTGCGCTGGCATAACGAACTTCTGGACATGATGAGAAGGCGGGCTGAGAAACGAAAAATCGGCAAGTCCATTAAAAACCGGGAAGACTATCTTCTCAATAAATTCATATACCAGCTGAAACCTGACGAAATAAAGGAGATGCGTGAAATAGTAAAGCGTTTCGGCCAGAAAATGAAAAACAGGATTTCCCTGCGGAAAAAAAAGGTGAAGAGGGGCGGGATCGACATTAAAAGGACTTTCAGGTCGAGTCTTCAGTACGGAGGCGTCCCGTTTAAAATTCTGTACAAGGACCGCAAAATCGACAGGCCCCAGCTCGCCGTCCTTTGCGACGTGTCCAGCTCGGTTAACCAGTATTCCCGTTTCATGCTGCTGCTCACCCACACCCTGCAGAGCCTCTTTTCCAAGGTGAGAACATTCGCTTTTATCGGAAACCTGGTTGAAATCACGAATCTGTTCATGGAAATGGACCCGGAAAGGGCCATCAATTCGATTTTCAACGATACGGACTTCACCTACGGGTGGGGGAGCAATTACGGCAGGAGTTTCGACCAGTTTCTTGAGGATTACAGCGATTCGCTGACAAAAAAAACCACGGTTCTGGTGATTGGAGATGCGCGCAACAACAACCAGGACCCGGGGATCAACTCATTTATCAGGATAAAAGAGAGAGCGCGCGCCGTCTACTGGCTGAACCCGGAAAAACGCCACCTCTGGGACTGGAGTGACAGTATCGCGTCGCTCTACAAGCAGCACTGTGTCGAGATGAAGGAAGTCAATAATATCCTTGACCTTTCGGAATTCATCGACAAACTGTTCGTAAGGTAATTGAACGTGCGTAAAACCGCGTAATGATTTCAGTACTCTGCGTTCCTCAGAATAATGCCTGGAAACGGCCGAATACCCTGAAGGGATAAATCTTTTTCTTGACATTTAGATGAACTATAGAGAATAATTTCAGTGTCTTATTAAAAAATTGTTGATGCCGATAACGACGTTATATACCATTTCCAGCGATTGGATGATGAGGAGGAATTCATGGAGATCAGCTTCAGGGACATAGGGGAACATAAAATAATCCAAGTTAGCGGTGAAGTTGACCTGTATAATGTAAGCGAGTTAAAAAAGGCCCTCTTCAGCATCACCGACGGCAAGCACTACAGCGTCGTCGTGGACATGAAAAATGTCAACTATATGGACTCCTCCGGAATCGGAGCGCTGGTGGCGGGTCAGAAGAAGATGAGGGCCCATAACGGCAAGTTCGCGCTGATGAACATACACGAGGATGTTCTGAATATTTTAAAGCTCGCAACTCTGGATAAATTCTTCAAAATATACGAAAGCGACGACGAAATCCTATAGAGGGTCACCCTACTCTTTTAAAGACCAGCAGTGTCATGTCATCATGGGGATTCGTCTCTCCCCTGAAAGTTTCAACATCGTTCACTATCAACTCCACCAGTTCGTTGGCGTTCTTTTCACTGTGTTTTATCAGAAGTTCCTGAAGGCGGCGCAGGCCGTATTCATCCTTGTTTTCATTTCTCATTTCAGTGACACCGTCAGTGTACATGACCACAATATCACCTTCCTTCAGCTTTACCCTGGCCTGCGAGTATTCGACATCCTCCATGATCCCGATAGGTGTTCCGTCCAGCTTGGTAAGCGTGCACATCTTTTTATCCGAACGGTAGCAAAAAAGCGGCCCGTGACCGGCATTGGCGAATGAAAGCTCCTCGGTGTCCCTGTCATAAATCATGAAAAAAAGCGTGGCGAACTTGTCGATGGCGAAATCGGCGCTCAGTGAATCGTTTATCGCGGTGACGACATGCGCGCAGTCGATGTCCTTCCTGGTGATGTATGAGGTAAACACGGTCCTGATCATCACCATGACAAGTGAGGCCGGCACTCCCTTTCCTGACACGTCGCTGATCAGGGCGCCGACGCGCCGCTCGTTGATGTCAATGTAATCGAAATAATCGCCCCCCACCCCCTTGGCCGCCCTGGTAAAACCCTTGATCTCTATTCCGTTTTTTTCATAAAAACCCATGGGATTCAGCCCTTCCTGTATGTCCCTCGCCATTTCGAGCTGTTCCTCCATCAGCCGCGATTCTATCTCCTTCTCCTTCGCGTCCTTGATTTGCGAGGTCATTTCGTTGAATTCCCTGGCGAGCCGGCCGAGCTCGTCGGATGATTTAATGTTGATGCGGTAATCCAGATCTCCCTTTCCGATTATGGCCGCACCATGGGAAAGCTCCTTGATGGGTTTTATGATAATGCTGGTCAGGATTACTGAGGCGACGATCGCGATCCCTAAAAACAGGAGCGAAATCAGCACGATCACCTTTGTGGTCACCGCCACCTCGTCGCGGATCACCTTGTCGGAAAGCCCGATGATCACTTTTCCGATGCCGATCTGCTCATTGATCGGGCTTGGGACCATCTTTGAGAAATCATATATGCTCCCGACGGTGTCACCCGGATCGGAATACCGGACCACCGTGATCTTCCCGTCACTTCTTTTTTCACCGGTTGACCTGTCTATGCGTTCTACCAGCTTTTCCCCGATTTTCTGCTTCTTGGTCCTATCGAAGTACTGCTGTATTTCATCCTCCTTGTCCAGCACGTATGCGTATTTTATATAGGGTATCCGTTTGAGGTCCTGTATCGCAGACAGGAGCGCCAGCTCGTCAATCCCGATGGAACCGCTGGCGGTTTTGGACAGATGTATGGTTTCCCTTTCCACAAGCTGAAAAATCTGGTCTTTGAGAAGGTTGCTCTCGCGCCATGCGAAAAAGACGGTAATGGTGGCGATTATAAGAGATACCAGCGAAATGATGGCCAGTGAGAACTTGATTCGAATCCCGAATCTGATACCCTTTTCACCCTTCTTTTTCCCGCTCCCGTCAGATCCCTTGGGCGCGGCTCTTTTTTTTACAGGATCATTCATTCCCGTATCTCCCTAAAAACGCCATTGTTTTCCGGATATTGTTTTTCGCTTTCGCGTTTCCGGGGTCAATTAACAGCACTTTCTGCCATTCTTCAATCGCTTTTTTATAATTGTTGCCCGTATAATAACTGATCCCGTTGTAATAGTGGCGCTGGGCCTTGCGCCTCATCTCCGGCGTCAGCTGGGCGATACCCGCCTGTACTCCTCCACGCTCGATCCTTAATTGAGATTCGATCTTATTTACGTTGATGACCGCTTTCACGTTATTCGGGTCTTTCTGCACGATCCATCTGAACGCGGCAAGGGAGTTTTCAATGTTTTCCTTTCCCCCCCTCTGGTACAGCGCAAGGGCGGCCCTGTATTTTCGTTCGATCTCTTCACGGTCCACAGGAGCAACCCCCTCCTCCTGATACTCTGCCGGAATGTTTTTGGCCCTGGCGATGTATTCGTCGACCGCCGGATACATCTCGTTCACCGTTTTCAGGAGTTGAAACTTTTCCAGCGCCTGCTTGTAATCCTTCGCCGCAAGCAGTTTCTGCCCGGATTCAAAAAGCATTCTGCTGAAGGATTCAAGTTTATCCGGATTTATCCTGTAATAACATTTCATGCTGTATTCACGGGCAATACTGTTTTTGGGAAACAGGTGGAGGATTCGCTCCCATTTTTTTGTCGATTCCACAAATTTCCCGGCATTGAACAGCTCCCGGCCCGACAGTATCAGCGAATTTACGACGTTAAAATAGGGGGAATCCTCGTCAACCACCTCCTCCTGTTTCTGTTTCAACGCCTGCATGGATTTCTCCAGATAGGTCCTGGCGGATTTGTTTTCCTTATCGAGTGAAAGCGTTTTATCGAATTTCGCTATGGCTATGTTGAATTTACTGTCGCTGAATGCGATCATCCCTTCCTGAAAATACTCGTCGATCATGGCCAGGCGCTTCTGTTTTTCCTTTACCATATATTCTTTTCTGAGCAGGTCTATTGAGGCGAGTTTCTGTTTTGTGTCCCGGTAGTCCTTGTCCTTCAGAAGCGCCAGAATGGATTCGAAATCCTCCTGCGCCTGGTCAAAATTTGTCGCCTGAAGATTATCGATGCCCGACTTGTACAGGTTTTCCGCCTGCTGGAGCCGGATCTCGAAAAGAAGTTTCTCCTCGAGGAGCTCGTCTATCTTTTCGATATAATCGACCGCTTCCCTGTTTTTCTCGTCGAGATCCAGCGCCTGCGTATATTCGTTTCGTGCCGATTTATACTGCTGAATGTCGAAAAGCTCTTTCCCTTTGGCCAGGAAACCCTTCACTTTTTCGAACCTGATCCTGTTTTCAATTGCCAGCATGCAGTTGCGCTTTCCCTCGTTGGACTCGGTATCATTGGGAAGATAGCCCAGCACCTCTTCCCAGTCTTTCAGCGCATTCTCATAATCCCTCTTTTCGGTTTTGTCTCTTGCCAGCACCTTCAGTTCCTGTATGCGCATCTTAATCGCCCGGGACAGCCGCATGGACTCCTCGGCGGCTATTATTTCCTTTTCCAGGGCTCCCATCCGCTCCCTCATCCCCTTTACGTCGGCATCATTTGGGTCAAGACGAAAGGCCGTTTTGTAGGAATTTAAGGCGTCCCAGCCGGTGGATATGCCGAACTCGATCTTCTCCTCATCCTCCTTTCTCAGGTTGATCTTGGAAATACGGTAATCAAACTTCGACTTCTGATAGGCGAGGTCTTTTTTCTGCTTTATCTCGTACACTTCCTCAATTTTCTGCATTACCCTCTGATTTTCCGGCTCCACTGTCAGGATATCGAGCCATAACGCGATGGCCTGGTTGTATTTTTTCTGCTCATAGAGATCTCCTGCTTTGCGGTTCATATCCGCTGTATCTTCCGTATAGGAGGGGAGGATCGTTACACAGAGCAATGCGAGGGAGATAAGCGCGGTTTTGAGGATTTTTGCAGTCACCGTCCCATACCCCGGCGCCGATGAATCTTGATTTGCATATTCATTATAATAATACAGCCCTTGATAAAATAATACAAATTTATTTTTCTTCAATCACCTTATAATGACCGAAAAAAGTCTTGCAAAAAACGCATACGATGAATTTCTGTTCATAACACGCGGGCGTAATTCAGTGGTAGAATGTCAGCTTCCCAAGCTGAACGTCGAGGGTTCGACTCCCTTCGCCCGCTCATGTTACTCAATTCTCTTTAAATCCAGGATCCGGCATTGAACCTGGATTTTGTTTTCTTTCTGAAAATAAATAAAGGTGGCGCCGTCCCCGTACCCATAGGGGATGAGGACCAGCCTTCCTGTAAACATTCTCGTTATCCCGTCCGCCGCTCCCCCGTATTGAGTATCGGCATTTTCTCCTGTCATATCTTCGGATTTAATTCCGACAAGGTGGTGGCGTTTCGTATGAAAATAAAAGACGAAAAGAGGAGCCAGAATCCTTCCTTTTTGGGGGTCTTCTCCGACTGTTTTTCTCTCCAAATATGACGACATTAGAAGCTCTCCGTCCTTGCAGCTCCCGTTCCTCACCAGAGTGAAGCCCGGCGACGTCTCGATCTCCTTTCCGGATGGAAGCGCCTGATCGATTATCCTGAAGGCCCTTTTCTGCATGTCCGTAACGCACACCGGACATTCAAGAGCGGTGCTGTCTCCCAGAAGCTTCAATCCCTGATAAGGGGGTTCGAAACCGGTTTCTTGCGCTAAGAGAACCGAAACCGCCATCAACAGCACGGAGAGAATTTTTGCTTTACCCATACATCACCTCGATTCACTCATGGATAAAAACTCAATAAGTTCCCTGCATATCCTCTCCCGGGCCAGGGAGAACCCTTTGTTGTGGGATCCCTGGATTTCGAGAAATTTTTTCGGCGGTCCGGCGGAGTCAAAAAGGCGCACGCCCTGCACGTACGGCACTGTTTCATCGTCCCTGCTGTGTATGACCATCACCGGGCAATTCGCAGTCTGAACATACCGGTAAGTGGAAAATGCATCGCCGATGCAGAGACCCGATGGATAAAAAGGGAAGAGATGATCAGCGACATCTTTCAAAGAGTAAAAAGAAGATTCCAGGACAAGTGCGCGAGGCCCGGTTTTCGCCGCCGTCATGGCGGCAACGCTCCCCCCCAGCGAAGTGCCCCAGATAATCACGTCCCCAGGCGGTGTTTTTTTCACGGTGATGAGATGGCCCCATGCGTGCATCGCATCGTCGTAAAGGCCCTGCTCCGAGGGTGATCCCTCGCTGAGTCCGTACCCGGCATAGTCGAAAATGAACACATTGAAACCATGCCTGTTCAGGGCATCGACCTGCCCGGTCCTGTGCGAGATATTACCCCCGTTTCCATGGCACAGCAGTATTGTATATTTCGCGCCTTTCGACGGGACCCACCAGCCGTGAAGCCGGTTTCCGAGTGAATTTTGAAAATACACGTCTTGATATGGCAGTTCCTCGTCGCCGGGGGTCCCGCGCAACTCCCGTGTTGGATGGTATAAAAATGTGGAAACGCATGAAAACGGCACGGATATGACGACCGCAAGATGGATGACGGCGATGACTCTGCGTATCACGGATACAGATGTGTTGATGCCGGCATTACTCATGCCAGCCCGTCCCAATCAGAAGAATACATACCCTCCGACCTTGAACTCATACATGTCATGAGAATCGATACGCCTGAAAGGATAATAAAGATATCGATACGTAAACTCCCCTATGATTCCGGTATTCACGGTCAGTATTAAATTATTCGCGCATGACGTCTCGAGCAGCAGGTTTCGTTCGGTGATGCAGTAATAGAGGCACCGGGCCGAATAATGTATTTTAAAAAAAGACGCGATCCTCCGGACAAAACCTGCGGTAATGCCCGCAGCGCCGTTTGTCCAGTAATTTTTTGACGGGCCGATGTCCGCTACAAGTTCGGCCATCCAGTACGAGAGTCCCAGAACCGGAAGCATTGCGGACAAGCCGAAGGAAGTGTCGAAATCGTACACCAGATGCTCTTCCAGATCATCGCCGAATTTTTCGGTAAAACCAGTCTTGATTTTCCATGAAAGGGTCCGGGAATACCATGTGATCGGATTGAGCGAGATCATATCAACCAGATCGAATCGATGGAGAGAGAACCGCCGTGTTTCCACATTATAGCTCAAATCAATATTGAGAAAAACGATTTCCGATCCCTCGTTATACCCCTCCTCCCTGTCGATAAGGGTATGGTTCGTCGGCCTCCAGGTGATATGGAAAATCGGGGAATACCCGGATCTTTCATGCCGGACAGTCCCGTACGCGCTTGCATGATATGGGAGGTGTCCCTCTTCCGGCCTGGAGGGTGTCTCGATACCCTTCGATTCCTCCGAAGGCGGCCCCAGGGCGCTTCGCTCCCTCAACGCCGGAATGATCAGCTCCGCATATTTTTTTTGAGGGATTGAACCCTCGATAAAGGAATACTGGAGGTATTCGCACAGAAGGTCCGCGGCGGCGATTTTTTTTTCAACAGGTGCATCAAGAGTCTGAATCGATTCAGGACCTACGAGCCCATTTGCCATTTCCCTGACCATTCGTATTTCTTTCTCATCGAGCTTTGACGAAAGAAACTTCAGCCTCGAAAGCTTTGACGGTCTGTACAGCGGTTCGCCGGTGATGCCGGATTCGATCACCCTGCGTGTCGTATCGACCGGAGTGATGAATGGCCCGAATCCATCCGTCAAATGCAGGGAAGGCTTTGCCGCTTCCAGCATAAACAGCAGGTTATAGGAACAGTTTTCATCGAGAAAGTAGTAGTCAGAATGAATTTCGTCTAACTCAAACAGGTGGTTCATAAACCTGACAATTTCGTCCTTATCAAGCTTGAGAGGGTACTCCCAGATGTCGCGTTTGTCGAGATCGCTGTATTCCCTCACTTTCTCATAGTAGGGAAGCACGTCGTAGAATCCCCTGTAGAAACCGAAGAGGCCCTTGAACGCGAAGATAAAGCCGAATTTGTCGGACGCATGGGCCTGATAGTTTATTGCAAACGACATGAGCCTGCTCTTTCCCTCGCTTTCAACGATGATGAAGGTGTGACCGTACATAGAAGCAGGACTCCCCATGAATCCGACCGGAAATATAAGCGACATGGATGAAGGATTGATCATCGCCATGGTTTCCTGGATCTTTTCGCAACCGGATCGGGCGGCATCGCCCTCGCCCGTGCCCAGCCGTTCCCTGAGCCATGCGTAACGGCCGGGAAAACGGCATTTCGGAGACACGCCGGAGCCGTCATGGGGAGTGAACAGGTATCGTATGGTCGCTTCAAGCTCCGCCCGAGGGTCTGTTTTTCCGTTCTTGGCCAGAAAAAAATCGGGGTCATCGATGAAACTCTCAACTCTAAAAAGTATTTTTCTATAGTGCATGAGGACATTCCAGTATCTGTCTTCATGGAGCCGAAGGTCCTGCGCTTTTTTTAGGAGTTGTTCGATGGACGGCGCCGCATCCAGGGCCGTCTTCTCCGGTACGGTCTGCGCATACGCGCTCATGTCAAAGACCGCCGTGAGTGTAAAAAAAATAAAAAATACAGACAGTATTAACTGTCTGTATTTTAATTCATCGCATGATCCGTTCAATAGAATTCAGTGAAAGTCGAAACGGATCAGTTTACTGAACAACCGAGGATATGTTTCTCACCACATCGGTCGCGTTGACGTCCGGTGATGTGTATATCCTTGAGAAATTCTGCTGAAGCCTTGAATAAAACGCAGCCCTGCTGGCATCCGGCACTTCCATCAGTATTGCCAGTGTCTGGACATATTCGCCGTTTCCGCGGGCAATGTCTGTCGCGAGATTGTCAAGATTCTGGGCGACATAGTTTTCCATCCTGCTGTTGAATACAATTCCATTAAACTGCTGGCATCCGCTGGTTCCGGAGGAAATCCCGAAAGTCTGGGAATAGCCGTTTGATGTCGTCGCAAGAAGATGGAAGAGCATGCCTTCTTTTTCAGCAAACCAGATTGATCCCATACCGCAGCCGGTATTTCTGCGCAGCATATCACCGGCGAAAGTCACCGTCGCGATAAGGGTGAAACAGAGGGTGAGAAGCATTACTAATTTCTTCATTTAAACCTCCCAAAAAATGTTTTAATGTAAAGATTGTTAACTTCAATGGAGCGATTATATTAGATTCAGAATAGAAAATGCAATAGTTTTTTTTTTCAAAAAATGTCAAAAAGTGTCAAAACACCGTAAATTATCTACATAAAAAAGAAAACTGTCTATAAAACTCAGCTTTCCTCTGCTCTGCGGAAATGTCTATCAACAGCTGTCCTCATACGATACTGTACGAGATTTACGGTGAACGCAATTCTTTTCCCATATCCAATCAGGACAATGGAAAACCCTACAGTCAGAAAAAAAAGGGTCGTTACCGAGGCAAATCCCCTGATTCTGTCTGTCACGCTCCCAAGTATCCGTTCCAGGGGCGATGGCCTGTCGCTGAGATTGACGGTAAATGTTACAACCGATCCCCCTGTCCAACGGATTTCCTTTCTGCCCCCCGCCATGGTATAGTACTTGCATCGTACGCCGATATTGTATTGACCGCTGGTAAGGTTTGTCACATTCAGTATGTCGCTTTTCGTGGTTATCCCCGGGGGGAAATCCTTCCGTGTCCTGTCGATAAAAACTGAATACCCTAGTATACTCTCTTTCGCGATATTCCGGGTGACGATAAGTGCCCTGAAACCGTTTTTATCAAAAGGCCGGGAAGTAACGAAGGGGAAGGTGATGAATGCTGACGGCAACGGGCGTCTCGGCATCCTGATAGCCTCTTCTTTCTCCTTTTCGGGAATATATTTCTCCTCTTTGGCGATCTTTTTGAGCAATTCCGTATCGAGCTCTTCAGCTTTGCCGACGACTATATCGTAGGTTGACGGCTGGCTTAAATGATTGGTTTTGTCAACCGCGGCGAGCCTGAAAAAATACCTCCCCTCGGGCAGGTCCTTGAAAGACACTTCGAAATCGGTCGTAAAGGTATCCGGCCGCGCGAAATAGTCCTTGGACAGGGAATAATAAAATCCTTTCAGCCTGTCTGAATCGTCCACGGCCCATCGGAAAGAGGGGGACGGGGATTGAGAAGGCTGTCCCTGCGGATGAGTGGGAGAGACAACCACAGGCAGAGGGAGCGGATTTATACTCACCTGAATTTTGTAGTGCACCGTCCTGCTCAGGTTGCCCGCTCCGTCCTCGGCGCGGATGTGAAAATAGGTGATCCCGTCATTAAGGTCGGGAATTATCTTCTGGGTCACGTTCCCTTCGGTATCGGCAATCGGCGGGTCCACAAAAGGCCTCGGATCGGGCTTCGTCGTCACCAGAGTCCAGTAGGCGACGATGCCGGATTCATCAGACGGCGCCTTCCATTTAATGTAGGCCACCGGATTCTTCGACCAAAGACCTTCCGGATGCGAAGACGAGGTGACCACCGGAGGATCAACATGCACGTCGGAATTCTTTCCCATGATGACGCCGCCTTCTTCCCACATGGCCACGACCTTGTTGCCTACCGCGACAGCGGCGGGGCTTTTGGCCGCGATATTGCGCACCGAAAGCCTCCTCAGATCTCCGACCCTGTCGTCCTTGACGGTGTATTTTCTGGCATAGACATTGTCCTTCCCCTCCCTGGCGTCATACCATAGGACCATCAGATCGTTTCCGGAAGGGACAATCACCGGCGCGAAGCAGTTCACGTTGGTCTGGGAAACCTGCAGGGGACTGGTGTCCCATAACTCTCCGTTCGGATCGCCCTTTATGAGCTTGATTGACCAGTTTTTAGAGTCGTTGTTCTGATACGCAACATACAGCGCATTCCGGTGCAAAAGCACAGAGGGCGCGATGCTGCTCCCTTCAGTCGAGGTGATCTGCTGCCTGCCGCCCCAGCTCCTGCCAGAATTGAATGAGCGGATAAAAAAGAGATTATCGGTGTATGTGCCGCTTCGCCCCTGCCATACGATGAAAAAGCTTCGCCCGGAAAGGTGTATTGATGGGAAAAACGCCCCCAGCAGAGGCTGGGATATTTCGATTATCGGCCCGGTGACCTCAAAGGTCCCCTCGGCGTTCCGGATCGCGTGGTAGAGATTGAACGAATCCCCCGTGTTCCCCTGAAAAAAAAGGTGAAGCTTCTGGTCTTCGTCATAATAAACTCGAGGCAGCATCTCCAGATCATACCCGATGACTATCTGTTTCGGTTCCGTCCAGTTGGCCCCGAAGTCACGGGATTCAGCGAAATACATCCTGTCAGTGAATTCTTCCTCCCTGAAGGCGTGCCATGCAACCGACACATCCCCCTTCCCTGACACGGCCACCTGGGGATTGGTGTCGGCCTGGGAAACTATGTCGGCCACCTTTATCGGCGGAAGAAACCCGGCGCCGCCGTCAAATGAAACTGACACAAAAATCCCCTTTGAGTTACCCGTAACAGCTTCAAATGCGGAGGCGACGAAATTGCCTCTCGAGGAAACAGAGACGTTTTTCGATACCATCTTATAGCCGGAAATCTGGTAATTTTGCTCCCATCCAACGGTCTGTGTTATCACTTCCTCCGGCCTGAACAGCACAAGGATCAACACACCTACCGAAAACGTGACGGTAAGAAACCACCATGCACGCCGCCACTGAGGGTAGCGGAATCTGGCGTTTAATAAAAGAGAAAGCAGATTGTTAATCATTTTCAATGAATTCCATTACGGTCCCGCCGTATTTATCAGATAAAAATCTGTAATTGTCAATTAAAAACCCTGCCCCAATACGCTTCTTGTCATATTAAGTATCGATTTGATGCCGGATGATGTTAAAAATTTATTGCACAAATAAATGAAAAAATATATGAATGTCCATCGGGGGGATAAAAAATTCTTTTATCATCAATCCCCCTTCATCCCTGATTTGACAAGAGCGATATGGGTACACTCACAGGCAATGAAATCATAGTGGGCCTTCTGAGCCTTGCTGTCATTCTCGGAAGTGCGAAAATTCTCGGCGAAGCCTTCAACAGGATCAAACTCCCTTCGCTGATAGGGGAAATTTTCGCCGGAATCCTCATCGGCCCGACGCTCCTGGGACGGATCAATCCGGAGTTCGCCCAATGGCTTTTCCCCACGGGCGCCAGGATTTATGTATCAATCGACATGCTGGCCCTGCTCGGGGTCATCCTTCTTCTGCTCGTCGCCGGACTCGAAGTGGACCTCTCTTCGGTGCTGAAACAGGGGAGGTCGGTGATGATCTTCAGTCTCTTCAGCATCGCCATCCCCTTTTCTTTAGGCATTCTTCTGGGCTACCTGTTTCCGGAACTGTTTGGTTCCGCCGACAACCGCCTGGCAATCATGCTCTTTGTCGGGACAGCACTCTCGATCACCGCGCTTCCGGTGATCGCGAAAATCCTCATGGACCTCAAACTGTTTCAATCGGATTTCGGAATGCTCATCCTGAGTATCGCGATGATCAACGATCTTCTCGGCTGGATCGTGTTTTCCGTGGTCATCCAGGTGATACACACCGGCGCCGTCCAGCCGCTGATGGTGGCCCAGACGATCGGCCTTACCCTCGCCTTCAGCGCCGCCGTCCTTGTCGTGTTCAGGGGCATTGTCCACCAGACGCTTCCCTGGATTCAGGCGCACACGAGCTATCCCGGAGGAGTCATCGCCTTTGTCGTGGTTTCAGGGCTTTTTCTTTCGTCTTTGGCTGAGGCCATAGGCATGCACGCGATTTTCGGCGCTTTCATGGCGGGTATCGCCATCGGGGATACACCGCATCTAAGGGAAAAAACCCGCGAGATCATCGACAAGTTCGTCAATAACATATTCTCGCCGCTCTTTTTCGCCTCAATCGGCATGAGGATCGATTTCATTAGAAACTTCAACCCTCTCCTCACGCTCATCATTGTGGGAGTCGTGATCGCCGGCAAGTTCGCGGCCGCCTTTGCGGCCGGGAGCCTGAACAGGGTCGATATGAAAATCAGGATGTCCATCGGCTCAGGAACAATCGCAAGCGGTGCGATGGGTATAATACTGGGATTGGTGGCGCTTCAGTACGGCATCATCAACGAAGACGCCTTTGAGTCGATTGTTATCATGGCGGTCGTGACCACGGTTCTTAGCGCCCCGCTGTTGAAAATGTTCCTAAAAAAGGAAAAAACCCTAAACATTCTCGATCTCATTGACAGGAGAGGGTTTATCCAGGACATGAAGGCGATCACGCTGCGGGATGCGATACGGGAGCTTGCGGATACAGCTTCGGTTAAAACCGGACTGCAGTCTGACCGAATATTCTACAAGGTGCTGGAAAGGGAAATGCTGATGAGCACCGGGATGGGTTTCAACATCGCCTTCCCCCACGCGAGGCTCCCGGAAATCGATAAACCGCACCTGGTAGTGGGTATCTCAAACACAGGAATAGATTTCAACGCCCCCGACGGTTTGCCCGCGCACCTGGTTTTTTTGATATTGACTCCCCTGAGCGATCAGAACATGCAGATACAGATACTCTCGGAGCTCTCCAACGTTTTTTTAAATGAAAAGGTAAGGACGGAAACGATGAACGCGGACAGCTTCATCCATTTTATCGCCGCAATAAAGTCACAATATACCGGCTAAACGGGAAGGTTATTCATGGAAATCAGTGATATAATACGCACCGATCAGGACCGGCTTTTTGTGGTCGATCCCGAATGTTACATCATTTTCACCGGCACGAGCATCGAGGACAACAAGCCCTTTATCAGGATCGGCAACTGGCTCGATATGCCGGTGGAGCTGATCCCTCTCATTGAGAACATAATTATTACGGATACTATGATAGGAAATCCTTCCGGTGAACAGTTCAACATCGACATACGTTATCTCCAATCGAACCGCTACATCGGGGGTAACGACACGGTCCGCCGGTTCCTGGATTTCCAGAGAATTTTCGGCCTCGATCTCACCAATGCGTCCGTGGTGGACGTAGAAAAGGACATACCGGAGCTTTCCAAGGAAAGGAGCCTTTCCGAAAAAAGCCAGTTTATCGGCGTCTTTTACAAGGACGGCAATTTTAAAACCGTCCACAATGCGTCGGTCATTGTAGATTTAAAGGAAATGAGCGGCCGCTTCATGAATTACAGCGACCTGCATGACCGTGTGTCCCGGCAGTGCGCCGGCGTAAAGAGGTTCGGCGGCTCGGGATTTATCATCGCCGGCCACACCCCGATTTTCTTCTCAAAAGGGACGTTCACCTCATACCTCTTTCCCGCGAGATACCTCGAGTCTTTCTCGCGACTTGGCATTGACCCTGCCAGAATAAAGGAGATCATTCATCCATCCATGACACTGCTTAATACGCTGCGTTTCCTTAAATGGAAAAGCGGCGTTAAAGGGCCCATTACCATCGCAAGTGATCATTCCGCCCTGTTTCAAAACGTGAAAAAACTCATCCCGGGACTCTCCATGAGGCGCACCCCCTTCAACGGGCTTCTGCTCCAGAACGAAAACGGGCGTTTGATCAAGGGGTATCAGGGCACCTACAATATCAGAATCACCTATATAAAAACGGAACCAGAAGGGGCGGACACCGCCATCGCCTTCATTAAAGCCCCCGGCGGGATAAAAAAAATCCTCTCTGACGACCTGAAGGGCATCCTGGTGACATATTCCGTGTTTGAAGAGGCGGCCATGCTGTTCCGCACGTCACGGATCCCTTATGCGGTGATAGACGACGGGCACAGAAATATCTCTAAAATCGCGGATTCCGATACGATTATACTGAGCGCGGGGACCCATTATGAAATCAGGTCGGCATCCGAGGCCGCCTCCATTGCCGCGGACCTGGGGATCCCCCCCGAAATGTCGCTGCCCGCTGACGGTCTTAAGGAATGGGCCGAATTTCTGCGCGGACGAATCACCTCCGCGGACGGCACCCTGGCATCCGCCGTCATGCTGTCACGCATAACGGTCATGGCGGCCCTGGCGCTCCATTCCACGAAGGACAGAAACGAGGTCTCCATTTTCAGGGAGATTAAGACCGCGGCCGCAAAAAAAATTGACCGGGAGACCGTGCGCGGGGCGTCTGAGAGCCTCGTTCACAGGATATATTTCTTCCGTGAGACCATCGTCATCGGAATCGTGGAATTGTCATTTGGAGCAGTTGAGCCGGTATTTGATGAAGTGCTGGAACACACCCATGACCGTTTCGCCGGTACGTTTCTTGAACAGTACATCCGCCGCATCACCGTGGACCGTGAACGGCTGAGACAACTGCTCACGCTGTACACTGATTCAGAGATGTTTAAATCGGAATACAGCGACTCCGTCCGCATCCTGGGGAAAGACATCGGGAAACGGAAAGCCATCAGCGTGTCAGACGCCATCGTGAATGTAGATGATTATAAAAAAGTGATGTTCGGAGGGCGCGATTCCTCGGTCCTTGACGATACCGCAAATGATCAGGAAGCGCAAGGCGCAAAGAGAAAATCCCCGTTCACGTCAATTCCGAAAAGGATAAAAATTGCGGCCGCGGCGTTCCTGATCGTGCTAATCTTTACGGCGGCGGCGGTCCTCTTTTTCCTGCCCCATGACGCGGCCCGCAATGGCGGCGGGGAAAAACTCTCAAAGAAACTGAACGAAGTTGACCGGGTGTTTTACGAAAAAAAGTATAATATCACCATCAAGAACAGCGATATCTTCAATTACGCGAACCGTGTGGCAAGGATGAACGGCTATAACAGCATCCCCTATCAAACAATAAAAACAGGCAGAAATCCGGACTGGATTTATCCGAAAAACGAGTTCAAGCTGACGGACGGCGAGGTGGTCGTGGTAAAGGAAGGCGACACGCTCTGGGACCTTTCCAGGGACAAGCTGATCCGGCTCACGGTGCAATTCGAGGAGATTATGAAAAAAAGCACAGCCCTCTCAGGCGAGGAAAAAAGAAAAACACTATTAAAGGCGCGGGAGTCAGCGTTTACGGATAGCCAGATAAAAGCCGTCGACGATCTCCTTGCCTTTCCGGAAAAATAGTCGATGAAGAAAGAAGAAAACAAGCATTATTACATTGAACCGGTGGAAATTGAAATCTATTTGAAAAAAGCGGGCAAGGTCCGAACCGTCATCAAGGACCTGTATATCGAACTTATTGACGTGAAGCCGGAAATCGAGGGAAGCAAAAAAATATTCAGCCACTTCACCGAGGCGGATGAACCGATAGACCTGATGGAGATCCAGAATATCTTTCCCGAATACATAAAGATAATTTATGATTCCTATTACAAAAACATGGACCTCTTTGAAAAGCTCAGCATGCATTTCAAAACGGCGATGGGAGGGAGCACTGATTCCTGGAGACTTGCCCTTTATTTTACGGAATTGCTTCTGAAATATGAACCCACCGTGGCCTCATCAAAATTCCTCGGTGATTTTCAGACATTCAACTTGAATTATCTGATAAAAAAATTATACGGACTGGGTCAGGTTTTTCTGCTCGAGGACTCCACGGTAGCCTACCTCATTAAGAGAAAAAACTACGCGTACAGGGATAAACCGAGGGACAGGGAATTCGACAAGCTGGTGGAACTGTGGGAATTCAATATCAAAGAAACATTTTACTGATTTTCCGTTTGTCACTTTACCACATTTACAAGGTCCGTCCTCAAGAGAACGACATCGCCGTTTTCAAGTCCCAGACATACCGTATCTTCTACCACCGATGCACCGGAATTGATTCTGGTATCGAATTTTTCCGACCAGCTCACCTTGCCGGTATCGAGCTTCAGTGAAAACACCGAATTTCCGCTGGTCACGAAAAGCTCGTCATTCAGCATTTCCGGTTCTGAAACGGTTTTGCTTCCCGCGTCGAACTTCCATTGAAGGTTGCCTTTCTGCGCGTTCAGCGCGTAAAGCTTGCCGTCTGAAGATCCCACATATACCGTCTCGCCGTGAAACGCCGGGTTTGACAAAATAGATTGCTCGGCCTTGAATTTCCATTTTAATCTGCCGCGCGAGGCGTCAATGGCGTAAAAGGAACCGCTGTAGCACCCGACGTAGAGAGTGTCTTTGTACACTTTGGGCGATGACGATATTATCCTGCTGTCCACCTCAAAGTCCCATTCAGTATCGCCGTCCTCATCGTCCAGCGCGTACAGCATTGACTGGTCGGTACCGATGAACAGCAGGTCGTCATAATGCTCCATCGACGAAAAAACACCGGCCATGATGTCTCTTTTCCACAGTTCTTTCCCGTCCTTCGCCGAGAAAGCGACGATCTTGCCGTAACTGGTGGCGGCAAAAACCCGGCCGTTCACCGTAAGAGGCTGGGCGCCGAAGAGGAGAGGGCCATCAAGTGTCTGTTTCCAATTTATCTTCCCGCTGTTGAGATCGAGTGAATAGAGGTTGGAATCCACCGTATCGACATATACCGAAGAATTGTCGATGACAGGCGTGGACTTGGAAGTACTGCCGAGAGATCTCCGCCATAAAAGATTGCCGTACTTATTGAGGGCCACCACACCGCCCCCGGTTGTGTTAACCACGATGACATCTTTTTCATACACCGGCTTCGAGATAACCGATGCCTGGACATTCGTTTTCCAGCGGATCCTCGGCATCAGTTTCAGGTCCACCAGCCTGGCGTTGACGACTTTCCTATCACCTGTCTGGAGCACGACTTCGGTCCTGTATTCGTCGTAACCCTGCGCTTTGACAGTGATTGAAATCTTTTCCCCGGGCACCGGATTTATCGAAACGGTAGAGGTCCCCTTCAGTTTTCCGTTGATGTAAATGGCGCTCCGCCGCACCGGCGAGTTTACCGTCAGCATGGTGCCGGCGATCTTCTCTTTTTCCTTTTTCTCCAGCTCCATCTTCGCGGCAAGCTCCTTCTGAGCCGCGAGCGCTTTTTCCGCTTCAAGCGCCAGAGCGGCCTCGTCTTTTCTCGGAGTGGAAACGGTGAATTCCCGGGCTTCACTCCCCATGATAAGGCTTCTATTCTCATCCAGTAGCCTGATTCTCCAGTAATATTTGCCCGCCTTCAGAGACGGCTGGGTCACCGACGCGAGGCTCAGGGTTTTCCTTTCCAAGACCGACGAGAATGTCTTGTCCGCGGACAATTCAAACTGATAATTTCCCGATATCGGGGATTTCTCCCAGGAAAATGTGACCGGCACCTCTTTCTGGTCCTCTTTAAGGAGATACTCCATGTTCGGGGCCGGCATGAGAAGGCCGAGGCGATCCGTTGATATCACGTTAAACGACCTTTCCTTGGAAAAGATGGCGTCATCCTCCCCTTCCGCGACAGGCTGCACCTTCCAGTAGTATTCACCCGCAGGCAGATCGGTCGCCATGGCGTGATAATTCGTGTTAACCTGAATACGCGCCACGATATCCTTGAACTCAACGTCCCTGGCAATGATCAAACGGTAGTTATTGAATCTCGAGTCCGCTCCCCAGCTGAATATGAGCTCTTTTTTCCTGATCAGCTCTGTGCTGATGATCCTTTTATTCAGCGGGGCGATAAGCTCCGGAGGGGCAATCTCCCGTATCTTTTTCACCGTAAACGACATGGTTTCGCTTGCCCCGTCCTGGGTGACCGTGCCGAACTGAACGCGTGATTTCACCCGCCAGTGGTATTCCCCGGCTTCAAGATCGCCGAAGGCGATGGCGGTCTGGGCGGTCTCTACTGATTTAACCACTGATTTGTACTGCGGGTCACGCGCGATCTCAATGACGTACGCGGTTGCCAGATCTCCGGCCGACCATCTGAATTGTATCATTGGCGGCTGCGCGGTATAGGTGAACTCCTTGCTCTGCTGCGGGAATATAGGCCTCGCCGGCGTGTCTCTCATCACCGTAAGCTTTCTGCTCCCGCTCACCTCTGCTCCGCCGTTCTTCCCGTCAACCGCCCTCAACTGCCAGTAATAGGTCCCCGCCTGCAGACGTTCGGTGACGCTGTTCTGTTCTGATTTCCTTTTTACGATCGGTCTGCCGAAATCCTTGTCCCTGGATATCTCCAGATAGATGTCGGGATTCCCCTCCACAGGCTCCCAGGAAAAACCGACATCAGAGAAATCAGAGGAGGTGATAAAATATTTGTTCGGGTCGGGGGATATGGGCTTGATCTGGAGTTTTACGATCTTCAGCTCTTTGGAACCCTTCGCCAGTATGATCTTCTGGTCCTTCTCCACAACCTGTTCGTTGTCGGCAATCTGCACTTTGGCGCTTCCGCCTGTCACGGTAAGGTCAAGGTCCTTCTTCTCAGTTTTCGTGAGCTGGACATCGCTATTTGTAATGGAGACCTTCGCGTCCTGCGATTGAATCGTGATCTCCTTTACGTCACCCTGTATGCCGCCTCTTTTGGCGAAGATCGACCCCTGGGAAAAATTTATATTGATGGCGTTCGCGTCGATGGAAAGGAGGATCATGCTGTTTTCATCAAGGCTGATATCGGTGCCGTCTTTCAGATGCACGACCGCCTCAGATATCTCGGAGGTGCGGATGGTATCATTGTTGAACACCAGCATGTTCTGGTCGACTTCTTCCCATACCACCTGGCCGGAGTATTTGCGCTGGGCGATCTTTTTCTTGAAGGTGATCGTCCCGATCTCCTGCGCGTTCGCGACACTCAGCTTCTTCGTAAAATCAAAGTACAGGAGGGTCGAAAATAACAGGATTATCAGCGAGCTTGTGCCGACGACGATGAAATCGCTATTCCAGGATTTCATATTTCACTTCTTCCTCTGCATCTCCCTGGGGTTTTCCCTTCATATCGATGCCCAACAGCCGCCTCAGTTCTTCGATTGTTTTTGGGGCCGTATCGTCATCGAGCCTTCCCAGAACCGCATATATCTGCTGGGGCTCGACTTTTCCCTTGACTTTAATTTTCTGCATCGGTTCGACCCGAAAGATGTTTTTCACTTTCGAATAGGCGTCGGAGGAGATGAGGACATCGGTGCCGAAAGGCTTGTTCAACGATTCGACGCGCGACGCGAGATTGACCGCGTCTCCGATGACGGTATACTCCATTCTGTCCTCCGAACCTATCTGACCGGCAAGCACCGGACCGCTGTTGATGCCGCAGCCGATTTTAATGATCGGACGCTTATCGCCGCCCCTCCCCCTGTTGAATTCCATCAGTTCCTTTCTCATTAAAAGGGCGCCGTTTATCGCGTTTTCAGTGTCATTTCCCTTGGACATCGGCGCACCCCAGACGGCCATGATCGCGTCGCCTATATACTTGTCCACGACCCCGTAGGTCGCGTTCACGCACTGTACCATCCTGGTCATATACTGGTTCAGAAACTCCACGACCTCTTCCGGCTGGAGTTTTTCAGAGATAGCCGTAAATGATCGTATATCCGAAAAGAATATCGCGGCTTCCACGCGCTCCCCGCCGAGCTTGATATCGCCCCTTAAAACCCTTTCGGCAATCTCCTTGTTCACAAACTTGCCGAAGGTCTCCTTCAGTTTTTCGCGCTCCTCCAGTCCGCGTCCCATGGCGACAAAGGAGCTGGTGAGCTGGCCGATCTCGTCGCCCGAGGCGGGCTTGATGCTGACCCGGAAGTTGCCATCTTCGATCTCCTTGGTGGCTCCCACCAGCCGTACAATGGGAGTCGTTAGCGTCTTGCCGAAAAAATACACTATCAGGATAGCCAGCGTGAGCACAATTATCATTATGTAAATATTTCGTCTCTGGATATTGTATACCGCCTCAAATGCCTTGCTTTCCTCAACCGACGATATGACGCCTATCCCGCTGAGGCCGATCCTGGTGAACGCGCCGATGCAGTATACCCCGTTGAGGTCCTTGTATCTGGTCTGGCCGTTGGGCTGGCTGCTCTCAATCATCATTTTTACGATGGGCAGATTCAGGTAATTGCCATGGGACAGGACGATTTTGCCGTCGGGATGGGCCAGTACATCGCCACGCTCGTTCACCATAAAAGTGTCACGAATGTCCCCCGTTTTTTTAAACGTCTGCAGAAACCGGTCGAGCTTCATATAGGAGCATACGACGGATTGGACAGTGTTGCCCGCTTTCTGAAACGGCATGACCACCGCGATGACCGGCATTTTAAAATCGCTCGACACGTTTTCGACAACAACCTGCCCCTCAAATGCCTTGACGAACCTGGGGCCGTTTTTTTGAGTGATAGCCTCGAGGTCCTCTTGTTGAAATTTGCTTTCCCTCATGAATTCATCGTTAAACAACGACTTTCTTGCGGCCAGCCCCGCACCCTCCCTGTCAGCTACGGAGACAAAAATTATATTTTTATCGTTTCTGAAAAAAAGATTCGTAAAGAGGTCCTGCTGCTCCTTTGACCGGAACTGCTGGATCATAGTCGTGCCCATGAGATTCAGTTTGTCGACGATTGATGAAAACTCGACCTGGACTTTCGAAGAGGTGATTTCCGCAATTTTCAGATTGGTTTCTTCAAGTCTTATGGTAGTATCGTTTCGAAAGAAATATGACGCAAGAAAAATCATCCCCATGAGTGAAGTGACTAGAATAAGTGAAATTATGGTGATTAATTTTGCCCGGATATTTAGTCTTGAGAAAAACCCGAATTCATTATCCCGCAGATTTACATTCTTGGACATTAATCAATGCTATCCTTAGTGTGATTTTACTTATACAGTATTAATACAAAATCCAATAAAAGATATCAAGCACTATTATCGATAAAAATAGAATTGAATAGACGATCATGCTACAGGTTAAGGCTTTCATTGCTCCGGTGTATTCCTTGTATGACGGCCGCGAAGATCCGCTTTATAAGTATCGATTTATCCTCATGCTGCTGACGGATGTATCCGGGACAGCTCATCTCAACACCTGCACGCAATATATGCAAGACAATTAATAAAAAATCGCGACAGGCAAGACGATTCAATTTTTTTTCACATCAACGTCGGTTTTAAGCGGCTCAGCTTTCTCCTGCTCCGCATGTTCGTCCCCGGTTTCCTCTTTTATTTTTGATTCGCTCACGGCGTCTTCAACAGAAATCGAACCGTAGAATGAGGCCAGCGTCGAGTCCTTCGTTATCCTTGCGTAGTTGTCCAGCAGGTGGATTTTGTATTTATTGAAGTCAATTCCCTCGGATGAATTCTTCTCCTTGTTTTTTTCTGTCGCATTTGCCGACGACAGCACTTCAAAGACCGAGTTGATGAGCTTGAAATTGAAGTCAGACACATAACTCCTCATTATGTCCTCGGCCTGGTCATATTCGGTATTAATAAGAAATTTCGCGGCGCGTTTCTCATTCCTGAAACGCACCCTCTTCTCCACTTTCTTTTCAAAAACCATGGCGATACCCGGCTCTTTGGACGGTTCAGCCGCCTGTTCTTTCATGTCCTTTTCGTAATCCTCGTAATTCTTCCCGATTTCCCTGAGGTAATCCTTTTCGCCGAGATCGACAAAACGTTTGAAAAACGGGTTTCCCGTCTGGTTCTCGCTCTTCAGCATGTTGGAAAAAATCCTTCGCTTCATGTCAGGATCCTGGCTCTCAAAAAGGGCGAGAAAGGCGTACCGTTTCGCCCTCCTGGCGTACTCGATCGCTTTTATATAACGGTAGATCCTGTAAGAATACAGTTTGGGGTTAGATGCGTCTCCGATTGTATAATGGGTCCAGCTGATGGTCCTGTCCCTGTATCCCAGCGTCAGAAACAGCCGGGCCCTGGCATTTTTGGATTTTATAACAAGAGGAGCGATGGTATCGAGAATATTCTTGGATTCTTCCAGATAAATATCCTTCACCACATCAGAATAGAGTTGTGACAGTGATTTCTGGGACGCGTATACACGCTTGAATGCTCTGATGTAATCCGCCTGGAGGTACGCCACATCGGCATTAAAATGGAGCGAGTAGGCTTTTTTGTAATCCTCGACCCTGTTCTCGGCAAAATTGGTTATACCGGAATCAAGGAATTCCACAAAATGCTTGTTCTCCTTTAAGATACGTTCAGATGTCGTCTGATCGGTGAAAGGAAACACTGTCAGTGGTGCGGCCGATATAAAGATCAGCATCACGCACATACGCCGGAAGAATCTAATCTTCATGTTGACCCTGCCTTAAAGATGATTCACGCTGTCTCTGCAAATCGGGAAACACGCAACAGCCTCCCCATTCAGTCCCCGACCCTGATATCTTCGGAATTCATCAATTTCCCGTCGATATACAGTTTTATGCGGTATTTACCGGGAACGAAAAAGTATTCTTCGGGGATATAGCTGGCGATTTTGCTAAAGGATTTTTCTATTTCATAACTTGCCCGGAGGTGATGGACGAATTCGTCACCTTTCCGTTTTTCGATCTCAAGGGCGACCAGGGACCCGTTCAGCGACGTCATCCGCTTTGTGACCAGAAAATAGACCCTTCCGCCAGTCTTGTAATCAACTACCTTCTGGTCGTCTGACGCCGATTCGATCTCCCTGTCAGAGATTATCAAAAGCGCCCTTCCGCGGATCGCCTTTACATAGATAAAATAAAAAGCGGCGGCGACGACCAGCAATACGAGAAGCGCTTTTACCGCCAGAGACAAATAACGGCCCTTGCTTTTTTCATGTTCCATCGTGTTAAATCTCCATCAAAGCTGCTTTGATTTCGGCAAATGACGCTTCCATCGCCTCAATCACGCCATATTCCCCGTTTATTATATCGAAATAAAAAACAGAAATAAAAATATATTTTTCATCAGAGAGGGCGCAGGTGGAAAAAACAGCCGGCATTTGCCTTTAGAAACCATGCCGGAATGACGCATTCAGACCGACCTGACATTCGCCCGTGTAAAATATCATCGATAATTTTAGATTAAAAGCGCATATATTACAAGTACAATTCTCCCTGGTATGTTTTTTTATTGGGTGCCCCGGATATAATGACTACAAATAAACCGAAATGATTTTATTATGCGATTCAATTTTTTATATTGACACGGGCAGGTTTAGTATTACAATTATTCACAGTTGTACATAATATCCATTACATGGTTTATAGTGCGCGCTGCCCAGCAACAGGGTAAAACAATCGATAACGGTGATATATGAGTCCCGAATCCACACAAACCATCGGCCAGAATTTCCTAATTGTGAAAGGACGATTTAAATCGCCATCCATGAACCTGTACGGACAGCTGATGATCATTTTCAAAGACGAAACCACCATTGATTCATACAGCGTAGTCGCTTCCACATATTCCGAGATATACAACATGGAACCTCATGAGGAATGGAATCGTTATGAAGAGGCCATCGCAGACATTAAATGGAAGGGTAATTTCAACGGCAACATCACCCATTCAATCATGGACCATATCAAATCGATATCCGACGACAGGAGGAACCTTAAAAACCTTTACGAGAGCGTGTTCAAATACGATTACACCAATGTGGATATTGTGCTTTTTGATCTGGTCAACCTGGTCATTCACGATAAAAGCCTGATACTGGAAACCGGCATACAGGAAGTTACCCAGCAAGACTTCTATGAAACGAAAAAAAGAAGAGACGGCACCGCCGACAAAAATAAAAAGAGCAATGACGACAGCGGGGACAGAGATGACGCTTCGGTGATACTGCCGGTTAAACCTATCGTATCGCCCGTCCGGGGAAAACCGATCTATGAGCTTAAAATCGGCGATAAAATCATAATAAAAATACAGCCGCTTTCGGACAGGGCCAATTATTTCATCGATCTGCTGGATCTTCGCGAGGAAAACCAGGTGAGGGCCCTGCCTGCCGAGGTTATCGATATCAAGGCGGGCACGGGGAAAAAGGACCCGGTTGAGATACTCACCATGATCGGGCCCGGCATTTACGGCAAATTCACAGAAGAGGAGAAGCAGGTCAAACTCCGGATTTACGACCCCTCGATCGACGGTCCGATAAAAAGGAAGAATATCAAGGGAGTGATACAGCAGAAATCCGCCTCCTTCGATGAAGAGGAATCGGGTCCGGGTCTGTCAAAAGGGACGATTCTGATGCTGGTCCTTTTCGTTGTGATCCTCACAATTTTTATCGCCTTGATATTCATAAGCTGGTGATGACGGCGCGTCATTGCAGCCGCATGCAGCGACAAGGCCCCGCCTGCGTTTCATAAAAGAACATGAGGGAGCGTCCAGATGGACAATGATAAAGAGTATATCCTCAAAACCGCCAAGGAAAACAACGTAAAGTTCATCAGATTATGGTTTACCGATATATTGGGATTTCTTAAAAGCTTTGCGATCACCATCGAGGAGCTTGAAGACGCGATCCATGAAGGCGTTCGTTTCGACGGATCGACGCTGAAGGGATTTATCCGGCGTGACGAGCAGGAAATGATCGCCATGCCAGACGTGTCCACCTTCAAGGTGCTTCCATGGCGGCCGAAAGAGGATTCCGTGGCGCGCATGATCTGCGACATCTACCAGGTGGACATGACCCCTTATGAAGGCGATCCCCGCTATATACTCAAAAAAAACCTGAAAAAAGCGGCCGACATGGGATATACCCTCTACACCGGTCCGGAGATCGAATTCTTCTTTTTCAAAAACTCAACGTCCCCGGAAATTCTCGACCGTGGCGGCTATTTCGACCTGACTCCGCTTGATATGGCGGCTGATTTCAGGCGCCAGGCGGTGCTTACATTGGAGGACATGGGTATCGACGTAATATCGTCCCATCACGAGGGGTCCCACAGCCAGCATGAGATCGACCTTCGGCATGAAGACGCCCTCACCACCGCGGACAATATAATGACATTCAGACTCATAATAAAAGAGATCGGCCAGCTCAACAACATTTACGCCTCCTTTATGCCGAAACCGCTGGCGGACCAGAACGGTTCGGGAATGCATATTCATCAGTCTCTGTTCAAGGACGATAAAAACGCATTTTTTGATAAAAACAAAAAGAACTTCCAATCAAAAATCAGCGAATCCTACATTGCAGGACTGCTACGTCACAGCGACGAGTTCTTTGCGGTCACAAACCAGTGGATCAATTCATACAAACGGCTCGTAAAAGGCTTCGAATCGCCGACACACGCGACCTGGAGCACCGCGAGCCAGCATGCCCTGGTGAGACTTCCCCAGTGCAAGCCGGACAAACCGGAAACGATGAGGGTGGAACTGAGAAATCCCGACCCCTCATGCAATCCCTATCTCGTCTTCTCAGTGATGCTGTCGTCGGGGCTCAAGGGCATCAGTGACAGGTACGAGCTTCCCAAATCCGCAGAGATCAACAGGCAATCCGGATCCATACCGGGCGATACAACCGGCCACCGTCCCCTCCCCAGGAGCCTCGACGAGGCGCTGGCCCATTTCGAGTCCAGCGAACTGATGAAGGAAACCCTGGGCGAAGTGATCTTTTCGAAATTCATCGAGAACAAACGGATGGAGCTTGAAAAATTCAACAGTTACGTCACCGATTATGAGATCAACGAGTATCTCCCGATACTGTAACGGAATGCAACCGCGCAGAATCCGATGAACACCGCCCTTATAGGATGCGGCAGGATAGGATATATCCTCGAGTCCGATCCTCTGCGATACAAACCCTGCACCCATTACGGAGGGATGTCGTCGGCAGGCATCACGGTGACCCACGCATGCGACATCAACATCGGGAGACTCAAGGGCTTTGCCAGGGCATCGAAAATCCCCGATAAAAACCTGTATACCCGGAGCGCCGAACTCATACGCAGGGTTCGTCCCGAAATCGTCGTCATTGCCACATGGACTGACAGCCACGAGTCTATCGCGGTAGACGCCGCGAAAAACGGCGCCAGGGCGGTTATCCTGGAAAAACCCATCGCCCCCTCTCTGAAAAAAGCCCGGCGGATACTCGACGCCTGCGAAACCTACGGGACCGCTCTTATCATCAACCATGAACGGCGTTACGACGGCCGGTACAGGGCGCTGAAAAAAATAATTGCATCAGGGAAAATCGGCGAGGTCCGCACCGTGTACGCGCGAATTCTCACGGGGGGATACAGGGGCAGTTCCCGCATCGACGAAGGCGGCGGCCCGCTGCTTCACGACGGCACCCATCTCATCGACATTGTGCGCCATCTCTTCGGCGAGATAGCCACGGTCCAGGGGAGGTTTTCCAGGTTTTCCCGAAATACGGGGTTCGAAGACGCTGCAGCGGCATGGTGCAGAACGGAGACGGGTGTCGATGTGTTCATCGAGGCCGGCGGAGGGAGGGATTATTTCGTGTTCGAGCTCGACATTTCCGGAACCGACGGCAGGATCGTTATCGGAAACGGATACGAAAAGATGTGTCTGAAAAAGAAATCGGTAATCTACCGCGGTTTCAACGACCTCCGCGATGCGCCCTTTCCTTCGATCAGAAAAAACAATCCCTTCACGGAATTGTACCGCGAGGTGAAAGCGCTTATGAAGGCCCCTGGTTCCGGCGTCACATCGTCCGGTCTGGACGGATACAGGGCGCTGGAGGCGGTCCATGCGATCTATCTCTCGTCGTTCCGCGGCTCGAAAACGGTATCACTGCCGCTTCGGCCATCATCAGTTGACCTGAAAAAAATATTCGGGCTTGACTGATGGCGGAAGAAATTGTAAAAAAGGCGGAAATATGAAAATTCAAACAAGGGAAATAGAGAGGGGAGTATGGGAGGTTTCCATACTCGGCAAATTGACCATCGACCAGGCGGATCTGCTTGAGAAGTCCCTCGAGCCACTCTTCTCCGCCGGCGTCACCGGAGTGCGGCTGGACATGTCGGGCCTTGATTTCATGGATTCCCCGGGGCTCGGACAGCTGATCAAGGCGGCCAACATGGCGAAAAGCGCCGGGATCAATCTCACGTTGCATCGCCTTCCCGACGGGATTCTGAACATTCTCACTTCCGCCAGGGTCGGAGCTTTTTTCTCCATAGTCCAGGACAACGAAACGCGGCAGAAATAAATCAGTAGCCGTACCCTTCATCGAAAAGTTTGCGCTTCAGCGCTCCGTCCCTGTCTTCCTTCCCCTTGACGCGGTCCAGGGTCATCATTTTTTCGACATATTTCGCCAGTATATCAACCTCGATGTTGACAATATCGCCGCGCTTCAGGTCCGTGAGCGTCGTCGACCCGAGGGTTTCGGGAATCAGATACAGCGTGAAGGAACCTTTGCCGGCCTCGACAACGGTAAGGGACACTCCGTCCACGGCAACGGAACCTCTGGAAACGATATATCGGTCATGAGAGGGATCTACCGTCACCACGAGTTTCAGCCCGGACGAGTCCCTGACGCTCTCGCTTACCTTACCTGTCACGTCCACATGCCCCTGCACTATATGACCTCCGAATCTGGACTGGTGGGACATGGCCCTTTCCAGATTCACTTTTTTTTGGGGCGCAAGGCTTCCGAGTGTGGTGACCGCGGCGGTCACCTTGGAAACGAACACCGAAAAGCCGGAGCCGGTAAACTCGGTAACCGTCTGGCAGGCCCCGTTGACATTGACCGAATCGCCCTTGTTCATGTCCTGAAGGACTTTTTCCGCCGCAACCGCGAGCAGATATCCCTCCCCCTCTCTGCGCAGGCCGGTCACCGTGCCGATTTCCTCTATCAATCCCGTAAACATGGCTCACCTCGCTTCACGTCAGGTCCGTATGCGTCCCTGTAACCGTTTAAAAGCATTTCGTCGCCTATCATCACTCCGGAAACATCATGGAGCCTCAGCGCGTCGTCCATGGCCGGCGGTCCGGTTCCCCGCATGACGGGAATACCGTCCCCAGCGATTTTCGGCGAATAAAAATACATCACCTGGTCGATTTCTCCCGCGTCGAAAAATGACCCGGCGAGAGCGGCTCCCCCTTCGAGGACGGCCAGGAGAAAGCCCCTTGCGGCAAGCTCTTCCATCACCTGTGCGATCATCTCCCTCCCCTGTACGCCGTCCACCGGCACTATGTTTCTATCTCCCTTTAATATTCCTGAATCGGATGTTCCGGCGATCCTGTCAAGGTTCCCCCTTGTTTCAAAGACGATGTAATTATCGTCCGAGAAAAAGCGTTTACCCCTCCCATTTTCCGGAAAACCAAAAAGCACCCGGCATGGGTTTTCGTATTCAGTCGGATCATTTTTAATGAGCGATTCGATAAAAAAGTTCTCATCGCCCAAAACCGCCGGGGGAGTGTCCTGAAAAAATCTCCGCGTTTCCCCGCTGAACGACCCGAGTCTGACGGTAAGCGACGGATCGTCCCGCATGAACGTCCCCTTCCCTATGATCACCGCATCTGCCTTTGCCCGCAGGCGATGCACCAGAAACCGCGAACGCTCACCGGTGACCCAGCGTGAATCGCCCGACGGCACCGCGGTTCTGCCGTCAATGGTGAGGGCGCTTTTGTGTATGATGAAAGGTTTGTTGTGCAGAATCAGTTTTTTGAATGGCCTGTAGAGTGATATCGCTTTCGGCCTCATTTCCGGCATCATCACCACTTCTATACCCGCGGCCTCGAGCGCGGCGCTGCCCTTTCCCGCCACCTTCGGGTTCGGGTCGAGAAGCGGAATGTAAACCCTGGATATTCCCGATTTGATGATCGAGTCGGTGCAGGGGGGCGTTTTTCCGTAATGGCAGCAGGGCTCCAGCGTCACGAACATTTCAGCGCCGCGCGCCGATACCCCGGCCATTTCAAGGGCCGACACTTCCGCGTGGTCTGAACCGCAGACGCAAGTGCCGGCCGCGGCGATGACAGTGCCCGACTTTGCTATCACCGCCCCCACCGGAGGGTTCGGCGACGTGGTCCCCAGCTTTTCAAATGCGGTCTTAAAAGCCAGCGCCATATGGTGCGATTTATCTAGATCCTCCATCTATCCCGTGCCTCGTATTCATCCAATCAAGATCGGCGTCCAGGTCAAGCTCATTATCGATCCTCTCCGCCAATTCATTCGACAACGCCGCGTTGCGCCGTTTCACCGAAAGATAGCCGCCCATGACGCTTCCCGAATAAAAGAGAGCGCCAATCGTTCCGGCGACCGCCCCCACGGCGCCGTTATCGGTTTTAAATGAAAAGACGGCAAATAACACGCTCATGGCGACTACGAGAAATGCCAGCAGTCCGGTGAGACCCTGGCCCGCGTACAGATACCCCAGTCCCGGCACCACCCCCAGCGCGGCGGCGGCGGCGGGTGATCTCATCCTGCCCGACTCATTCATTGAATAATTGATCAGCAGCCCGGCTTTCACCCGAAGCGGTTCCCTGAACAGCTGCGACACGTTGACGGCGTCGCTGTATCTGCCGAGCATCAGATAGCCCGCAAGTCGCCGTTTCACGAGGGCTTCTTCAAGCCGCGGATCGGCCGGGCTCTTCATTTTCGCCGCTTCCGCTCCGCAGGTATAATCGCCTGTCCGAAAACACGCCTCTGCAAGGAATATTGCGAAATGCGCGTTATTCGAGAACACTGCGGACGTCTTGACCTCGGCATATCTCTTTCCCCGGATGGCGAGATACATTTCGGTGACGCCTACAGAACCGGCGTCTCTGTATCCGGGAAAAAGGATTTCCAGCCTCTTCAATTCCGCGAAGGCCCGGAAGTATTCCTTCTGCTGTATCAATGAGTGTATGAACCGGTGTATTTGTTCAGGACGGTATTCCTCGGGAAAATCTTGCCCTGCGGCGGGATTATCCCGAATCAACACAAGAAGAGCGCAAAGTAGAAGGCACAAAAAACGACCGGAAATCGATCTGCGGGAAGGCCCTTCGCGTTTCAGGACCACACCGGCGTCACTTTTTCTCGAAATATCTTTCCCAGTACATCACCACAGGGGAGGCGATGTAAACTGTGGAATATACACCCACTGTCAATCCGAAAAGGAGGACCTCGGCGAAATCGTTCAGCCCCTTGCTTCCCAGCAGATAAATGGTGAGAACAGAAAAAAGCACAGTGAGCGTGGTGAGGAACGTCCTGGAGAGCGACTGGCTTACCGAAATGTCGATGGCTTCTCGAAGCGTCTGTTTTGTCTTCATCTTCAGATTTTCCCTGATCCTGTCAAAAATGACGATTGTGTCGTTTACCGAAAAACCGAAGATGGTGAGCAGGGCGGCGATAATGGGAATATTTATCTCGATGCCGGCAAAGCCGCAAAAGAGAAAAGAAAGCGTCACGTCGTGCACCAGCGCGACCAGGGCCCCCATCGAGTATTTGAATTCGAACCTGAATGTCAGGTAAAAAGCCATAAGCACGATCGATATGATTATGAGTTTGACGGCGGAATTCCGCAGATACTCGCCCACGGCGGGGCCGACGTTTTCGACGCTCAGAAGCTGGACGCCGGGGAAGTACTGCTGTATCGCCTGGGTAAGCACCGCACCGATCCCCCCGCCCTGGGAGGTTGACCCCTTTATTGATATGATGAATTCGTTTTCCGATTCCTGCCCCACCCTCTGGACTGTCGCATCAAGCTGTTGCAGCGCAGTCCGGATGGTCCCCTCGTCCATAACCTTGTCGAATTTCGTGATGACCTTGACGCCGCCCACAAAATCTATGCCCATATTGAAGCCGCCGTTAACGACCGTGCCGGCGGTAAAGACGACGGCGAGAACAAGCGAAACCCCGATGGCGATAAAACGGTATTTCAGGAATTGAACTGTCTTTTTCAAGTAAGGCTCCTTAAATGCTCAGCTTCTTGATTTTTTTATTCAGGGAGATAAGTTCGTACACATACCTGGTCACGTACAGGGCCACGAACATGCTGGATATGAGCCCTATGAACAGGGTCACCGCGAATCCCTTGATCGGCCCAGTACCGTACTGCAGAAGAATGAAAGCCGCGATCATGGTGGTGATGTTGGAATCGAAAATGGTCCAGAAGGCCCTGTCGAAACCGTGCAGGATGGACATCCTTACCGATTTCCCCTCAGCTAACTCTTCCTTGATCCTTTCGTAAATGATGACATTCGCATCCACCGCCATCCCGATTGTGAGAATCAGGCCGGCGATTCCCGGAAGTGTCAGGGTGAACCCGAGCCAGGAGAGTATGGCGATCTGAAAGAGGATATTGACCGCGAGGCCCAGGTCCGCGATGACGCCTGCGAACTTGTAGTATCCCAGCATGAAAAGCATCACGATAACGCTCGCCACCAGGAGCCCCCTGATCCCGGATTCTATCGAGTCCTGGCCCAGGGAGGGGCCGACGGTGCGTTCCTCAATGAACTGGAGGTCAACCGGGAGCGCTCCTTCGTTGATTATTCGCGCAAGCGACTTGACTTCGTCCTGGCTGAAGCTTCCGGTGATCTGTGCGCTTCCGCCGGAAATCTGGTTTTTGATTGCCGGGGCGCTTCTGACCTTGTTGTCGATGACGATGGCCAGCCGTTTTTCGCGGTTTTTCTTGGATGTGACTTCGGCAAACTTCACCGCCCCTTCAGGCGTGGTGCTGAATTTCACGATCATTCCTTCCATCTCGTCAACTTCAGGCCAGGCCTTTTTGATATCTGAACCGGCAAGCGCCACTTCCGTGCTCAGCACCAGCGGATATACCGGAACGAGTTTCGTGGTATTCTTGGGGCGGTCATAGTAAAAAAGCACTTCGAGTTTTTCAGGCAGCTCGATCCCTTCCGAAATTTTTGCCTTGAGCGCGTCGGCAAGATCATCCTCGACAGGAAGGTTTTCCTGCGTGTAGTTTTGCTTGACCCAGTCCGAAGCGCGTTTCGAGTATTCGTCATCCACAAGCCGGTAATCGACCTTCCCCACCTTGCCTATCAGCTCCCGCACCATTCCCGGATTCTTGACCCCGGGGAGCTGTATTTCTATGGCCTGGTTTCCCGCAGGCCGTATGGACGGCTCGGCAACGCCGAATTTATCGATCCTGTTCCGTAATAGCTCAAGCGCCTGCTGGGTGATTTCGCTTTTTTCTGAATCTGTAAGTTCTTTGCCGTGAAACTTGGCGATTTTATCGAAGTCCGCCCTCAGCATGACCTGCATGCCGCCCTGGAGGTCAAGGCCGAGATTAATTTTTCTCGCGAGGACCGCGTCCTCGGCCCAATGTTTTTCAAAAGTGGCGTCTTTGACTCCCTGGAAAGTGCGTATTTCATTCATGATCGCATCGGTAAGATTATTTCCGGTGACGATCAGCAGGCTCTCATTCTCTTCGGTTATCCGGTATGACGAAGATGAAAACCGCTGTTTTACCGCCTGAACCTGTTCCGGTGTTGAATTCTGATAGAATGCCACTCTCATCCGTTTTTCGCCGAAAGTCGGGAGGATGAGAATCACAGCGAAGGCGATCAGCGATACGATGAATATCATTTTATATATCATTCCTCTGGTCATCAATAATCCCCTCGATCTGTGTTATTTCTTCGGATAGGTCCGCACAACACGTCTGCTCGATCTGCCCGACCTGGCCCTGTACAATATGAATATTATGAAAATCAGGGCAACGATGGCGATTTTCGCAGCGGTCTTTGTCGTATTACCGCTCATCCCCATAAGCCCTTCATGATCCTGTTCCGCGTCTTTCTGCGGCGCGTCTCCGGGAATGCTGACTATGCTCTCTTCCTCAATCCCCCGCCTCTTTGTTATCACGATGCCGGGAATCCTCCGAAGCGCCTCATCCCCCTCATCGACGACCAGCATGCCTTTCCCGCTAAAGGGGTTCGCCGGTTCCTCTTTTTTATCCGGCACATCTTTTACGGCGGCGGTTTCATGCTGCGGTGCGGGACGTTTTTCCTCTTTCTTTTCGGCCTTACGGTTGCCTTTCTTCGCCTGATCCTGGGGAGTAACAGCTCCGCCGCGTTCGCCTTCAGGTCCGGATGTACTGACCTGCCCCCGGTCGCCGGATTTACCGTCAACCGCACCATTTTTTTCCGTAATGGATTCTTCCGACTTTGGCGGATTTCCGGTCACGCCGATTTCATCGGCGCTCTGGGCGTACAGCACCAGCATCCCCATTGCGATGCCGCCTGTAACCGCCGCGATTATGATAAATCTTCGAATCATTGCCTGAATCTCAGGAAACCTTTCCCTGCACTGCGTTTCTGATCATTTCGACTTTCGTGTTGTTCGCGATTTTAACGACCACGACTTCGCCTTCCTTGAAGGAATCAACGATTCCGTATATCCCCCCTGCCGTGAGCACCTTGTCGCCTTTTTTCAGCGACGCGATCATGCTTTTCCTTTCCTTCTCTTTTTTCTGCTGCGGACGGATCATCAGGAAATACATAATCGCTATCATTGCCAGAAAAGGCACCAGAAGTCCCAATTGCGATCCGATGCCGCCCCCGCCGGTGGCCTGTCCCTGTGCGAATGCATATTCAATCATTAGATTTGCTGCCCCCTTATTAAAAAATCAACGACAGTATTTACGAGCCGTCTTTTTCATGTCAACTTATTAATTCACTCCCGTATTATTATGACCGGAGTGCCGACCTGCACGTACTGGTCAAGCTCAATAATATCGCTGTTGTACATCCTCACGCAACCGCTGCTGGACAGGTTCCCGATTGAGGGTTCATCGTTGTTCCCATGGATGGCGATACCGCCGCCGATGCCGGGGACCTTCCCTTTCACTTTCTGTATCGTTCCATCAGAAACCGCCTTCCTGTATCTTTCACGGTCAGCCTCGTTTGGATAATTCAGAAGAAAAAACCGGGGGCCGTACGCGTTGTCCCCGAGGTCAACTCCTTCCTTCCCGAATCTGCTGTGGCCTTCAGATGCCCGAAAAAACACCCTGTTCAGCGCCGCAAGTTTCCCGTAAGAGCCCGTTTTTCTGTCGGAGTCCATGCTTAAAATCTCGACGACACTGTAAATGCCAGCCGGCGTTCTGTTGTCCCCTTCATGCAGCTTCGTCTCCATGTCAGGGTTCTTGCCGAAACCGATCCTGTACGCCGCGATGCTCCTGATATCCCTGTCGAATATCTCAAGGGTGAACGCCTTCTTGCTCACCACGATCACATAACTTCCCCTGTAGCCCTTCAGGACCCCGCGCACCAGGTCCTCTTTGCTCTCACCGGAGCACCGGGCCGACGACAGCAGAGAAACGGCCAGCAGGGCGAACGCGACACTTCTTTGGATTGCCATCGCACTCATCCCCTATCGCGACACAGGCTCGCTTCGGGTTCCGAGGTCGATGACCTCGCGGATGACCTGCTCGGTGATATCATATTTTTTTTTCGCATAGATCACTTCATCGCCGATGTTGAATATGTAATCAATCTCCATGTTTTCCGAAAGATCGTTTAACACGCGCTTGATGCGCTGTGAAATCTTCTGCATGTGCTCACTCTCCTGTTTTTCCAGCACCTCGTACAGGTACTTCTGGCGCTGGTGGGCGAGCTCGACCTCCGCGGTCTTCTCTTTCGGGTCTTTCATGCGCCGCTCCAGGGACTGGATCGATTCTATGACTTTTTCCTTTTTTCTGGCGATTTCCTGGGCGTCCCTGCTCTTATTGATGAAATAATCGTAAATGAATTTCAGATTCACATACCGGATTACCGGAGGCGCTTCGGGGGCGTTTCGGCTTCCGGTAAAAAGCGAACAGGAAAGCAGAGTCCCCCCGAGGAGGATGATCAGGAGAGCCTTGTACCGGTTGCCCGTCAAAATCTCATGTCTCCTATGGCGAACTGGAAATTGAATCCGCTGATGGTCCTGAATCCATCATCATAAATCATCTTCCTGCCAAACCAGAAACGGAGCGGCATCATCGGGATCTGTATCCTGAATCCGAAGCCGTAGGAATACCTGAAATATGAGAGCAACCTGTTCCTCTTTGTCCAGAACTGGTCGATGTACATCAGATCCCTTGTGTTGTGATCGCTCTGCAGGTAGGCGAGGTACTGCGTGTTGAGCTGTCCCTCCCAAAACCTGTCGGAATACAGCGCTCCCGCGTCGAAAAAGAACGCCATCCAGAGCATCTGGGGATGGATGGGGACCCTCAGCTCGAAACCGTACAGTATCCGGTGGAACAGTCCCACATATCGCCAGGATAGCGGGAACTCGGAGTCAAGGTAATCCCACCCCCGAATCGTTTCCGGGCCGCCCATGACGAGCCGGTTTTCCTGGGGAAGCCATTCGTTGCGCAGATAGTTATGGTCTCTGGCGACCCTGCTCTTCCAAAAAGGCGGCGCCATAAAGGTGCCGTTTCCCCTGACTTCGAAGACCACCGGATGGGACCGGAGAAAGGGGAGATTAAAGAATGAAAAGAAAAGGTCGAATTCCGGTGTATACCTCATGTAGTGGTCGTCGCCGCCGAGAAACAAGCCTCCGGTGAATTCAACGAGCATCTCAGCCATGAGTCCGTTGGTGGGGTTGAGGTAATTGTCCCTTGAATCGTGGGCCAGATAAAAACCGACGGTCCGCGACTCTTCGAGCCCAAGGGACGCGGCCTTGAACACGTCGTCGTTGCTGTTTCCGGTCGGCTCGAGAATCTTTTTAAAGGCCTGGGTCCAGTTCATGCCCACGGAATAGAAGTTCCAGAAACGGTAGCTCATGCCGAGGGAATAGCCGAATGCCTGTTTCTTATACTCGGCCTCGCTCTGCACAAGAGAGAAAATTGATGTTGTCTGTATTGAATAGAGATAATAAAAAACAGATGCGTTGAACCCGATGGGATAATCGAAAAGCCAGCGCTCGTAAAAGGAGAGAGTGATGGAACTTCTCAGGGGCCCGTATTCGAATTTCACTCCGACCCTCTGCCCGTTCCCGAGCAGATTGTTTTCGCTCAGGTCGGCGAAAATCGAGAAACCTGACGTCGTTCCGTACCCGCCGCCAAGCGATATTGTTCCGGTGGGCTGCTCATCGACGTCCACGATCAGGTTCATATAGCCCTCCCTGCTGCCGGGCCGGACATCGATGTTCACCTCCTTGAAAAATCCCAGGTTATAGACACGTTCCCGGGAAAGCTGCATTTTCCTCGAATCAAAAAGCTCTCCCTCCTTGATGACCAGCTCCCTGCGGATGACCTTGTCCTTTGTTTTCCTGTTCCCCTTGACTATAATCATGTCAACGTAGGCCTGTGACCCTTCTTCAACCACATAGTCGATCTTAACAAATTTTCTTTTTACCTTCGCTCCGTTTTCCTCTATCTCCCGCTCGTTGATCGTCTGTTTGGGCACCACGCGCGCGAAAATGTATCCCTGCGTGGCATATTTGAAGGCGATATTCTGGCGGTCTTTCATGAAGGTGGTGAAATCAAACACATCCCCCTGGTCTTTCAGGTCGATTTCGTTCATCAACTGTTTGGGGGTGAAAACTGTCTTCTCTTTTTCTCCTACGACCGCGATGGTGTATCCGTCGAAATAATACTTTTCACCTTCGAAAAGCTTCAGGGTGATAAAGATTCCTCTTTTCTCCTTCCTCACCGGGTTCAGCCATTCATACTCCACCTTGTCCTCGACTATCTGCGCGTCAAGGTATCCGTTCTGTTTGTAATAGGCGATTATTTTCGCCTTGTCGATCTCATAGGTGCTTTCCTGAAACGTCCCGTCCTTGAACAGCCCGTCCTCGGTGGTCTCCATGATACTGCGGAGCTCCCTGGGGTGTATTTTTTTGGCGCCCAGAATGATAATCTTATGGACCTTAATCTCCTCACCTTCGTCGATTATAAAATCGATGTCAACCTCGCCGGTTCTTTTTTTCTCTATAATATTGTAGGTGACGACGGCATTGAAGAGGCCTTCCTTGTTGTATTTTTCCTTGATCAACTGAACGCTTTTTTCAACAAAATCCTTGCGGTACACCTCCCCCTCTTTCACCATGACCGTGGTTTTCAGGTCCTGCTCATTCACCTCGCTGTTTCCACGAAAGTCCACATTGCGGATCATCGGCCTTTCCTTGCAGATAAACCTCAGCTGCACGCCGTCCTGCAATTCTTCGACATCAACGTCGATTTTTTCGAAATACCCCTTGTCAAAGATCTTCCTAATGTCCTCGGTCACCTCGCGCGCCTTGAGCGGATAGTTTACAGTGGTGGTGATCAGATCGATCAGATCGCCCCTGCTGACATTGTTCAGCCCGACAAAATCAATTTTTTTGACGATTTTTCCCTCATATCGGGAAGGCTCCGAAGAGATGTTCTGCATGACCAGCAGAGGCACGGCAACGATCATGGCGAGCAAAATTTTTTTCATCATCTACCTGTCACAAGGGTGATTTTGTCGCGGCACTTTCTGTATATAGGGCACACCTTTATATTCATCCGTCAAGGTGTCAAGAAAATATGGATTATAAACCTTTTATTTGGCCTGCGCGGCATGGAAAAGGCGCTTTTGGGACATCCCTCATCATATCTGAATTCTCAATCCGCCGAGGAAAAGACGTCCCGGTTCAGGATACCCGTAACGGTAATGATATCTTTCTCCATAGACATTCTCAACCTTGCCATAGAGAAAAAAGGACTCGAGTATTTTCAGCGAAATGGTCACCGATCCGATGATGGAGCGGCCGAGTTTCATGGAAATGTACGGATCGATATACACGGACCCCATCAGGGTGTTGTTCCATTCCAGGCCGAAATCCCCTATCCTGAGTTTCATCATCCCGTTGGCGGCGTACCCCGGCCTGTAGGTAACGCGTCTGCTGCCCCAGTATCGGTTATACTCATATCCGAAAACGAATCGCGCACTGCTGTCGGCCCCGATCTGAAGGTCGGTCATCATCTCGACTTTTCCCCGCGCGGCGGCAAGCGCCATGACACGCGGATACAGAAGTTGTCCTTCTATAAGATGAAAATTATAAAAATCGCCCTGTTTTTCATAGGTGCCGGAGCCTTTTATTTTCATGTTCTTCACGTACACAGGGCTGTCGCTTTCATTCTTTATTTCGATTACGAATTTGCCCTCCCCTTTCTGAACCCTGCCCGGGGGGAGGCTGAAATCCGGCATGATGAATTTCTGGTTCTTGTACAGTATTTCAGGCCCGAACGGTTTTAAATCGTAAGTGTATCCCACCTCCATGGTCAGATGCTTCATGTTCACGGTTGACACGGTCGCCTTCCCCCCGATGAAGTGGGAATCGTCCCGGTTCCAGGAATACCCCGGCCCCAGACTGATGAGGATGTATTCCGTAAGTTTAAACGCGCCGATAAAGTCGGTCATCACATAGGTATCGTTATCGGCGCCGGTTGAATAATCATAATGAGACACCCTGGCGTTGAATTTCGCCCTCACTGCGGCGCTCCAGCCGTATTCCCATCCTATCTGTCCGTCTGCCTTGTAAAAACTCTGGCCGCTTACGACTCCGGGCCCTTCAGGCACGAGCCGATGCACATAATGCGCACCGCCTATGTTGAAATTCCAGCGTGACGGCGTCGGCGTATACTCGTTTTTAAAATGTATGCCCACATAGTCCTTTTCCTCCCTGCTGAAGGAAGGGTTTTTGTACATTCCGTGAGAATCGTTTTCCACATCGATCTGCGGAATCAGTTTCCACGATTCGGCAAGATCCGCCATGCCAGAAAACCCGATCTTGCTCTCGAAATAGCTTGTGTTGCTGAAGCCGTAATCATTCGACCGCTTGAAGTTCGAGTTTAATTGATATGAAAAGTTTTGAAAATCCTGTGTTACATTAAAATCTGAATTTATGTTATTATATTGCCCGTACATGAGGGTCGAATCGAGATTGACGTTCAGCGGTTTTTCTGCCTCTCGGCCATCTGCTTTAATTTCGGGCCCCGGATATCCCTGAGAAAAAACGGCATCATTGAGGGATAGAAAGGCGACGAGTTGTAGGATCAGGAAATATTTCTTCATAAAAAAGCGCTCGATATGATTCAGGACAAGTGAGCATAATAAAATAATACGGGGCAATATTGCAACCAGAATCCATTGGGATTCGCAGATATTTCGGGAAGGAGACTGTCGGCGGCAGGCCTGCGGTCCGTCCTCAGGATTCTTTTCGATTCATCATTATGCCGCAGACCCTGCAGCGGTACTGCTCGACCGGAATGCCGCAATCGATAAACACTTTTACCGCATACCCGCATCGGCAGCAGTAGGAATACGATTTGATGATGAACTCTTTCATGCAGGCACCCCCTTTCGCTGTTATCTTTTCTTATTATCGGAGATGTCGGGGTCCGGGAATATAAAAAGAGGGCGCCCTTCGGGACGCCCTCTGTTATTCCTGCGCAAATGATACTGTTATTTCAGCTCTTTGGCTTTGTCTGTCTTTTCCCAGACAAATCCGGCGTCTTCACGGCCGAAATGCCCGTAATTCGACGTCTTTCTGAATATCGGCTTCAGAAGGTCCAGCGTCTGTATGATTCCCGCGGGCCTCATATTGAACACTTTCATGATTCTTTCGGCGATTTTTTCCTCGGGTATGGTCCCGGTGCCGAAGGTATCGACCATGACGGATACAGGGTCTGCCACACCGATCGCATAGGCCAGCTGTACTTCACAGCGATACGCGAGGCCCGCGGCGACCACGTTTTTCGCGATATATCTCGCCATGTAGGCCGCCGACCTGTCGACCTTGGACGGATCCTTTCCTGAAAAGGCCCCGCCTCCATGCCTCCCCATGCCCCCGTAAGTGTCCACAATGATTTTCCTTCCGGTAAGACCGGTGTCCCCGTGCGGCCCTCCCACGACGAATCTGCCGGTGGGATTGACGAATATCTTTGTGTTATTATCAATAAGGTTCGCCGGCACCACTTTTTTGATCACCTGCTCCAGCACCGCCTCATGAATGGTCTTCAAGTCCACGTCCGGAGAGTGCTGGGTGGATATCACCACGGCGTCGCAACGTTTTGGCTTTGAATTTTCATACTGGATGGTCACCTGGGACTTGGAGTCGGGACGGACAAACTTGAGCTCCCCTTTTTTCCTTAAGTCCGCAAGGCGCTTCACCAGCCTGTGAGCCAGCAGTATAGGCATGGGCATCAGTTCGTCTGTTTCCGCAACAGCGTATCCGAACATCATCCCCTGGTCGCCGGCTCCCTGCTCCTTGAACAGGCCTTCCCCCTCGGTGACTCCCTGGGAAATATCCGGAGACTGGGAGTGGACATAAAGCTCCACATTGCATGTCTGGGCGTCAAACCCGATTTCCGGGTCTGTGTATCCGATGTCCGCAACAACTTTTCTTGCCACCGCCTCGTAATCGACGTTCTTCTTCGAGGTAATCTCACCGGCAAGCACGATTCTGTCGGTGGTCACCAGTGTTTCAAGGGCCACTCTGGACTTGGGGTCCCCTTCGATATGCGCGTCAAGGACCGCGTCTGAAATCTGGTCCGACACTTTGTCCGGATGGCCTTCCGATACGGATTCGGATGTAAAAATGTAATCCTTGGTAATTGGCATCCTCTATCTCCTTGTCAAATTATTTCCAATGTATGCAGAGTGCGGGGCAGTTGTCGATTACGTCCTGAATCTCGGCCTCCTTCGCACCTTCACTGTCGTACACGACGCTTACGCCGTCATCGTTCATTTTAAACACCGCCGGAAGGGCATCGACGCAAAGTTCACACCCTGTGCACTCATCGGCATCTACAAATACTTCTTTTGCCATGGATTTCTCCTTACGGGTTATTTTGTTTTTCTGTTGAGAGTGTTTGTTTCGACAGGACCTTCGCTTCCGGGCCTGTCCGCTGTTTTCGAGGGCACCCGCGTCTCGGCGTTTATTCCGTCTTCCTCATCATCGCCGGCCTCATGGATTTTCTGTTCAAGTGTGGCGGTGCTGCGCGATTCCATCCAGGCCAGCGTCATCGCCAGCACCAGGAAAATGCCGACCATGGCGCCCGTTATTTTTGTGATGACGTCCGCGGTCGAGGAACCGAAGGCCGACTGGCTGGATCCGCCCAGAATTCCCATTCCGGCGCTTTTATCCGATTGAAGCAGGATCACGATAATCAGAAGCACGCAGAGTATTACGAAAATTACCGTGGTTATTGTCAGAAGAATTCCCATGTCGATCCACCCCGTATCAGCGAGTATTGATTATTTTCAGAAACGAATCCGCTTCCAGGCTCGCGCCCCCCACCAGTACACCGTCGATGTTTGGCATGGCGTGAAGCCCGGAAATATTGTCGGCCTTCACCGATCCGCCGTACAGTACCGGCAGGGATCCGGCGATATCGGCGCCGTAAAGACCCTCGACCACCCCCCTGATGAAACGGTGCGCATTTTCGGCGATCTCCGGAGTCGCCACCTTTCCGGTCCCGATGGCCCATACCGGTTCGTAGGCGATGACCGCCGTAGCCGCCTGCCGGGGCGATATATCCTTAAAGGCTTCTTTCACCTGGCGCTCAAGCACCGCCTCGGTGTTACCCTTTTCCCGTTCATCCAGAAGCTCCCCCACGCATACCATGGGGACCAGTGAGAACTCAAACGCGGCTTTAACTTTATTGTTCACATCGCCGTCTTTTTCACCGAACACATGGCGGCGCTCGGAATGACCGATCAGTATGTATTTGCATCCGCAGTCCTTCACCATCACGGGGGATATCTCGCCGGTAAAGGCCCCTTCCTTCTGATGATACATGTTCTGCATCCCCACTGAAACCGCCGAACCGGCGCACAAGCCCGCGACTTCACCGGCGTAGGCCGACGGCGGGAACACCACCACTTCACGGCCCTCCGGTATTTTTGCCCCTTGAAGAATCTCTTTTACCAGGGCGATCGCGGACCCGCGGTTCTTGTACATTTTCCAGTTACCGGCAAATATCTCACGTCGTTTCATGGTTGTCTCTCCTGGGGATTGTCAGAAATCCATGCCGGAAAAATACGCACACCTCCCACGTAACGAGAGGTGTGATATTTGTCACGGAATATACAATGGTCGAAAAAAGCAATAACTATTTCATTATGTACAGCGCCAGGTCAACGACCCTCACCGAGTAGCCCCATTCATTGTCATACCAGCTCATGACCTTGATCATGTTCCCCTCAAGGACCTTGGTAAGCGCCGCGTCGACGATTGATGAATGCGGATTTCCTGTAAAGTCGATTGAAACGAGCTCGCTTTCACAGAACTGCAGAATGTCTTTCATGGGCCCGTTCGCCGCTTCTTTCAGCGCCTTGTTGACGTCAGCTTCGGTGACCTGTTTCTCCACGTTGCAGACGAAATCCACTATAGACACGTCCGGAGTGGGGACCCGGATGGCCCCTCCGTCGAGTTTTCCCTTTAATTCGGGGATTACCAGCGTGACCGCCCTGGCCGCGCCGGTAGTCGTCGGAATCATCGACATGGCCGCGGCCCTGGCGCGGCGGAGGTCCTTGTGCGGCAGGTCAAGGATCCTCTGGTCGTTGGTATAGGAGTGGATCGTCGTCATGAGTCCCTTGGAAATTTTAAAGGAATCGTTCAGCACCTTCACCACCGGAGCGAGGCAGTTGGTCGTGCAGGACGCGTTCGATATGATGGTATGCTTTTCCTTGTCGTATTTGTCCTCGTTGACGCCCATGACAATGGTGATGTCCTCGCCTTTTGCCGGCGCGGAAATGATCACTTTTTTCGCTCCGGCGTTCACGTGACTCATGGCCTTGTCTTTATCGGTGAACATGCCGGTCGATTCAACCACCACATCGATCCCTTCCTGTTTCCACGGAAGCTGCTGCGGGTTCTTTTCGGAATGCACCTTGATGTTTTTTCCGTTTACGATTATCGAATTATCGCTGTGCGATACTTCTCCGCTGAAAATCCCAAAAATGGAATCATATTTGAAAAGATGGGCCAGCGTCTTCGCGTCGGTGAGATCATTGATGCTCACCACGTCGATTTCACCGTACTTTTTTGGATTGGAGAGGATCGCCCTCAATACGTTTCTGCCTATCCTTCCGAAACCGTTGATAGAAATTTTAATGCTCATTTCACTTCCCCCAGGAAAATGTAGATGTAATCAATTGTACAGCTTTTTTAAAAGATGGTAGCAATTCCGATATTTGTCAAGCATTTCGTATTATTGGAACATCTTTCCGGGCCAGCTCAGGCAAATCCGCGGGCAGGAGCCGCTATTTCATTGAAAAAGGAATCCAGGGTGGCGTTGAAATCCTCGCCATACTCGAAAAAGGGCACGTGGCCTTCATGGTCAAACAAAATGACCCTTGAATCCGGAATAGACGAGGCCATGGCGGATGTATTCTCCCATGTGACGACCCGGTCCCCTCTGTTGGCGACCAGTAGTACCGGTACGTCTATGCCGGGGAGAAGCCCAGTATAATCCATATCGCCGCATATATCCATATCGTTGCGTATCATTGCCATGTTCAGGTCAGCCGCCCCTTTCCTGGCCAGTTCCACCAGGAGGCCGGTCTTTTTGCTGAAAACAGACCTCACCAGAATGTCTGAAAACCGCCCGGCGTCGTTCTGTTCGATCATCATGCGAAGCTCACCGGGTATCGGGAGCACCGGCGCGGTGGAGACGAACACCATCGCCGCGATGTCCAGAAGGCCCCTTGCGTACAGCTCAAAGGCGATCCCTCCACCCATGGAATGACCCACCAGTATGACCTTTCCGATGCCTTCATGCGCGCACATCAGCATGATGGAATCGATAAAGCGGTCCATCGTCGGAAGCCCGTCGCACATCGACCTGCTGTGCCCCGGCAGGTCCGGGGCCAGGGTCCTGAATCTCTGCCCGAAATGCCTGAGCTGATGCCTGAAAAGCCTTGAATCGCCCAGAGCGCCGTGAATAAAGATTAGCCCGACGTCCTCACCGGACCCGCTTGTCCGATAAAAGAAAGAGCCCCATTCCGTCTCTAAAGTCCTGGATTCTATGGTCAATCTCCCGTCATGAAAATTTCGCTACACTCATTATAATGGCGGTGAATAGTCAACATAATTTTATTATTGCCAGAATTGTCCGGTTTCATAAACCTGTATGCGGCGGTCTTACGCCGGCAATTCAACTTCGTACCAATATAATGCATTTCCGCCGAAAAATCAATCCCTGCTCCCCGGGCCACGGCGCCTCGTGCGCGCTGTGCTGCGGCAGCCACAACATGCCCAGAGCCGTTTTTTCGGCGGAGTTCCCCGAAACCGGCGAAGGGGCGATTACCCGCCGATCCGGAGCGAGGTGCCATGACGCCATGAGCTGCCGCCATCTGACGTTCTACGGTCCGGGTAGATCCCGTATCGGGTGCGGAATGTACGAATTTCCCGAAACCGCGCCCGAGAAAGACAGGGATTTCTTTATGAGCACCTGCAGGACCTTCTATTGCCGCGCCTGGGATGTCCTTTCAGACGAGGAAGTTCTCTTCGCGGCAAAGTTGACGGGGGACTGGTTCCACTATGGTCTACTGATTAATGAAATCCATCTGCTTAAAGAAATCCGCGGGCGCTGTGACGACCCCGATCAGGTGACCACGGAGGAAAAGAAATCGTTGTGGGCGCGGCTGCGGATGCTTCTAAACATGGATGCCGCTTCTAATTAGATATGATCTTTTTGACTAGGCGCCTCACCTTGTCATCGTACGAGTTGAGTTTTCCCGCCCTTTCGGCGCATTCCACCGCGGCGGCGCGGTCGCCCCGCCCGTCATAGAGTACTGCCAGTTCAAGCCACGCGCCGTAGTAGGACGGCAGCGCCCCGGTTGCCCCCCGGTAGGCCCGGATCGCCCCAAGGTTGTCGCCTTTCATCAGCGCCGTTTCGCCGAGCCGGATAAAACCCCAGGGATTGTCCGGCATTTTTTCCGTGAGCTGACTGAAAATCTGCACCGCGCTTTTCAGGTCACCCAGGGCGGCGGCCCGTTCCCCTTCCATGATGTCGGTGACCCAGCAATCCCCCCCCTCCTGCTCACGGTGTTTCCGGAAATCGCCGCTGTCATACCCCCATTTCTCTCCGGAAAGTGCCAGCTCCCGGGCCAGCATCCGCGTCCATCTGGCCACAGCCGGGTCCCGGCGCGCGTAAATCCCTGAATCGCCCGAAGTGAACCAGACATCGTCGCCGACTTCGCCGGATTCGCGCAGGCCTTCGTAGAGCGCGGTGCCCGGATACAGCGCCACCGGCGACACCATTCCGTCGTGGGGTTTTATCCGGCGGATCAGCCGCAGCGTCGCTTCGGTGTCATCATCGGTCTCGCCGGGCATGCCGGTCATCAGGTAAATCGAAAGAGTGACACCGGCCGCCCTGGTCATGTCGGCGGCGCGGCGGATCTTTTCGATGGTGGTCCCTTTGTCCATCATGCGCAGAATCCTTTCAGACCCGGACTCGACGCCGAACTGCAGGTGCTCCAGCCCGGACCGCTTCATCTCCGCGATCATCTCCGGGTCGACGGTGTCGACCCTTGCCTGGCAGTTCCAGAGCGCGTGGACGCCGCGCCTGCGCAATTCGCGGGAAAATTCGACCACCCTTTTTTTCCCCATCGTGAAATTGTCGTCCCTTATGGAGAAATAGATGATCCCCCTGTCCCGGTAGAGCCTCTCCATTTCGTCGACGATGTTTTCGGGGCTCCTGAAGGACGGACGCCCGCCCCAGAATTCCGGCGAACAGCAGTAGGTGCAGCTTCCGGGACATCCGCGTGAGGTGATCAGGTACGAAAACTGCTCCAGCGGATTGACGCCGTACATTCTTCCGGTAAAGGATGAGGCAAAGGGAATCCGGTCCAGGTCGCGAAGACGGTCGCCCCTGACAGGCCCTCGTTCCCCGGCTCCATTTTCAATCTCTCCTATAAGCCGATACAGTGCCTTTTCGCCTTCCCCGATAACCACGTTCCTCACCTGGGGATACCGCTCCATTATCTCTTTATGGTAATGGGACGCGAAGGGCCCGCCCGCCACAATGGCTGTTCCGGGAGACAGCCTTGCCGCTTCAGCTATCAGTTTCATCGATTCAGCCCGGTTGAAGGCGAACACCGACACCCCCAGCAGGTCCGGTTTTTCAGCGGCGATCCAGCGGGCCCCTTTCCCGTGACCGAGCAGGGAAAGGTTGGCCAGAACCGTGTCGATACCCCTGTGCTGAAGATACGCGGCGATACTGGCGAGCCCGAAGGGAAGAAGCGAGAGGTAATGATCTTTTCTGTCTTCGTAATTGCAGAGATAGGCCAGGACCGCCTTCACCGGCACTCCTCCCGTATACCGGTCACATAGACCGGCGCCAGCGCGCCCAGGATTTCGGAACCGCTGAACAACCCTTTCCGGGTGAAAAATTCCCTGTTTTTCGCGTACTGCGAAATCCAGTCGGCAAGGAACCTTTTTGAAAGGGGGTGATAGGACCAGTGCCACTTTTCTTCCAGATACCCCGATCTGCCGCTGTCGTCATAGGGCTGGCAGAACCCGTATTTGTGCGCGTGTTCCCGAAGCCAGAGGTAGAGGTCCCGGCCGTCGCCTTTTTCGAAATACGAGTTCCGGAGCACATTAAGGTCGAAGTCGGTGCCCCAGTGGTGGCGCGAGGTGCCGGGCATGGAGGAGTAGCTGAGGATAGACTTGCCGCGGGAGGTTATCCCCTTACGGTCCGACGGGGACTTCCCCCCCTTATTCCATTTGTTTTCCCAGATGGCTTTCTGGGAATCGAAATTACGCGTTGAGCTCTGAACCCAGAAAGGGGATTTCGGGTGATCCTTTCGGAAATCATCATACATCTTTTTCAGCGATTCCGCGGCTTCCCTGCGCAATATATGATGGCTTCCGCTGCAGGGGATACCGAGTGTTTCAAGCAGGACAAAATTTCCCTGGCGGTACGGATTGAACCGACCGGTAAGGTAGTCGAATGGATCGAGTTCCCCGTAAATGGAATCGTCGGATGCGGCCAGACAGGTCAGACAAAAGAGAATAGCGACAAAGCCTCCGGGAATCCTGGCGATACGGGTCATTCTCATCGCCCTATGCTTCAGGATATGATCCCGAAAATACGGGAAGGGGTTGCTGCTCAGTGCTTCTCCATCTGGCTCGCCGCGGGCGGATAGATACCCTTTTTCCGTCTCCACACCGCGATGCCGAATCGGATTGCGCCGGAAATCGCGACAAAACCGGCTATGATAAGGGCGATATAGATGGTATGGTGCACCAGTACGTGGTATTCTTTCATGAAATACATTATTGAAGCGTCCATGGGATCTCCTCTTTATGGAATAATAAGTGCTGAAAAACATCCGGAGTATGATCTACCGGCATAGCTGCAACACGACAGTATACTCATCAACCGATTAAGTATTGAAAAAAGTCGGTCTCGTGTCAATATTATTTTCATACAACCGCGCTGGTGCCGGCAATTTTTGATGACCCGTTGCGGGCGCGCCATTGTAATCGGAAGGTCATCTTCCAGTGATTATCGGACAGAAAAACTCATTGGAGCGGGAACGTGTAGACAGTCGATTCAGAAGAAAAGCCGTCCCTTTATCGTCTGTCCTCCTTCCAATCGCTCCTCCACCGGATAACCGGCGATTTCACGGATAAAACGGGGCTTCTCATGGGCCTCATTATGCTGCCACAGGCAGTAAAGCCTGTCGCGAGCCCTTGTGAGCGCCACATAGAAAAGGCGCCGCTCCTCCTCGATATCGGCGCCCCGGTCCGGTATTACCGCGTCGTTTACCCCCGCGATTATCACCGCGGTGAATTCGAGCCCCTTGGACGCGTGCATGGTCATCAGAGAGACCCCGGGATCATCAAGGACTCCCGCTGAAAGCCGGGACTTGATAAAGGCGCCCTGCCAGTTGTTCCTGAAAAGAACCGCCGCCGTGCCGGAACCATACCCCTTCCGTTCCGCCTCCAGCACCTCCTCGATTACCCTCACCTCGTCGGCGTAATCGTACGTCTCGAGGCATACAACCCTTCCGCCGCCGCCGCGGTGCGATCTCATGCGCTTGCGGGTCCGAAACCGGTTCCTGCCGATTAATCTGCCGGACACGGTTACTATCTCTTTTCTGGACCGATAGTTTGTCACAAGCCGGTGGACTGACAGTGAGGGGAAATATCGTTTGAGCCTGATGATATATTCCACCCTGGCGTCTCTGAATCCGTATATCGACTGCCAGTCGTCGCCTACAACAAAGAGATTTTTGCCCTCATCCGGCAGTAAAAGATTCAGCAGCGCGAAATTATCGTCCGAGGTGTCCTGAAACTCATCCACAAGTATGTATTTCCATTTCGATGCAACGAGCGTCCTGATTGCCGGGTTTTTCTCCAGCATCGTCACGGCAAGATCCATGATGTCATCGAAATCCATGAGACTCCGGTTCAGTTTTTCCTTCCGGAAATCAGATTTCAGTTCTTCGATATGGCGCCGGATCCCCGTGCCATGTATCCGCTTCTCCGTTTTCCGGCTGAGTGTCTCCGCGCCCGAAACAAGACCGCACAGGACCCTGACCGGAATCCCCAAATAACGACCCGGGTCGCTGGAAACAAGTTCGCGAATTATACTGCAGGCCCCACTCTCATCCATCACCGACGGAAACGCGCGGTACCCCCGCTCTTCGAGAAACTCACGGCCGTGCGATTTAAGCAGGGAGAGCGCGAAAGAGTGAAATGTCGAGGCGGTGATTGCATCGGCGCCGTCACCGACCGCGCCCACTATTCTCCCCCTGATTTCCCCGGCAGCCTTCCTGCTGAAGGTCAGAATCAGGACTTCTTCAGGCCGCGCGATACCCCCAAGGACGATATTGCACACTTTCTGAATTATTGTCCGCGTTTTCCCGGTGCCCGCACCGGCGATTACAAGTGTGGTCCCCCCTTCGGCACGAGACGCCAGATGCTGTTCTCGATTCAGCGCATTCATATTTCAATAAACGACGGTAATTGAAAAACAGATGAATTTTCCGCTTGATTGATTCCGCAATAGGTGGTATTATTGTAATAGAGTCATAGAGCCAGGGAGGGAAATATGAACATCAATCAGATCAACGGACCCGATCATACCAATGTGATCAAACCGGAACCGATTAACTCGCCGAAATCCAGTAATCGGAGCATATTCGATAATGCCAGGAATTATGTGAAAGACGCCACGGTTGCTGATGAATCGAAACCGGAGATGCAGAGGATCCATGAAGACATTGCGAGAAAGGGTACAAGAATTAACACGCTCGCCTGATTAAAGGGGCGGATTGGCACAATCCGCCTTTCTTAATTATACATATCTCGATATTCTGACGCATTTTAAATACACAGGAATTTCGTGTGGCATGTTCAATTTTACCGGCAGCTATTCAATCTCCTCTCCGCTGAATATTCCGGTTTTCGTTCTTCTTATTTTCGCGCGCGCCGAAAAAATCGTAAAATCAGTAAAAAACCAGGCCAAAGGTGCGCACTAATTCTTCACTGAAAAGTACTATAATGGTGCCATTCCGGAATCAAGCAGATAAATAATCATTTCTTTCATGGAGGTACCGCACCGGGGACATCGTTCCGGGTCTTTCTGGATACAGCGCTCGATGGTGTACGCCTTTGCAGCAGAGGCACGGAGACTCATAGAATTATATTTCCTGATTTCACACAACCCTGCCTTTTCTTTTACTCCCTGTTTCTGTGCCTCTGCGTCTCCATGGCCATTCTTCATTAATTAAAAAAAATGTGAAATATTGACGCTTTTATTTGACTGGGCGCCGGATATTGAATAATTATTAGATCAGGATATTATGTCGTATTGGGGGATCCAATGAACAATCACATCGTATATCTGATGGCGGCGCTACTGGGTATAGGTCTGTTCCTGTTTACTGGATTTAGACTGAATCGGCGGCAGGAACAGAACTACCTGGAAAAACAGTAGCATTTTTCTGGGGGATGCCGACCGCCTTTCCGGCAACTGAACGCGCATTCCGGTACCAGAGAGAATTTTTCTTTTTTTCAAGCCGAGAATACACGCACCCGCAGTAATCCTGACGGTAAAATCCATGCTCTTTTGACCGTTCCACCGACATCAGAAAACCGTTATTCTTTTTATAATCCGCATTTATAAAAGCTATGCCGTATTCCTTTTCCAGTTCCCGCCCGATGCGGTTTAACGCATCGGCATCCTTGTGGGGACTGATCGAAAGAACGGTGCCGACCGCGTCGAAGGCGAGCTCCTTCCCTCTGCAAAACGCCCGCTCAAGCCTGAAACGATAACACCTGCGGCACCGCTCGGAGCGCTCCCCATCGAACCGGTGAGGTTTCACTTCACGGACCCAGCTCCTTATATCGGGATCCTCGATTAACAGGGGAATGTTCCTTGACCGCGCGTACGCCTCAAGTTCACCACGACGCCTTTCGTATTCCGCGGCAGGGGCGATATTGGGGTTAAAGAAAAACGATGTCACCTCATACCTGACGCTCTCTATTTCATGCACATAGGCGAAACATGGGGCGCAGCAGGCATGAAGCAGGAGGGACTTTCCGGTGTCGTTCACTTCAGATATTTGTTCATGAATTTGGAAAGCTTTCTGGCTTTTGCCGGGTTTGTCCTGTTGTCGAGCCACAGAAGAAGATCCGACCGGACGCTGTTGCACCGGCAGAATTCATGATGGATAACGTATCTGGCAATGTCGAATTTTACCATGTCGAAAATGCCCTCAGCCAGGTTGAGGTTTGCCGGATTCGAACCAAGCATTTCCGACATTCTCACGATTATTTCATGCTTGTCTATTTCTTTCAGTTCTTTGCAGCAGTTTTCACCGAAGATGGAATTTTTAAGGTTCACATCATCTCCTAAATTCGCTGAAAAGTACTCTTTTGTCTTGTCTTCCATTTCGGCGCCCCCCGGCTGTGCATATAATATGTAGTTCGTACACTTACATCTTATACATTTAAAGCGATAACGTCAATTAAATACCCGGATTTTTTACTTTCATGAAATTATTTGTTATATCTTCGTAACAAAAAGAGGTGATACCCGGAGGTCAACAGCAAGAAGATTCCTCTATTCAGAGGAATAGGCGGAAATGTCGCATCTTCGGTTTTACACCACCTTGAAGACCAGCATGATCAGGTCGGATGACGGCGTTAACAGCCCCATGAATGATTGAAACGATTTTCTGACAAGGTCCGCGATATCAGATGCGTTTCTCATGCGGTTTTCGCTGATAATGCTTCGAAGCCTCAGCAATCCGAACTCGTCGCCTTTCTGATTTTTCGAATTTATCAGCGTCTTCGTATACAGAACGCCTATGTCCCCTTTTTGCAAATTGGTCCACCCCATCCCATAGGAGATTGCCGGGTCGTACCCCAGGGGTATCCCTTCGGTGTCCAGGGTGTCGAAATTGCTTTTTTCAATGCGGTACAGCTCAATGGCGGGAAAACCGGCGTTTGTGAACATGAGCCGCATTGTCTTGAAATCGAAATAGACGTAGAAGGCCGTCACCAGCCCTCCGCTCCCCTTCGAGTAGTCGTACAGAAGCCGGTTGAGGTTCTGAATCATGGACGAGGTGGAGTGCGCTTCGCTTATGCTCGCCTGGGTTCCGGATTTCAGCAGTACCGAGTAGAGGGAACTGTTGACCCCCACCCCGGAGATGTCCGACACAATGACACCCATACCCTGGTCCCCCGGCCTGATAAAGTCGAAGTAATCGCACCCTTCAGAGTATTTCGGCACGATGAAGGCGCCGAATTTCAGGTTCGTGAGTTTCGGGAGGGTCCTGGGAGTCGTGGCGGAAAGCAGGGACTGCGATAATTCGATGGTCCTGGAAAGCATCTGCTCCTTCATGGCCTTTTCATGGGAAAGGGCGGCAGAAATGGAGTCGTTGCATTTACGGAGAAAAGACCTCAGTTTTTCGATTTCATCGGGATGAAAACCGGCCAGTGTCTCCTTTTCGCCGAGGAACAGAAGACCGGCAAGCCTTCTTTCATGATACACCGGCATCGCCAACTGCACCCCGTTTTCGGTGAAAAAATTCAGAAGGTCCTCCCGCAGTTCGCTGAAAGACCTGTCGTCGGTATAAATTCTGTCGAGAAGCAGGATGTCCTGATTTCTTACAAACCACCTGACTACCGTCGAGTTCCTCTCAAGGGGGGGAATATCGGGGGTCTTTCCCGAACCGGATTTATAATATTCAAGCTCGTATTTCCTGGTTTTATCGTTCAGGAACAGGAAAAAAGCCCGGTTCAGGAAAAGGCTGTCGTGAAGCACATCCACGGATTTTTCGATTATTTCACTCAGCCCGCGTATCTTTTCCGCGTCCTTAATAAAATCGTCCACGATCCCCTCAAACTGATACTGCTTTCTTTTAAAAAATCTGTCGATCGCCGGCTGAAGAGATACCGAGAAAAGGAGAAATACCATTACTATCGCCGCGGCGGTCACTGGAGAAGGAACCTGGCCCAGATTCAAAAAATCCAATTGTACGATTTCGATGATGCCGAAAATCGGGAAAAAAATCAGCATGCTCATGATGCCGTACATCGCTGTTTTGTGCACTACGGAACGGATGTCCATGAGGCTGTACGCGACAACGGAATAGAAAAGGGACACGGTGGCGATAAATGAGGCTATTGACGGCCCGATGACATACAGACTTGTGTAATTGAAAAACCTCGGCAGAATGATCGAACATACCGCTGCAAAGATAACGGCGATTGAAACGCCCACGAAAATATAACGCATCTGAAGCCGGTATATTTTTACCTTGGTCGTGACATATTTTCGGATGAAATTCGCGGTGCCGGCCAGAAGATACACAATGACAACCACGGCGTATATCGAGTAAAAAAAGCGGAATTCCCGGATGAGGTTGCCTCGATCGTCGAGATAGGCATTGGTGATCGTCAGGTCGGTGAAACCGGCCACCCCTCCGATTATAAACGCCGGCAGAAGAATCGCCAGAGAGATTCTGAAGGGAAATTTTTTCTCTCCTTTCGGGAATACCAGGGACATGGTGAAAAGGGATGCGAACATAAGGGCGGTGCATAACTGGGTGATTCTATTGAGTTTGGTAAGGGAAAGATACTGCGGAAAGGCATAGGTGAGAAACATGGTAAAAAGAATTCCGAATGCAGACAGGATGTAAAAGGAAAAATATCTGTTAACCTGGTCCCGCCAGTCTTTATAAAGGATAAAAATGACCATGACGGCGAGCATCACGGATGCGACAAGGGAAAATAGTATACTGATGGAGTTCATAGCTGGCCCGCCTTTTCAGGTTCATAGATAATGTTCCGGCGAATAAAAATCAACAGGAATTATTCTAATTGTTCGGAAAAATAGCCGCAACACCGACCCAAAAGGCTGCTTCTGAATAATTCTGCTTGCAAAATCGAACCTCTCCGATTCTGAATGATTTATCGCAAACGGTATCCAATGACAAAAATTGAAAAGAAGAAAAATAACGCAACCGCGCTCTTCATCGTGGACATGCAGAACTATTATCTTTCCCCCGATTCCGATTATTTCAGGTATTTTGACGCGCAGCAGAAGGGATGCCTTTCCTATATTCATGAGCGGTGCGCAGAGGTCGTAATTCCGAACCTGACTCGCATTATCCCTCTTTTTCGCCAAACCGGGGCGCTGCTGATCTACCTCAAGCTCTGCGGGAAAAAACCGGACAGGAGCGACCTTCATCCGTTTTTCATGGATACCCACCGTAACGGCATTGCCGCCGGTTTCAGCAATGTCTATCCGACATGCGATGATCCCATGGCGGGAATAGTGGACCGGTTAAAGCCCGAAAAAGGCGACCTGGTGGTAACCAAAGGGACGTTCAGCCCCTTTACCTCGAGCGGCATGGAGGATATCCTGCGCGAAAATGACATAGCGGTCTGTTATTTCGCCGGGCTCTCCACGAGCCAGTGTGTGGAAACAACGGCCAGGGACGCGTCCGACAGGGGCTTCAGGGTACTGCATATCGAGGATTGCCAGGCAGACTACGATGAGCTCACTCATTCGGCATCTCTCTACAGTTCAAGGGGGGTATGCGGCGGCTCAATCACGACGTCTATTGAGGTGATATCGTCCATTGGAGGGTAAATCAATAACACGGCCCGGGAGCGTACGCTTTTATCAACGAAATACCCTGAACCGAATATATCGCCCGCCTGTATTGCCGTTCCCGTAGGAAAACCTGTTGCCGCCGAAACCGTTGTCAGAGCCGACTTCCTCCATGTAAGACGGCATGATCCCCACTCCTGGTGAAGGGCGTTCATCCATGACGCTGAAGGCCACCTGACGGAAACCGAGATGGCGGCGGAGCCGCTCGAATTTTTCGACCGGGATTTTCCCTTCCACGTACAGATCCGAGACGTTGGTGATGGTGGCGTTGCCGTCTCGAAGTATGCCTATCACCTGTTCCACGTCGTTGACTGGCCGCGGTGTGTCGATTGTCACCGGATTATAGCTCTCTTTTTCCACGACCGCGACGTCTCCTCCCGGCGGTATCCTGTCCTGGTCCGGGAAAAACAGCGTATATCCGGCGAAAAGAACCACCGCCGCCGCGGCCGCCGGGGCGAACTTCATGACCATTCTGGCCCTGCGGCGGAATCTCACCCTGCCCACGACCCTGTCACAAAGTCCATCGAGGTCGAATTCAGACTCTCCGAACTCAACGCAGAGATCAACGGTGCTTCGCAGGCGGATCATCTCCTTTCTGCATTCAGGGCAGGAATCAAGATGGAAAAGCACGGCTTCTTTTTCCTGCACCGGGAGATCTTCGTCTATCAGGTCTGACATTTTCTCAAAGGAAACGTGGATTTCTGTCATACAAGGCCCCTGGAATGAAGTCTGTTTTTTAAGAATTCCCTACCCCTGTGTATTCTCACTTTCACGTTTGAAAGGTTGATTTTTAGTATTTCCGATATCTCATTGTACGAAAGCCCGTCGATATCCCTGAGAATGAGTATTTCACGGTAGTCTTCCGGCAGCATGTTGATCTCCTCCTTGAGAATCCTCAGGGAATCGCCCATTATCACCTTTTGCTCGGTGTTTTCCCTTGTATCAGGGATCTGCAGGTCGTATTCCTCGTCCCCCCTGGTATAATTGAGGGGAACAGAGTTGAACCTCCCCTTTTTCTTCTGATAATTTTTACAGTAATTGATCATGATACTGTAAAACCAGGTTGAGAATTTTGATTCCCTCCTGAAGGATGAGAGGGCCTCTACGGTCATTATGAATATCTCCTGGGTGATGTCCATCGCGTCTTCATAGTTATTAAACCTTGAATAAACATACCTGAACGTTTTATTCTGATATTTTTCCACGATTTTCGAGAATTCGTTTACGTTTCCCGCAAGAACGCTCTCGACCACTTTTATATCTTCTATATCAGACATTCCCTTTCTGCCCTTGTTACAACTTTTTACAATTACGCTGGATATTTAAATTAAATGAGTTTTACAAAACGTCTCTTTCCGACCTTCAGCACCCCTTGTACCGGAAAACTGAGTTCTTTATCCTGATCTGTAATCGCTTCTCCATCAAAGGAGACACCGCCCCCCTGAACGAGACGCCGCGCTTCCCCGTTTGACTTCGCCATGCCGGTGAGGGTCAGCAGTTTCACAATCCATATTTTACCGTCCTTCCCCTCGGACGGATCCACAGTGATCTCCTCGAGGTCTTCCGGAATGTCTTTTTTGACGAATATCTTTTCAAATTCCGCCTCAGCCGCATCCGCGGTGCCGCGATCATAAAACTGCGCGCATATCTCTTTCGCAAGGCGCACCTTGACGTTTCTGGGGTGGGCCGTTCCCCGCTCCATCCCCTTCCTCAATTCCGCCACTTCCTCCAGCGGCACGTCCGTGGCAAGCTCAAAGTAAAGAAACATGAGCTCGTCGGAAATCGACATCACCTTTCCGAAAATTTCCCGTGGCGGCTCGTTTATCCCGATATAGTTGTTCAGCGACTTGCTCATCTTCTGCACGCCGTCGAGCCCCACCAGAAGTGGCATCGTCATGATCACCTGCGGCTCCTGGCCGTATTCCCGCTGTAGATCGCGCCCGACCAGAAGGTTGAACTTCTGGTCCGTGCCGCCGAGCTCGATGTCCGCCCTGAGCATCACCGAATCGTATCCCTGTACCAGCGGATACATGAATTCAAGTATTGATATTGTCTTTCCGTTTCTGTATCTGTTGGCAAAATCGTCCCGCTCAAGCATGCGTGCGACGTTGTATTTGGCGGTGAGCTCCAGCACCGCGGCGAAGTCCATGCCGGCGCACCAGCGGGAGTTGAAATCTATCACCGTTTTTTCAGGGTCCAGTATCTTGAAAACCTGCTTTTTATATGTTTCCGCGTTTTCCAGGACTTCTTCCCTGGTAAGGCGCTTTCTCGTTTCCGATTTTCCGGTGGGGTCGCCGATCATGCCGGTGAAGTCCCCTATAAGAAACACGACACGGTGCCCCATGTCCTGGAAATGCTTCATTTTTCTGAGCAGCACCGTATGGCCCAGGTGTATGTCCGGCGCCGTCGGGTCAAATCCGGCCTTCACCACAAGCGGACGGTTTTCCTTCTGCGACCGGTCAAGCTTTGCGTCAAATTCATCCGGGGGGATTATTTCAGACACGCCCCTTTTCAGAAGTTCCTTATCGTTTGTGATCATACTCAGGCTCCATCTATGGATCGCGCGGCCTTCGCGGGCCGCAATATTAATGCCGATCGCCTATATCCTCGTCACCTTCGTTCCCGGGACCTTCCCCGTCTTCTGCGTCCTCATCGATCATCTCCTCGAGGTCATCGACATCGAAATCGGGGCCGAACTCCATTATGTAATAGTATCTGGCAATAATGGCGATCAACTCGTTGCGCTGCTCTTCCGCCTCCTTAAGGGTGCTGAAAAATACCGAAACCGGCTCCTCACGGCCGGAAAGGTGCACCTTAAAACCGAATTTGCCATTTTCCTCGATAGCACCGCCCACTGCAGCAATCTTCGCCACAACCAGGGCGATTTCCCCGTAATCAACAACTGGAAGCATCGGCGACTCCTTATTCAACAGGATTAACAGAGTGCATTTATAATGCGGTTTACGTCAAGAGAATAAATAACTTCCCGGCCCAGTTTATATGTTCGGCATGCCGGCGATGCGTTTCATAATGCGTTTCATAAAATGAATGATGATTTGAAAATATGCTTTACATTTAAAATAAATTATTGTGTCCTTACAGGTGTCAGGAAAAAATTTCGCCGGTTCCGTCCATTTCGGCGAGCACGGGGATTACACACGGTGATTCAGAAAATTCAATTACACATGAACAGTATTTTCGTCAGGATCATGGGTCTGTTCCTGGCCCTGGGAACGTTGTGCACACTGATTCTTCTTCTCACATCATTTTTGATAGTAAAATCGAATACAGAGGGAAACTTCACCCAAAATCTCACCTCAATCGCCGAGGCGGTGTATGATCTCGTAGAAACGACCGACAAGGCGGCGAAATCGGCAGTGGCCAGAGGCGGAGACAATGACGCCGAGCAATTCTCCAATGAGATGTTTAATAATCTCAATAAAAAGATAAGGGAAATAAAAATCGGCAAAACCGGCTATGTATACATAGTCGATACCAGGGGTGTGCTGATAAACCACCCCGAACAGCAGGGGAAGAACATATCCAGTTATCCCTTTATTCGTGAAATGTTAAAAAATAAAAACGGCACCATCATCTACGAATGGCAGGACAAAAAGACCCTTGCGTCCTACAAATATTACCAGCCCCTGGGATGGTACGTGGTCGCAAAAAGCTATTTCAGCGAATTCGCCTACGGCGCGATGCGAAAGTTTGTAATCGCATTCGTAATCCTCGTGCCCCTTCTTGCGGGGATCATTTTCGTGTCAATATACCTGATGATGAGAAGGCTCGTGCTGAATCCGCTGAGCAACGCGAAATCGGTTGCCGAATCGATAAAGACAGGCGATCTCACGATACCGGTCTCCCATGTCAATGACGACGAAATCGGCATTTTTTTCAACTCTCTGGAGGAAATGCTCGAAAGCCTCAGGGGAATCATCGCGTCGATAAAATCGAACACCGACAGGCTCACCGGCTCGTCGCGGGGACTTGACGACATCAGCAAACGATTGTCTCAGATGTCGCAGGATCAGGCGGCGGCCATGGAACAGACTGCCGCCTCGCTTGAGGAGACCCTGGCGTCGATGGAGCAGATCGCCGCGAAATCCGAGGACCAGTACAGCAAGGTCGATAAAAACGCCGACCGGATGGGGGCGATGGCGAATGAGGCAAAAAACTCCTATAACGACGCCGAATCGGTGTCAAATCTGATGAATAAAACCGCCCTCGACGCGTCCAAGGGGGCCGAGGACCTCAACAGCATGGTCCGGGAAATGCAGAATATAAAGGAAAGCACCTCAAAGATCGAGGAGATCATCAAGATAATCTCGGACATATCAGAGCAGGTCAACCTTCTTTCGCTGAACGCGGCCATCGAAGCGGCCAGGGCCGGCGAACACGGCAAGGGATTCGCGGTGGTGGCGGATGAAATTTCCAAACTCGCTGATGAGACGGCGACGAGCGCCAAAACGATCACAAGCCTTGTGAAAGAGGGCAACCTGAGGGTCGACAGCGGCACGGAGATCGTCAACAGGACCGCGGCGACGTTTCATAAAATCATCAATACCATCGAAACGGTCACGAGCAGTATTTCAAAATTCTCCGGCACCCTGAAGATGCTCGCCGAGACCTCATCGGAGGCGCAAACAAGGGCGGATGGGATAAAACAGATATCCAACCAGGTCTCCACCGCGACCCATGAACAGATGAACACCAACAGGGAAATATCAATGAGTGTCGAAAAGGTCAACGCCTCATCGCAGGAACTGGTGAATTATGCGGACACGGTGATGAAGGCGTCGGAGGAGATCAAAGAGCTCACCGACGAGATCGACCGTCAACTTGGACTATTCAGGCTGAACTGAAGCGGTTCAGTAGAATTCCCTGGCGGCCCCCACGTCCTCTCCGTCAAGCTTTGAGAATTCCTTCAATAGCTCCTTCTGCCGGGGGGTGAGCTTTTTAGGAACATGAATGTTAATCTTCACGAGATGGTCCCCCTTCCCGTACGAGCCGAGATACGGGATGCCGTTCCCCTTGAGCCTGAAGACCTGTCCGTTTTCGGTACCCTGGGGTATCTTCATCTTCACTTTCCCGCCGATTAACGTGGGCACTTCTATTTCACCGCCCAGGCAAACCATTGGAAAGGAAATGTCGATTATGCTGAGCAGGTCATTCCCGTGACGCTCGAAAAATTTGTGCTTCTGCACGTGGATCATTACATAGAGATCTCCCCGGGGCCCGCTCTCGGGGCCATGCTCCCCCTCGCCGGTAATCTTCAGCCGCGACCCGGATTCAACGCCCGCGGGGATTTTCACCGTTATCTTCCTGGTCCGTGTTTTAAGCCCGGCGCCCTTGCAGGACTTGCAGGGCGATGAGATAATCTTCCCCTCTCCCCTGCATTTATAACAGGTCTGGGTTATCGAAAAGAACCCCTGTGACTGGCGTATCTGGCCGGAGCCGTTGCAGACAGGGCACATGCTGGGCTTGCTTCCGGGAGCGGCGCCGCTTCCGCTGCAAACATCGCATGTCTCGTTCCTTGGTACGTCTATCTGCACTTCCTTTCCGGTGGCCGCTTCTTCCAGCGTGATGGTCAGGTCGTACTGGATGTCGGATCCCCTTCTGGCTCTCTTCTTGCCGGTGCGCGACCCGAAGGCCGATCCGAAAAACCCCTCAAAGATATCGCCCAGGTCTCCCATATCGCCGAAGATGTCCGAAAAATCGGTATAGGCGCCCCGGCCGAATCCCTCGAATCCGGCGACTCCTTCATGGCCGTATTTATCATAGGAGGCCCTCTTCTTCGGGTCCCTCAGCACCTCGTAAGCCTCGGTCGCCTCCTTGAATTTCTCCTCCGCCTCCTTGTCTCCCTTGTTTCTGTCGGGATGATACTTCAAGGCGAGTTTTCTGTACGCCTGTTTTATGTCGGCATCTGGGGAGCTTTTAGTAACGCCCAGCACCTCATAGTAATCTCTTTTTGCCAATGGCTACCTCACACCTGTTCAGCAAATACTTCCGCCGGGGACACGCCCCCGGCGGAACCGCGCTTCCTGCCATCTCCCCCGGCGCTCACCTCTCGCCGCGGTCATTTCTTATCTTCATCGACAACTTCATAGTCGGCGTCGTACACTTTTTCGCCGCTTTGCGAGGAATCCCCGGCGCCACCCTCGGACTTGTCATCCTTCGGACTCTGCTGTGTCTCCTGATACTGTTTTGCCGATTCCTGGTACATCCTTTCCGCGAATTTGTGAGAGGCCTGCTCGAGCTTCGACTTGGCATCGCGGATCGATTCGGCATTGTCGGTTTCCACGGCTTTCTTCAGTTCGGCGATTCCCGCCTCTATGGCGCTCTTTTCAGAAGCCTCAACCTTGTCCTTGTTTTCGTTTAACATCTTTTCAAGGGAGTAGATGAACGTATCGGCCTCGTTTTTCGCTTCGATCAATTCACGGATCTTCTTGTCCTCTTCGGCGTGCAATTCGGCGTCGCGTACCATCTTGTTGATCTCTTCTTCCGATATGCCGCTGGAGGACTCGATGCGAATCTTCTGCTCCTTGCCGGTGCCAAGATCCTTGGCGGAAACATGGACGATCCCGTTGGCGTCGATATCGAAGGTAACCTCTATCTGCGGCACACCCCTGGGCGCGGGAGGGATGCCCACCAGATCGAACCTCCCCAGGGTCCTGTTCTGGGACGCCAGCTCGCGCTCTCCCTGGAGCACGTGTATGGACACCGCCGGCTGATTGTCCGCCGCGGTTGAGAATATCTGGCTTTTCCTCGTGGGAATGGTGGTGTTCCTCTCAATGAGCTTGGTCAGTTTCCCGCCCAGAGTCTCAATGCCCAGAGAAAGCGGCGTTACGTCCAGCAGGAGCACATCGTGAACGTCGCCGGAAAGGACCCCGCCCTGTATGGCAGCACCGATCGCCACCACTTCGTCCGGGTTGACCCCTTTGTGCGGGTCCTTGCCGAATATGCGCTTCACCAGTTCCTGAACCGCCGGCATTCTCGTTGAGCCGCCCACGAGGATGACTTCGTCGATATCGCCGGCGGTGAGTCCCGCGTCGTCAATTGCCCGTATGCAGGGCTCTTTCGTGGATTCGATGAGGTCCTCAATAAGCTGTTCCAGCTTGGCTCTGCTCAGGTTTACCACAAGGTGCTTCGGACCGCTCTGGTCCGCGGTAAGGAACGGTATGTTGATTTCAGACTGCATTTTCCCCGACAGCTCTATCTTCGCCTTCTCCGCGGACTCCTTGAGGCGCTGGAGCGCCATCTTGTCCCTGGACACGTCAATGCCTGTCTGTTTTTTAAACTCAGTTATGAGCCATTCCATTATTCTCTGGTCAAAATCATCGCCCCCCAGATGGGTGTTTCCGTTGGTTGACTTCACCTCGAAAACGCCGTCGCCCAGCTCCAGTATGGAGATGTCGAAAGTGCCGCCCCCGAGGTCGTACACCGCGATCTTCTGGTTGTGCTTCCCCTTCTCAAGCCCGTAGGCAAGTGCCGCGGCGGTCGGCTCGTTTATGATTCGTTCAACTTCCAGTCCCGCGATCCTCCCCGCGTCCTTGGTGGCCTGGCGCTGGGAATCGTTGAAATAGGCCGGTACGGTGATGACCGCCTTGGTGACGGTTTCTCCGAGGTAGTCCTCAGCGGTCTGTTTCATCTTCTGGAGCACTCTGGCCGAGATCTCCTGAGGGTTGAACGTTCCGGCAACCGTTTTGACGGTCACCCCGCCCTTCCCGTCGTCCTGGACCTCGTAGGGGACCATTTTCATTTCGTTGCTCACCTCGCCGTACCGGCGCCCCATGAACCGCTTGATGGAGCGGACGGTATTTTCCGGGTTGGTTATAATCTGGTTTTTCGCCACCTGGCCCACCAGGCGCTCACCCTTGTCGTTGTATGCGACGATTGACGGCGTGGTCCTCTGACCCTCTGAATTCTGGATCACCACCGGTTCGCCCCCCGACATCACCGCAACGCATGAATTTGTGGTTCCCAGGTCTATGCCTATAATTTTGCTCATTTTAAATCTCCTTTTTTACTATTATATATGTCGATCAAATCGTTCTCGCCGTTCTCCGCCTTATCCGGCGCAATCGTTCATTTCCCGGCCGTTGTCCCGGTCACCCTGAAGGTCCCGCGCCGTATCATCGCCGTTGCCGCAGTCCTGTCCCTTTGCCGGCGCCGGCTTTGCCACCCGGACCCTGGCGCACCGGAGCACAATGTCCTCGATCCTGAAGCCTTTCTGGTAGACTTTGGTAATGGTGTCCGACTCCACGTTCGGGCTTACTTCAATTTCCACCGCTTCGTTGAACATCGGGTCGAATGGCTGGTTCAGGGAATCAATCTCGACGATACCGTAATTCTGCAGCGTATCCTCGATCCTCTGCGAGATCATCTGGACGCCCTTGACGAAGGAATCGTGCGCCTCTTCAAAAGGAACTTCTTTCTGAATGTTCGAGGCGACCTCCACCGCTCTCAACAGATCATCGTTTATATGAATGATGTCCAGGGCAAAATCCTTCACCGCGAGTTTCTGCTGTTCCTGCTGGAGCTTGATCTGCCGTTTTTTGTAGTTTTCGAAATCGGCCTGCCTGCGGAGCATCAAATCCTTCATTGACTCCATCTCGGCCTTTAACTTAGCGATGTCGTCCTCCTTTATAAATCCCTTTTTCACCTGGTCAGCGGCGACTTCCTCGCACGCCTCTGCGGCCTCATTTGCCTTTTTCAGCTCATCCTGCATCCTGGCCGCCTCGGGGTCGGATCGAACGCTTTCCGCGCTTTCATGGGACTTCGATGACGGGTCATTTCCCGTGCCGTTCGTATCGGCCTCATCCCCGGTGTTGTTCTTCCTGTTCCTATCCATTAAAACCGTACCTCAAATTTATTTTGCCGTTCTCATTTGGTCATTTTCGTGAAAAAATCAGACACCAGCCTGCCGGTGTAATCGACCAGCGGGACCACTTTCTCGTAATCCATCCTGGTGGGCCCGAACACTCCGAGCACTCCGACGCGGATGTTTCCTTTTTTATATGAGGTCGATACCATACTGCACCCGGACACCTTGCTGCTGGTTATCTCCGATCCGATAAGTATCCCGACCCCGTCGTTCTCCATCGTTTTTTCAAGCATCTCCCTGAGGATGTTTTTTTCCTCGATAATATTAAGCAGGCTCTTGAGCCTGTTCTCCTCTACCATTTCGGGTATCCTCAGGAGATTTTCTATGCCATCGATGTACAGCTCGGATTCCTCGTTCCCCCCAAGCGCCAGCTCGGCGATGTCGAGCGCCAGGTCTTTGTTAAGGCCGCTCACTTTTTCATCACGAAGCTTGTTGAATATCACGTCACGGATCTCCAGAAGCTGGAAGCCGCAGAGCTCGTTGGTGAGATACCTCGAGTAGTCGTACAGCTGGTTCTGGGTTATCGTCGCAGATATGGTGACCTTTTTGTTGATGACGACCCCGTGCCTTGTCACGAGAACGAATATGATTTCATTGCTTTCCAGCGGGATAAGGTCGACGCGCTTCACGACCGTGTAATCGGGCCGCGGAGTCAGAATGACACCGGCGTAATGGGACACGCTGGAAAGCATCTTCGTTATCGCGATAAACACCTTGTCCATCTGCAGTTCCTTGCGGATGGTGTCCTCGCGCACTTCAATTTCATCGCTCTTTTTAAATTCATAACTGTCCAGCAGGGTATTCACGTAAAAACGGTACCCCTTGTCGGTGGGGATCCTTCCGGCTGAAGTATGGGGCTGCATCAGGTAATCCATCTGCTCGAGATCGTACATGATGTTGCGTATTGTCGCAGGCGAGAGGTTCAGAGAGTATTTCTGGACAAAGGACCGTGAACCCACCGGTTTGCCGGTTGAAATATATTCATACACTATCGCCCTGAGTATCGATGACTCTCGGTCATCCAGCAGGCGCTCCGATATTGTTGCAGAGTCCATCTTTGTATCCCCTGTTAGCACTCGATTATACCGAGTGCTAACAGGAAATTAATAAAAATTTATTTCTCCGTCAAGCTAAAAAACCGGCTTTTACGCATTTTTCGCTTTTTTCTCTTCTTTTGCCTTATCGTCCGCTTCCAGGGCCATTCGTGCCGCGTCAATGGTATTTTTCAGCTTGGTGGCCTCTTCGGACTCTCCGAAAATGACATGAATGCGCCTGAGGGACGACAGGAATTCGATGGATCTTTTAAGGTCTTCCCGCGATTTCCCGGCCATCTCATACTTGGCCCGGTACTGACGGGCGGCTTCGGCAAGACTCTCCTTGCATAATTGCATCAGGTCCCTGCGGTCGTAAAAAAATTCGACCCTCGGGTCCCTCAGCTTGGCGATGTCCGAAAACCTCGTGATGTTCTTTGTAATAACGGCGACACGGGACTGGAGTTCCACAAAAGACCACTTCCACTTGGAACTCTCCCCCACCTTGTTCCTGAGACTGCGCAGCACGAAATGAATCCGCTGGACAAGCTTGAGTATCTGGTGGGGATTGAGCCGGTCGAACTTTTCTATATATTCGTCGTTGTCCTTGAGGGAGCGGTCGACGTCCTTACCCACAATCTCTTCCATGTGCTGGAGCAGCTTGTAAAATTCCTTCCTGGCGTTGTTGAGATAATTTTCGTTTTTAATCCCCAGCATCTCCAGGGAAAGATCGTTCATTTTGAGGTTATTCTCGATTATGAGAATGAGGTTCACCACTGCCTCGAGGACAAGGTAGGGCCCCACTCTCGGCATCTTTTTCCGCTTCGACGTCGCTTCATTGACCTTTTTCTGAAGCCTGTCAACGGAAACCTTGATGTCCTTTATTTCATCGTTGAAGGCGGCCTTTTCGGCCTTGCTTATTGCCATAAACTTCCTACGCGTATGTGTCTACCGCCCCACCCCTCTCTTCCGGGGCTCTTTCCCGGGGCTCTTCGGTCTTCCTCTCCCGTTCCGCGGCCTCCTCTGTTCTGGGTCTTTCAGAAGAAAACCCCGACGGCACCGCGTCCGGGCCGGTTATGCTGCTGATTTCCATATCGGCCTCCTCTTTCGCCGGGTTTACACTTTTCCTTACCACTCCCGTTCAGTGCAAATATAAGAGCGCAGTCAACGCTAATTCAAGCAAAAATCTCAAAAACGGCGATATTAATACAATTTCCGCCCCGACAACCAGGTTTCTGATTATATTGATACATTGGATGAGGCGTGAGTTTTCAGATTTTAATGGCCTCGCCTTCCTGGCTATTGATGAATGAAACTAACAATTATACCGGATCTTAAAGGAGAAAACCATGCAACAGAAAACCCTGACGGTGCCCGACATATCCTGCGGCCACTGCAAAATGGCCATAGAGGGGGCGGTTAAAAAGCTCGCGGGAATCGAAAGCGTCAGTGCCGACGTTCCCGGAAAAAAGGTGTCACTGGAATTCGATGAATCGAGGGTATCCCTGAATGACATAATCCGGTCCATCGAGGAAGCAGGCTACACGGTACACTCCTGAAGGGGGCCGCTGTTCTCCGGTGCCGGATTTGTTGCGTTACGCGGCGTGAAAGAGCGGTCAGTGGGCCTCTTCCCAGTTCTCCCCGCGATGGAGTTCCACCACCACCGGGACGGAGAGAGGAATCGCATTTTCCATAACGTCCCGAAGCATCATCTCCACCTCGCCGATTTCTTCCCGGTGCGCCTCCAGCACGAGCTCATCGTGAACCTGCATGATCATGCGGCTGCGCATCCCCCCCGCCGCAAGGGCGTCCCGCAGGCGGATCATGGCGATTTTGATCATGTCGGCAGACGTCCCCTGAATGGGGGTATTGATGGCGATACGCTCCGCCCCCTCCCTTCTGAATGAGACGCTGGAATTAATGTCGGGCACGTCGCGTTTTCTTCCCAGAAGGGTCTTCACGTATCCATGCTCGCGGGCAAATGCGATTGTAGAGTCGATGAATTCCCTGAACTTCGGATAGGTCTCAAAGTAGAGCCTGATGAATTCGGCGGCTTCATGAATCCCGATCTCGGCCTGCTGCGACAGGCCGTAGGGTGACACGCCGTATATGGTGGAAAAGTTGATCACCTTGGCCTTGCGGCGCATCTCCGGAGTCACCTCCTCCGGGGACACCCTGAACACGCTCGAAGCGGTCATCGTATGAATGTCCTCCCCGTCCCGGAACGCCCGGATCATCCGGGGATCGCCGGACAGGTGCGCGGCAAGGCGAAGCTCGATCTGGGAATAATCGGCGGAAAGGATGAGGAACCCCTTTTCAGCCACAAATCCGCTGCGGATGCTCTTTCCGAACTCGTCACGCACCGGAATGTTCTGAAGGTTCGGGTCCGACGAGGAGAGCCTTCCGGTGGCCGCCACGGTCTGATTGTAGGATGTGTGGATCCGGCCCGTCTTCGGGGAAATAAGGGTCGGAAGGGTGTCGATGTAGGTGTTCTTGAGTTTCGACAGGGTCCGGTAGGAAATAAGGTAATCGATGATTTCGTGGCTCCCCTTCAGCGTTTCCAGCACGCTAATATCGGTGGAAAAGCCGGTTTTCGTCTTTTTCTGGCGCTTCAGCCCCAGTTTTTCAAAGAGGACGTAGGAAAGCTCGCGGGTCGAATTGATATTGAAGCGCTGGCCCGCCAGTTCATGGATTTTACGTTCCGCCTCGGCAAGCATTTTCTCGTTCTGCGCCCTGATCCTGTCGAAATGGCCGGTATCTATTTTCACCCCGGCGGATTCGATGTCCGCGAGGACCGTCACAAGCGGCATCTCCACCTCATGAAAAAGGGTATCCAGCTCTTCATGTGCAAGCCTGTCCCTGAACACACCGTAGAGCCTCCAGGTGATGTCCGCGTCCTCCACCGCGTAATCCGCGAGCTTTTCCAGGGGCACGTCGGTAATCGCCACCGCCTGCTTTCCCGTCCCCACCAGCTCCTTGTAGGTGGTCGTGGTGTAATCCAGGTATTTCGCCGCGAGATCGTCCATATTGTGCCGGCGCTCATTCGGCGCGAGAAGGTACGACGCCACCATGGTATCGAAATACACCCCTTTCATCTCGATGCCGTGATTTCGCAGGGCGATGATATCGTACTTGATGTTCTGCCCCACCTTGCGCACCGAAGGGTCTTCAAGAATCGGTTTCAGGACCGCCAGCGACTCGCCCCGCTCGGGAACGTCCTGCCTGAACAGATTTCCCGGATCGAGGGGTAGATACCACCCCTCTCCTTCTTTTATGGAAAAAGAGACCCCGATCACCTCCGCGTCCACCGGAGATGCGGAGGTGGTTTCGGTGTCCACCGAGAATATCCCCGCCTTCCCGAGCTCCCCGATTACGGCCCGCAGTTCATCCGGTTCCCTGAGTATCCGGTAATTCCGCGCGGGGGCCTCTTTCCGTTCCCCGGCGGACCCGTTTTCAAGAAATTCCTGGACTATGGAACGCATCTCCAGCCTTTCGAAATATTCCCGCACCGCCGGCGTCCTGAAGTCCGGGACTCCGGCCCTCTCAAGATCGAGATTCAGGGGCACGTCGCGCCGGATCGTCACCAGGTTCCTGCTCAGGTACGCCATCTCTTTTTCCTTCAGCAGAAGGTCCTTCTGCCTCCCCCCGATATCCTCCAGATGGCGGTACACGCCGTCAAGGCTCCCGTATTCCGAAATGAGCTTCAGCGCCCCCTTTTCTCCGATCCCCTTCACTCCCGGCACGTTGTCCGACGTGTCTCCGGTAATGGCCATATAGTCGGTCATCTGGGCGGGGGTCAGCCCCAGCTTCTCCTTAAGAGACTCCGCGTCGAGAATCTCGTATTCCGATATCCCTTTTTTGTTAGCATATATCCTGACGTTGTCCGACAGAAGCTGGTAGGCGTCCTTGTCGCCGGTGACCAGGTACACCTCGGTATCGCCCCTGCCGAACCGCTCGGCCATCGTTCCCAGGATGTCGTCCGCCTCGAAATCCTCCGCCTCCAGCAGCGCGATCCCCATGACCGCCACCAGCTCCTTGATCTCGCCGATCTGCGACCGCAGGTCGTCCGGCATCCGCACCCGGTTCGCCTTGTACTGCTCGTACAGCCTGAAACGGAACGACTTTTTCGGGGGATCGAAGGCCACCGCCAGATAATCCGGTTTCTGGTCAAGAATGAGCCTGAAGAGCATCCGGGCGAACCCGAATATCGCCGAGGTGTTCTGGCCGGAGGAATTCACCAGGGGATTCCGGGCAAAGGCGTAATAGGCGCGGTAGCAGAGCGCGTGCCCGTCCACCACAAATATTTTTTTCATCGTTTCCTCACCAGGCCACGACCACCTTCGAGTACTTGTCGATCAGCACCCTGCTTCCCGCCTCGGCCTTTATATGGATATAGTAGAGGCCGGGCCCCACCTTGCGTCCGTTCTTGTTTACGCCGTACCATCCGCCCTCCTTTATGTTTTCCCCCGCTTTTCGGAAGGCCCTGTCCTGAAGCGTCGCGATGGGACGCCCCTGGATGTCGAAGACCTTGATGGTCACCAGGGCGTCGTGGGTCAGGTAATAGGCCGGATAGCAGATGGGGCTGTTCCGGGTGAGCACGTTGTTCAGCACCTTGGTGGGCCACGGGACCAGGTTAAGGTTTTTCGATACGTAGAAACGCCATTCCTTGCTCCAGTGGTCGCCGGGAGGGGCGGGTTCCTGCTCGTGGTCTTCGTAGGTCGTCGCCCCCCCAAGGGTAATGGCGACAATAAACCGGAGCGAATTTCCGGCGACCATGGCGGGGCAGCTGTCCGGGATATACCCCTCCCATTTGTTCGCGCCGGTCTTCAGGCAATTATACGTATATCTGGCGGAGGCCATCGACGCGTCGGTGATGTTGTCCTGGGTCGCCTGCCCTCCCGGACCCGGAAATAAGCCGTACTGGGCCACCAGATCGGACGCGTTGTCCGCCACCAGAAGGCTCACGTTTTCCGGGTTGTTTTTGGTGGTGAATATTTTCATTGCAACCCTCACGTTCACCTTTCGAAGCGGATAGTTCACCACCGGGTCCAAATCCGTGGCGCCCGATTTGCTGTCCAGCTGATAGTTCGTGATGCCGTCGCTGATGTTCATCTCGATGCCGGTTGCGCTGGTGGAGATTGTGCCGAAGGGCTGATCGTCCGGGCCCAGGGGCGGCGGCGTGGCCACCTCGTTGCCGAAAATGTCCACCGCGGAAAACCGGTAGTCGTAGTTGGTGAGCGGCTGGAGCCCGGTCACGTCGAACGCCGAGGTGAGGATGTTCGCCAGGAGCGCGTTGGTCCCCTTGTCGATGACCGTCCATGTCGGCGCGGCGGTCTGCTTGTAATAGAGCTTGTAGGTGTCGAAGTCACCTTCCGGACAGACCGCGGTGGTGCAGGTGTTGTCCAGCACCTTCCAGGTGAGGGTAAAGCTCGTGGCCGTCTGGGACGTCAGCGTATTGGGCGGCGGATTGGTGAAATTGCCGGACCCGGCCAGGCCCGGCGGGTCCACGTTGTCCCAGAAGATGCCGGAATAGTTTAGCGCCGCGTACTGCAGAATGTTGCCGGACCCGGTCTGGGTGCCGGTGGCCCCTCCCGACACGCCCGAGGCCCGGTACAGAATAAGAGTGGTGCTCCCCACCGGCGCCGCCGCAGCCAGCGGATAGGTGAGCGCCGCGTCCCAGGTATTGGTGCCGTTGGGGATCACCACGCTGCCGGAGGCGATACCGCCGGTTGTCTCGATGGTTACGGTCGTGTTTCCCACCATTGGCAGGAGCGAGGCGCGCATTCTGGCCTGCACCCGGAATTGCGCGCCCGGCACCGGCACGGACCGGTAAAACCGTTTGGGCGGCACGGCATTGGTGGTTCTGCCGCCGCCGCCTATAAATGAAATGTCCTGCACCTCCACCTCGTCGGAACGGATCTGCAGGGCGTTTACCGTCGTTTTCGGGCCGCCCGGCGTGGACATGGTGGCCTCGATCGTCCAGTCGTAGGCGGTCGCCTTGAGCGGGATGGGCACTGGAGGATTGGACACCGCGTAGCTCAGGGCCGCCGGGGTGTTGTCGGTAAGCGTGGTGCTCGCTCCGTCGAGCAGAAGCAGGGTGCCGGATATCTCGCCGTTGTCCCTTGTCTCGATATTGTCCGCGACGCCCGCGCCGGGGACGTTGTACACCAGAATCGAGGTGACGTTAAATCCGGTATAAAAGGGGCTGATCCACCCGTCCGCCGCCTCTCCGTCCTGGGCCTGGTTGAACATGCGTATAGAGGAACAGACCCCGTACGAGGTATTGGCCACCGCCGAGACGATACCGGGCGAGGTGACGGAATTCGCCTCGGCCGTGATGGGGCGGGCTGCAGCCCAGACCGATTCCGGCGTGTCCCACCGGTATGTCACGAAAAAAGTGACGGTAAAATCGTTGAAATTTCCCGCCACAGAGGCGGTGACGTTAACATTTCCGGAGTCCAGAAACATGGTGCCCGGGCCCGGCGCTCCGCCGATGTCGTAATTCACCGCGCCGGGCGTGAAATCGACGATACGGAGGACAATATTGGTTGAATTCGGTATGGTCAGCCGGACCAGGGTTATATCTGCCCAGCTCGCCGCGGCAGGGTCCACAACTCTCACCGTATAATTGTAGCTGGGGGATCCCGTTACGCCCCCGGCCAGATAATACCCCAGTCCGGTGGAGAGGATTGTGGGGGACGCGGGGGTGCAGACTACCATGGAGATTGCGCCCCTGGAGGGCTCCATGTACAGCGTGACCGCGGATACCACGAAAAGTGAGGATAAAAACCTGACGATTTTTCTTCTGACTTTCATTTTTACTTGAAATTCTACTATATTATAAATATGATATACAGATGGAGTGATGAATTCATTATTTATTACTGTAGTACGAATATGCCGTTAAAATCAAGTAAAATACGCCAAAGGAACACGCATTAATATTTATAGAACCATTGCCGACCATGAATAGACTGTTTCATACACTGCATCCCCATATTTACGCCTTTGTGCTGGCACTTTTCGTCGCATGCACCGGCACCGCCCCCTCTGTGCCGGAATCGGAATATTATTCAACAGGAATCCCCAGCGTACTGGCCGGCACTACTCTCATGAACACAGTCATGGTGTCACCAATCGACAAAGACTCCAATATCCCCCTTGACGCAAACATTGTCTTTGTGTTCCCGGACACGGTGAATGACGTCGCCGGCAATATCTCGTCCAATGTAACCATATCCGGCTCGCTTACCGGCGGTATCGCCTATATCGTGGCCGGTACCGGCACCACGGTGACGCTGAACCCGTCGGTGAACTTCCAGGCCGGTGAAACGATCACGATAAACATCAATTCCGCGCTGCAGAACGCGGCTCTCACCCGGACGCTGGACAAAAATTACGTCTTCACCTTTGATGCGGGCACCGCCACCACCGGCACCAACACGCCCCCCTATGTGCTGGTCAATTCGCAGTATCCGCCAAAAGGGGCCTTGAACATCAGCAGAAATCTTCCCTATGTTGAACTGACCTTCAACAAGGCGGTGGCCAACGTGGTGGCCAACACCACCTTCACAATCACGCCCGGAAGCGGGATAGGAGTGGCAAATCCCGGCGGCAACACCTGGCGGCTGAACCTCACCACGCCGCTGGCCTACGGCACCGCCTACACGGTGCGGGTGCACGGGACCCCGTCGGAGGCGATTCCCGCCAACAGGGTGCGGGACCTCATACCCAACGACCTGGTGGACAACGGCGAACAGCAGTGGACATTCACCACCGAAACCGACCCTGGGGCGCCGGCAAACCCGGTGGTGGACACCTCCTGGTCTGAAAACGTCACCATAAGCGGCGGCGACATCTACTTCACCACCACCGGAGCGGTGGACGTGAGTACGATCAACTGCCGAATCCTCTACGACACCGTGTCTCGGGCGGCGCCGCCGCCGAACCTGTACGCGTTCCAGTCCGGCGTGGAAGGGAACTGGGACGGGGGAAGCACCCAGCAGATCCTTCACCGGATAACACTTGCGGGGCTCACCGCCACGCGCACCTACTACTACCGCGTCTGGCTTGATCTCGCGAATTTTGGCACTGTGGACGCGGGGGAAACATCGGGCGAGTTCACCTTCATGACGCGCAAGGCGGCAAGCGTGGCGGCGAACAACCAGAACGGACAGGTCATTCTTCAAACGGCGCTAGGCGGCGGGTTCGTCTTCTGGGAATCGACCCAGGCGGGCAACTTTGACATCTACGGCCAGTTTTTCAGCACCACCGGCGCGCCGCAGTGGGCCTCTCCCGGGGGGATGGCCGTCACCACCGTCGCGGCCAACCACCGCAACATCGCCATAACCGGCGACGGCGCCGGGGGGGCGATCATCGTGTACCAGGACACGGCCACAAACCAGCTCTATGCCAAGCGCATCACCGCGGCGGGCATATTCACCTTCGGCGGAGGCGCAGGAAGCGCCGGAGTGCCCCTGAATATAACCATACAGGCGTTGTCTGTTTTTTCCGTGGTGCGCAACGCCGCGAGCACCAATTTCCTCGTGGGATATATCGACAACGCCACCGGACGCCCCGCGGTCCGCGAATACCTTGACGCCAGCGGAGCCCCGGTGCGGTACCGGGGCCCGGGGCGCGTCGTGACGAGTTCCGGGTACGGCCAGCCGGTGACGGTGACAACCAAAAGCATTGGGCCGATCACGACAATCGCCAACGCCGGAAACGAAACCGTGGCCACTTCGGGTTATTACAACAACTCGCTCGTTCCTCCAAGCGGCCCCTTTCACATTATAGTGACCAATACCGGCGCAATGAACGGGATAAACGGCCGTATCACCTGGGACTATAATGGCGGCGCCGGGACCAACGTATGGCCCCTGAGCGGCGTCCCCTTCGCGCTCGGCGCAAGCGGGGTGAGCTTCACCATTACCGACGGGGCGCCGGCGGGGCTCGTGGCGGCCGACGAATGGGACTTTAACGTGAGCGCCGGCTTGGCCGAAAGCCTGACAGTGGACACGGCCAGCGATTACGACAACTCCCTCGGCAACGGGACTTTCAACATTTACGTGTCCATCGGCGGCACGATCGACGCCTTCGGCACCGGCACCGGGCAGATCACCTACGATTTCGGCGGCGGTCCGCCGACCTCGACCTTCGTGCCGACCGACGGCGCCCCCTTCCAGCTCGGCGCCACCAACGTCTGGGTGATCCTCACCGACGGCGGCGACGGGATACTGAACATGAACGACCACTGGACGGTCGCCGTGGGAAACGGCGCGTCGGCCTACGCGGACACGGTGTCCAGCTCGCTCACCTACACCGGCACAGGAAACGGCACGTTCACCCTTACGGTCACCGCCGAAGGCCCCCCTGACGGCACCGCTGAAATAACCTGGGACTACAACGGGGGGGCCGGCACCCCGGTCTCCATTACAAGCACGCCCTTCACGTTCACAAACATTAACGGAAGCGGGATCAACATCACCTTCACCGACGGCGGCGACAACTGGCTGAACCTCAACGACGAATGGACCGTGGAAGTCGGGGACAGGATCGCGGTCAGCGGCGTCGCCGGGTTCACCAGGGTGGACCTGGCCGCGAACGACGCGGCCAACCGCGACTTTTTCGCGGTGTGCAGCAGCGCGACGAGGATCGACGCCTCATCCTGGGACATCACCAACAACACCTATCCGCTTCACTCGAACCCGTGGGCAGTGACCAACATCTGCGACACCGCGGCGCCCGCCAATTTCGGCTGGGCCAACGTGGGGGTCGATCAGGTGGCCCGGTCCGCCATATTCACCAACAAGTTCTATCTGCTCGCCCACAACACCGCGGCGGACAACGTGGGGCTGGTGGAGATGGACGACGCCGCGCCCGGCATCAACTGGGCGTCGCAGTTCGCCGGGCGGGACCCGCACATGGTGATTGACGATATTTCCGGCGGCGCCGACGAGCGGGAGCTGGTGGCGTACCGGTTCTTTAACGGCACCAACTACCTTATCCGTTCCGCGTCCTACTCCTCGGCCGGGGCGCCCACCGGCCCCTGGAACATTTCCGCAGTGGCCGTGGCCTCGGACAGCGACGACGGCCCGCGCATCACCCTGGCAGACAGCGTCAACAACGCAAGCCCCTTTTACGTCACCTGGTTCGACGGCCGGCTGGGCGCCGGCAACTACGAGGTCTACTCCTCCCAGGTCACCGCCGCCGGCGTCGTAAACTGGTCGGCGCTGATCTATGACACCGCGAGCATCGCCGGAAACCTCAGGGTCCGCGCGCTCTACTACAACGACGTCGGAAACCAGGCGGCCTACTGGGGGCTCATCCCCCTATGGGTGGAAAGCACCGATCTGTACTACGAGCTCGTGCAGGATTACGGCAGGTATTGAGGCAGGCCCCTTCAGATCCAACGCACCGGAATCTTTTCAAACAATACGATCTTCTCCCTGAGCGATTTCGAGATCATCACGTTCCCCTTCAGGTCGATGAGAATCACCCCGATGTCGCCGTGCCGGTCCACAAACCGGCGGTACTCGTCCGGGCCCAGCACGAAAATCGCCGTGGCCGCCCCGTCGGCGAACATCGGGTCCCCGGACACCACGGTCACCGATTCAAAGCTTTCGGTGGGATATCCGGTCCTGGGGTCGATTATATGGCCGTACCGCTTTCCCCGGTGAATCGCGAACCGCTCGTAATCGCCGCTGGTGACCACGCTCTCGCCGGGCTCCATCGCGATCGAGAGGAGCAGACCGCCGTGTCGAGGATGACGGAGGCCGGTGATCCAGGGCCGCCCCTGTTTTGTTCCCGACACCTGCAGGTCGCCGCCGATCTCCACTATGCAGTCATCTATCCCCAGCGCCCGTATCGCCGCCATGGCCCTTCCGATTGCGTATCCCTTGGCGATTGCGCCGAGGCCGATTCCCATGCCCGGCCTGAGAAACCGGACGCTCCTGTTCTGAGGGTTCAGCACGAGGTTTTTATAGTTTACCAGGACCTTCGCGCGCGCCACCGCAGCCGGACCAGGGGGAGTGAACGGCTCGGACTCATAGTTCCAGATACGCCCAAGCGGCATAAAGGTGACGTCAAAGGCGCCGCCTGATTCCGACGCCATGGCCGCCGAAGCCATAAGCACCCGGAACGTGTCTGCGCTCACCTCCACCGGCAACGCGGCGGCGTCCCTGTTGACACGCCAGACGTCGCTCCCCTTCCGGTAGGGGCTCATGATCTCCTCGAGCCTGGCGATCTCCGAGAAGGCGGCTTCCGCCGCCCTGAGCGCAGTGTCACTGTCAGACGCCGCCACGGTGACGTTGACGATGGTTCCCATCAGCGGCCTGGTGTAGCGGCGCGGCTCTTCGCGGCAGGAGGCGGCGAAAAAAACCGCCGTAAGAATCGTCCCGCATATAATTACATGAATCGTCCCGATTTTCATTGACATTTGATGAGAAAATGAAATCATTCAGCGTATTTGTCAACGATAAAGAGGGATTTCAATTCACGATACAGGGAGGCGCCGAATGACACAATACGGACGGATCGCAAAAAACGCAGCGCAGATATTCAGCATCTTTCTCTGCCTTATTTTCATCAACGCTCCATTGAACCGCAGCGCCGCGCAGGACGGCATGGCCGGGCAGATTCTGGCGGCACACAACAAATACCGTTCCGAGCTGGGGATTCAGCCCCTCGCCTGGTCAGAAGAGCTGGCGAGGCACGCACAGGCATGGGCCGACCATCTGGCGTCTCTGGGGGGGAGGAGCCTCGCCCACAGCACCGCCAGGGAAAGGCCCGGCGAGGGGGAAAATCTCTGGATGGGCACTTCCGGCTATTTTTCATACACCGCGATGGTGGACAACTGGGGCGAGGAAAAACGCTATTACCGTGAGGGCGCCTTTCCTGACGTGAGCACCACCGGAAGCTGGTTCCAGGTGGGCCATTACACGCAGATAATCTGGCGGGACACCCGTGAAGTCGGGTGCGCCAAATCGACCGCCGGCGGAAACGACATCCTGGTGTGCCGGTACAGCCCGCCCGGGAACTATATGGGCAAAAGGGCGTATTGAAGCGCGGAGTCCTGGTTTCAATTTTATTTCTTGACCTTACGTTGACGTGGATATCAACTGCCCTAATTGAAAAACCGCAAAGAACAGGAAGTCTCCGTGGACTGCAGTGTACAAATCGGCCGATGCAGGCTTAAAAACCCGGTCACCGTCGCGTCCGGCACGGCCGGGTACGGCGAAGAGCTCTCGCGCTTTATCGACCTTTCAAAACTCGGGGCGATATTCACCAAGGGGCTCTCGGTGGAGCCCCGTGTCGGCAACCGTGGCAACCGCGTGCTGGAGACGCCTTCAGGCATGCTCAATTCAATCGGCCTCGAAAACGTGGGACTCCAAAAGTTCATCACGGAGAAGCTCCCCTTTCTGCTCCGTAAAAACGCCGCGGTGATACCGAACATCGCCGGGCACAGCGAGGACGAAAACGTTGAGCTCTGCCGGGTTCTCTCGAACACGGAGGGAATCGACGCCGTCGAACTCAACGTCTCCTGCCCCAACGTAAAGGAGGGGGGGATGACTTTCGGCACCGACATGAAGCGTTTCACCTCTCTCGTGGAGAAAACGCGCCGGCACACCGCGTGCGCGCTTATCGTGAAACTCTCGCCCAACGTGACTGATATCGCCGATTTCGCCCTGGCGGCGGAAAAAATCGGCGCGGACGCGGTGTCCGCGGTAAACACCTTTCTGGGCATGAAAATCGACGTGAAGACGAAAAGGCCCCATTTTAGAAACACGGTGGCAGGCCTCTCGGGGCCGGGAATCCGCCCCCTGGCGGTGCGGGCGGTGTACCGCGTGTTCGAAAAGACCTCCATACCCATAATCGGCCTCGGGGGTATCGCCACTCTCGAGGACGCGCTGGAGTTCATCCTGGCCGGCGCCGCCGCAATCTCCGTGGGAACCATGAACATGGTCGACCCGGCGCTTTCGGTGAGGCTCGCGGCGGAACTCGAGGATTACGCGGTCAAAGAGGGGTGCGCCCGCGTGTCCGAACTCACAGGCGCCGCACATGAAAAGAGGAGCTGACATGAAATACTGGAATAAAAAACTGAGGGAAATGACCGAATATCTTCCCGGGGAACAGCCGGTGGACACCGACACGGTGATAAAGCTGAACACCAACGAAAATCCCTTTCCGCCTTCAAAATCCGTGCTCGAGGCGGTCGTAAAAAGCGCCAACGAAAGCCTCCGTCTGTATCCGGACCCGACCGCAACCACGGTGCGAAAAATTTTCGCCGCCCAGAACGGCATCGCGCCTGACAACTGCATGGTCTCCAACGGATCCGACGAGCTTTTCACCCTCATCTTCCGGGGTTTCGTGGAACAGGAAGACACTGCCGCTTTCGCCTATCCGTCCTACTCCCTCTACTACACGATGGCGGAGCTTGCCGGCGTCAAATACGACCGGATCGACCTGGAAAAGGACTTTTCCTTCAACCTTAAAAAATTCCTGAAGAAAAAATACCGGCTGGTGATCCTCTCCAACCCGAACAACCCCACCGGCACCTACTGCGAGGTGGAGGAGATACGGGATTTCCTGGCCAATTTCGGCGGGCTTCTGGTGGTCGACGAGGCGTACATCGATTTTTACGGCGGTTCCGCGGTTGAGCTCGTGAATGATTTCGACAACATTATCGTCACAAGGTCCTTTTCCAAATCCTATTCCCTGGCGGGAATGCGCATAGGAATCGCCGCGGCGCACACGGACATAATCAGGGGCCTCTGGAAAATAAAGGACTCCTATAACGTGAGCAGGCCCGCCATCGCCGCCGCCGCCGCCGCGCTGAAGGACTCGAAAGGATTCAACTACAGCCGCGAGATGGTGGTCAACAACAAGGAATACCTGGAGGAGCGGCTGCGCGGACTGGACTTCGAGGTGGTTCCTTCACGTGCCAATTTCATTCTGGCCAGGCACGCGGCGGTCAAGTCGAAAGATATCTATGAAAAACTCAAGGAGCGCGGAATACTGGTAAGGTATTTCGACCAGCCGGTGATTTCGGAATACGTGAGGATTTCAGTGGGGGCCATGATGCACATCAAGACCCTGTGCGCCGAGCTTGAAGCTATAACGGGAGCCTGATTATCTTCCCCTCACTGTTGGTGACGGTGCTCCGGTGGATAACCTCCTCGACGGTCAGCTGGAGGTTCACGTATTTCGTCATGTCTGACTTTTCGATCCAGAGGCTCACGAACTCCCCTGACTTGTTGTTTGACCATCTCCATCCGATGACCATGCCGGCAACGTCATCTTCCCTGAAAATGGACCTGCATGAATCCATCGTGTGCATCACTATCCCCACGTCCTTCCTGAGCGCCTGCAGGGCCTTGTCCGTAAGGGTGGCGGGAAACTGGCGGCCGCTCTGGATGTCAAGCCCCATGTAAAGCCGGGTTTTATCGCCGGATTTTTTGTCATAATAAAACCCGATCGTCCCGGGAATTATGGTGAGCTGCCTCTTTTCGGATATCTCTCCCGCGATTCCGATCAGGTGGCGATAAAACTTTTTCTGAAGCTCCCCGCCTTTTGTGGTGTACAGATTCTGGTCCACCAGGAGGCGGGCGTATTTTTCCTCCGAGTCTTTCGTGGCCCGGTTCAGGATCGACTCTTCCCTCAGGTTCTCGTTAACGGTAGAGCCGCAGGTAAAGAGGAAGCAAATGATCAGAAGCCCAAATGGCCACAGAAAAAACTTTGACGCGTATGGCATAACAATCGTACCCCCGGATTTACTCGTTAATTATATTATCGGACATTTCCGCAGTCAAGCACCTATAAAATACCCGGTCAGTGCAATTAATCTCTTGACCGGGAAAGGGCGCTGTCCGACAAAAAAGCATGAATTCGAAACTACGGCCCCAAAAGACCGCCGGAGCCGCACGCGTCACCGCCTCCATGCTTGTAATCGCCCTCTGGCTGCTTATGACAGCTGCCGCCTGCTCTTCCCGCGCGCAGTATGCCCTGCCGACCGGCAACGGGAGCGTCCGGACCGGCCTGGAACGGTTCATCCGGGACCACGCCGAAGAGTACCGGGGAAAACGGGCGGTGCTTATCACCAATCATTCCGGCGTGGACAGGCGCCTGCGGGGAAACATCAGGCTCCTCCGGGAGCGGGGCATCATCATCACCACCGTCCTCTCTCCTGAACACGGCCTGTACGGATATGAAAACGACTTCGATTCCAGGACATGGTACGCCGATGATTCCGCAAGGCTGGTGGTGTACAACCTCCACAACCTGAGCGACGACTCCATCTCCTTTCTCCTGAGGAGCGCCGACGCGGTGATCTACGACATACAGGACATGGGAATGAGGTGCTACACCTACATCTCCAATCTGAAATGGGTGATGGACTCGCTGCGGGGGAGCCGGACCGAACTCGTGGTGCTTGACAGGCCGAACCCGATCGGCTTCCTGGGAATCGACGGCCCCCCCCTGGAAAAGGCGTTCACCACAAGGTTTATCGGCGCCTACCCCGCCCCCTTCATTTACGGGATGACCGCGGGTGAAGCGGCTGATTTTTACCGCGGAGAATACGCCCCTGACCTGCGGCTCCGTGTGGTGAGGATGTCCGGATACGACAGGGACATGCTCTACAGCGAGACAGGCCTCCCCTGGGTGCCGCCGTCGCCGAACCTGCCCAGCTACGAATCCTCGATCCTTTACACCGCCATGGTGTACATGGAAGGAATAGACATCTCCCTCGGCCGGGGCACCACAAAGCCGTTCGAGTATCTCGGCGCCCCCTGGATCGATCCTGAATCTTTCTGCCGTCGGCTGTCGGACCTGGGGCTAAAAAATTTCAGGTTCCGCCCGGTACGGTTCATGCCGACCTTCAGCCTGCACCGTAACCGCACCTGCGGCGGCGTTCAGGTATTTTATACCGGAGGAAAGTTCAGCCCCACGGAAACCGCCTACAGGATAATAGGCCTGATAAAGGAACTCTATCCCCGCACGAGATGGACAGGGCACGGCAGACATTATTCCATAGACGCTCTTGCCGGTACGGACAGAATGAGAAAAGCCATCGAATCGGGAAAAACATACGAAGATTTTATTGGGGAGTTCAAGGCCCCGCTCAGGCAGTATAAGGCGAAGATGCGTCGGTACCTTCTCTATTGAAATCGCCCTCCGCGGCACTCTGCACATCGTACGGTCACAGCGACAGAAATTCAAAATATTTCCTGATTTCCTCAGGATAGGCGCCGCTCTCGTCCTGGTACTTTTTAAACCTGCGCTCATACGCGGCGATGGTCCTTGCCTGGATGTTCTTGTACCTGTTCGCGGCATGGGAAAATGCGGGCATTGATCCGAGTTTTTCCCTGACGTCTTTCCTGAAGGGGACATGCTTGAAAAACATCTCCCTAACCACGTTGTTCTGCCGCATGATGCCGTTTTTTTCATACATGATCCACTGGATGTAATCGTCCGCGAACCTGTCCCTGTTGGTCCTGAGTGCCTTGAACCGCTCAGAAATCTTCTCCTTGGCTTCCTGTGAAAGCTTCGACATCTTTTTAAACGTGTTGACGTAATCGAAGTACTCGCCGGTGACCCCCCCCTCGATGGGATCGGCCCACATCGCCCCTTTCAAGGAGCGGTTCAGCTCCCAGCGGAAACAGGCGAAGGTGTGAAGTATCCGCCGCTTCAGGTCCCCCATGAACAGTATCGGCACCACGATCCTCCCCCGCGACCGCCTGTTGCTGCCGGTAAGCTCCTGCCAGAGAAGCGTCTTGGCGCCCAGGATGGGGATAAGGATGATGTTCGGGATGATCTCCTCCATTATGATCTCCCTGGCCTCCCCCAGCTTCAGCACCGTCTCCCTGAAAAAAAGCGAATAATCGGTGTCCCGTATCTCAAGGGTCATGTCCTCGATCTTTTTTTTGTCGTTAAAAAGCGATTTAAGCCCGCCCTTGACGGCCATGGAACTGAGGATCGGGAACGCGGTGGCCGTGGACCCGGAACAGACGGCCGCGGTGCTGGCGAGGCGCTGGTCGATCTCGTAGAGGACCTTGTTTATGTGTTCATCCTTGGATTTGCCGGAGTCCTTTTTCTTTACGCTGACTTTGTCCTGCTCACGGAGAAACTCCTCGTAGGTGAGCCCCATTTCGTTGATGCTCGGCTCGATCTTTCCGTCCATTACCATGGAAAGAAACTCGGTCTCGTATTTTACCGGAATTACGCCGGAATTCTCCTGTGACCGAAGTATCTCGGTCAGGTCATTTACCTGTTCTGGATCGAGCATGGTCTCGTCCATAAAACCGAAGCGAAGCATGAGCTGAACGGATCGCGGCACCGTCGATTCCGTCCTGCTTCTGAGGAACGCCTGTTTGTACACGTCCCAGTAGAGTTTTGTGAGGTGCCGTCTGATTTTTCTCCCTTCAATCTCGGTGCTGAAAGGGTCCTTCATTGATTTGAACTCATTGAGGAGTTTAATGAACCGGCCCTGAAATTCCTTGTCCACCACCGCGAATTCGAAAATCTGGTGCATGGATCTGTCCATTGTTCCCGACTGAATGACCCCGGGGGCGGAGTCGGCGCCAGTTTCAGGCGATATTGCCGTCTCCTTCTTTTCTCTTGAACCGGAATAGAGGTCATGAATTTTCTTTATCGCCGGAAAGGACTGGGTGATCTTCACCCCGGTCATCTCCTCGTACACCGAGTTGAGTTTGCTCACAATGGAGAGAAATCCGTGCAGAAAATCGTCCGAGACGCGGTTGCTCCGTTTCCATTCCCCGTACCCGCCGGCGTCGGCCAGATACGATGTCCAGCTCTGGTTTGCGCCGAAAAGGCTGCCGAGCATCTCCTGCGTCCCCCTGGCGACCGCCAGCGACCTGTCAAGCGTTGCCATCAACTCATCAAAGAGGATGTCGTACGCCGACACCGCGATGGAGGGGTCCGATTTCAGCGCCTTGGACATGAGCGAGGAATCGATATTGAAAAGCTTTTCCAGCAGCTCCTTTACCTTTCCGGACCCGGCGCCGTTGCCCGACACCACGGGGGGATCGTACCGTTTCTTGAGAAAGCGGCTGTTGTCCGCCACGAGAAACCGTGCGTCGTACATCGGCGGTTCAGCCCCCCCGCCCGCTTTGAATTTTGTAAAGATACTGTCCGCCCTCGAATGAAGGGGGTCCGCCGCGTTGGTTTCAGACATGGACCGGTACATTACGCAGATATTGTCGGCCATCATTCCCGCGGTCTGGTAGAGCCGCCCGCACCTGTCGGAAGAGGCCGACTGCGCAGCCGCCGCCGCGACAAGGTGTTTCATTATCGTGACGGCCATTTTCGGATCGGACCCGGCCACCGCTTTCATTCCGCCGTTTATCATGGGATGGCGGGTGAGGGTCGAGTCCTCGGCGGCGCGGACCGATTTACGGTAGGGGCCGGTGAGCTGTTCGGACAGCCCCACCACAAGAACCTTCGCCTTCAGGAGCCCGGCACGGACGCTTTTGGATAGCACGAGATCCCTGTCGAGGCCATTGTATTCGTCGGACGCCGACATGATCTCAAGTGATCCGGACTCGAGCATGTAGAGACCCTCCGGGTCCTCTCCCTGGGCGAAAAGCACATCCCCTGTTTTCAACTGCAGCTGTTTTTTGTCCGCCATGATATAAACCCACCATTTACGCGCATCAGCGCATTATCGCATAAAGTAGCGGCCTCCGCCGCGTGCGGTCCCGTGCCAGGGGCCGGAAAAAAAATCAGCGGAACCGCTACACTTCGCGTTTCTTCATCCACTGTAGATACTCATCCCACTCGGCAGGATGAAGGTATTTTTTTTTATTATTGCATTCCTTGCACGCAGGGACTATGTTCATCCTTTCGGAACTGCCGCCCCTGGAAAGGGGGATGATGTGGTCCATGGTGAGATCGGCGGGGTTGAACCTGCCGCCGCAGTAATGGCATACCCCCGTGGATTTCTTTTTTTTCCACCACGGGGAACCCCGCAATTCCCTGGCCTTCTGCTTTTCCCTGGCCAGCGCGGAATCCTGGAAATGAACCGAATTCCGGTCCTTTAAGCCATTTCTTGTTCTTTTCGACGCCATCTGTCCCGTTGAATGATGAAATTATGACTTATAAGTATATGAAAAACGATTTATTTGTCAATAGTATTTCCAATAAACGGAAGATGCGGAATATTCCGGCGGGGGGCGGTCTTTCTATTTATTCGAACCGGTCTCCCGGCTCGATTCTGTAGCCGTTGATGAACGAAGAGCTTTCCATGACATCGCGGTTTTCCGGCTGTATGAGCTGGATTTCCACCGCGCCGTCACCAGTGCCGGCCAGAAGCCTTTTTCTGCCGAAGCGGGCAAGCTCACCCGGCGTGAGCGCTGATTCAGGCGGATCGGCGCAGACGGCGGTTTTCCATATCTTCACCGTTTTTCCCCTGAAAACGGTCCATGCCACCGGCTTCGGATTGAGACCCCGTACGAGATTGTGCACCCTGTACGCCTCGCGAGTCCAGTCGATATGCGCGGTGTCACGGTCGATTTTAGAGCAGTAGTTCACCGCGGACTCGTCCTGCGGTGCCGGCGCCACGGCCTTCCGCCGCAGAAGGTCCAGCGCCCTGTCGAGCAGCGGCCCTCCCCTCTCCATGGCGATCCCGTAAAGCTCCCCGGCCGTCATGTCCGGACGGATGTCAACCGTTTCCTGAAGCACCAGATCGCCCGCGTCGAGCTTTTCGTTGATCAACTGCACCGTAATGCCGGTGGCCGACTCGCCGTTTATCAGGGCCCACTGGATCGGCGCCGCCCCCCTGTACCGGGGGAGCAGTGACGGATGAAGGTTGACAGTTTTCAGCGGCGGATGGTCGAAGATGCTTCCGGGGATCATCATGCCGTAGGCCACCACCACGTAGATATCGGCCCCGAAGGAGTTGATCTGTGCGGCCGCATCGCCGTCCTTCAGCGAATGCGGCTGAAGTACCGGGATACCGGTCTCAAGGGCCGCCGCCTTTGCGGGATTAAAATGGACCCTCTGGCTCCTTCCCGATTTTTTGTCCTCGCCGGTGACAAGGAAGAGTATTTCATGCAGGTCCCTGAGGTATCGGAGGCATTTCGCGGCGATTTCGGGAGTCCCGAAAAATCCTATCCTCATGGCTCCCTGTTCAGTTTCCTGATCTTTTTAAGCTCCGGACGAAGCTCCCTCCTCTGGAAGTCCTCGATTCGGTCAATAAACAGCATCCCGTTTATATGGTCGATTTCGTGCTGAAGCACTCTTGCCAGAAGCCCTCCCGCCTCAAACTCTATCTCGTTTCCCTCGATGTCGACGCCGGACACCAGGACCTCAACCGGACGCGTCACGTCCCTCATAATGCCGGGTATGGAGAGGCATCCCTCCTCGTACGGCTCCACCTCGTCGGAGAATTCCCTGATTACAGGGTTTATGAGGGGAAATGACGGGCCTTTTTTCTCCTGAAGGTCCAGGATTATCACCCGCCTTGAAATGTCCACCTGCGGCGCCGCGAGACCTATGCCTCCGGCGCGATACATGATCCCGTACATCGATTCAATCAGCTCCACCAGCGCCCCGTCGATGTCCGTCACTTCCTCGGCGACTTTTTTCAGCGTATCGTTTCCGTAATACACAAGCTGCAAGTGTGAAGGCCCGCCGTGTACGGTATTTTCTGCTTTCCTATCCATTGCCATAACAGAAATAATCCCCCGCTCATTGTCAAATATTTTTCCGTAACTCCCAGGGGCCAGAATATATATTATATCATAATACCCAATATTGACGCAATCGCACATAAATTTTTTCCCTCCTCGGAATCAGGCCGGGAGAGACGGCATGCGAACACCCGCGATGCCCGGTTTTGATGACGTCAGGATAATTTTATTTGAAAAACAATCGCATTTTAATTGACAGAAACAGGCCCTCCTGTTTTATTGAAAATCCTTTCAGCAAGGGGTGTTAGCTCAGTTTGGTTAGAGTACCTGCCTGTCACGCAGGGGGTCGCGAGTTCGAGTCTCGTACACCCCGCATTAAGTCCTGAATAATTCAGGACTTGCGGAACTACCGGAAAACCGGCGCTTCCAGAATCTCTAAAGTGTCAGATAAGTGTAACATAATAATTTACACGGTCCGACCGGGGAGGTTTGGGGATTGCCGGTTTTTTTATGTATACGCGGAATGGAAAAGTAACACAGCCTTTTATGCTTAATTCAAGGACGCATCCGGCGTATGGGGCGCCGTAAGATGAAACAGCAATCGATTTTGAATCATGAGAGATGCAATCCATGTGACATCGTGAATAATTCAGAGTTATTATACTGGAATGACAATGAGCACTAATCAGGTATTCAGGACCAACCATTCCGCGCTTCATTCCCCGTAGTGCCGCCGGAGGTCGAAGTCGCACGGGACGCGGCGGCCGGCGCAATCCTCCCTGTCGCAGAGCGCGCAGTTCACGAAGGCCCTGTCCGAAAAAAAGATGATACCCGAAAGCGACATGTCCGGGTCCATGGAAAGACCGCCGGTGAGCCGGACGCCGATTTTTTCAGCGTCACCGCCAAGGAGCCGGAACAGAGGGCGTTGTTCCTCGATGGGCCACCCGGGGAGAGATCCCGGGTTCATCATCGAGCGCTCGCCTTTTTCCCCCTTCCGGTGTATCCGGGAATTCACCCAGCCGAGGGCCTGATCGAGCGCCTGCGTCTTGATCGCCCCGGCCCAGTAGCGGTACAGCATATCGTCGAAGTTCCGGGACCACAGATCCAGCTCCGCGCCGCAGGTGGCGATAAAGGGGTACGCCGAATCCGCGCCGGCGAGATTGACCGCGATGACCCTCCCGCTGAACCCGACGCCTTCCATATACACGGAGTCCCCCTCTATCAGATCGACCCGCGCCTCCCGGTAGAGCGCCCGGGGTTTTCCGACCGCCTCGGCCTCGTCGGCAAGCCGCATCAGCTCCGCCTCGCGCGCCGGGTTTCCCCCCGCCCGCATCTCCCTCGCCAGCGACTCCCTGTCTGCCCTGAAAGTCCCGTTGTAGATGACCGTATCGTTCATGGCTTGTCCGCTTAATTCGCAGTGTCCATCTGACCGCCCGACCCGGTCAAGAGCAAAAAACCGGCACCGGGAAGATCTTCGCCTTTTTCGCCGTCTTGTATATCGTCTGCAGAGAAAAATCCACGGTACGATGTGTGTTCGGCAGCCGTCCATGAAACCATGAAATGCAGAATTAAATAGGGCCGTCCCGCAGAAATCAATGTTTTTAAGTAGACTTCTGCCGAACGCATGCAATAGTTATGTCGGTGGGACAGAGATTCCTTGTATTTGAATACAAAATATGACATTAAACAGCCAATATCTAAAGACGATTTTCAGGGAAAAATTCACAAAGGGACTCCGATTCCCCGAACCGATGGAACGCGAGTTTCTCGACGACTATGCGGAAAAATCAATTGTGACGGTGCGGCTCGCGCTCATTCTCGGGATGATACTTTACTCGGTCTTCGGTTTCCTTGACAGCGTGATCGCGCCGCTATCGCGCAACTCAATCTGGCTTGTGCGGTTCGCCGTGGTGGTCCCCTATCTGGCAGTCATGCTCGCCCTCTCATTTTTCAGTTTTTTCAAGAAATGGATGCAGGTGCTGCTGAGCATCACGTCGCTTATCGCCGGTTTCGGAATCCTGGCGATCATAATCATCACCGTGGAGGAGGAAATCAGTCTCTACTATTACGCCGGGCTCATTCTGGTAATGATGTGGACATATACCTTCGTGAAGCTCAGGTTTCTTTACGCCACCGCAGTGTGCTGGGCGATAACGGCCGGGTACGAGTTCATCAATATATTCTACAAGGACATTCTGGGGAATCCCGATACCTTCAAAGTTTTCATCAACAACAATTTCTTTTTTATCTCGTCAAACATCATCGGCATGTTCGCCTGCTTCCTCATCGAATTCTACACGAGAAAAGAGTTCTCCCAGCGGAACACCATTGCGGAAAAGCAGGAGGAGCTCACGCACGAACGCAACGAACTGGAAAAACGCATCAACATCATGAACAATGATCTCGAGATGGCCAGAAAAATCCAGCAGCGGCTCATACCCGCAGGAAGCCCGGCGGGGAACATGCACTCCCTGTATAAACCGATGGAGGCGGTGGGCGGGGATCTTTTCGATTTCATCCCCTTTGAGGAGCCGGGGCGGGTCGGTATTTTCTTAAGCGACGTGTCCGGGCACGGGGTACCGGCAGCCCTGATCACGTCAATGATTAAGAGCAGTATTCTTGAATCGAAAAAAATCGTCGGCAATCCGTCGGCGCTCCTCAATCACCTGAACGACATCCTCGCCTTCCAGCTGGAGAACACCTTCGTGACCGCTTTTTACGGGGTTTTCGACGAAAAGGAGAGAAGCCTGCTTTTTTCCAACGCAGGGCACCACCCCCCCGCGGTGGTGCTGGAACGCAGCGTGCGCAGACTCGACGGATCCAGGGGGATACCTCTGGCTATTTTCGGCATGGAGGAGATGGAGCAGCAAGACTACCGGTATACCAATTCCCGGGCGATCCTTCCCAAGGGGTGTAAAATCGTCATGTACACCGACGGCCTCGTGGAGGCGTCGAGCCGTCACGACAGCGGTATCCGTTTCGGAAAAGACCTGGAGGAAAGGATGATCAGACTGAGAAGACTTCCCTGCAGGGAGTTTGTCGAGAATCTTTACGGCGAGCTCCTGGAATTCAAGGGGAACGACAGGTTTGAGGACGACATAAGCGTGATCTGCGTCGATGTCGCGTAGGTATAAGGCCTCTTTCCGGTTCCTGATTATGGTGATGCAATAATAGCTGGATTCCGTTATTGATTTGCGATATGCCTTCCTGTATTTTTGTATTGATATTTCTATAATAATTATAGATAATACGTCCCTGATGTAATTGCGCGGGCACGTACGTTCAGAACAATCAAGGACCGGACTGGTATGACTGAAAACGAATCAATCGTCACTGAAACAGAAATTAAAAAAATAAAGGTGATGCTTGTCGACGACCATCCCATCGTGCGGCAGGGCATTAGGGACGTACTGGAAAACACGGGGGACATCACCGTGTGCGCCGAGACCTCAAGCGCCAACGAGGCGATCACCCTGATCAACAGGGACAGACCGGACATCGTCATCGTCGACATCATGCTAGAGGGAAACGTAAACGGCATCGACCTGGTGAAATCTATCGGGGAGCGGTTTCCCGGCATACACACGCTCATTCTCTCAATGCACGACGAGATGATTTACGCCGAGCGCGCCATCAAGGCGGGAGCCAGGGGATACGTGATGAAGGACATCGCGCCGAGGATCATCGTGGACGCGATACGGACGATCACCAAGGGGGAACTGTACCTTAAGGAGGAACTGTCAAAAAAAATACTGGACAAGGTGTTTCATCAGAATGCCGACAAGAGGTCACTCTTTACCGAACAGCTCAGCGACAGGGAATTCGAGGTGTTCGAATTGATCGGGAACGGCTACAGCATGAAGGACATTTCAAAAAAGCTGAACCTCAGCATTTACACGGTTGAAAGCCACCGGAAAAGCATCAAGAAAAAAATGAGAATCGGCAGTTCATCGGAGCTGACGAGGATGGCGATCCAGTGGGTTATCATGCAGCATAGATGATCCGTCATCCGGATACGCCGGGCATAGCCGCACGAAACAGCCTGCACGATGCGCTCCACGCGGTCATCAATCGTCAACAGGCCCCTCGGGTTTTTCATTCGCCACCATGGAAGCGACATAGATGTGTTCTATCGCTTCAGAGGTCAGCGGCCTGCTGTAGTAAAACCCCTGAATGAAGTCACAGCGCAATATCCTGAGGATATTGAGCTGTTCCTCGGTTTCAACCCCCTCGGCGATCACCTTCAGGTTCAGGCTGTGCGACAGTGAAATGATGGCGGTCACGATGGATCCGCTGTCCGGATCCGTGGTGATGTCATTGATGAATGATTTGTCTATCTTGATACTGTCGATAGGAAACCTCTTCAGGTAGCTGAGCGAGGAGTATCCGGTGCCGAAGTCGTCTATGGAGATGGAAAACCCGATCTCCCTCAGCTTTTTGAGAACGGACCCGGCGTATTCAAAATCGTGCATGAGGGTGCTCTCGATGATTTCCAGGACGATGAGGGAGGGGTCCACACGGTTTTCTGCGACAATTTTTTCAAGGGTATCCGCAAGGTCCTTCTGTCTGAACTGTATCGGCGAGATATTTATAGACACCGGCACCACCGGCAGGCCTTCACCCCGCCACTTGATGAGCTGGCCGCATATTTTTCTCATGATCCAGTACCCCACCGGGTTGATCATTCCCGTCTCTTCCAGTATCGGGATGAATGTCTGCGGCAGCGCGAGCCCCATGCTCTTGTTGTCCCACCGAAGTAGCGACTCCATCCCCACCATTTTCTTTGTGTAAATGTCGTAGTAGGGCTGATAATGGATGACGAACTCGTCGTTGTCCAGTGCTGAAAAGAGCTGCTTTTCAAAAAACATGAACTCCGACGCCTTCTCATTCATGTCCGAGGTGTAGTACTGGTAATTATTCCTCCCCAGCATTTTGGCTTTTGAAAAGGCGATGTCGGCGTTTTGAAAGATGGCATGGGCGTTTTCGCCGTCAAAGGGATACAGTGATATCCCGATGCTCACCGTGAGAACAAGTTCGTTCCCCTTAACCAATATGGGCTCCGACACCGAGGTCCTGATCTTTTCCACGATGACGATGAAATCCTCCTTCTGGGCGACATCGACAAGCGCCAGTCCGAACTCGTCGCCCCCGAGTCGAGCCAGGATATCGCCGTCCCTGATGCAGTTCTGAAGGCGGACCGACACCTCCTTCAGAACCTCGTCGCCGGTGTTGGATCCGAACACGTCATTCAGGTACTTGAACCTGTCCAGGTCGAGGATAATCACCGCGATGAGGCGTTTCTGGTATTCCGCCCTGGTCATCACCTGGTTGAGCCTGTCCATAAACAGCGTCCGGTTGGGCAGCCCCGTCAGGAGATCGTAATACACCAGCGTGATCAGCCGGTCCTCCATATGCATCTGCTGGGTGATATCCTTTCCGGAGGCGATGAAATGAGTTATCTCGCCGTGGATGTTTTTCAGGGGAGTGATGGTGTTGTCGATATAGAAAAGGTCGCCGTTTTTTTTCATGTTGATGAATATCGAACGGAACGTGCCCCCCGAATTCACCGTGTCCCACAGATTTTTATAAAATGCGCCGTCGTGCTTGCCGGACTTGAACATGTTCGGCTTTCTTCCGATAATTTCGCTCTTGCCGTAACCTGTTATCTTCTCCACGATGCTGTTGGTGTATTCGACGGTACCGTCCCTGTCCGTTATGATAACCCAGTCCGAGGCCTGCTCCACCGCCAGCATCAGCTTTGTCATCTCGGCCTCGTCGAACTTGCGCCGGGTAATGTCGCGGTTCACCGTCACGTATCCGTTCACCGTGCCGTCGACTCCCCGAAACCTGATACCGGTGGTCTCCACGTGTATCATGTTCCCGTCCTTCCTTTTCAGCACCAGCTCATTTCTGAAATTTTCCGGAATGTCGGAAAGGCTGCCGGTGGCGGCGAACTCGGTCCCGGAGAACATTTCCCCAAGCATATTCATCACCGGCTGGCCCACCGCTTCCGCCGAGGTCCATCCGAATATGATCTCCGCCGCGTCATTCCAGTAAGTTATTACCATCCCTTCATTGAAGGAAATGATCGCGTCGCTGACCTGGGCCAGCATGTCAGCCTGATGTGAAATTTCCCTGTCGGCCACTTTCTGGCTTGTCACATCATGGAAAAATTCGACCTTGGAATTGCCGCCGTCGATGCTTTCAACTTCCGTGGAATACAGCTCGTAGGTTCTGCCGTTTTTTATGCAGTACCACTCCCTGTGTCCCGGCACTCCGCGTGCCTCCACCGGCCACTCGCACCAGTCGCACAGCTCGTTTTTGTCCTCGATGTATTCATGGCATTTCCTGCCTTCAACCGGTCCGAAATCGCGCGCCATCACCGGATTGACGTAATCGACTCCGCACTCCCTGTTGACTATTATCACGCCGTCGTTCATTGAATTCAGAACGCTTTCCAGTTTATGCCGCTCCATCGTTATCTCACGGTCCTTCTCTTTTTTCTGTATGACAAGAGCGAGCGTCTGGGCTATGGCGGTGAAATAAAATTCTTCCGTGCCGGTATAGCTCCTCCGTCTGAGTCTGTTGATGCTGATTACTCCGAGCATCCTCTCGGCTGTCGCAATAGGGACGCAGTAGCTCCCTTCCAGAAGCTCTGTCAGACATTCACCCGCCTCCTCGACGTTGCCGAAGGAAACCGCGGGTACGGCTCCATGATCCAGCGACTCCTTGCAAATACAGCGCGCAAAGGGGACCCGGGCGTACTTCACAATTTCCTCGCCGGAAAACCCCCTGTGCGCCTTGAGCGCCAGGACGCTCGGCTGGTCCTCAATGAGATAGATGCACCCCTTCCTGTCCTCCCGAAGCCACGGCATTGTAAAAATGAGATCCATCGAGCGCTGAAGTATGACTTCGACCGGCTCTCCTTCAAAAGCCAGGTTCAGCAGGGAGTTGATTATCCTCTGCGTGTCGTAATTGTTGCTCAACTCCTGTTCCACGTTGAACCGGTTCACCGCTTCGCTGATTATCGGCGCGATTGATTGTATAAAGTCGACAACACCGGGAGACGATTTCCCATCCCTTTCGTCTGCGAGATGCACGACTCCTATGGTTTTCTCAAGATGACGGAGCGGAATCACGATAATGGACTTGAACTTTTCATTTCCGCATGCGCCGCTGTACCGCCAGCGGTCCTCTTCCGAAAGCCCGCGGATGAAGGACTGGGCGTCGTTGCAGTAGAAGGCCCCCTCCGAGGTGATATTTCCAAACTCGTTGAATTCGACCGCGTCCGCTGCCGTCTGATCGCAGGCGTACTGATGGACATCTGGCGGGATGATATCGGCGTCATGAAGCATTGCATCATCTGACCCGGCGGACGCTTCGCACGGCATGCATCCGTTTTCGTCGATGAGCCGTACGCATATATGGCGGAAGCCGCTCCAGCTTCCCAGAAGCTCCACCACTGATTCCAGATATTCCTTCCGTGATGTCTCCTTCGCGAACAGCTCCAGCAGCGAGCCCCTGGTGAGCTCACGCCAGATTTTGTCGTTGCGGTCCTCGATATTCCTTACAAAAGCCAGAATATAGGTTCCGTCATCCGTGGTGTAGGAGGTGGCGCTAATCTCAACGTCGATGATGCCGCCGTTTTTGCGCCGATGGGAGGTCAGATAGCGGAGAGTGCCGGAACCGAGTATCGCCTCGATTCGGTCCCGCACCGCTTTGGCCGTGTCGACCCCGTTCATCTCCTCCAATCCTTTCTCCAGAAGCTCTTCCCGCGAGCAGCCTGTCATGCGGCAGTACGCGCCGTTCGCCTCCCTGAATCTCCCCGCTGAATCGATTATGAAAAATCCTTCATCGGAAGCGTTCAGGAATTCCCTGAACGCGTTTTCCCACGGAACGGCTCTGTTTTTTTCTTTATGGACGCGTTTTTTATTCATTGGCCACATCTCGATTTTACTGGAAACCGGAAGAAGGCGAGGCCCGACTCCGCTGCTCTTTCATATAATCAGGTCCTTGAGGCTCACAAATACATAGAATTCCCCCCCCTCAAACTCGAAGGGGATGCAGATAACCGGGACACCCGATATCCAGCCGAGCTGATGATTGAAACCCTTGACGATGGATGGAAGCGACATTACAATCTTTATCTCTTCCAGTCCCTTTTTTGAATTCCCCGCGATGATGTTGATAAGCTCGCCGATGGAGTCCACCACCGTCTCGTCAAAGATCTTTGTTTCTGCCTTAATGATTTTGGACACGGTCCTCAGCGCGACGAGCTTTGGGAAACTGATGACAACCAGGCCGAGCACCTCCCCTGCCAGGCCGATTATCCCGGAAATGTCGTACTTGACTATTCCGGCTGCCGGATTGTAGACGAAGGGTTTGTTCGGATGCACCTCGGCGCCGACGAATTCAGCGAACACCTTGATGGTGGCGTGAATGAAAGGGTTTACGTATTTAACGTTCATTTGATCATCCTGGCTGATTTATTTTAGGTAGATTTCGATTTTTTTTAAAATCATCTTGTCTGTAATCGGCTTCACGATATAGTCTGTCACCCCTTCCTTGATCGCTTCCATGACGTTGTATTTTGCCGCTTCCGCAGTCACCATGAGAATTGGCAGAAGCTTGTACTTGTCCATCTTCCTCAGGATTTTCACCAGGTCCAGCCCGTTGAGTTCCGGCATGTTCCAGTCGAGAAAAAGCAGATCAATATCCTCGCGCTCAAGGATTTCGAATGCGTCCTTGCCGTCCGGCGCTTCCATGATAACCGCTTCCGACATCTGTTTCATGCTGATGATATTCTTGATTATGTTTCTCATTATCATCGAATCATCGACCACGAGAATCTTCATTTCTTACCTCTAAATATTGGCCCCGTCCCGCGGGCGTATCGGAAAACTCAGCTTAACCGATATCCCCTTGTTGGGCCTGTTCATTATTTTGAGCGTACCGTTCAGACCGTGCAGGACCGTATGTTTCACCGCCGACATGCCGATGCCGACGCCGGAAACCATGTCCGTCTCAACATTTGTGCTGAAGCCGCTCCTGAACACGATATTTATGACGTCCCTGTCCGTAAGGTTCTCGGCCTTTTTCCTGTCGATCAATTTCAACTCAACCGCCCTGCCGACGATTTTCTCAAGGTCGAACCCGGCGCCGTCCTCGGAATAGAGCAGCGTACAGTTTGAATTTTCCTGAAACAGATGAATGTTAATTCTTCCCGAATCGTCCTTCCCTTTTTCCCTCCTGACGGAGACATCCTCGATCCCATGGGCTATGGAATTTCTTATGAGATGCACCAGCACCTCCTTCAGGAGCCTGTATTCCCTTTCGGGAAGCCCGTCGATGTCGTAAATAAAATTCAACTCGCTCCTTTTGCCGTACTGGATTGCCGACTTTTCATGAATGAGTGAAAGCTCTTTTCTCAGCAGTCCCAGGTCCGTAAAATCAAGATGGTCCGCCTTCCTCTGCACCAGATGCAGATCCTTTATATCAAGCGTACCGCCGCGGTATTTTTCCACGAGCCCCTTCAGGGCGTTCTTCAAATCATCAAGCTGCCGCACCGGAATTGCAGAGGATTCGCTTGCCGTTTTTCTCGTTCCCGCACCGATTGAAAAAAGCTTCTGCGCGATCAGGTTCACCTTGTTCACCATACTGAAGATGCTTTCGTACAGTTCGATGATTTTCAGGTTGATCTCCATGGTAAGGACATGGTCATGAACTGACTTGATGTAGTCCTCCATCTCCCTGGCCGCAACGGCGATCTCCTCAAATCCGAGTGAAAAGGCCTCGCCTTTTATCAGGTGGACGATGCCCTGTATATCGTACAGGAGCTGCGTGTTCTTTTCGTTCTGCCTGATTTCCCCGTATTTCGCCTGGATCCTTTCAAGCACATCGTTCATTTCGTTTATGAAACTCACCATAAGATCCTTGTCGTTTTTATATATCAGCTCCATGATGGACATTTCGTCCTGGAAGGCCCTCTCCTTTTTCTCAAAAGCCAGGTCGATTTTCTGGTCCAGGGTGATGTCGTTGAAGATGAACATCAGGTTTTCGACGTCGCCGGAAAAGTTTTTGATCCTCACCATTTTCGTTTTCAGTATCTTCTCCCGCACCGATCCGGCGTCCGCGCTGAGAAACGAAAACCGCGCCACCGGGTTCACGTCATTCATCATGTCGTCAGAGGCTGAGGTATTGACGAAACAGAGATCCATATATTCCCTGAGCTCCTTTTTTACGTCACCCAGGAGGTTCTGGAACACCGTATCCATGACCGATTTTCCGATATAGTCGGCGCTGCCGAATATTTCGAGGAACGCCTTGTTGTATCCATATTCAATTTTGAGGTTCCGGTCAAGGATGCAGATGCCTTCATGAATATTGTTGGTTATATCGACGAGATGGTCCAGGTTCACCGAAAGCTCTTCCATCAGCTTGCCGATTTCAGCCTGCTGTTCCGTGTTCTGCAGCTGTCCTTTCAGGTATTCCAGCTCACTGGTGGCGTCGGACAATCTGCTCCGGAACAGCCCCACGGCAGACCCGGCCGCCGCAAGGACCGCCGGAAAGAGCAGCATTATCAGATACGCGGGGCCCAACGTGACAATTCCGGCGGAAACGAAACTCCGGCCCGCCATCGATATGTCCGCCACAAAAGACGCGGCGGGAAAAATCAATCCCGCTGCGAACCCTGCGAAACCCCATAGAATAATTTTCCTCATACCATGCCGCTACTCGTTCCCAATCCAGATTACGGTGAACCCGGTGTCTCCGTCGTAGCGAAGGAGCGATTTCGCGTACTTCACATTGACGGCGTGGTTCCCGCTTATTTCGACTGTCCGCTCTATCCATCCGGCGATTCGAGACTCGATTATTTCGTCCATTTCGGCATAATGAGCCGTCTCGAGCACGGCCCTGTTGGTATCGCTCTCCCTTACCCGCATCGAACCGGGCCTGTTATATGTCTGGAATATCATGCCGGCCCGTTTTTTATAGAAGAGCTCGCGTAGCCTGCGGGTCGGAGCGCTCATCATCTCCACGAGTGGGCACCATCCGTTAAGATTTACCGGATAACAATACACATCCATACAAAAATTTAGATAATATGATCCGCACGGTCAATCCCTGGAATTTTTTATTATCATCTAACCAAATCCGTCTATTTTAATGGATTGGCACTCATATGATGAAATAAAAGTCCCGATCAAATTGACATTAACCGGTTATTGATATTTAATTATCTATAAACGGGTACCGGATGGCAATAGAGGGAAATGACCGAATTATCATCAAAATTACATCCTGTCTGTGCGTCCGTACCGGATCGAAAGCTCGAATTATTCGGCCGAATACGTCCTATGAAAAGACAGTGGAGACGGCCTGAAAAAAAATTTTTTGTCCGAAGCAATCGGGAATTAATCAGAATATATAACTGAGGAGTCCTATGCAAAACAATATCGCGATATCCCTAAAACCCGACTGGGACAAAATTGAAGACGTCAGGAACCGGTGCGCTGAATTCCTGAACGAACAAAAAATGTCCGGCGACGACATCAACGCACTTATAATGGTAGTAAGCGAGCTCGTCGAGAACGCGATCAAGTACGGTTCATTCACGGATAATAACGAAAACATCGAGGTGAAGGTGAGCGTCGACAAAAACATCGTTATCGTCGAGGTACAAAGCCCTGTGGATGACAAAAGACTCCCCTATCTGCGCCACCTCGACGAAACAATCCAGTGGATCAGGGGATATCAGGACCCTTTTGAAACCTACATAATCAAACTGAGGCAGATAGCGTCCAAACCGATGCAGGATGCGGAAAGCGGACTCGGTCTCGTCAGGATATCGTACGAGGGGCAGTCAATTCTCGATTTTATAGTGAGCGAAGACAATAAGGTGAGCGTGTCGGCTGTATACAGATATTGACATGACGATTTTTGAAGGAGAAATTCTATGGGCAAACTGCAGGTGCATACATCGAACTTACTGACGATAGAAGTCGAGGAAACCGACGATTCCATCATTATCAAATGGACCGGAAAAAGCGCGGACAGGACACCCGGGACCTTTATAAATCCGATTCTCAACGACGCGCTGGTGAAAAGCGACGAAGAGAAAAAGGAACTGATACTGGATTTTCAGAACCTTGAATTCATGAATTCATCGAGCATCGCCCCCATAGTCAAGATACTTGACAGGGCGAAAAGGGGTGAAAGCCGCATTACCATCACCTATCGCAGATCACTCAACTGGCAGGAGCTTTCATTTTCAGCCCTGATAGTTTTCCAGACAAAGGACAACAGAATTCAAATCAAGGGGATATAACAGTATATGAACCAGGAAATCACAACGGTTGACGGACAATTGATACAAAAAGGCAAATCAATACCCGTTCGGGCGACCTACGCTTCCAAGTATTCCCTCCTGATAGAGTTCCCCGAAGGGCACGATTTCGCCGACAAAACAAAGTTCTCCTCGCTGTCCCTACAGCTGAACCCGGACGTGTTCGAGTTCGGCGAATGCGAGCTGATGCTGGAGGCTAATATCGACGGTCACGCCGGACGCCTGATATTCACCGACAACGTGCATAATTTCGACGTGTTGTTCCAGAAAAAAGTGAACGTGAACCTTCAGACGTTCTTCCACAACCTCCCGCTCATCCTGGCATACAAGGACAGGATCAAGCCGTCTTTCAAGGACTACACCTCAAACCTGTCCTACGATCTGAGCGTATACCGGCAATACTTCGACCACATTGACGAGGAATACAAGAACGAGCCGGAACACATCAAGGAAGCCATCCAGAGTGTCGTCATAGAGGGGGAAGGAAGAAAATTCATGGACTACCTCGACTTGAAGCTCGGAGAGCTCGGGGAGGAGATCAAGGATTTTACCCGCGAGGAGCATGAGAGGCACGGATTCTATTTTCGCAAGCAGATGTGGAATTTCATCATGAGTTCCCATTTCATGAGTCTCACAAATTTGAAACCGAGAGGGTATGTCGGCGATAGCGAAATGATGCGAATCATCTATGAAAACGACTATGTCGGCGATTCGACCTTTTCGAAGCTGATGCACAAGCATCCGGTCGAGCACCCGGCGGCCCAGGCGGTGAGAAACAGGCGGGAGCTGATAACCAGCGTATTGAAGGAGACATACGGCTTGTTCAAGAATCTTCCGGACAGGGGATTCAGGGTGCTGTCGGTCGCCTGCGGTCCCGCTGTTGAAATGCAGGACCTCCTGGCCTCACAGAAGGACTTTAAAAAGTACAGTTTCACCCTTCTTGACCAGGACAGACACGCGCTCCTGGAGGCGGCGAAAGGGATCGAACAGATCGAAAAAAAATTCAAGCTGCATCCCAAGGTCGTCTATTTGAAGGATTCCGTGCGGACCATGCTGGGCACGTCGAAAATCTCCGAGAAATGGGGCCAGTTCCAGTACATATACTCCATGGGGCTGTTCGATTATCTCACCCCCCCGGTGGCGTCGGCCGTATTGCAAAAACTCTATGAAATGCTCGTACCGGGCGGGACGATCGTACTGGGCAATTTCCATGTCGACAATCCCAGCAAGCATTACATGGAGTACTGGTGCGACTGGGTTCTGTACTACAGGACGGAGGAGGACATGCTTAATCTTCTGGAAGTCCCGGGTGCGAAAAAATTGGTCACTTTCGAGGACACCAGAAGCCAGATGTTCTTAAAAATCATTAAAGAGTGACGTATACCGTGGTTATCAAATGAATTTCAACCCGTTAAAAATGATCAGTTCGATCGGCACCAAGAACGACCGGTTTTACAGCGAACTGCCGGTTAATGAGACGCTCGATTTTAATTCGTACCTGAATTACGTACTGCACCAGTGGCTGAAAACCCTCACAATGCTGGGATACACGCTTGTCCCGTTTTTTTTCATCCTCGATTACTTCACCGCGCCGAGAGAGCTGGTTCTGCGTTTCGGCCTGTACAGGCTGCTGTCGGTGGCGGTCATTGTCACGCAGTATTTCATCATCCGTTTCACGAAGCCGAACAGTTATTCCTACATTCACGGTTATTTCATTTCAATAAACGTCGCCGGCATCATCACGATCATGACGATGCACATGGGCGGTTTCGGGTCGAGTTACTACGCCGGGCTCAACCTGGTCATGGTGGCGGTGAACCTGCTCCTCCCCTGGAGGCCCGTCCACTCGGCCATCAACGCGGGGATCATAATATTCATGTATGTGCTGGTGAACGCTCTTTTCGGAGAGAATACGGACATCGTCACCGCGGCAACTCACCTCTTTTTCATGTTCGGAACAGCCGTAATCTCTGTCAGCATTAACAACGTCAAAAACAAGCTGGAGGAAAAGGAATTCTACCTCCGCGGCGAGCTGAAAAAAGCGCGCGACGCCCTATGGGGGGAGATGGAGATCGCAAAACGCATCCAGACCGCCCTGCTTCCGGGAAAGGCAAAAATCGGGTGTTTCACAGATGACGGCAATGGCTGCTACACTATCGCGGCCACCATGAGGCCAGCGGACGAGGTCGGCGGGGACTACTACGACATCATCCAAACAAACAGGGGCGAACAATGGATCGCCATCGGCGACGTGACCGGCCACGGGGTTGAATCCGGGCTCATCATGATGATGACGCAGACGAGCATCTATTCAATCCTCGACAACACCTCGGGATACAATCCGTCCGTCGTTCTGAACGCGATAAACCACGTGATAAAGGACAACATATCCCGGCTCGGCGCTGACCGCTATATCGCGGTGTCCCTCATGCGCCTGGATGAGTCGAGCATGGTGGTTGCCGGCAAGCACCAGGACATTCTGATTTACAGGGCGGCGCAGAAAAAGGTGGAGGTCGTCCAGACCGAAGGAACATGGATCGGCATCTACGACAAAATCAAGAAGTACATGGTAAACCTGACGGTCCCCATTGAAGTGGGCGACACCATACTCCTGTTTACCGACGGGATCACCGAAGCCACGGACGAAAACGGAGACATGTACGGACAGGAACGTCTTGTGAGAACGCTGGAGGAGCACTCCGGCATTCCTGTCGAGGACATCCTGGCGAAGATAATCAACGATGTATCGGCCTTCTGGGACAAACAGCATGACGACATCACCGCGATGGTATTGAGGAGAGAGCGATGAAAAGCCCGGTCGGGCCTTACCGACCGCGCACGGATCGACAATCCCATGGACCTGCGGGGAAAGATAATAAACTACAAGTACCGGATCGGTGAAAAGCTGTCCGAAAGCGGCTTTTCCTCGGTCTATAGCGCCGTCAATCGTCTTGAAAACGATAAAACCGTAATCATTAAAGTGCTCAACCCCGACCGGGTTACGACCAGAAAAGAGGACATCATCCGGTTTCGTTCAGAGATAATCGCCGTGTCGAGAATCGACCATCCCGGCGTTCTGAAGGTGTACGAAGTCGGCCAGGTTGACGACATGCATTACCTGGTCATGGAACGGGTGGAGGGGGAAAACCTCGCACGTCTGCTGGACCTGAAAAACGGCCTGTCCCTGGATGACAGGCTGGACATCGTCAAACAACTCTGCGTGGCCCTGTCGGCGGTACATGACCATGACATCATCCACAAGGGGGTGAACCCTGGAAACGTCATCGTCCGGAACGGCATGGGGGAACATTCGGTCACGCTGATCAATTTCGCGTTCCCCCTGATCAGGGACTTCGGAAAAATCACCGACATCGACGACATCGTCGCCACTTTCGGCTATATGTCGCCTGAACAGAGCGGCATCATCAGCTGGAACGTCGACAACCGCAGTGATCTCTATTCTGTCGGCGTGATGATGTACCGGATGCTCACCGGCAGAATCCCCTTTACCGGCGATGACGTCCGCACCATAATCCACCATCACATCGCAATGCTTCCCGAACCGCCCGGTGAAATCGACCCCTCAATACCGCCGGCTCTTGAAAAAATCACGCTCAAGCTTCTTGAAAAGGAGCCGGGCCGCAGATACCAGGACGCCCGCGGCCTTCTGGAGGACCTGAAAAAATACATGTCGGGCGACAGGGACTTCATACCGGGAGCCGAAAAGGGCGCGGCGAAGCTCAGATACCTGACAGGCCTTACCGGACGGGACGAGGAATACCGGAAGCTCATCGGCGTGTTCGACGCCGCGCTCCATAAAAAGGGGAGGATTTGTCTGATCAGCGGCGAATTCGGCATAGGGAAGACCAGACTTGTCGAGGAAATGATCGCGAACATTTATTACCACAGGGGGACCTTCATCAAAGGGAACAGCCTCCCGGGCGACAACAGGGTCCCCTACGGCGCGATCAAGGAAGCGCTTGATGAATACTACGGGTACTACAGCGAGTATTCTGAGGGGAGAAGGCAGGCGATACGTGATCATCTGTCGGGTGAAATCGGCGATCTTGGGGAGATCATAGTCGAGTTCAACCCTCTCATGGGAAACATCATCGGGGCGGGCCCCGGGCTCGTGGAACTGCGGCCCGACAGGGAAACGAAACGGTTTCTCATGACGGTGAGCAGGTTTTTTTACAGTCTCAGCATCGTGGAAAACGGCATGGTGCTTGTTCTGGACAACATGCAGTGGATGGATGAAAGCGGCTACAGCTTCCTTCAGGAAATAGTGAGGCATATCGAGGAATACCCGCTGCTGATAATCGGCCTGTACCGACCCGATGAGATCTCGGATGACCACAATCTGGCAAAGCTGGTCAGTTACGCCAGATACAACCGTTATCCGGTCGAGGAAATCAGGCTTGCGCCGCTGAACAGGGCTTCGATGAACGGGCTCGTGGCGGGGCTTCTGAAGGGCACCGAAGACGGGACCCGGGAGCTCTCGGACTTCATCATGGATTACAGCAAGGGAAACCCCTACTTTGCCGTGGAGATTCTGAAGCAGCTGGTGGAAAACGGAGCGGCGGCAGACAGGGAAGGCCGATGGGCGATCGATTATCAGATGCTTGAAAAACTGGACATCGCGCCGTCGATAATCGAGCTCATAGTCAGAAACGCGACTCTTTTGAAGGAAAACGAGCGTTCGATAATAACGACCGCATCGGTCATTGGCGTCAGGTTCGACATCGAAACGCTCTTTAAAATCACAAAATATACCGACGAAGAAGTGATCGACGCCGTTGACAGGGCGACGGGGCTCCAGCTGATCAATCATGACCCTGGAGAAAAAGGGGTGTTTCTGTTCAACCATATGAGGATACACGAATCGTTTTACCGGAGCGTGCCCGAAGAGAAACGAAAGATGATGCACCTTACCGTTGCCAAATTATTGGAAGAGGCACACGGCGGCGATATCGAAAGCGCCCTTTTTGAGATCACGTACCATTACACCGAAAGCGGCAACAGGGAGAAAACCCTTGAATACGCCTATCCTGCCGGCATTAAAGCGAAACTCAACCATGCCAACGACGAATCGATCAGGTATTTCAAGCTCATGGTGAAGCACCTGGAGGAAAACGGACTCGAGGGGGACGCCCGGTGGATGTCCAGCATGGAGGAGGCCGGCCGCATCGCGCAGAAGATCGGCAGGGTCGACGAATCCATCGATATTCTCATAAAAACACTGAAGCACACAAAGGACGTGTTTAAAAAAGCGGAGATGTACAGGCTGATCAGCCAGGGCTATTTCATCAAAGGGGACTGGCCAAACTGCGAGCTTTTCGGCAAAACGGGTCTGTCCCTGATAGGCGAGACCGTGCCTATTCCGAGATTTATGGTGGTTATCAGCATCATCAAGGAGACGATAGGATACGCCGCGCACAGGCTGTTTCCCCCGCGCGTCAGGAAAAGCAATGAACACGGGGGCTCAGAAAAATCCAGGATCATTGTCAATTTTTACATGACATTGAACTGGATGTACATTCTCAGCAACATGACCAAATTCATCAGATCGGTACTGAGGATGATCAACATTTCCCTTGCAAAAATCGGAGAATCAAGGGAGCTGGGGATGAGCGTGGCGGTCTTCGGATCGCTCCTCATGGTCATACCATTTTTTAAAAAAGCGGTCAAATACCATACCCTTGCCCTTCATATGAGACAGGAAACAGGCGATCTGTTCGGCGTCGCCCAGTCATTGCAGTTTATGGGTTTCTGCTATTGTTATCAGGGGGATTACGCGCTGAGCATCAATTATTTCAACCGTTCCAGGGACATTTTCGCCAGGATCGGCGACGTCTGGGAGACGGCGATGGTCATGAACGGTCTCGGGTACGACTATTTTTACCTCGGCCAGTATGAGGAAATGATCACACATTTCAGCGCCTATCTGGACATCAGCGAAAAAATCAACGATTATTACGGCATAAGCGTGGCGACGGCAAACCTCTGCCTGGCCCATGCCCAGCGAGGCTCCTTTGATGAGTCGGAATCCTTCGGCAGACGGGCCCTCTCCCTGAGCGAAAAGCACAGCCTCTGGTATCCCTTCTGTTTCGCAAACATCAATTACGGATACCTGATGATGGAAAAGGAAAATTACGAGGAGGCGGTGGCCTACTTCGAAAAAGCCAGAAAGCTATACCGGGAAAACATATTCCTGAAAGACTATACCATTTACCTCTACTCCTTACTCGCCGAAGCATACATGGAAGTGAAAAAAATCGGCAGGGGCGGCCCCCCGAAAAAATCGATAAAAAGAATCTGCGCCGTCAACCTTCGCCGTACCGCGCGATGGAAAAACCACCTGGCCGCGGCCCACAGGACACAGGCCATGTACCTGTTCTCCGCCGGAAACTACAAGAAGGCGGAGAGACATTACAGGAAAGCCATCCGGTTGAGCGCGGAACTCGGCAGGAGATACGAGATGGCCAAGGGACTGTACGAATACGGGATTTTCCTTCAAGCCCGGGAGTCCGCAGACTCCGCCGAGACAAGGCTTGGGCTGGCGCTTCAGATTTTCAAAGAGATCGGCGCCGCGGCGTACGTCAGGCGTCTCGAGGCCATTCTGGGCATAACCAGGGGGGACGACATATCGTCGATCCGGATGATGATCGACCGGCAGAGAATGTATTCCATTATCAGGGTGAGCCAGGACATAAGCTCGATAATGAACCTCGACGATCTGCTGGAAAAGGTAATGGCCGTTTCTATTGAAGTGACCGGCGCGCAGAGGGGGTATCTCCTGATCGCCGATGAAGAGACGGGGGAACTCCGCATAGCCGCGAATAAAAACGTCAATCCGAGGGACCGGACCGACACCGGAGAGATGATAATGCCCATTGTCGAGGAAGTGTACAAGACGGGAAAGACCAGGCATATCAGAAACGCGATGGAGGACGAAAAGTATTCAATCAATCCGAATGTGATGAAGTTCGGGCTGAAATCGATTCTCTGCATACCGTTGAAATACAAGGACGAGGTAAGGGGTGTCTGCTATCTGGATAATTCCCTGTCAGGCTCGGTGTTCACCGATGAGGACAGCGACATACTGGGCATCATCATGACCCAGGCGGCGATTTCCATCGAAAACGTCCTCCTGTATGAGCTCGGGATAACCGACGGGCTGACCAAGCTGGTGACGCACCGCCACTTTCAGAACCTTCTTCAGAAGGAGCTGACGAAGGCATTGCGTTTTAAAAGGGAAGTGTCCCTGGTGATGATCGACATCGATGATTTCAAGAGTTTCAACGATACGTACGGGCACCAGCTCGGGGACGAGGTGCTTCGCTCGGTGTCAAACATCGTAAAGAGCAATTGCCGGACCATCGACATCGCCGCAAGGTACGGCGGCGAGGAGCTTATTCTCGTCCTTCCGGAAACCCCCATTGAGGAGGCCCTGCGGGTCGCCGAGCGCATCAGAAGCCGTGTTGAATCATGTGAAATCGAACACATGGGCAGGATACTGCACGTGACGATAAGCCTCGGCATCGCCCTTTATCCGCTTCATGCAGCGGACCGGGAATCGCTGATCAAAGCCGCCGACGACGCGATGTACACTTCAAAGGAGGCAGGGAAGAACAGGGTGTCGCTTTTCGGCTCCCCCAAAAGCAACAGCCTGCTCAAAGCCTGACAAGCCGGTCTTTTACGGGTGCTCGCGAAATCATTTTTCCCCGTCCGCGGCGAATTTATTATCCACATACTCCTTGAGCGCCGCCGCACTGTTATGCTCCCTGTCGCCGTCTCCGTAGAGGAGCACCACGTCCCTGCCGCCGCAGATCTGGACAAGGTCGTGGACCAGTTCCCCCTTCCCCAGGAGTTCGCCGATATACCGCGCCCTGAACTCGTCCCATTTTTCCGCATCGTCATTAAACCATGTACGGAGCGTTTCACTCGGCGCGATCTCTTTCATCCAGACATCCAGCGCAGCGTCGGTTTTTGAAAGCCCCTTCGGCCAGACACTGTCCACCAGTATCCTGCACTCTTTGCCCCTCACAACAGGCTTTGTATCGTAAATCCTGTCTATCCTTATCATCCTCTTCTTTCCGGGAGGGCGCTACTACTGCACAGTCAGCCCTTTTTTTTATTCTGCATTAATAATAATAGGGTTCCCAAATTTCGTCAAGCGCCCCGGTCATTCCTCGCAGAAATGACCTGACACGGGCCCCAACCGGCGTGACTTTCGGAGTGATGTCCCGGAAATGGCCCTACCCCCCTTTTGGGGAACCGGATCCATCCACGGAATTTTTTAGCTGATGAATGTCGATGTGTGAATCGGCCAGATCGGCGTCTGAATTGTTCAGAAGGATGGTCTTAATGGTGTTGATCTCCGCGTTTCTCTCGTCTATCAGCTTCTTCAATCTTAATTTCTCCTTCATGAGCGTCTTGAATTCGGCGTATTTTTCATTCTTCCCGGTCCCGCTTTTTTCAATTGGAGCATTCCCATCGGGACTGAGGGCATCGTTTTTCCCTCTCTTTTTCAACGAGGTACCGCGGAATTGGAATCGTACTGATCCCCTGTCGTGGCATTGGAAGGTTTGCGAGGCGGCGGCGCATAATTTTTATCATCCATGTAAAAGCGTCGCGTTCTGTAGTTCAGGATTTCAGACATTACCGCGAGTTTTGCGGTCTTGAAGGTAAGAATATCCTCCAGCATCATCACCTCCCTGCGGGCCTGTGCAATCTTTTCTTCAATGCTTTTCAACTGAGAGTTCTTATTCCCGGATGCACTGCGGGAACCTTCCGCCTCATGTTCCGTGTGGATACCCCTGATGTGTGCCATGCGATGACCCTCCCCTCATGTGGTATATATTCCTTCGGACCGTTTGTCGTTGTGTGCCACACCATTTCTCCGGGAAAGGACCTCAGGCGTGGAATTCTCCCACTACAATAATACTCCTTTATCAGATGTAATCAATGCCCGAAATCCGGCATTTAATATATCGCAAAAAGGAGTTATCTTATTCCGGTATCCTAAATACAGGGAAAGAAACACACTCCCCGTCGCGCCATTTGAAGATGCGACGAGGAGTGATCATAAGAGAGGTAGTATTGGGGCTCCTAAAGACACATCTATGGACATTCGTCCGATTATACGTTATACTTCGCGAGCTCGTAAAGCCCGATGGCGTATCGGTACTCCCTTTCAAACGGTTTAGGGAGTATATCTACCCATGCCGTGTAAAACACAGCGGCATTGGGACACTTGCATTTAACATCGGGCCCCATCCACATTGAAAGACGATAGGAGGAATCTCTCCAGTGGACCGCAAAGATCCTGGAGTTGCCCTCATCGAAGAAACCGTCCTCATCATGCAGGTCTTTCATGGACTGAAACCCTCCCGTAATGAAAAAAAAGAGCGTGTATACAGTATTTAGAGGAAAACTGAAAGGAATATACTACGGCGCCTGATTTAGATCAATCCCCTGAAACCAGTCATTTCTATATAACAAAATGCCGTAAGGCGAAACAGGCCGCCGGCGTTGATCTCATGAGACATAAAATCACCAACATTTCACACCGTCACCCGTTTCAGATCAGGCCAAAAAAAATGTTTACACCCCGGTGGGCGCCGCGCACCCTGTTCATGCAAGGGCGCCACGGGCGCATATCCGAACGAGGGGACCAAGGGGTGAGCGATTTTTTCTACAACCTGACGCCTGACATCATCATCGGGGCGATGGAACGGAGCGGTTTCGAACCCACGGGGCACTGCATGGCGCTGAACAGTTACGAAAACCGTGTCTACGACTTGAAGCTGGAAGGGGACTCGCACATCGTGGCCAAATTTTACCGGCCCGGACGGTGGTCCCGCGAACAGATTCTGGAGGAGCACGAATTCATCGCCGACCTGCGGGATGACGAAATCCCGGTGTGCGCGCCGCTGACGCTTCCCGGAAACACCACGCTCCATGAAACAGAGGGGATACTCTACGCGGTGTGGCCGCGCACCGGCGGAAGGGTCCCGGACGAGCTTTCTGACGAGGAGATCGCAATGCTGGGGCGGCTCTGCGCGCGGATACACAACAACGGCGCGGCAAAAAAGGCCGGACACCGCATATCGCTTACCGCCGAAACCTACGGGCTGAAGCCGCTGGCATTTCTGGAGGAGAGGGACTTTATCCCCCCTCACCTGAAACAGCGGTATCGCGCCGCGGTCGGTGAAATCACCGGTATTTATGAAAGCCTCAGCAGGGACGTCCCCTTTCACCGGATACACGGGGACTGCCATCTGGGAAACCTCCTCCGGGGGGCCGGGGGATGGTTTTTTCTGGATTTCGACGATTTCCTCAACGGCCCCGCGGTGCAGGACCTGTGGATGCTGGTGCCGGCGCGGGACCGGGAGGGGCTTCGTCAGCGGGAGATATTCCTGGAGGCGTACCGGCAGTTCAGGGACTTTGAGCATTCATGGCTGCGCCTGATAGAGCCTCTCAGGGCGCTCCGGTATGTTCGCTACGCCGCCTGGATCGCCCAGCGTTGGGACGACCCGGCATTTCCTGCCGCGTTCCCCCATTTCGGCACGGTCCAGTACTGGGAAAAGGAGACCGAGGACCTGGAAGACCAGTTGAAATTCTTTTACGGCAATACCGAGGACCTTCCAGAGGCGATGCGCAGGGACAATGGGTCCGCCGAAGAGGAACGCGAGCTCACCAACAAGGACTTTTTCTGGGACTGGGACGGGAAATAGCGCCGGGCCGGCGTATCGGCCGAAAACTTCAGCGGCGACTATCGACGGTAGTTTCTTCCTCTGTTATATGCGGTAGGTTTCGCGTCGTTGACCACGAGGTCCTTCCCTTCAAGGCTGTAGCCGTTCAGCGCCGTTTTCGCCGCCTCCGCCTCGGTCTGCTCACCCATTTCGATGAAACCGAATGCGTTTCTTCCGATTATCGTCACGTCGAGCACCTCTCCGTAACCAGCGAAGAGCTCCCTCAACTGCTGTCTGCTGGCGCTTGATCCTATATTGCCGATATAGAGTTTAGTTCCTGTCATTAATGCCTCCTGTGCTGTTTTGGACATTGTTCCATCCCAGCCATCAGTGTCAATAAGCTTACTTAAAATATACGGCACAGAGGGAAAATAACAGGTCAACCTGTCTTTTTTACGTCAATTTCCCCTGTTCGACTTTTTTTTCGCTCCCCGGAGGGGTCTTTTTTTCGCTCCCGCTCCGGATTTGCTCCTCGGCGGTTTGTTCCACGGAGCGTTCCCGTCGCGTTTCGCCTTGGCGCCGAAGGGCTTTTTCGCACGAACCGCTCCCCCTTTTTTTTCCGCCTTTTTCCCGGACTGGACCGGTTCCTCGAAACTGACGCCATCGTCAAACCCCTCGCGCCTTTCCTTGACCAGGATCGACAAAAGCGCCGCGGCAACGTCCAGCGACGTGTACTCCTCCCCCATCAGACGCTCGACCATGGCGGTGAAACCTGGCGCCGCATTCTTCACCGCCTCGCTCCGGATGCGCGCGGCGATGGCCTGTATTCTCGTTTCATCCAGGTCGCCCATCGACGGTATCCTGCTTCTGCGGATGTTCATGGCGAAAACTTTTTCTATCCGCCTCAAACCGTATATCTCCCTCCCCACAACAAAAGTGAAGGCCCTGCCGCTCTTTCCGGCCCTTGCGGTCCGGCCGATGCGGTGCACATAGTCCTCATGGTCCCTGGGGAGGTCGTAGTTGAACACCGCTTCGATGCCGCTCACGTCGATCCCCCTGCCGGCGACGTCCGTGGCCACAAGCACCTCCGTCCTCCCCCGGCGAAACCCATCCATCACCTTGTCCCTCTGTTTCTGGTTCATGCCGCCGTGCAGGCCTTCGGCGGAATAACCGCGGGCCTTCAGAATCTCTGAAAGGTCCTCGACCCTGGTCTTGGTGTTGCAGAACACCAGGGCGAGTTTTATTCCGTGAACGTCGATGAGCCTGGCCAGCGCCTCCGGCTTCGATTTGTCCGGCACCTCGAAATAGGTCTGGTCGATGTCAGGCGCGTCGATACGCCTCCCGGTCACGTCTATCTGAACGGGATCGCGCTGGTACCGTTTCACCAGCTTCAGGATGTCTTCGGGCATCGTTGCCGAAAACATCACCGTCTGGCGCTCTTCCGGGGTCTCCCGCAGGATGATCTCGATGTCCTCGCGAAAACCCATGTCCAGCATCTCGTCCGCCTCGTCCAGCACCACCATCCTCACCGAGGAGATGTTCAGTGACCCGCGTCTCATGAGATCCATGGTCCTTCCGGGCGTGCCGACGACAACCTGGGCGCCCGCCTTCAGCGCCTTGAGCTGGCGGTCGATATCCTGGCCGCCGTACACCGGGACCACGGAGAGGCGTTCCGTATATTTCATCAGTGTCCTGAATTCGCCGGTGACCTGGATCACCAGCTCGCGCGTCGGGCAGAGGACGATCACCTGGGTGTGCTTCGCCGCCCTGTCGAGGGACTCGATTGCCGGTATCGCGAATGCGGCGGTCTTGCCTGTCCCGGTCTGGGCCATTCCGATCACGTCCTTCCCCTCGAGCAGGCGGGGTATGGTTTCCGTCTGAATCGGCGACGCCTCCTCGAACCCCATATCCGCGACCGCCTTCATGATCGCCTTCGACAGCGGCATTTCGCTGAATTGCATTTTTTTCATCTGTATTCCACGTTCTATATATTGCGCCACCGGCGCCAAAACATGTGCACCTCCTCATTGCGGCGGTTATTTGTCAATGTAAATAAAAAAAGCGATTTACCGGGATTTCTCGACGCGGGGCGGTCGCCACCGTTCGTACGACAAGGCGGCGGCGCTACCTGTCGTTTTGTCTGAACTGCGCGATCTGCCTTGAGATGGACACCAGGTTCCCCTTTTCGTCCCAGATCTCGCCGTCTTCCTCCACCATTCCGCAGGTGATAAATCTGGTGCGGAGCGAAAACTTCAGCCATCTTGTTTCCGGCATTTTCCTGAGGTTGATCGACAACTCGATGGTGGGGACCCACCCCACCATCCCCCGGCTCACGAAAATGGGAGGGGGGAACGAATCGGCGAAGAGGAGAATCGAGAAAATGTCGTGGGGGCGTTGCTCGGCAAAGGCGATCCACCCCCTCTGCTCCGACCTCCCCGCGGTGGTCCCGCTCATCCACCCGGCTGACGCCGGATCGAGCAGAATGCTCACGTTGGCAAGAAGCGAATAGTTTGGGAGCGGCGGCACCGGAACGCACGCCTGCCGGGACGCGACCTGAGGCGGCCCGGTTTCGTAACTCTCGGCGGGACAGTCGGCCTGGCCGAGGGAATAGGTACCGATGGCCCGCACTTTTTCCACCCCCTCCTGAAAAAGCCCCGCCTGCAGGCGCTCGAACCTGTTGGTGAGAGAAAACCGTTCCACCGCAACCGTTGTTTCACCGGGAGCGCACCGGGACAGATAGCTTGCCGTGATGAGCGCAAGCGCCGGTTTCCCGCTCACCCGGGCCATGGCCGAGGCGATGAATGCCATGAGATACCCGCCGTTCGGGATGCCGTTTATGCTCCAGTTGGCCGAAAGGCTCCCGGTGAAACCGTTCTCTCCGCGCTCCAGAAGCGCGATGTCGCCGTCGAAAAGATGCACTTTGAGTCTCCTTGGATAATCAATCCATCAGAGTGCAAGGCCGCGTCGTTTTGTCAAGAACAAGAAGGCAACGGCAATCCTTCCAGTGACCCTTTTTCTATTTGCAATAATTCTAACCGGGAATATTATTGTCAGCATATACCACACGGGAGATGCACAATGGCAAAGGAACACACTCACGCTGCGCTAATCTGCGTTATCGTTACGGCGGTTGCCGCAGCGGGCGTCGCGGCCGGCATATTCTGGAAGGTCCCGGCGGCGGTAATCTTCGCCGCGCTGCCGGCCGCCGCCTATGAGGCGTACCGGACGGAAGGGATCGCTTCAAAGGCCGCCTCGGCCGGCATAGTGGCGATACTCGTTTTTCTGGGGGCGGCCATACTCGGCGGTTTCTCTCTCAATATCGCCCGGCTGGCCGGAATGACAAGCGTCACCATACGCACGGTACGGGTCCCTCTGGGGGACGTGAAAATACTGGCCCCGGCGGTGATCGCCGCGCTTTCGTGGATGCTCCTCAGGAGGACCGGCGGCGTATACACAATCTGGCTCGCAGCGGTGATCTTTATTTGCTCTCTGGGAATACTTTATACCCTGAACGCCGACGTCCTCGCGCGGTTCATGCGTCCGGAAATGATCGAGCAGGGGCTGAAAACGATAAGGAGATAATGGGCAGATGGACGAGATACAGGAAGAGAAGTTTCAATGGATCCCGGAATATGAAACAGGTATCGAGATCATAGACGAACAGCACAGGGATCTTTTCCGCCGATTCGATAAATTCGTGCTTGCCGTGTACCGCGGCACGGCGATCAAGCAGCTTGACGAGATTATGGAATTTTTAGAGGAGTACATCGATGTGCACTTCGAGACCGAGGAGGCCCTGATGGTACGCTTCAGTTATACCCACTACCGCCACCACAGGGACGAGCACTTCAGATTCAAGACAGAGTTCGAAAAATTAAAGAAAAGCCTCGGCAAGCGGGGGGGCGATTCCTATCTTGCCATTGCCGTGGAGCGGCTCCTCACCTCCTGGTGGAAAAACCATATCCTGAATACCGACATGAAATACGTCCCGGAAATGGCGGAGCAGTATAACCGGGAAAAAAAATCCTGAAAAAAAAGGGCCGCCCCGCGGGCGGCCCTTCTCATCGAATTAGACTATTCCTTATTGCCCCTGCGGTTCTCCGTCGGGACCATCCTGATACTGCCCGTCGTCCGGTCCGTCCCGGTACTCCTGCCTGTCTTGCTGGTTTTTCTGTATTGTCCGCTGTTCCGCAGTCTGCATTGTGGAGAGCAGGTATTCCCCGGTGGTGCTTCCATAACTGCGCACCACCACCGTGTACTGCCCGGGCCCAAGGTTCCGGGAGATCACCGAGTTCCTGTCGCGGCCGCCGTCATCGTCCGAGATGATCATGGCTCCGGTGCCGTCAAGAAGCTCCATGAAGGGATCCAGAGTCGACCCGCCGGTATTCTTGGCCCTGAGTACCACGCCGGTGTAGCTTGTCACGCTGAAGCTGTAGCGGTCCCTCTGTTCCGGATGGGTGAGTTTTCCGGTCACGGTCTGCCCCAGACGGATGTTCCTGTTCACCGACTGCACTTCCTCGTTGAGCGTCACCCTGAGGTTGTAGGCGCCGCCTGAGCCGCCGTAACCGGTAATGATGACGGTATAGGTCCCGTCGCTCAGGAATCTTGATATGCGGGAATTGAGGTTGCCGCCGCCGTCGTCGTCCTGGGCGATGTTCATGCCGTTTTTCGATTTTAAAATGAGATAGGGATCCAGGTTCGATCCCTGCGCCTTTTCACCGTCGATCGTTACGAGCCCCGATTTCTTCATGGTCAGCGAATAATACTCCTGCCCTCCCTGTGATAACGTGCCGGTTTTCGTCTCGCCTGGGTTGATCGCCTTGGCTTCCATGCTTCGTATCAGGAGAGAATAGGCCCCGCTTGAGGTGCCGAGCCCGCTGGCCATGATAAAATAATCCCCCTTGTTGAAATAATTGACAATGCGCGAATTGAGGTTGCCGCCGCTGTCGTCGTCCTTGGTGATGACTTTCCCGTCGCCTCCCATGAGGGTGAGGTACGGGTCAATGCCCGAGTTTCCGGTTCTGTTCATCTCCACGGTGAACATCCCCTCTTTGGCGACCCTGAACCTGTAGACGTCGAAATCCGACGGCTGCACCGACGAGTTCTTTGTCTCGCCGGCCACGATCGCCTTGCTTTCATGGCGCTTCGCCGACAGACTGTACTGCCCTGAGGTGGTCCCGTAGGGGCTGGAAATCACGCGGTAGTTTCCCTTTTTCAGGAAGCTGATTATCATGGCGCTGCTTTCCGACCCGCTGTCGTCGTCACGCGAGATAAGCTCACCGCTTTCGCTCTCGAGCGTGAGATAAGGATCGAGTCCGGACTGGTCGCTCCGCCTGTTGGTGAGCACCACCAGTGAATCCGAATCAACGGCCATAGTATAGATATGCCTCGCCTCCGGTATCAGCCAGCCGTTCCTTGTCTCGCCGGGAGCTATGGTGCTGTGAGGCTGGGGGTTGACGGTGCTCTTATCGGCGCTGATGCGGTACTCACCGCCGGCCATATCGGACCCTTCCGCGAGGATCAGGAACGTGCCGGCAGGAAGATAGCTGGTGATCTTCGCGTTCAGCTCGCCCCCGCTGTCGTCGTCCCTGTAGAGCGCCTGTCCCGTGTCTCCGATGATGGAAAGGTACGGGTCCAGCGCAGAATTTTCAGCGCGGTCGCTCTTTATGTCATACAGGCCGGCCTGCGGCACGGTCAGGGAATAAAACTTTTTCTCTCCCGGGCCGACCGAGCCCGAAAGCCCCTGCCCCAGTGAAAGCTGCGTTATCTCTATGTCCCTGACCGAAAGGGCGTAGTCTCCCGAGGAACCGGAGAAACCTTTGATTATTACCTTGTATTTACCCTCGTTGATGAAGGTCTGTATCCTGGAATTGAGATTGCCGCCGCCGTCGTCGTCCTGCCTGATGACAGTGCCGTTTTCCGTGCTCAGCACCAGATAGGGGTCGAGAGTCGAGTCGGGGGTTTTGTTGCCTTCCACCAGGATCATCTTTTTGCTGTCGATGTCCATGGAGTAGTAATGCGCTTCATTGGCCGCAAGTGACCCGGTTTTGGTGTCCCCGGCGCGTATTCGGCCCTTGTCCCTCATTTCAATCTGGCCCGGAGACACATCTCCTTCACTCTGCCGAGAAACAGATACCCTGTAATTGCCTGCGGAACTTCCGTATCCCCGCACCACGATGGTATATGTGCCGGGTTGAAGATTCATTCTCAGACGCGAGTTGAGATTGCTGCCTCCGTCGTCGTCAGTGCCGAGGATTGAGCCGCTGGAATCCTGAAGCTCCACCATCGGATCGAAACCCTGCTGGGTCGCGATCACGTCGATGACAAGTGGGCCCGCCTCCGTGACCCGCAAAGTGTGCCTGCCGGTTGCGTTTGTCTGGACCGATCCGTTCTCGCTTCCTCCGACTCGGAGCCCGCCTCCGAGACCGACGGTGGCGCAGGAATTCATCGTCAGCGCCAGTGAAACGACAGATATCAGCGCAACGAGAATTCCCTGAAATGATGAAATAATTTTCATGTAATCCCCCGTGAATGAATAATGGGCAGAATTTAAACACCACGCCGGTAAAAAATCAAGTGATTAATGACGGGAGAGCCAAAATATTACCCTGCTTCAGCAGGGTCCACATTACGCATCAGCATGTATCGCCCCAATCATTCAGACAAAATAGTATTTAATGTCACATTTTATGGTGCAATTCGGGCGTTCAGAGCCGTTCCATGACATGCCCGGCCTTATTCGCTTGACGAATTCAGCGGGATATGGTATTAATATATAAAATAAAATGAGGGTTACTTTGATGAAACCTATTCTCATCCACGGCTTGATTGCATGCATCGCCGCGTTTTCTCTATCGTGCTATTCCGGTCCCCAGACCGACGAGGCGATCCAGGACACGGCTAAGGATACCATCCAGGACAGCGCCATGGACATGGCCGGGCAGCAGAAGGACGACATGGAGGTCATCACTCCGGTCGTTGAAAAAAAGGCAACCGAGCCGGCGCAGACCGGCCTTGAAAAGAGATACAGGGTCGAAGGGAAAAGCGCCGCCGGCCGCGATTACAACGGCATGGTGTTTCTGGTGAAAAAAGGAAACGATTACAACCTCACAATGACGCTGAAATCGCGGGTCATACGCGGGACCGGCTCACTTGACGGGAACAGGTTTGTCGTATACTGGGGCAAAAACCGCAGATTTGAGTACGAAGTGAAAGATGACGGCGTCATCAGGAGCCTCTGGGACAAAGGGGAGGAGTCGTTCATCCCTGTCAGCAAATAAGCGGACCCTTCATCTGTATGCGCGGATCTCGGCGATACCGGCGGTCCTGTCGTCACGCCTCTGCATTTCGACGATTTCAAGAATTACGAGAAACCCTCCCGGCGCCCCTGCCGGGAGATACTCCCCGAGGGCAATCACCGAATTTCCCCTTTTATTGAATTGCAGTTCCTTTCTGCAGACAAGGTCCCCCATGCGGAACCTCGCCCCGTATCTCTCATAGTCCATCCGGTCGGCCCTGTAGAGATACAGATTCATCCTCGCTATCCTTCCAGGCCTGAACCTGCGCGGCAGCCCGGTCGCGTCGGCCTGCTGAATGCGGAGCTCCGCGGGGACCTCCTTCGCATAAAAGGCGATTTTCTCCCCCGCCGGCCCCCTGTTCCCGTCGGTGAGCCAGAAGGTCGTCCCGTTTCCGTCAAAGGCCCTCTCCGGCCCGTACACACGCCTTCCGGCGGAAAAGCTTCCGGTGGCGTAGACATCCCCCTTCGCCGCCGGGGCGACGAGAACGAAATGAAAAGGAGCGCCCCTGAAGGGACAGGCCCTCAGTAAGCTCGCAGTTTCCGGCGATGAGGCCTCCAGCGCCCTGTCCAGTGGCGTCATCCCTTCTCCGTCCTTGCGGTCGTACGGCACGCCCAGCTCCAGCAGAAACCGTACCGTGTCCGCGTGCCCGTACCGCGCCGCCAGGTGGAGCGGCGTTTCCGCGCCGAACTCCGGTGCGGTCCTCGCACCGGCATCTGCCCCCTTCTCCGCCAGCAGCCGCACGGTGCCGGCATGCCCCCAGCGCGCGGCCAGGTGGAGGGGGGTGATCCCGCGGCGCTGGGACCCGGTCATCAACGCGCCCCGGTCAAGGAGCGCCTCGGCGATATCCTCCAGGCCGAAAAAGGCGGCCCGGTGAAGCGGCGTGAGACCGTCCCGGTTTACTCCGTTCACCGGGGCGCCGGCGTCAAGGAGCGCCGTCACTATGGGAAGCCCCGCCTCATGCACCGCCAGATGAAGCGCCGTGTTTCCGTCAATGTTCTCCGCGGCGATATCGGACCCCGCCCGGATAAGCAGGCCCACCGAAGGCGCGTTGTCCTCAAGCGCGGCAAGATGAAGCGGCCTGTTCTTCTCCTCGTTTTCAACGTTCACGTCGGCGCCGCTTCGGATCAGGAATTCCACGACCTCCGGATTACCCTGCTCGGCCGCCTCATGAAGCGGTGTCCACCCTCCCCTGTCCCGCCAGTTGACGTCGCACCCCCGGTCGACCAGCAGTTTCACGAAATCGGCGCCGGCGAAACCGGCGGCGCGGTGAAGCGCCGTGGATCCCTTTCCGTCACGTGCCTTCACCGAAGCGCCCCTGGCGATCAGAAGCCCCGCCGCGCCGGTGTTTCTGTACGCCAGCGATTCCATGAGAATGGTGACGCCGTTCCTGTCCGCCGCGTTCACGTCAGCGCCACGGTCCAGGAGCAGACGCATTATCCGCTCCCTCGCCCCTTTTTTAGGTTCCGCAACCGGGTAGATGCAGTAAAACAGGGGCGTTTTCCCGTCGCTGTCCCGGCGGTTTACGTCAGCGCCGCCCCGCAGGAGCTTTTCGGTGTCCCCGACATCCAGACGGTACACGGAGCCGTGAAGCCCCTCAAGCGCCAGCGCCTCGGGCGCCTGGAGGCCGCAAAGCGAAACCAGGCACAGCGCCGCAATCGCCCCCGCCCACCGCACGTTACCGCGGATCCGTTGTATTCTTGGCATATTCCTTCCCTTAGAATATTCCGGAGTATCGTCCAACAATCGTCCTTAAGGGTACTTTCGTTCCTGATGCGGTTTTTTTACACTCATTTTTTTTTGAAGCCTTTTTTTTCCCGCCTTCACCGCGAACGCGTTTTATGGCCGCACATCCGAAACGATTATGACGATACTAAAAAAAGAGATGACCGAATTCACCATGGATACTACATGATATATGATGAAAAAAACAGGACATTCCGCATCATATAACGCCGCGGTGTTTTCCGCGATGATGCTTTTCGCCTGTCAGGTCCCCGGGTTTTTCGCGTACGCAAATGACCGGGACGCGCCGCAGGTCCGCAGGGAGGACCGGGGAAGCTTCGGAATTTTCCGGAACTGGAGGCTGGAGGAGGAGGTCTTCGGCTGGTACTATCATGAGCACCGCGGTTTCGGCACCAGCAAGCACGTGGAATCTGCCCATAAAACACGGTACGGCAACACCGTGGTGATGCAGCGCTCAGGCGAGAAACGGCTGTATGACCAGAACATCTTCCTGGCGGCGCTTTTCGAGGGAAGGATCAGTCACAGGAAACTGGGGGACCTGAAGGGGATTTTCAGGCGCGCCGTTTTCGTTGACATCGGCAGCGGCATCCTCTACGGAAGGGGCGCGCCCACGGTGCGGGACCTTTTCGAGGACGACAGGATCTGGACCAACCTCGCCTTCATCATCGCCACCGATATCAACGGGCCGGACTGCCGGTACATGGACACATACCGGATACACAGGAGGGACCTCCCCTTTCCGGTCAGGACCGTGGGGATGAAGATGATCTGGCGGAGGCACTTCAACACGCTCACCGCGGGTCTCCTGAAGGAGGACACGCCGCTGATCCTAAGGTCCGCCAACGCCGGACCGGACCTCTATTATCCCCCCCACTTCCTGATCGAGCATTTCAGGGCGATCATCAGGGAATACGGCGGCAGAAACGTGCTCTACCTGTACAACAAATTCATCCTGTTCAAACCACGGGGCGAGGACTGTTTTCAGAAGATCGGGGAGATAGACGCCTCGGTGGGGATGTCCCACGGCACGAGGAGCTGGGACAGGATTGACTGGGGCAGGAGAAAGCTGGAGGACGTGTTTACTCCGGATCCGGACACGGTGACGCTGCGGCCCGCGGCTACTGGTATTTCAGGAAAAAACTGATCTGTTTCATCAAAAGGCCGGGATTGTTTTCAACGAAGGTGACGATGTCCTCCGCTTTCATCGCGTAGAGCGACACCCCTTTTCTGTGTGAAAAGGTGTAGGATGAATTCTCGCCGCGGTGGATTTTCTGGAGCGAACCGATGAGGTCCCCCGTCCCGAGCACGGTGACCTTTTTCCCGCGCCTGACCACGTCCACTTCCCCCTCCCGGATCAGGTAAATGAAATCGATCGGCTTCCCCTCCTGGAGCAGGCTCCCGGCCCCTTTCCTGTCCACCGGAATGAAAATGGACTCAAGCCAGGTTTTCTGCGACGAGGTGCACTGCTGGAAAAAGGGGTTCATGGAGAGAAGGTTCCATGTCTCGCTGCTCCGTATCCCGGCGAGACGGAGCAGGGTCTTTTCGAATTCCGTTCCCACGATGAAATTCAGGAACTTCAGCCTGGGGACGGCGAACACGGTCACGTCGGTTTCGGCCACCACGTCGGCGGCCCTGTTGCCCTCGGTGACAAGCGCCACCTCGCCGAAATAGTCGTAGGTGCCGTAAATCTTCCTGTCCGAAAGGCCGCCGCTGTCCACGGACACGTTGCCGGAATAGATGATATAGAACTTGTCGCCCCTGGTCCCCTTCCGTATTATGACGTCCCCTTTTTTATACCGCTCCTCCTCGACCACGTTCAGGAACTCCTGCGCCTTCCCCACCGGCATCCCGTGAAGGAAATCGAGGTGTTTGAGAACCCCCAGTATCCGGTTGGCGTCCTCGAAGCGCGGCGGCGTGGTTTTGAAATAGAGCGTGTTCTCCATGCCGAAGGCGGCAAGAGTGAGGTTGGTTTTTTCCGGGAAGTCCTTTTTGGCGATATGGTACACCACCGTCCTTTTCTGCGTGGACCGGGGGAGCGAATTCAGGTAACGGATGGGCGTATGAAGCGGCGGTATTCCAGATTCGTGATAGATCACTTTGGAATCCCAGGGAAAACTGGAGAGCTCCCGGTACCGCTCTTCCGTGATGACGCCGGTGTCCAGGAGTTTTTTGTGCACCTCCGGGTCGTTGTTGTGGTCAGAGGAGTAGACGAAGCTCTGGTCCTGAAATTCCATCCTGAACCCGATGGTGGGAATCGAATGGAGCGTGTAGAAGAAATCGAACCCGGCATTGTGAATGTACACCGGAGTGCCTATCTTCACCGGATGGAAATTGAACAGCTTCATGAGATAGTCGATCTCGACGCCGGAGAGCTGCGAGTACTTCCTCAGAAAGCTCATGATCACGGTTTCGGTGGTGTACACGGTCACCCGCCCCTCTTCCAGAATTTTCTGAAAGGTGCCGGCGTCGTGGTCGGCGTGGCAGTGGGTGAGGATGACGCTGTCGATAAGCTTCGGGTTGACGTTGGACCGCTCCAGCCATTCCGTGGAATTCACCGGGGGGTCAACCATGATCCCGTGGTGGTCAAGCCAGATGATGAACCCGGAGGTGTTTTCCTCGGTATCGAATCCGTGGCTCGGGCCCAGGCAGGTGACGCCGAACAGAGGCGGGATATAGGGCTCCGAAAGCCGCTCGCCGAGCTTGTACTTTGCCTTGTATTCCACCTCTCCGGGGACCCTGGCGATGAGATCGCCCCCCCTGGAGACTTCATAGTCGCCCGATCCGGTGATGGAGACGGTGACCCCCCTGATGCTGAAGGAGTTGTTCTTGAATATTCCGAAAGACACCAGGTCGGAGAGTTTCAGGTTGTTGCGGAAAAAGTTCATCTCCTTTTTTATGTCCGCAATCCGTGCTTCTTCGCAGTCGCCGGCGTAATCCACCGAGAGATCAAACTCTTCGGGGCCGAAAACCGCCTCCTGAAGCACCTTTTTCATCCTGTGGAACTGCTCTTCCCGGCAGATGATGACGGTCTTTTTCTTTCTGAGGAAAAAGTTGTAGTACAGGGGAAACTCGATCTCCCCGACGCTGATCCCCTTGAGCCAGTTGAACATGAACTTCGGCAGGACCAGGACGCCGGGAACGTCCTTTTCCATCTTCATGGTGTCCTTTATGGTTTCGGGAGGCGATCCGAACTGGATGTAGCCGATGGGCGTGTCCACCAGGTACCCCCCCCTGGAGAGGGTGATCACGTTGTCCGTCATGTTGCCCGATTTCTGTTCCAATAAAAGGCCCCTTATCCGTGCGTCCCTATTGTCTGCGGAAACGGGCCGACGCGCTCTTTCTCTTGTTGATGACCTCAACCTTCTGCTTGACCGCCTGAAGGACTGACCCGCCGGTTTTGATCTTTTTCACCGGGAATTTCTTCCAGTCGATGCGGTGCACGACGTCCGCCAGGTCCACCAGGTCGCGGTGCACGGTGTTCTCCTCGCCGCACCAGAGCGAGACCGTGGCGCCGGATTCCTTGGCCGCCTCGATCGCAGGGATAAAATCGCTGTCCCCTGCCACGACGATGACGTGCTGGATGTGCCCGGCCGCGGTGTGGCGCACCATGTCCACCGACAGGAGCACGTCCACCCTTTTCTGCTCAAAGGTCTCCCTGTGTCCGTCCCACCGGCGCTGGAGCTTGCCGAGGCGCACGGACCATCGCTCAAGAGCGATGATCTCCTCCATGAAGGCATCGTGCTCCGCCATCCGCTTTTTTTCCGCCTCGGTCGGTTCCGGGGACATCCATGGGGGGCAGTAGTAGAAATAACAGCGCAGCAGGTCAAGGGGCACCGATTTCCTGAGCGGTTTCAGGAAATAATCGGCCAGGTCCCGGTAATTGGGACCGAGATTGAGTGACTTTAAATGGGACAGTATATACGCCCCGTCTATGAATATCGCGGCTCTCATCTAATTCCTCCATTTATGCGGCGGCCTTTTCTTCGTGTCCGGTCCGGAAAATCCCCAGAGGTCAATTGCCGCCCTGTATCTGTAATTTCGCACGGCCCCAGAGTGCCGACAAGGGGCTCGCCGGCAAAATCGACCGATCATTTTGGACATATTCGCGTTATTTTGACAAGTTCTTTTTCTTGGGGAAACGAGTAAACGTCCGGGCTGGCACCGATACGCCCGCAAAACCTCCCGGCGGCGCGATTGAGCCGATTCTTCCGTCTTCCCGATTCCTTCCTACTCCATTTACGACCGAAGCGTTTTTTCCAGCACGCTCATCTCGGCGTCGAAGTTGAGCACCTCGTATTCCAGCATCTTTTCGTGGAGCGCGATAAAGGCGCCACGGATCTCGGCGATGAGCGACTCCGCCCTCTTCAGCGATGCCGAAACCTTTTCCGACCGCAGATCGTGGTCCGATAATTTCACGTACCCCTCGATCACTTCCACGACAGCGTCGAGATAATACAGGAGGAACATTCTGGCGTTTGTGATTTCCGAGGGATTTTCGCCGAGGTAGTCGAGCATGCGCCGGGAGGTCCGCACGATATCGCCGACCTTCTCCCTTATGGAATCGTCGCGTATCGACGGCGCGATTTCCGCGATCTCGTCTATCTTTGCGGCGCCGCCGGCGATCCTTTCCCGGAGATGCGCGGCATACGCGCCCCCCGGATACCTGCCGTTTTTCACCCCCGCCGCTTCCGATTCCCAGAGGTGGAGGCACTTTTTCAGTATCACGTCGCATTTCCCGTGCCATTCCCTGCGGCTCTTCTCCTGAAGAAGGGAAAGCGCCTCCTCAATCTCGCTTTTTTTGGAAAACAGAAATCCCTTGAGGGTATCGACGGCCCGCAGGCGGGTGTATTTCATCTCTTCGAGGTCGCCGTTGACCGTATCGATGGCATCGTGTATGGTTTTCAGGTCCCGGGTGAACGCCTCGGGGGATTCTCCGCCGTTGTTCCCTTTTTCCGACTGTATCCTTTTCAGAATCCTCTTTTCCCTGGAAATCAGCGTATCCAGTTCGGCTTCGCGGCGCGATATCTGCTCCTTCAGCTGTACGATGCCCGCGTTCAGCTCCGGTATTTTTTCATTCAGCTCGCGGATGCAGAACTGGAGCTTATCCTCCGGTTTTTTAAACCGCGGCCTTTTTCCGCCGAATAATGACAGTATCGATTTCATAGGAACCGGGCGCGGCGGCGGGAATGCAAGATTCCGCCGCCGGTTACAGTCTATTTCGCCTTTGCGGGCGAATCGTCCAGAAGTCCCAGTGAGTAGAGGAGATCGTCAAGCCGGGTCAGGTCGGCCGGCAGAACCACCGAGGTCCCGGTCTTTGCGAGCTTGCCGATCTCGCCGAGATACTGCTCGGCGAGCTGAAGCCGCACCGCTTCAGCCCCCCCCTTGTCCCTCACCACCTCCGCGATTGCCTCGATGGCCGCGGCGGTGGCGTTGGCGACGCTTTCGATCTCGCTTGCGCGGCCTTCCGCCTCGTTGATGCGCCGCTGTTTTTCCCCTTCGGAGCGGTTGATCAGCTCCGCCTTCATCCCCTCGGACCGGCTGATGCTGCTCTCCCTCTGCCCCTCCGCCTTGGCGATCATGGCGCGCTTTTCCCGCTCGGCGCTCATCTGCTGTTCCATGGCCTGCCGCACCGAGACCGGGGGCACGATGTTCTTCACTTCGTAGCGGTGGATTTTCAGGCCCCAGGGATCGCAGGCATGGGCAAGGGCCAGGAGGATTTTCTCGTTGATGACCTCGCGCTCCTCGAAGGTGGTGTCCAGCTCCAGGGTCCCGATTACGGAACGGACCGTCGTCTGGGCCAGCTGGACCGCGCCGAAACGGTAATCGGTGATCCCGTAACTGGCCTTTTCGGAATTGATGATCTGGATGTAGATCACGCCGTCAACCTCCACCTGCACGTTGTCCTTGGTGAAGCACTCCTGGGGCGGGACGTCGATTGTCTCCTCCCGCAGGTCCTGTATGAACGCAACCCTGTCGAAAAAGGGGATGAGTGCGTGAAAACCCGGCTTCAGCGTGGTGTGGTATTTCCCCAGGCGCTCCACGATGTACTCCATTCTCTGCGGAACGATCCGGATCGCCCGTATGAACTTGAACACCAGCAGAAGAGAAAATAACGACCAGAATAGTATTGAAAAGTAAAACATACAGTGCCCCCTATTTATTCCTGGTTTCCGCTTTGACGCCCTCGCGTTCAAAGCCGGCATTGGAGAGGCCGCCGCTGACCTGGCCGAGCCCCTCGAAAAATCCCTTGATCTTCGCCAGATCGATGGGCACCACGGTGATCTTCGATTCTTCCGCGATCCGTCCGAATTCCACGATGAACCTGTCGACGATCCTCATCTTCATCGCGCTGGAACCGCCGGGTTTGCTGATGGCCTCGGCGACCCGCCGCACACCCTTGGCCATGGCCTCGGAAAGGAGCTTTATCTCCATCGCCTTCCCTTCGGATTCGTTGATCTTCTGCTGTTTTTTCCCTTCCGAAATGTTGATCATCTCCTGCCGCACGCCCTCGGACACCTGTATGTCCGACATCTTGTTGCCGGTGGCAAGAGTTATGGCGGCCCGCTTCTGGCGCTCCGCCTCCATCTGCTTTTCCATCGTGTCCAGCATGTGCTTGGACGGGGTGATGTTCCTGATCTCGTAGCGGATGAATTTTATCCCCCACGGGTCGGAGGCCTTGTCTATCTCCCGCACGATGTTTTCGTTTATCTTTTCCCTCTCAAAAAACGTGTCGTCCAGGTCGAGCTTTCCGATCTCAGAGCGCATGGTGGTCTGCGCGAGGCTTATCGAGGCGTTGTAGTAATCGCCGATGCCGTAGCTGGCCTTGTGAGGGTCCATGACCTTCAGGTACGCCACGCCGTCGATCTCAACCTGCACGTTGTCGCGGGTGATGCAGGACTGGCTGGGAATGTCCAGGACCTGCTCGCGCATCTCGTGGCGGTAGGCGATTCGGTCGATGAACGGTATGATAAAATAAAAGCCGGGATCGAGCTTCTTCTTGAACTTTCCCAGCCTTTCCAGTATCCCCACTTCGCGCATGGGGATGACCACCACCGTCTTCCATACGATAATCAAAAAAATGATAAAAAAAACAGTAATCGTTGAGAACATTGCTCCCCCCCAGATAATGTATTTTTTTCAGAGCGGTGCGGACGGTCTGACCGCGGTCACTCTTCGTCGTCCCCGCAGGCCTCGACGACCCAGGAGATATTATCACGGTACAGAAGGCGGGCCTTCTTCCCTTCCTCGATGACCCCTCTGCTCGACAGGGCCTGCCAGGACGTGCCGGCGTAATTGATGCGGCCTTCCGGCGTCCTGTCGTTGATCCTTTTGATGACCGTCACCACCGTGCCGATTGCGTCGACGTCGTCCTCCACGAGCTGGTAGCTCCGCTCCGAAGGAAACAGCCGCAGGGCCACCTTCCTGAACGCCAGGACCAGCGCCAGCGATACGGCCGCCCAGAGGACCGCGGACCAGACCTGGGACGAGAGTATCCCCCCGTAGTTCAGCACCCCCACCACGACGGCGCTGAAACCGAGAAACACTATGACCATGCCGGGCGTGGCGAGCTCGGCCACCATGAGCGCGATGCCGCCGATTATCCAGATAAAGGCGATTGTGTCCTTTTCCATGACCCGCAGTGTATCCGCATTTTTCGGAATTGTCAAGCCCAATTGCGCCGCTCCGGGCGTACGGCGCCCGTTTTTCGGTTTAATCCGGCGAAAGCGGCCTGCCAAAGCGCGCCGTCAATCAGCCGTACGCCGTGTATCCTATAAAGTACCGGAACTCCGGGGAACATTCAAATTATTATCGCACGGCGCATCATCATTTTTGGAAATCCGGCCTCATTCTCAATTTTTTCATAACGCCCGATCCCTTCATCCGACAGAATCCGCTCTGCCCTGTCCCTCAGCCAAAATGTCTTGACAGGCCCGGCGATCCCCCCACACTATTCAGCTGCATCGCACAGACTACCCGCGGAAGAGGGAAGCAATGGCGCACAACAATCATATTTCCCAGGAATACACCACCGGAGGCGTGATACTCTGCCGGCTGAAGCACGGAGACGACCTTCTGGAGGCGCTCACCGCCCTGTGCCGCGACAGGGAAATAGCCGCCGGCACCGTGCAGGGGATCGGCGCCCTGAGCCGCGCCGCGGCCGGATATTACGACCAGAAGGACCGCGTGTACCGCGACATCGGGCTTCCGGGGCACTGGGAGATACTGAGCCTTCTGGGAAACATCTCCCTCAGGGACGGCGCGCCGATGTGCCACGCCCACATCATTCTGGGAAACGAGAGGGGGGAAACCTTCGGCGGCCACCTGACGAAGGGGTGCACGGTCTTCGCCTGCGAGTGCGCCATAACCGTCCTGAACGGTACGCCGCTCAACCGCGCCCATGACGAGACCACGGGGCTCCCCCTCTGGTCCGTCACAGATGATAACAGGAGGAAACCATGAGCGATACGAAAAGGCCCTTTGCCGAAATCGCCTCGTCCGGCACCGTGGAAAACCCTCCCGGGATATTCCGCACCACCCTTTCGTACAACAGGGAATCCATGGTCTGCCATTTCCGCCTCAACGGCGGGGCGAGGATCCCCCTGCACAACCATGAGGCGGCCCAGACTGGGTACGTGGTGGCAGGGGCGCTGAAGTTCGAGAAAAAAGACGGGCCCGGGTTTACCGCAAGGGCCGGATCGGCCTACTCCTTCGACCCGATGGAGTACCACGGCGCGGAGGCGCTGGAGGACTCGGTAGTGATCGAGTTCTTCACTCCGTCGAGGCCCGAATATGCGGTACCCTGACGGACCCGCCTGAGGCCGGCGCCATGAGCCACGGGACGCTTCAGTTTCTGGACTGGTTTTTCATCGCCTTCCATACCTCCTTCACCCTTTTCAACGCCGTCGGTTGGATGTTCCGTAAAACCAGAAGGGCGCACCTGGTCACCATGGGCCTCACCGCCGCGTCATGGTTTATTCTGGGGATATGGTACGGCTGGGGATACTGTTTCTGCACCGACTGGCACTGGCAGGTGCGCCAGGCCCTGGGGCGGCCGATACGGTTTAATTCCTACATCTATTTTCTCATCGACGAGACCACCGGGCTCGCTCCGGACCCGGCGCTGGTGGACTACACGGTGCTTGCGGTGTTTCTGTTCAGCGCGGCCATGACCATGGCGCTCAACTTCAGGGACGTTTTTATAAGGAAGAAACCGTCACCCCCCGATTCGTGACATGAAGAGGGGGGAGGCGCAGGCACCGTCCAGCGAGTTGCAGTCCAGTTCGTGCGCCAGCGGCTTTGCCTCGATGCACCGGACCGCCGCCAGGGCCACGGCCTCGTCGCCGGAACCGTCACGCAGGAGCTTTTTCAGATCGCAGAGCGCGCCTGAATGAAGGCAGGCGCGGAGCGCCCCGTCGCAGGAGAGGCGCACCCTGTTGCAGCGGCCGCAGAACTTGCCTGACAGCGGCGGAATCACGCCGATCTTCATCGGATGGGCGCCCCGGTACAGGAAATCGTACATCACCGCGACACGCGTATCGGCCTCGTTGTTGCGCCCGAGCGTCCCGAGCCGCGCGAGCGCTTCGGTAAGCTCCGCCGCGGGGAGGAACCGTTCGCGGCCGTTTCCGGCGAACGGCATGAGCTCGATAAACCGGAGCGTCACCGCCGAATCGCGGAACCGGTCCAGCATCGCCTCCAGCTCGCCGAGGGTCTCGCGGAAGAGCACCGCGTTCACCTTGAGGTCGAAACAGTCCATGCGCATCGCCCGGTCCAGCGCCGCCATGACCGCGTTGTGCCGTCCGCTCCCGGTGACCGCTTTAAACCGCCCGGGAGAGACCGTATCCAGGCTCACGTTGATTTTCCGAACCCCCAGATCGCACAGCTCCCCGAGCCGGTCCTCCAGCAGGAGGCCGTTGGTGGTGAGGCAGAGCTCGGCGTCCGGGAGCGCCCTCCTGACGCCGGAGAGTATTTCCATGAAACCGCGGCGCACCAGCGGCTCGCCGCCGGTGAAGCGAAATTTTCCGACCCCCAGGCCGTGAAACACGGTGACGAGCCTGACGAACTCCTCGTTTCTGAGCACCTCGTCGTGTTGCAGGGGGGCCACCCCGTCCGGGGGCATACAGTAGAGGCACCGCAGGTTGCACTTGTCGGTCACCGACACCCTGAGGTAATCGTGGACGCGGCCGAAGCGATCACGGAGGACCTTTTCTTGTGCGGGAAGGTTCATACAGGCCAGTATGGGGAATATCGCGGTAATTTCAACAAAGAAATTCGGCGGCTCCGGCTGGACCGGGAGAAGGCGCCCACGTCAACGCGGGGGTGCGATCGGCCCCGCCTCCGCCTCTATTGCCGCGGCGGCGCGGAAGATGTCCCGCTCCCGGAAGTGGTTTGCCATGATCTGCATCCCCACCGGGAGGCCGGCCGAATCGAGGCCCACCGGCACGCTCATGGCCGGGATGCCGGCCAGGTTCGCCGAAATTGTGAGAATGTCGGACATGTACATCTGCAGGGGGTCGCCGATCATCTCCCCCAGCCTGAAGGCGGAGGTGGTGGTCACCGGCGACACGATGACATCGGCCGATTCGAAGGCCTTTTTGAAATCGTCGATGATGAGCCTGCGCCCCTTGAGCGCCTTGAGATAGTAGGCGTCGTAGTAGCCGGAACTGAGGGAGAAGGTGCCCAGGATGATGCGCCGCTTCACCTCCTTGCCGAAACCGCCGCTCCTGGTGAGGGTGTAAACCTGGGCGAGACTGCTCGCCCCTTCGGCGCGGGTGCCGTACCGGATGCCGTCGAACCTGGCAAGGTTTGACGACGCCTCGGCGGTGGCGATAAGATAGTAGACCGGTATGGCGTATTCCGTGTATTTCAGCGAAATCGGCACGATCACCGCGCCCCGGCCGCCGAGCTTCGCGGTCATCTCCCTGATGCGCCCCGCGATATCCGCGGTAATCCCCTGAAAATATTCCTCCGGCACCCCGATCCTCATGCCCTTCAAGTCGCCGGCGGCCCCTTCCGGCGCATAGTCCAGGGGCCTGTCCACGGAAGTGGAATCGCCCGCGTCATATCCGGATATCGCTTCAAGGAGCGCTGCCGCGTCCGCCACGGTGCGCCCGAAGGTCCCGATCTGGTCGAGAGACGAGGCGTAGGCCACAAGGCCGTACCGCGACACGCGGCCGTAGGTGGGCTTGATCCCCGGCACGCCGCAGAAGGCGGCCGGCTGCCTGATGGAGCCCCCGGTGTCGGACCCGAGCGC
>JBGSQT010000025.1:0-32837 GCA_041737965.1 Spirochaetota bacterium | reverse complement strand
CCTGACTTCAAGTTTTCAATGCAATAGAGGCAACGACATCACAGGCGGATTTCCATCCAAGAGACTTTCGAGGCCTAGAATTAATAATGTGGAGTATTTCAGAAAAACGGTCATCCGTCAAGCCGCGAAAGCTTTTATTTTTCGGCAAATACTGTCGTATGCGCGAATTTATATGCTCATTGAGGCCTCGCTGCCAGGCACAGTACGGATCAGCGAAAAATACCTGGCATCCCAATGCTTTTTCCATATCAGCATAACGCGCAAATTCTGAACCGTTATCAAAAGTAACACTTTTCACAAATCCGGCGGGAAGATCCTCCAACGCCTCAATTATTCCGCGAAGCACCAAATGTGAATCCTTTCCTGGCAGGGGTAATCCCCAAGTATATTTCCCCTTACGGTCAACAAGGGTCAGAGCATATGAATCGTTACCGACGCTTACAATGAGATCACCTTCAAGATGACCGAACTCGGTTTTATCATTCGCCGCGGACATTCGTTGATGGATGCTCTTTTTCAGCGGGTCAATACCCCTGCTTTTATTGATTTTCGTTCGATTCTGACGTGATTTTCTCCGGGTAAACAGATATATAACAAGCCGCCGGTTGATCGGCTGGTATATCCAACGGTAAATTGTTTCGTGCGACACCCTCATCGATTTATCGTCCGGGAATAATGCCGGTAAAAAATAGGCGCTAATCGATTCCGGAGAATGATTTTCCATAAGAAGTGTCGTGATTATAAGCCGAAGAAACCCAGTATGATCAATTACTGTCTTTTTTTTCGGCATTCGCTTGGCGGACAGTTCATCCGCGTCACGTGCATTATACCCGTGGGTGCTGTTCCTTGATATCTCTCTGATTATCGAAGAGCAATGACGCCCTAGTGTTTCCGCAATTTGGTTTGTAGAAATGTGCTGGTATAGCATTTTTTGGATGACACGGCGCTCTGCCGAATTTATACGGTTATAGGACCTCATTAAGCGATACCCCTCTGTTTTGGTTAGCCACGAAAACTCTGGATCTATCGCTTTTTGAGGTCTTTCCTTTTTTCAGTTATTGCACTAGATTCTTGAAGTCAGCCTGAAATTCCGGCGGAACCATCAATTTTTCCTTTACAAATACGGCCGCCGCTTGAAATTAATCGTATAGATTCGACGATGAAGTACATCAATCCAAGGAGAAACATATATGAAAGACGTCGTCATCGTATCAATCGTTCGTACCGCTGTGGGCGCATTCGGCGGGACGCTGAAGAGCGTACCCGCGGTCGATCTCGGCGTGATAACGGTAAAGGAAGCAATGAAAAGGGCGGGCGTACAGCCGGAACAGGTTGAGAACGTTCTGATGGGGCATGTCCTCCAGGCGGGTCTCGGGCAGAACACGGCGCGGCAGGTGCTGATCAAATCCGGCATTCCAAAAGAAGTCGCCGCCATGACCGTCAACAAGGTCTGCGGATCGGGGCTCCGGTCGGTGTCCCTTGCGGCCCAGATAATCAAGGCAGGCGACGCCGATATTATCGTGGCCGGGGGGATGGAAAGCATGAGCATGGCCCCCTTCGCGGCGATGAACGCCCGGTGGGGTTACAGGATGGGAGACGGGGCCCTTGTGGACGTGATGATAAAAGACGGCCTCTGGGACGCCTTCCACGGGTATCACATGGGGGTTACCGCGGAAAATATCGCGGAGAAATTCAAGATCACCAGGGAGGAGTGCGACGATTTCGCGCTGAAAAGCCAGAATAAAGCGGAGGCTGCCATAAAGGCGGGGCGCTTTAAAGACGAGATCGTTCCGGTCGAAATCCCGCAGAAAAAAGGGGAACCGATGAAATTCGACACGGATGAGTTCCCGAAGTTCGGTTCTTCCTTGGAAGCGCTCACCCGGCTGAAACCGGCCTTTAAAAAGGATGGCGTCATCACCGCGGGCAACGCGTCCGGCATAAACGACGGCGCCATGGCGGCGGTTGTGATGTCGGCCGACAGGGCCAAGGAACTGGGGCTCACGCCGCTGTGCAGGATCGCGTCCTACGCGTCAGCCGGAGTGGACCCGACCATAATGGGAACCGGCCCCATCCCCTCGAGCAAGCTTGCGCTTAAAAAGGCGGGGTGGAAGGTGCAGGACCTGGATCTCATCGAGGCGAACGAGGCATTCTCGTCACAGGCGATCGCGGTGAACCGCGAGATGGGCTGGGACACGGACAAGGTGAACGTAAACGGCGGCGCGATCGCCATTGGACACCCCATCGGCGCTTCGGGCGGCCGCGTGTTCGCCACGCTGGTGCATGAAATGATCAAAAGAAAAGCGAAAAAGGGGATCGCCACACTCTGTATCGGCGGCGGCCAGGGGGTCGCGCTGGCGGTGGAGATGTAAACCGTTCCTGTTTGGATAGGGCAGCGTATATTGTATAAAACGAAGGGGCGGTGGAAACCGCCCCTTTTTTATTCGCTGTATGATTTCAGTTAAAGCGAGGCTTTCCACGACCATACCCCTGAAAATTCCCGGTGTCAGTCTGTCGCGGGCGATTCTTGCCGAACGGGGCGAAAAGTAAATGAAGTTATTCGTCGATTCCTCCGCAATGGTGAAACGCTATATCGAAGGGCCCGGCAGCGGGCGGGCGGCGGAATTGATTGAAAGGGCGAAAGAGGTGGCGGTCTGCATTGTATGCATTACCGAGGTACTTTCGGCCTGCAACCGATTGGTCCGGGAAAAGTAGATCAATTCCGAGCATTATGAATGGATAAAAAAAGAATTCCTTCTTGATTTGGGGGAGTTCGTTGTGATAGATATCACGAATTGAGTTATCATCAGGTCAATTCACTGTCTTGAGAAAGGAGCCTCACGGAGCCTTGATGCGTTGCATATAGCCTCGGCGATTGAGTATAAATGCGGGTTATTTGTGACCGGTGATCAACGGCAGAAAGAAATCGCGAAGCCATCCGGGTTGCAAATTGAAATGGTATGATATTAATTCACGGGAAAGTGCATGAGACAGAATAAGTTTTACCGGCGGCAATTCAGTCTCCTCTCCGCTGAATATTCCTGTTTCACCGTCTTCTTACTTTAGGTGAAATCAATGAAAAAAGGAAATTATTCTAAAGATATGAAACAGAATGAAAGTTATAAGAAATCAACTATTCCCTTTTCCCCTGAAAATCCCCTATTGCGCCCGTCTTAATTTTAGCATGTGCTGCCATCGCGGTGGTCAATTTCTTCTCGGCATCAAGGGTGCGGATGTGAAGTTTTAGAAATTATAATTCCTTTTTAAGACTGATCCGCAACTCATCGATTATATCAACGAACTGATCAATTTGAATGTCGTTTATACTATATGAATAGCAAATTGGTTTAACATTCCATACTATTTGTTAAATGGGTTTTTCATTTCCTTTGTTGAAGAGACCGGTGATTTTGGTTGTTTTTTTAAATGCCAAATAACTTTTACATGTTTTATTTCGCCCCATTCAGGAAGATCTTCAATTTTATCTGGTGGATTATTTAATACTTTGTCCTGAATTTCTTGTGATTGCGGCACACAATCTATTAATGTTCCGGTGTTCCAATTTAAATCTTTGGGGCAATTAATACTTTTACAACTAACCAACGACCTTCCCAACATTATTGCATGTTCAATTGCATGGCCTCTATCAACATAAAATCCCTGAGCACTCCACTCAGTAATTTTTTCTTCTTGTTTCACCTTTGACCAATCTGAACCTTTCAGTATTTCTTTTTCCGGTTCATTCTTCGCAATATCGACATCATCTTCCTTAATTGTGAATTGCGGTTCGGTGTTACATTCAGAAATGTAAAATATGTTCCCCTTCCCCACTCCATACTTATCCCAATCGTCTTTTTTTATAGTCAGTTTTATCGGGTTCTGCATCAATCCCTTCGTGCATCCGGCTACATTGACCGTAATATCAAGCTGGTTGCCTGAAGCTTTTCCTCCCTTTTGATATTTTTTTGTCCAATTAATAGAATCCAATCGCAAGCCGTAATTCTTAGAAAAGGAATCTTTAAAAAAAACATACGTACCTAATCCCTGAATTGTTCGTAAATCTTCCGCGTAAATAGATAATGATGAAGTTATTACTATCGCACATACTATCAGGCATTTCTTCATGATATTCTCTCCAACTTAAAATCGTATTGGGGAATCTCCATAATGGCTAAGGTCCAGCAAGGCACTCGGTAAAACGCTTCATGCATTATCTGACATTGGGTGCTTGAGGAAAGTCAATTACAATATAGGTTCAATACACAGGAAAGTGCATGAGACAGAATAAGTTTTACCGGCAGCAATTCAGTCTCCTCTCCGCAGAATATTCCGGTTTCACCGTCTTCTTAATTTCGAAGACGTTAATATCAACCACCGAAATTGAGTGTGTAAACTGCTGAAAAGGTCAAACCATATATCCTTTCCATTTTGCCACTTAAAATATCATATCCGGTTTCGTTCAACCTCTGATAATACTTCAGCAGCTGATACCGGAAGCCTACGGAAACTACTGTACCAACAGCATGTATCTTGTAAATCAAGCCGCCGGTGAATGTTCCACCATTGGCGAGGAATTTCCCGTCATTGATGATTTGCAACGCAGTGCTTCCTGTATCCCTGATGCCGGCGGATTGGAAGCCCCACATCACTATGGCAGAGGCACTTGCCGTAAAACATAAATCTCCGAACAGTGGTAATATCGTCCCAAAACCCGCACCCGTTCCATAGGTGTCGACTCGAGATCTTGTCCTGTACCAAAATGACGGCGGTGCAAAAAAGGCCTCCTTGTACTGGTATCCCTGAATTTTAAAACCCAGAAAAAAGTAAAGGTAATCGCTGAAGGAATAACTTCCCGTTGTATCACTGTCCCATCTCACGAGATTTCTGGATACTTGGGAATCTATTGTTGCAACAACTGGATTCACCGAAGGTGTTATAAAAAGATAGTAGTTCGTGCCACGACCGCTGGCATTATAATTGAATTTACCGTACATAAATACGGAGGAAATTGAGAATCGGCCGAGAAAGCGTAACGAAAGCACCGGCCCGAATAATAAAGAAGAATCGGTGCCCATGTTCTTAAAATCGAAGACGCTGTACCCGCTGCTGGTGGGCATAACAAAATTATATTTAAAACGGTTTTCCTCCCATGCCGGTTGCCACCATTGGTACCATAGATTGCCTCCCACGCTGACGCTTACCGCATCCGCCGCCTTCGTTACGTACAACAGAAAGATTATAACCGCACCGAATTTTGCATATTTTTTCATGGCTCCCCCAGTATGTTCAACAATTTATTATAAATTCACAGGAAAGTGCATGAGACAGAATAAGTTTTACCGGCAGCAATTCAGTCTCCTCTCCGCTGAATATTCCGGTTTCACCGTCTTGTTAATTTCGCGCGCGCCAAAAAAAACCATGGAAAATCCGTAAAAATCAGGCCAAAGGTGCGCACTTATTCTTCACTGAATAATACTATAATAGCGCCAGTTCGGAATCAAGCAGAAAATAATCATTTCTTTCATGGTGGTACCGCACCGGGGACATCCTTCCGGGTCTTTCTGAACAGTATTCAATAGGGTACTCCTTTGCCACAGAGGCACAGAGAATTATATTTCCTGATTTTACATAACCCCGCCTTTTGTCTCCTCCGTGCCTCTGTGTCTCCGTGGCCATCCTCTACCCACAGTGTCTTGCAGTCGCTCCGCCGTTCGAGGCCGGGACGGTACGTTGGGCGGGCCGATGAATCGTGAAGGTGCACTGAGGATAAACGATCGGCAGGCGGCGAATGGGAAAAGTATTTGATTTCGTCATGAATTTGTGCATGATTCAGGAAATTCGCGATGGGATTGAGGTATGTGTGTCTCCTGCAACATATGCCGCTGCCGTTATCGCGAACCTCGGAGGGGTGACGTGATATCTGTTGTGAACAATCGAACTCATTATAACTTCAATTCCTCATAGTAGGGCATGACCTTTCCGATCAGCTCCCCCACCGTCACCGGCCGGTCCAGTATCCGCGAAATTGTCGTCATGACCGAGGCGTCCATGCCGCAGGGGCGTATGAGCCCGAAAGTCTCAAGGCTGTTTTCCGCGTTTATCGCCAGGCCGTGCATGCTCACGCCGCCGGTGAAATCGAATCCCATGGAGCAGACCTTTTTGCCGGCGTGCCAGAGGCCGGGACGCGTTCCGTCGAAGTCGAGGATCAGTCCGTATAATTCCTCCACGCAGCGGACCAGGGGACGCACCATTATATTAATCGTATCCGCCATTTTTTTTGGACGCACAGGGACCACAAAGTATATCACCAGCTGGCCCGGCTCGTGCGCGGTGACGTCGCCGCCCCGGGATATCCGGAACACCTCTGTCCCCTTTTCCTTAAGCCGGATCTCGCCAAGTACAAGGTTTTTCCCGGTGCCGAACCTGCCGATCGTTATGCAGGGAGCGTCGTGTTCCAGGAAAAAGATCGTTCCCGGGCTTTCGCCGCGAAGCACCCGGTGACGTTCCGTTTCCTGCATCGCCAGCGCCGCGGCATAACCAATGAGGCCGCAATTATGCAATATATATCCTGCCATTCACCTCACCACACGCGGTCATATAGATGGTAGAGTATATCTGTATAATACTCAACGATTTTATCAAAATGCAATGAAGCCATATTCGGGTTCACAAGGCGGTTCCATGGTCACGCAATAATAATAATTGGCATACTCGAACATTTATTCATTATTATAGCCATAAATAAATACTTTTTTTAGAAGATGGTGATGATGCGCGGTAATTGCCGGAAGCTTTATCGCGGGGAGCAATCCGGTAAATATCAAACGGAAGGTCTATCATGAAAAAAGCCAGGAATCTTTTGATTGCTGCCATAACCTCGGTGATGCTGTGCTGCTCTGCCGATCTTTTTGCGATGGAAATCGGCATCGGCCCGGCAGTCTGGTATGCATGGTGGCAGCCGGCCTTTGAGAACGCCTTTAAAGGGGGGTCACGTCCTGATTTAATGCAGAGGTTTTTCTACATGTATCCGTCGGTGATGGTCGGCGGCGCGGTGACGGCTCAATTTGCGGAACGGTGGAACTTCAACGCGACCTATCTTTACGGCGGCTGGTATGAGGCGGATACCTCAAATCTCAAGCAAAACAGTCCGGACAACGAGTATACCGCCTCGAATCTGACATCGAACAAACATGATTTTGACGCCACGCTGAGTTACATGGTTTTCGGTTTTTTCAAGGTTTTTATCGGCTTTAAATACCAGGGATATTCATTCGAGTTTCGGAGCGAATCGATCAACACCACGACGCTTTTATTGCGCGAAATTAGCAAGGGCTCCATAAATCAGCACAGCCTCGGGCCCGGCTGCGGGTTTGGCTTTACCCTGGATATAGGCCAGGGGTTTTTCGTGCTCCTGAACGGATCGGCCAATTATATGAGGGGAAGGATCCAAAACCCGGGCGGCGGCGATTTCTATAAATTCTGGGAATATACGATATTTTCGGGACAAATGTCGCCGCTTCCATCGCCTATGTGCTGAGCGGGGCAAGAGTGACCGTCAATTTTGGATTCAGGTACCAGTACCTCTATTACAAGTGGGACGCCGGGGCGACATCTAACGCTGTTTCCGATTTGCCGAATTCCCAGAGACAGCCGATCCTGTCGGATAAGAATGATCAGTTTTACGGCCTTTTTCTGTCCGTGGTGTACAACTTTACTCTGTAAAAATCAAGAGCCTTTTTCAGGGGTCACCCAGCCGGCATCGCGTCTTGCGACGCGGTCCGTGCGATGCGTTTTATGCGCTCCGCTTGACATCACGGACACGATGTAAAAAGATCTCCCCCATGAAGGAAGTCCTGCCAGGAATTTTCATGATCACCCAGAGGGGCCTGTTTCCGTTTTTAAAGCCGCCGATGAACTGCTATGTCCTGGCCGGGGAGGACGGCCTGGTATTTGACGCCGGCTACGGCAACAGGCGCGCGGTGCGTCATTTCATTGCGGAGTTCCGCCGCATTGAAAGGATCTGCCGTGAAAATGGGACGCCCTTCAACGTTCGGCGGATAACGGCCAGCCACTCCCACGGCGACCACTTTTCCGGCATGCGGAAGCTCGCTGAGGCGCTGGGCCTGGAAATACTTCTCACCCGGGCGCTTGCCGAAAGGATCACCTCGGAGGACAGGTACCGCGACGCGTACGAATACGACAGGGACTACGACGCCATGGCGGGGAGGGGAAAGCTTTCAAAGATTCTGCTCCGTTTGATTCATCCCCTGATGATCGCCTACTACCGGCGCCTTTTCGGCATTGATTTTGTCACCGGAAAGTACCGGGAGATACCGGACCGGGGGGATATTACGGTAAACGGAAGGAGCTGGATGGTGTTCCCCTCGCCGGGGCACAGCGAAGACCATATAAGCCTGTACGATCCGGAGAACGGAATCCTTTTTGCCGGGGACAATGTTCTGCGCACCGTCACCACGTGGCTCGGTCCGCCCCGGTCGGACATCGGCCTGTATATCCGTTCTCTCGGGGAATTCCAGGCGCTTCCGAAACTCGAAATAATTCTGTCCTCTCACGGAAACCCGGTACAGAATCCGGCTGAACGGATACGGGAGATCATCCGGTGGCGGGAAACCAGGACCGGCCAGGTCCTCAGGATTATACTCGAAAGCGGCGCGGGCGTGACCGCAAGGGAGATACTGAAACGGCTCTATCCCAGGGGACAGGCGTTCAAGCGATACCTATCCCAGGGCTGGGTCGCACTGACGATTCTTCATCTGGAGCGGGAGGGGAAGATTAAAAGGGAAACAAGGGGGACCCGGGTGTTTTTTACCGGAAATTGACGGTATTTTCGGGCTGATCCTTGCCGCGACGCACTGCCTTTTCAACTCCGGCGAATCATCCGCCTGAATTCAGATCGTAGACAAGCTTGATTCCCTTCATCGTGAGGCCCGGGTCGTGGATGCAGGGGCGCCCCATGTGGCCTGCCACTGCGTGGGAAAAGCCGCCGGTCAGCACCAGCCTGAATGTGCGGCGGTACTCCTTTTCGATCCTCGCGGTGATCCCCTCGATCATAGATATCCAGCCGTAGAAAAAACCGGACTTCACCGCGTTGACGGTGTCTCTGGCCACAAGCGCGTCCGGTTTCTCGAAACCGATTTCCGGAAGGCGCGAGGCCCGCGAGGCGAGCGCCCTGATGGCCGTGCCGACACCCGGCGCGATGATGCCTCCGTCAAAGCTCCCCCCTTCGCTTACCACGGTAAAGGTCACCGCGGTGCCCATGTCGGCCACCACGCAATCGCCGCCGTACTCATTGTAGGCGGCCTCGGCGTTGGCGATGCGGTCCGGCCCGAGCTGGGAGGGGTCGGTGTAGGCCAGGGACACGGTGAGCCTGCACTTTTCGTTTATTTCGACCGCGTCCAGAGAAAATATTTTCCGCGCCATGTCCCTGTATCGCGGCGTCAATTCAGGCACCACGCTGGACACGGCGATTCCGCTGATGTCCCGCATCGACAGCGACTCCGACTCAACGGCATCGGACACCGCGGCGGCGATTTCATCCGTTTCGGCGGTTTTGATCGTGTCGTAGCGCGCCGTCCGAAACGGCGATATTTTGTCGGCCTGGTAAAAGCCGGCCGCGGTCACGCTGTTGCCGATGTCAAAGCCCAGAATCATTCATCCCCCTCCCGCGGTCACGTTTTCACCCTGAAATCGCCGAGACGCTTCACCAGGCCGTCGCGTTCCATCCTGTTCAGCAGCGGGAGAAGGAACTTTCTCGAAAGACCGGTGGCGCCGCGCGCGTCTGACACCGCGAGTTTTTCTTTTGTTTCCAGCGTTTTCAGTATCAGTTTTTTCGTCTCGTCGTAGTAATCCCTGTGCCAGAGGAGGCTGCCGTCCATGCTGACAAGCTGTCCCAGGCCCAGCAGTTCCTTCATAGCCTTCTTCTCCTTGTCATTCGCCGCGGATGAAAGCTCCACGCCGGAGGGGCCTCCGCTTCGCGCGCGCTCGAGAATGATTCGGGCGTCGCGGGAAAACTCGGGCGCGGCGAGCGCCTCCCGGCCGAAATACCGCCCCTGCCGTTCCGCCAGCGCGCCGTCGGCGCAGAGCTTCTTCACCAAGGCGCCGCATGGTTCCTGCCCGATGCCGGAGGCGTCGGCGATTTCCCTTATGTTCACGCCGCTGGAGGAAGCCACAAAACCGCTGATTGCTGCAAGCACCGATTCCGCAAGGTCGGCGCTGAAATAATAATTTTCTACGCGTGTGATGAGCCCGCGGTTGGCCAGCGACCCCAGCATGGCCTCCAGCGTGTCGTCGCCGTATTCGAACATCCTGCCGAGGGACTCCCTCGAGCGCCATCCCGGCACCGCGATGGCGTACCGGAGGATGCCTTCCGCGTCCGGCTTTCCAATTTCAGCGGCGAGTTCCCTTGCCCGCTTTCTGTCCCTTTCCCTGCCGTAATCGGCCAGAATGACGGCCCCGCCGCCGAAGATATGGTGCCCTCCGGTTTTGGTGAGAATAAACCGCTGGCCGGGAAACACCGGCCAGGGGCGTTCGAGTTTGATCCTGATGATGCCGTCGGCGCCGCGAGTATCGGCCGCTGCGATGCTGTTGATCCTGGCCGGCAGGCCGGCGGTGCCGATGAGCACTTCAACGCCGCGGTGTCCTTTCCTGCTTTCACCGGGATCGGTCATCTCCAGCGTGGCGATAAAATCGTCTGTTTCCGTAAAGAAGCTGCGGCGCACCACTATATCTCCCCTCGCCGCATCCTCCAGCGAAAGGCCGGACAGGTTGAGCGCGGCCCGCAGGGCGCCTGTTTCATGCACCGTCCTGTAATGGCTTTCCATCCGCTTGACCCTGGCTGTCCGATTACCCGGCAGAACAGACACCGTATCGTTCTCATCGAAAAGCCCGTTGCGGAGCGTGCCGGTCACCACCGTGCCGTGGCCCTTTACCGCGAACACGCGGTCAACGAAAAGATAAGGCTTCCCGGTGTCGCCGCCGACGTCGAGAGCGTGAAGGTTTTCCGCGATGAGCCCGCGCAATCCTTCGATGCCGTCCCCTCTTCTGGCCGATGCCTCGGCGATATCCGCGTTCTCGTAGGGGGTCCCGGACAGCCTTTCCCTGATACGGGTTTTCAGCAGCGCGATGTCGTCGGGCCCGGCAAGGTCGATTTTGTTGATCACCGCGATGATCCTCTTCACCGAAAGGAGCTGGAGCACCCGGAAATGGTCCTCTGTCTGCGGCATCCATCCGTCGTCCGCCGCAACGATGAGCAGGCCGAGATCGATGCCCCATGCCCCGGACACCATGTTGCGGATAAAGCGCTCGTGCCCGGGAACGTCGATGACGCTTGCCGTGCCCGTTCCGGGGAGCTCCATCTGGGCGAACCCGAGGTCAATGGTCATCTGCCGCTCTTTTTCCTCCGGCAGGCGGTCGCAGTCTATGCCGGTGAGCGCCTTGACGAGAAGGGTTTTCCCGTGGTCGATATGCCCGGCGGTGCCTACGACATACATTACTCTTTTTCCGGCCGCAGGGAGATCAGGTGTTCCACGGAGGTTACGAGTGAGGGGATGTCGTCGTCCATGACGGCCATGAAATCGATGATATAGCGGTCTCCTTCGATCTTACCCGCCAGGGGGGGCTCGCCGGTGAGGAAATAGGTGTAGATCTGCCCGGGCGTCATCCCGGGAACGGTGATTTCCACGCCCACGCTGTTGAGTTCGGTGCCGGGAAGGGACCCGCCTCCGAACGCGGCCCTGGTGTCGATTCGTTTGACCGTGTCCTTCGCGGCCTCGCCTTTGAGCTTTCGCAGAAATTTCGTGACCCTGGCCGACGCCTTGTCCCTCCCGTCCAGCGCCATTGACCAGAGCCCGGACTGGCCGTGGGTTTTCGCGTCGTAGCGGAGAAGCGTTTCCTGAATTACGGCGCAGGTGATTTTATCGACCCTGAGAATCCGCATCAGCGGGTGGCGTCTGAGCTGAACGATGAGGTCCTTTCTCCCGAGAATGAATCCCGCCTGGCATCCTCCGAGGAGCTTGTCGCCGCTAAAGCAGATCAGGTCCGGTCCCTGGGCCAGCTCCTGCTGGACCGTGGGCTCGAAGGGCTCTGGAAGGCCCTGGGGGTCGATAAGGTTCCCGCTCCCGAGATCGCGCACGAAGAGCACCGACTCAGATTTAAGACCCGCCAGCTCCTTGAGCGACGGCGCCGCGGTGAAGCCGTTCATGCGGAAGTTGGAATAGTGGGCGGAGAAGATCATTGCGGTGTGTTCATTTATCGCGTCGGCATAATCCTGGAGCCCGGTGATGTTGGTCGTTCCCACCTCTTTCAGGATGGCGCCGGTTTCACGCATGATGTCCGGTATCCTGAATCCCCCGCCGATCTGTAGGATCTCGCCCCGGGACACCAGCACTTCCTCGCCCCTGGCGAAACAGCTGAGAATGAGGAAGACGCTGGCGGCGTTGTTGTTCACCAGGAGCGCGTCCTCCGCGCCGGTGAGGTGGCAGATCAGCTCTTCGCTGAACCCTCCCCGTTTCCCCCGCCGCTCCGTGGGAAGATGGAATTCCAGATTGCAGTACCCGCTTACGATGTCCGCGGTTTTTTCGAGAACGTCCCTCCCGAGGGGGGCGCGCCCCAGGTTCGTGTGGAGAAGCACCCCGGTTCCGTTTATCACCTTCTGAAGTTTCACCATTCCCTTTACCGCGCAGTTTCTGACAATCGAGGAAACGATGACTTCCGCTTTTAAATCGACGCCGTTTCTGGCCTTTTCACGGTACCGGTCGAGCACTCTTCGGATGATTTCAGTCACGGTGCTGCGGCCTATTCGGGGGATGTGGTCCGCGATCCTCTCGTCCTGAAGCAGCTTTTCCACCTGGGGTATTGCGCGCATCCGGTCTTCCATGGCTTTCTCCTGAAGCGGTCCGTTTCGTCATTCCCTGAGCCTGAACGTTATCGGAAGGGACAGGAATCGAACCTGCCGCTGCAATGAATTACAGCCTGCGGTTTTGAAGACCGCGGAGACCACCAGATCTCATCCTCTTCCATTTATTTGTAATAAAAAATAAAAAATGGCCCCTGTCAATGATTTTACCGTCCCTGCGCGGACACTTTTGCGGTGAAGAAGAAATGCTTACAATATCCCGATTTTATATAATGCCGCAGGAATACTGTTCCGCTGAAACATTGTGTTTTTATGCCTGAAAAAAAGTAAAAGGAAGCCATTACAATATCAGCATGTAAAGGAAAAATTTTCGCATAGCCGCGGTTGGAAGCCGTGTCGGAAGAAAAAAATTCCCCCGTATATCAGCAGTCAGGGGAATTGAGTATATTGTAGATGAACGATTTTTCGGTACGCATGAAGAAACCGGATGAAAAATCATAAGCCCGACAACATGAACCTCCTCCACAGGATACTGCGCAAAGGGATTGTGGCGCTGTACATCGCGATCATCCTGACTCTTGCGGCCCTGCTGGTGAGTTACAGCAACTATTCCAGGTCGTCTCTGCTGGGCGATTTTGTCCCTCTCGATCAGGGGTCGATCGAAATGCCCGATGACGAGGCGGCGGACGAACCTATGGAGAGGGGGAACCTCGGGGGTGAGATCATCGCGAAATGGGCGGATAAAAATCTTGATCCTTACGTTACCGGGATCATTCCTCCCCGCATCATGATGGCGAAACTGCTGGAGGGGAAAGACGTGGACGGGGTGAACCGGATCATCATGACGCTTCGCCCCCGCGGCAACAGCGGCTCAACCTGGCTTCTGCATCCGGATGGAGACTACGATTTTATCGAGATTTACCTGATAACCCTGGTGTTTCTGTTTGAGAAACGTCCCGACAGGCTGTACCCGGTGTCGGTGTGGCATATAATGGGCAACCTCATTCTGGAGGAAGGGGGGGCGCCCCGACTCACCGTACCGCGGTCCCTGGGCCTGGTGAAGGAGACGGAAAACCATGTGCTGATGACCGAAACCGTCAGATACCTGAAAAACCAGTGGCTTCGGGACCATGGAAGCCTTGATCCGAGCCATGATAACGGAAGGAACGGCCTCGGGAAATGGCTTCTCCGGAAGCTTCTCAGGCTCTGGGAAGCCGGGTTCTATGAATTCAACTCAATGCCCTATTCCGGGTATTCCCTTTCCGCGCTTTTGGTGCTCGAAGCCTTTGCCGGGGACCGGGAGGTATCATTTCTTGCCCGCAGAATACTTGACAGGACCAATTGGCATTACGCGCTGGGGAGCCTTGATTTTCGGCGCTATCCTCCCTTCAGGCGAAGATACGACTACGCGAGCGCCACGCTGATGGGGAGGGACTACCACACGCTGATGATGCGGGTGTGGACCGGCGACGCGGCGGGTATCCCCTTGAGGGAATTGATTAAAAATCCCCATGCGATGTTTTCCGCACTCATGCCCTACAGGCTCCCCGGCGGCACCGCGGCGTGGGTCAGGAAAAAGCCCTGTCCCTACTTTGTAAAGATCGGACACGGATATAATTCATCGCCCGAACTGTACAGCGGAGGTCCCGGCTATCTTGTCAGCGCGGGGGGCGTGAACCGGGGGATATATTCCGGCATCGTCGCCCGTCCGGTTGTGCTGCTCCTTTCCGACGGGTCGAAGGACTTCAGGGATTGTTTTTATATTCCGGGGCGCGGCCCTTTTTTCGACTGGAACAATACCGGCGTGCATAAGGATTTCGCCTGCGGCAACGCGCCCGTATCGGTGCCTGAAAAATACCGGCCGGTGGCGGAAGAGGGCCATTGGCGCGTGTACCGGCCCTTTCGTGACAGGAACCTGTTCATTGCAACTTTTTCGGCCCGGCGACTCGGAATAATCGCCGTATTTCCCGGCTTCATGGGGAACCCGGAAAGTCTTGCCGTGGAACTGCATCGGCGGAACGCGGACCCGGCCCGGTTGAAGGAACGGTTTGTAAGGCCCGACGGAAATATCGTTGGTTACAATACCGAAGCGCCGAAAAATCTCTGGGTGATCAAATCCTATAACGGCGCGCGCCTCGACCGGGACTTTGATTCATGGCCTGTACTTGAAGGCGAAGTCCCGGTCAGGTGACGCCGGCGTCCGTCCTTACTGCTGGACGCAGATAATAAATTTCTCCGCCGTTTTGCAGTCCCGCGACACGGAATTGATTGACTCGGAATCCTTTACGCCGGCCTTTCCGCACCTTCCCAGTATCCCCCCCACGTCGTCCGACCAGTCGCCGCATCGGTCCGTTGCGGCAGTCCAGTTGGAGTTCATGCCTGTCCAGAACTCGTCAGCACCGAAGGCGTTGCTGAAGGCGGTGACCAGAGTGCCGAAGCTGAATATGCCGAAAGAGTTTGTCGTCAAAATCCTGTTGGACGGAGGATTCGCGCCATCCTTGAGGAAGTAGGCCGTGTTGGCATTGAGTACCCAGTTGGTCTGCCCGGTCTTGTCTATGCCGCTTGTGGTGGCCACGCGGTATGCCGAATGAACGATCAGGGCCTTGTACGTCACGGACTTGATATTGGCGGGAGCGTTGTCGTCCCAGGCGGTTTCCTGGCATACCGCGTCAACCGGGTCCATGCCGCCGGTGGCGTTGAAATTCCCCTTGTATTTCTTCGCGGTCACCCAGATGAGCCTGTCGTTGTCCAGGTTGTTCATGGGCGAGTAATCTGAAGGCTGATATCCGTTCAATCTCAGGTCGGCGCTCTCGATTTCGCCGAACGAAACCGCCACAGCCGAGCTTCCGTCGACTCTCCAGTCGTCCATCCCGGTGACGGTGATGACCTGGGGGACGTGGCAATTCGCCGGGGTGAATGTCAGGGAAGAGTGGCTGAGGCTTCCGCACTCCAGGCTCCCCGCCTTGCAGGCGATGGAGAAGGTGACGCTTGAGGTCGGGGTTATCGAATCGTCCAGACGGACGCTGAAGGTCGCGCTTGCCCCATCCTCGGAAGTGTCCCCGCTTTTCGCCCCGAAAACGAGCACTTTTTCGTTGTCTATGTTCCAGAGGGTGACGTTTGGAGGATAAAACCCGACGATGTCGCCAGACGACGGGCCGAGCTTGGCGGTATACTGCACGTTGCCGTCCAGCAGAAGGTCGTCAACCCCTGTCGCCTCCACCTTGTTGGAGCCGAGGTTCAGCATGGTGTTCCAGTTTGAATCGGTGATCGTGACCGATGCGGGGAATGTCCCCTCGGAGGTGTCGGATGTGTCAACGTCCACGAATATATCGCCCAGGGGTTTGGTTTTCGTGATCAGCCAGAATGACGCCTTTCCGCCGCTTTCCGACGTGCTTAAGCCGCCTCCTGACCTTCTGCACGCCACGATCGAGTTGACGTTGTCGTTATCGCAGCTGTGAATGGAAACCGAGGGGGCCTTGACGAAATTCGTGTTACCGTATTTTTCATCGGTGCTTGAAATGCTGAATTTGATCGAATAATCATGGTTTCCCTCGTTGGCTCCGTTGGAATCGCCGGTGACGTACACGGTCTTGGGCAGGTTCCAGTCCGCGGGAGTGAACGTCATCGGAGTGGAAGGATTTATGATCCCGTCTTTTGTCGTGCTGAGGCTCGTCAGAGTGATGGTGACGTTCTTCAGCGGTTTCGACCTGAGGCAGACGGAGAATTCGGAATATGCGTGAGGATCGAGATTTCCCATATCGTCCGTGGCGAGGCCGCTGACGGTGACGGCCTGGCTGCCGGTTTTGGTGACATTGCCGCTGACGTCGATGGCGAATCCGGCGACATCGATGTCGATATTGTTGACCGTGACGTAGTCCGGATAGGGCCTCATTCCGTTGTACTCCGGGTCGCCGGAGCTGGTCGCGTTTTCGATCTTGATGGCGTACTGTATCAGTCCGTCCATGATATTGTCGCCGACGCCGGTGACGGTGACCTCCTGGGGTATGTTCCAGTCGCCGGTGGTGAAAGTGAGAGTTTTTTTATCGATGGTCCCTTCCTGGTTGACGCTGTTTTTCGGGTCGTTTTTCTCGTTGATGGTGACGATGACGTCGTCCTTCGGGAGAGTGGCGAGACGGACCGTAAACGTCGCTTTCTGGCCGCTTTCAGTGGTGTTGTTGCTCAAACGGGACACGAACACCCCGGGCGAGTCGTTGTCTATGTTGGTGACTGACACCGGGGACGCGGTCAGGTTGTTGTATTTCGGGTCGGAACTCTGGCTCGCGGCGAAGGCGACGGTGTAGATCACGTTTCCGTCTTTGACGGCGTCATCGACTCCCTTGACCGTGACCTTCTGCGGTGTATTGTAATTCGCCGGCGTGAACAGGATCGAATTGAGCGATGAATCCACGACGCCCTCGTTTTTATTTGTGCTGTAGATGGAGGAGATAAGCACGTTGGAGACGGGTCTGCTGCTCAGCACTACATAGAATTCATCGGTGTCGCCGAATTCAGTCGTGACCAGGCCGCTCTGCGGGGACACGACGATGCTCGGGGTGTGGATATCAATGACGGTTACGGGTATTGACGGCTTGACATAACCGCTGTAATCGGGGTCCGTGCTTACCCCGGCGCCGAAGACAAGCGATATTATCTGGTTTCCGTCCGCGGTCAGATCGTCCAGTCCCGCGACCGTGATGATATGCGGCTCGTTCCAGTCCGAAGGAGTGAAGGTGAGGCTGGATACCGACAATGACGCTTCCGTCGTGTCGCTGCTGCTCACAGGAATGGTCACGTTGGCCGTGGGCCTGCTGTTCAGGGTGACGGCGATGTCCAGTACGCCCCCTTCGTACACCATATACCCCCCTATAGAGGAAATGGCGTTCACTCCCCGATACGCCGGGGCGTCGAGCATCCCGCTGCATCCCGATGACAGCCATCCGGCCGCCAGGATGACGATGCTGATTGCCGTTGTTTTTATGATATTCATGGCACTACCTTCCTGTTTTGTTGATTCCTGATCTCAATCATTCGGATTCGATGTCCTTGACCATAAGCTCAATCCTGCGATTGACCTGGTGGTCCTTCTGGGAACAGAACACGCCGTCCTTGCATTGATTCTTTATCTTGGTTTCGCCGTATCCTTTCGCGGATATCCTCGATACGGCGATCCCCTTGCCGATTATATAGTCCACCGCGCTCTGGGCGCGTTTCTCCGACAGCGTCATGTTCGGCGCCGCGTCGCCCAGGCTGTCGGTATGCGCCCCGAGTTCCATGATGAGACCCGGGTTGTCGGTCATGAACTGGACCATCCTGTCGAGCCCGGGGACGCTGTCCTTTCGGATGTCCCATCTCCCCGAGTCGAAGTATATGTTGCCGAACTCGACAATGGCGCCCCTGACCGCCTTCTGGAACGACGTTTCCATGAAATTTTTAACGTCATACCATCCGGGGTTTCTTCCCTTTGTGGTGAAATTTCCCCGGACCGTGAAATACCCGTTTTTCTTGAGAAGAATGTCGTAGTCCGTCTCTTTTTCCAGTTCCATCCGGAAATCCCCGGACCTCGGCGTGGTCAGTTCCTTTTTATTACCCGCCGAATCGGTGACGGTAACGGCCACGTTTCTGAGCGGATCGTTGCTGTCCTTGTCATATACGTACCCGAAAATGCCCCAGACCCTGGACAGTTTCATGGGAAGAACGACGAAATGTCTTTTGTCGGAAAGAAGCCTGGCGCCGTCGACATCGAGAGAGACGGGCACATACCCCTCGCGTTCCGCCTTCAGGACGCAGTCTTCCCCCGGTTCGGTAAAAAAGGCGAATGTCTCGCCTGCGGACAGCGGCGCGGTTTCCGCCTTTGTTCCGTAAACGACCGGCATGGTGTCCTTCAGGTCTTTCCCTGTTTCCTCGTCGATGACCTTTCCGGAAAGGACCGCGGGCGGGATCACCGCGTCGGGCGCCGTCGATTTGCTGAACATCGAGTCGATTTTCAACCGGACGCCGATCATGTACCCGAGCTCGAGTCCCTGTCTTTTCTTCTCAGCATAATGGATGAAGGAGGGCGATAAAAACACCTCGCATTCGGCCGACTTCAGGTAGGGCGTCAGGCTGTAGGCTATCTCAACTTCGTAGTGGAAGTACTGGTCTGTAAAAATGATTCCCTGTTTTTTGCCGGCCCTGGGGTCATTGGGGTATATCTGCGGATCATTGTAATAATCGCCGTACGTCTCGTGTATCATCAAACCATAGGAAAACCGCGGAGTGACGAAAAACCCCATGGGAAGGCCGAATCTCCACCCGACCCCCACCGCGAAGCTGATATCGATTATTCGGTCGAGGCGATGGGAGTTCGTTTTGTTCCAGTCGGTCATAAAAATCGCGGAAAGCCAGAGCGGCTTGAAATTGAACAGCATGAAATGGAGCCTAGTGGCGGCGCCGACATTGTAGTCGGAGAAATCCGCCAGCCTGGACCCGGAAACGGGGAAAAAATTGATAAAGGCCAGATCGAGCCATGTGACCTGTATAAGGCGCCACGATTCGCTGTTTTGCTCTTCCGGAGGGTTCGGAGCGGTCCGGTCCTGGGCGAGACCGGCAAAGGATGTGAAGAGCACAATGGCCGCTCCGATCACAAGGGGTAAAGTCCGTTTTGTTAGGGCTCCGACGAAAAATTTCATGCTGTCTCCGGAATGGTGTATCATATTTCTGTGTGTTAAGGCATTATCACTGCCAGATAATGTCTGAAACGATTCATTTCTCATCATACTATAACTATGAGAACATGTCTTGTCGTCCGTGCCGATGGGTCAGTACGAAAATTAATTTTTTTTACATTAATGGGAAAGGGGCGTATAAAAGCGCACTGTATTGACGGTTTTACGTCGCCGCCATCCATGCAGGCGGTGCAATGTGACGGATGATTCAGTAATGAGGCCCAATTGATGAAGTTGAGGCGCGTATAAAAATAATTGACTATACCGTGTATTGTGGAATAGTAATACGGCAATACGCTCACGGTGTGGTGTGGGGTATACTGCCGCGCACATTCAGTGAAGTGATATGTTCCCGGGACGCGCTGTTTGAGGAATCGGTGATGCAGAATACGAGAAAATACAGGGTCCTTGTCGTTGAAGACGACCGATGGTCCAGCGAGCTGATGGTGGAGTGGGTCTCCATGCGGAATGAGCTGGAACTGGCCGGCAGGGCGGCAACCGGGGCCGAGGCGCTGGATATGATCCGCGCGGCCCAGTCGCCTGACGAACCGGGTGTTGACCTCGTCCTTCTGGACATCAACCTGCCGGGAATGTCAGGACTGGAATTGCTCGGAAAACTGGATGTTCTTCCCTACGTTATTTTCACGACCGCACATGAAGAGTACGCGGTCGACGCCTTTGAAATCGGTGCGGTTGATTATCTGCTGAAGCCGATCGAGCTCGAGCGCTTTCACAAGGCAATCAACCGCTTTCTCTCGATAATGGAAAACAACATACCCTTCGACATGTACCGCGTGGTCGAGGAGATGCGCGGAGGAGACAAGTACCGGAAATCTCCGCTGGACGACGATCTTGCCCTGGAGTACGCCGAAAGGATCGTGCGCCACATGGAGGAACACCGCGCCTTTGCGGACGAGGACATCACCCTGCAGAAGCTTGCCGGCGACCTGTCGATCCCGCCGCACCATGTGTCCCAGGTTCTGAACAGCACCCTGAAAAAAAATTACTACACCTTCATCAATACCTACCGCGTGGAGGAGGCAAAAAAACTTCTCGCGCGGAAGGAAGCCGGTTCGATGACGATTCTTGAAATCGCCGGAATCGCCGGGTTTAAATCGAAATCCGTGTTCAACGCAGTGTTCAAAGAATTTACCGGTTTGACGCCGAAAGAATTCCGCGAACACGGCGATAACGAATAGGGCGGCCGAGTACGGGATAATAATGGAACTCGACATCAGGACCATGTACATCCTCATCACGTTTATGTCTGGGATGATGTCGATATCTCTTTTTTACACCATTGCCGGCGGCTTCAGGACCGGCGAAGCCATAATTCCCGTCATTCTTTTGCTCCATGCTGCGGCGAGCATTCTCATAGGACTGAGAAATGCGATTCCGACCTTTTTTTCAATCCATCTTCCCGTGGTGGCGTACTCCACCGCGTTTTCCCTGAGTTATATCGCGATATGTGATTTTTTTTTCCGAAAGAGAGATTGGCGGCTGGCCGTTGTACCGGTCGCCTTCACCATGCTCATGACTCCCTTTGTTGAAGACCTCCGGTCACGCATAATACTTGTCGGTTTTATCTACGGTTTGCAGCACGTTATCATAATCAGCCTGCTCGTGGGGATTCGAAAAGGCCACCGCAGCCGCGCCCTCGACCTTATATTCCTGTGCAATATCATCGCCGGTCTCTCTTTTTTTTCCCGTATGGCCCTGGCCCTTGCGTTTCCCGAATCCTTCCAAACGGTATTCAGCTCGAGCGTCATGCAGTCGGTGACCATGACGGCTCTTTTCGCGTCACTCTTCTTTTTCATGCTCGGATTCCTTCTCCTGATTCTCGAAAGGAAAAGCGAACAGGTGAGGATCGCCAACCGGGACCTTGACGAGCGAAACCGCGCCCTGGAAGAGGGGGAGGGGAAGCTCCGCGTCGCGCTCGAGGCGGCGGAAGCGGCGAACCGCGCGAAAAGCGAGTTCCTAACCAGCATGAGCCATGAAATACGGACTCCCATGAACAGCATTCTCGGTTTTGCCGGACTGCTCCGCGCCAGGATCAACGATACCCGCCAGCGTGATTTCCTGGATGCCATAGAATCCAGCGGTAAAACGCTCCTGGGACTCATCAATGATATTCTCGACCTATCGAAGATAGAGGCGGGACGCCTCACGCTCCAGATGAAACCGGTCAACTGCGCCGACATCGCGGGTGAAATCAGAAAAATATTCCTCTCGAAAACCGGGGAGAAAAATCTCTATTTCGAAATCGACATTGAACCCGCTTTCCCGAAACTGGTGATGCTGGACGGAGTGAGGCTGCGGCAAATACTGTTCAATGTCATCGGCAACGCCGTGAAATTCACCGAAAACGGCGGGGTAAACGTCGCTTTTTCAGCGGTGACACGGGCGGCAGATCGCCGGGCCGATATCACCATAACGGTCTCGGACACCGGAATAGGAATAGAGGAGTCCGAGCTGGACGCGGTGTTCGAATCATTTCGCCAGCAGAAGGGGCACGACCAGGCCAGATACGGGGGCACCGGGCTCGGCCTCGCCATCACAAGAAGGCTGGTTGAGCTGATGGGGGGGGCTATTTCCGTACGGAGCGAGGCGGGGAAAGGAAGCAGTTTCAGCATACATCTTCCCGGAATCGAAACCGTCGCCGCCCCGGATACCCGGCCTCTCCCTGTCATCGATACGGTCTGCGCCCGTAAAATCAGGAAAGCCACCGTGCTCGTGGTCGATGATATCGACCTGAACCGAATGCTTCTCAGAGAATGCCTCGAACGCAACAATCTCACCGTGATCGAGGCCGCCGACGGGGCGATGGCGGTGGAGTCGGCGGTCATCAACCACCCCGATCTCATCCTCATGGACATGAAAATGCCGGTGATGGACGGCTATGAGGCTTCCAGGAGGATCAAGTTTGACGGGGGTTTCCGGTCGATTCCGATCATCGGGGTGTCCGCGTCGGCGTTCATGGAGGACGAGGAAAAAGCGAAGCAGGCCGGATGCGACGGATTCATCCGGAAACCGATTGTGGAGAAGGAATTGCTGGAGGAGATTTGCCGTTTTCTCGCTGATTAAAAAAGGAATTTTCATGCGGACCCGCGACAAATGCAATATGTTCCGGATAGGGTGATTTATTAATGAATTGCCGGCTGTTTCCGGGAATGGTCGATTTATTGCGGTCTCTGTAATTTTTTAATTGAAAAATATATACGGATTAATATCTTTTCCTTTAATAAAATTTCCGCCCCGTTTAACGATGGGTGTTTAACCCATATACTATTTCTATATAAAGCATCATATATGAAGGCATCTGCCGGAGATCGTAACGAATAAACGGCGATGGAGGGTGCCGAGTGTATACATGTTTATTAAAAATCAATGAGGAGGATCAGAATGTCCAATGAAAAAGTAATGAACCGGTGGCTTGTGGTCATCGGTGCAGTACTCATTCAGCTCTGTCTGGGCGCAATTTACGCCTGGTCGGTGTTCACACCAAAATTAACGGACGCCAACGGTGCGTACAAATTCAGCGCCAATGAAGCGTTCGGTATTTTTTCAGTCGGTATTTTCGTGTTTGCCCTGACGACCATTATTTCCGGAAGGAAAATGACCACCGTCGGCCCGAGAAAGCTCGCCATCGCCAGCGCCTTTGTGCTCGGCGCCGGCTACGTTCTCGGCGCGTTTCTGGGAACGTCTTTTGCGGCCCAGATGATCTGCATCGGCGTGATCGGCGGCGCGGGTATCGGTCTCGGATATGTGGTTCCCATCGCGGTCGGGATTAAATGGTTTCCCGACAAAAAAGGGATGGTTACCGGTCTCGCGGTGGCGGGATTCGGGTTCGGCGCCACGATATGGGTAAAATGGGCCGGCTCATGGGGCGGCGGTCTGCTGAACACGCTCAGCCTTGCCGGACTCGACGGCGTACGAAGCACTTTCCTGCTCTACGGAATCCTGTGGGCGATTCTCGTCACACTGGGAAGTTTTGTAATGAAGAACCCTCCCGAGGGATGGCTCCCGGAAGGGTACACTCCTCCGGCAGCCGGCACCGCTTCCGCCACGGGCGGCGTGGAATTTGAGACAGGCGAGATGCTGAAGACGCCGCAGTATTACATGCTGGCCTTCACGTTCCTTTTTTCCGCCCTTGCGGGACTTATGGTAATCGCCTGCATCCAGCTTTTCGGCATCGATATACTGGTCTTTTCGAGCATCAACACTCTTGACAAGGCCAATGAGGGGTATGCAGCGGCCGCGGCCGTAGCGAGCTCCGCTGCCGGCACCGCGATGGCGGTCCTCGCGATTCTGAACGGCCTGGGACGAATCGCCTGGGGCACCGTTTCCGACAAACTCGGCCGTAAAATGTCCCTGGTTCTCATGTGCCTCTTCCAGGGCGTGGTCCTTCTTGCTTTCTACAAGCTCGGGTCGACGCCCGTCGGGCTGGCCGTGGGCGCGGCGCTCATCGGCTTCAATTTCGGCGGAAACTTCGCGTTGTTTCCCGCGGCAACAGCCGACTTTTTCGGCAACAAGAATGTCGGAAAGAACTACGGGTTCGTGTTCGCGGCGTACGGCATCGCCGGCATCGTGGGACCCCAGATCGGCGGTTTTTTCAAAAACGCGGCCCAGGGGGCCACGGAACCTTCGGCATGGCTTATGCCTTTCATGATCGCCGGAGGGGCATGCCTGCTGGGAGCGGTAATTTCGATCCTGAACAAGGCACCGAAAAAATAGAGGTTCGCTCTATATTATTCTCGCGAGGGGGGGTGTTGCACCCCCCCTTTTTTTTGCACTCCTGCCTTGATCAGTAAACCCGGAAAGGGTCCTTCTCCCTTTCGCTGACGAAAATCGGGGCCCCGGTCATTTCCGCAATCTCCTCCCTGAGGGAACGGAGCAGTATCCGCTCCGTGCCGAAATGCCCCGCGTCGATCACCGCGGTCCCGTACTCCGCAGCGGCGACCGCCTCGTGGTACCCGACGTCGCCGGTGACGATGCAGTCGGCCCTGCCGGATTCCGCGATCCGCCTGACCGATTTTCCCCCGGAACCGTTCAGGAGCGCGACGGTGCGCACCTGCATTTCAGGATTTCCGGAATAGAGAAGGTATCCCAGGCCGAGCCGCTCCTTTACCAGGGACAGCAGGCGTTCGAGGGAGACAGGCTGATCGAGGCGGCAGAGCGTTCCGAATCCCACGGCCCCGCCGTCCGGATTTTTCCCCGTTTCTACAAGGACCTCTCCGGTTCCCAGTTCAAGGGCCTTCTGGAGCCGGTCGAAAAAGACCTTGTCCAGGTTCGTGTGAGCCGCGTAGAGTGAAATTTTTGCCTCCATGGCCCTTAGCAGAACCGCGGCCCGCGGGTCGGTGGACACTACGGATTTCATCGGCATGAAAAAAAAGGGATGATGAGTGACGATGAGATTGCACCGTCTTTCCTCCGCCTCGGACAGAACCGGTACGCCCGCGTCCAGCGCCAGCAGAATCCCCGAAACAGCTTCCCCGGCGAAGATGACCTGGCCGCCTGTGTTGTCGTATTTTTCCTGAAGGTCCGCGGGGAACCTCCTGTCCAGCATGTCGACGATTTCCTTCACTTTCATGGCTCTCTCCCGGTGTTGTGCGGGTTCCCGCGTGGTCTGCAGTATCGCGGCATGGAGGACAGTATCGTTTTTCCCGGCCTGAATCAACACTTTTGCGCTTCCCGGAAATTTTTTCATCGCATTGCGAATCGCCGGAATCGTGATTCCCCGGGATCGGTCCAATTCAATATTTTTTGTCCCGGAATGGCCGCTTCCGGATTGGAGTTGACCGAGAATGACGCAATTGAGATTATCGTCTTAAATATGAAAACGATTCACATGATACGGCTTCTTCTTCTTTTTGTCTTCGTGATGATGTGCGGGTCGGCCCGCGCGGAGGGCCCGTATTTTTATACGGGGAAGGACTACGGAAGCCAGGGAAATTTCAATCCGCTGTCGGTCATAATAAACGGCGGGTTCGATATTTTTCAGGTCCGCACAACCCACGATGTGTTCCAGTATCCCTACGGGATCGCCGCGGCCAACGTTGTCGACAATCTCGGGCACGCCCCCGGAGTGATACACGATTACACATGGAGGGATTTCATCGCCGAGGAAGTGTTCCCCTATACCATGGATTTAAAGAACGCGCGGTGGTGGCCCAATTATACGCTTCATCTCATCGGCGGAGGGGTGATCTGGGCCACACTGCACGAATACTTTCAATACTACGAAATCCCCGCCCCGTGGCTCTGGGGCACGCTGACCTACTGGTCCTATCACTTTCTGAACGAGACGGTGGAAAACGAGCGGTATCAGGGGCGCACGGTCGACCCGATAGCGGATTTATACATCTTCGTTGTTCTGGGGCAGGTCCTTTTTTCGTTCAACAGCGTGCGCAGGTTTTTCGGCGGCACGCTGCACATGTCGGACTGGTCTCTTCAGCCGACGTTCGTGTATCCCGACGGGTATCTTGAAAACAGCGGGCAGTATTTCTCCCTGAAATGGCTCCTCCCGTTTCCAAGCAACGAAACGGTCCATTTTTTCGCCTATTACGGCCTCAACGTGATTCTCGGTTTTTCCTATAAATTCAGCGGGGGGTACAACCTGTCGCTCGGCGCCGGCGCCAGAACGAAAAAAGTGCGGCGTGTCGCGGGGCTCACGTTCAAGCAGACCATCAATTACGTCTATTCAGGGGGGATTTTTCTCGACCGCGACGATTCGCTTCTGGCGTCGCTCGTCGTTAACACCAATTTCTATCACACCGTACAGCTCAACGTGTATCCTGGAATCATCAGGCTCCCCTACGTGTCCCCCGGATTCTGGATCAACGTGTCGGAGCGCGGGGGAATCATGTTCGGCATCACCTGCCGGTACGTTCCTGGCGTCGGATACCGGTCGCCCGGCTATTATCCCACGGACTGATCCGGGATCACAGATCCATCGCCTTCCTGTCCGACGCCATCTCTATGACCGGAAGAACCATCTTCCCCTTTCCCAAAACCCCGTCCACGACACGCTGCGCGCCCAGGCTGTAAAGGAGCCGCGCCTCCACCGTGACCCTCCCCCTGATCGCCGGCAGTTCCAGCTTTTCGACGAACTCTCCCCCCGGGGGGATCCTTCTGTCGGAAATCACTTCCTTTGCCTTGGCGATATTGGCCACCGGATTCCCCCTGCCGTCGCCGAACACCGTCGTGTAAATGATCGATGTTTCGTCCAGGTACCCGCCGGCGTCGATGCCGCCGGAAAGGTACACCGCGCTTCCCCGCGCAGGCTGGATTTTCACCTCGAGCCAGGCCCTGCGGAAATGCATGAGCCCGGTGGGGATTTTATGGCCCGCGCCGGTGTTTTTCACCGTGACGACGATTTTTCCGTTTTCGGTCTGGGGGGCGATTGATATCACGGCGGCGTGCCGGAGGCGCTCCACCGCCATCTGCCTGTGCGCGTCTTCATCCGGAATGAGGGGGTTCGCGCCCACAAAATAGTGGGTGAACACATGGGGCCGTTCCGGGCCGTCAAAGGCCGATTTGCCGGGATTGTCCGGCCTTTCCGTGGACCCGGTGGAGGGGACGCCGGGACGCTGGCGCATGTGGCATTCCTGGCAGGTGACCCGCGTCGCGGGATCCGGGCCGTTGTAAGGGCTTGCCGCCCATTCCTCGTACGGTGTTTCCAGTTTGGTGCCGTAGACCACGTGCCGCACGTCATGGCACGCTGCGCAGATCTCCGCCCCTGTGTGGAATTTCGAGTAGGCTGTCTTGTGGTACGTCGACGACGAGTCCTTTCTCGGGCCACGCTTTGTGCCGGGGTCCGCCTCGCCGTTGCCTGGATCGTAGGTGAGGTCGGCGTTGAAAAGCTTTCGGGCCCCGGTGGAGGAGTGGCACAGATCGCACTGCACCCCCTTGTTCGGGAGCTCCGGGATTTTTGCCGCGTCGTCGGAAAGCTTTTTCGGGTATCCGGTGATGAAGCCGAGCGGGACGTGGCATTTCACGCATGATTCAGCCTCGGCGATCTCGTCTTTATTGGTGAGCCCCGCCAGGTCGTGCCGGGCGATTGCGAGATAGAGCGCGTCGGTCTGGGAAAGCCGGTGCAGCGACCCCTTCCACTGGGAGTAGATTTCGGCGTGACATCCGCCGCAGGTTTCCGGCGACACGAACCGGGACAGCTCGTAATGGGGCGTTTTCGAACAGGCTGTTGTACACACGGCCGCCGCGGACAGCGGGGCGGCGACGTAGAGAAAAACGGCGGTATTACGGTTCATCCTATCCTCCGGTGCGCTGGCATCGGGATAAATGTACCGCCGCGAAAAAATTTGTCAACCCGGTTATAGACGGGAATGCGGCCCGGTCCGCCGGTTTCCCGGGTCAGAAATTCAGCGGGAAATAGGCGGTCCACACCAGGGCGTCAAGCACCGCTGTCTGGAAACAGAAGGCGACGCATCCGGCAACGGCGAGAATATACGACAGGCCGTGCGGCTTCGGCGCGACAAGCAGCAGCGCCGCCAGGATCCCCAGGGACCCGACGCCCACCAGCGCCAGAACCGCGCGGATGGCGACCCAGAGCGGATAAGAAGGGCCCGCTATCATCCTGAATGTCAGGGGCATCCATACCGCCGAGGGGACGAGAACCAGCATGTAGAGCAGATTGAAAAGAACGAACCCGAACCCGGCTATCCTTGCGGTTTCCGCGTCAAGCCTGAAAAAAATATAATAGGTGAACAAGAGATATCCGGCCGCGGCGGTGAACATCGAAACCGTGTACAGGGGCATGATGGATTTCGGCACCTCACCCCATAGTGCGGGGCCCGCCTGCGGGTTCTTCATCAGGCCGTACACGTAGCTGAAAATGACGGCGGCGCCGAACACCGCGTTGATGGCAAGTAAAAGCTTTTTTTGAGCGTGCAGATTCATCCTATCCTCCAGGTGCGCAAAATGGTTTGTTTCCCGATTACTCCGCTTTGCGGGACGTGACTACTTGTATCTGTAATAGATGTCCACCACCGGATTTTCCAGCCTGCCGTTGACCCTTCTGGTGAGCAGGCTCTTTCCGTGGATTTCGATCATCCTCTTGGTGTCCATGTCCATGACAAGGTCCACCGGGTCCACGAACAGCCGCAGAAAATAGTTTGCGATCTTCATTTTGAGGACCATGACGCCTTTCCTCGCGTAGGGCGATGCGTCGTCCCTGCTCAGTTGAAATCTGGCGACCTTCTGCAGGTTCATGGCCGGCAGGTTGAAGTAGGCGGTACCGCCGTTCACGAGTGACCGCCAGTTGTTGTCGATAAAGTCCCGCAGGGTCGGCCCCATGACGATGTCCCTGGTGTAATCTGATTCTTTTTTCTCCTCGCCGCCCCGGGTAAAACTGAAGACGATCCTGCCCTCGTTCCGTTCCAATTTGCAGCCGCATTTCGAATCCGGCATTTCCACGGTGTATGAATCGAGTTTCCCGTTCCGGTACACCACCTCCTCAAGGGCGGAAAGCTTTCCGTCCGTGCCTGTGTAGATGTGCCGCAATATTAATTTATCGCCCTGGACCTGCCTGCTGTTTTTATGCGTGAAAAGCAGGGTCCCCTTGTTTGTGCCCTGAAGATACACGTCTCCTTCAAAAAGCTCTTCCGCGGAAACGGGCCGGAAGACAAGGAGAAAAGGCAAAAGAAACAGTATTTTAAATTTCATTGAACATCCTCTTTATCCTTTGATATGGCGTTTCACACGACTGCGGAAGCGGTACCTGAGCCGCGCGTGATCATACCGTATGATAAGGATAATGACGATACTTGCAACCGTCAAATTTTTAGGGGCTTTATGCGGCGTTATGGAAATGAAATATTAATTTTTTCCTGAATTGAATGATGCGATGAGACCTGGCTTCAGCGTAATTCCGTCAGCCGCCTCCGCCCTGCATCTTCTGCGCCGAATTGTCGCGCCACTGCGCCGCCCCCGGATAATTCGGGTTGTACCTGAGCACGTCGGCGTAGGTGTCCCTGGCCTCCCGGTACATGGCGCGGTTGTAGTAGGTGCCGGCCAGCGTGAAGATCGCGTCGGTGTAGTCCGCTTTTCTGCTGATGGCCTGCTTGAGCGCGGACTCGGAACCGCTCCATTCCTTGAGCTGGTAGTAGCCGAGCCCCAGCGTGTAGTGGTGCTGGGGGACTTCCGGGTCGGCGTTTACCGCCTGGAGCGCGTACCGCACCGAGTTCCGGTAGTCGTTTTTGTTGTAGTAGATCAGCGCCACCGCGTGGAGGCTCTGGGAGTGGCTCTGGTTTATCCTGAGTATTTTATTGTATTCGGCCAGCGATTCGTCCAGCCTGTTGAGAGTAGAGAGGGAGTGCGCCAGCGCCCACCGCGCCACGATCAGGTCCGGGTTGATCTCCAGCGCCTTGAGGATGTAATTGTTGGCCTCCGACCCCGGCGTTCCCATCCCCTTGAAGCCGTAATTGACCAGCGACGCCTTCACCCAGAGGATTTCCGGGTCAGCCGGATTGAGCCGGTAGGCCGGTTCTATCGCCCTCCTGGAATTTTCGAAATCGCTGCTGTTCAGGTACGCCACGCTGAGGGCCCTGTGGGTTTGGTAGAGGTTCGGTCCCAATTCCACGGCCTTCTGCCCCTGCCGTATCGCGGTGTCCAGCTTTTCCTTGAAATTGCCGCCCGCGTAGAGGATCTGGTATCCCCAGAGGGCGTTCACCTCGCTCATGCCGGACCAGGCCAGCGCGAAATTGGGGTCTTTGTCCACCGCCATCTGGTACAGCTCCAGCGCCCTGGGATAATCGGCGGTGCTGTATTTTATGTGCTCCATGCGCCCCTTGATGTAGTACTGGTACGCGGTGTAGTCCTCGGTCGAGGTGATGTAGTCGGTTATTTTCCTGTCCTGGGCGCTCTCCACCCTGCCGTTGATGGCGCCGATGAGCTTTTTCGCCAGGTCTTCCTGGAGGTCGAATATCCTGTCCGGGTATTCGCCGTGGACGGCGGCCGCTTTCACTATGGTGCCGTCGTTGATCTTGAGGAACCTTGCGTTCAGGTTTATCTGCTTCGCGATCCTGTGGAAACTGCCGTAGATGATGTAATCCCCCTCCAGCTTGTCGCGGGCGAGTTTCCGGAGATTGTCCATGTTTTTGCCGGAGTCGACGCCGATGGCCTGGTTGAACTCCTCGTTGTCCAGCAGGTAGCGCTTCACCCGGGCCGAATCGATGATGATGAAGTTCTGCACGTTCGAAAGTGCCCCTGCCAGTGTCTCGCTTATGCCGCTGGTGAGGGTTTCGAGGTCCGAGTCCTTTTCCTTGTTCAGCTTGTCGAAAGGGAGCACCACGATTCTGAGGGGATTGGCGTCCGCGGGGAAGGAACCCGCGAGAAGCGCCAGCAATAGGAGAGGAAGCAATCGTTTCATATGATCACCTGCCGGGATGTGAATGTTTCTTTAATATACGCATTTCTGATAAGAGAAGTCAATCCATTTAAATATGAAAGCAATTCAGCGATTCCATTTAATGAGTTAGTTGAAATGGGGTCTGTTGTTTCACGAGGCATGTGTGGGAATGTGTAGATGAATCATATTCAGAAATTAGAACATTGTTAAATGCAGAATCAATAATGCATGCAATTTTACACTACCAGAGCGAACAATGGAGAAAATAATTGACTTTTTAGAGCAAACAACACCGGATATTCGATAGAATGGAGTCATAACGGAAGGATTGTAAGCCAGGGAGCGTCGTCGTACGGGAGTATGAATTTGAGTTATGCGTTTTCAACAGTCGGTCTGACCCAGATGTCGAGGTCACCGGTATAGCGTGGGAACCCGTAGAAAGAGATAGCTATACCTCCAATAATGACGAACTCCACATCATTATCTTTCAGCAGCTCTACGAAATCGATAAAATCCGTGTGCATGAGATACCCTGATGTCAGGACATGGAAAATATTTTTTTTATGCGGGGTGTTTCATTATAGCCCAGAATGGCGTAATGTTGTTCCCTTATTGCTTCAACGGCCTCAACCCTCTCCTAGGGTGTCTTCGACATTCAGAAGGAGTTTGAATCACTTTCTTTGTGCTGATCTGATATTGTTTTTATCTTTTTTATCTGTCTCATCGCCCTTACCGGTAACCGCATTCAGATTCATTATTATGACATAAAAGTATCATCCTGTCAACACCCAAAATACCGACTGTCAGAAGGGAAACGTGAGATTCTGCTCGTTTCGCGAAAGCTGAACTGGATAATAGCTTCTCTGCTATGCGGCCATGTTATTACCTTAATCATTATTATAGTATACGCGGTTAACCGGCATTTGTTAGTAGATCATGAGTGTTATCATACAGGAAATTCAATGAGAAACCGATATGCCGCGAAGTTTTAATTGAGGGGGCAGACAGGTATTTTAAGGCCGTGCATCACCTTCCGATTGAAGACGCATATCCGTACAGCGATTCCCGCACCGCCTCCTTTTGTATCTCCCTGAGGGGGACGATTATCGCCGCCTCCACTGAAAGAAAAAAGAACACGTGGCTTTCGGTCCTGACCGCCGAAGCCACCGCGCTCCAGGGATAGCGCGTCTTGCCGCGTTTTGATTCGTCCGCGATACCCTCGCCGTCCAGGACAATGCCATGCCTACCCAGTAGGTCCCTGTTCGCGCCGTCGGTATAGAGCCTCCTGGTGGCCTTTTCAAGCGACCTCCGGTACGTCAGCGGGAGAAACAGAAATCCCGACATCACGCAGGCAAGTATGATGATGCCGTCGCCCAGGCCGACGGCGCGGCTGAAGTTGTCCGTAAAAATCATGAAAAGCAGCAGCCCCATCACCGAAGGGATGGCGATCCGCAGAACGAGCTGGGTGCGCATCAGTTTGGGGGAATGAACGAACTGGTGGCGTAAAAACGACATCACGTCGTCCATGGTGAGAGTGTAGGAGATTTTCAGCTGTTTCCGATCCTGTTTCGCCATATGGTCCCCGGTGCCGATAGTTGATCGAATTTGTAAACCCGCAGGGCCGGTTGTCAATGAATTTTATTTCCGATATTTTTCAGTTGCCATATTTTCTGTCCCGTGATGAGGATATACCCCATGGCGGACACCGGGGAAAAATACGGGAAATTGATATCGTCGATCTCGCGGCTCAGGAGCGCGGCGGTGGCCTTTTCCGGCGGGGCGGACAGCTCCTTTCTCGCGAAGGTCGTGCACGGCGTGCTGGGTGACCGGATGACCGCGGTCACCGTGGACACCGCGTTCGTTCCCCGGGAGGAGGCGGCGGCCGCGGCGGACCTCG
>JBGSQT010000022.1:0-103955 GCA_041737965.1 Spirochaetota bacterium | reverse complement strand
GCGCTCTGCCGAATTTATACGGTTATAGGACCTCATTAAGCGATACCCCTCTGTTTTGGTTAGCCACGAAAACTCTGGATCTATCGCTTTTTGAGGTCTTTCCTTTTTTCAGTTATTGCACTAGATTCTTGAAGTCAGCTAATGTCGTATTAAAAGAGCGGGCAATTCTGCTTGACGCCATTTGTTTGGTATATTCAATTGATATTTTCTTGACAGTTTCCATTAATTCCCATATACATGAGAGGAATGAAACTGAAACATGTTATTTCTGAAATATCTCGCAATTGAATTATAAACAGTGAACTGACATCTGGATAAATTGAACGATGAAACAAATTCTCTATGCGTTGTTATTCATTTCACCGGCAATTACATTCGCCTCAATGACCGCGCATTCACAGGATGACATCAATGGAAAAGCGGACGTTTTAAAAAAAAAGACGACCATACAGGAGTGCATCGATATCGCCGTTCATAACCATCCAGACATCAAAGTCTCGATGGAAGACAGAAAAATCGCCCTATCAAAATTCAGGTTTTCCAAGGCCCCCAGCAGAATCCTCATCAATGGCGAAATAAAAACGATCGAATATCTTCTTGATTCATCGAGCAACTCCGCCGGGTTTACCATACCAGGCCAGGACACTTCAATCGGCCTATTCGCCGGATTCAGCGCGTCCTACACTGTTTTCGACGCGACGAGATCAAAAAACGAGAATGCCACCCGTACCGGGCTCGACCTCGCGAAACTGCGTTCACAGAAAACCATCAACGAAATAGTCCTTAAGGTGAAACAATCCTATTACCTCTATCTGATGGCGGAAGAAACCCTGAAGTTGAGAAGCGAAATCCTCGACAAATACCAGGATAAACTCAAGCTATCGAGAATGCTCTTCAACAGCGGCCAGCGTCCGATACTGGATGTGAGCAAGGCCGAGGTAGCGTATTCGGAATCTCTTCTAGAATATGAAAAGGCGAAAAACAACAAGCGAATGACCAAATCGCAGCTTTTCAGCTCCATGGGAATCAGTGAAACAGAACACATTATGGAGCTTGTCGATTTCGACGAATTGCCGGCATTGAAGTATTCCGTCGACAACCTTTTCAAGCTCGGAGAAATTTATTATCCGGATATCGGAATCATCCAGACCGAAAAAAAAGTGAAAAAAATCCAAATAGACATTGAAAACGCGAAGCGTTATCCGACAGTAAAAATTCTGTTTTCATTGAGCTATCAGAACAAGAGAATATGGGTCGACAACCAGTTCGGGGAAATATTCCCGGGCACATGGACGCCGACATTCAACGGCGCGATCCAGGCAACGATGCCGGTTTATGACGGCGGCGCCATCAGCGCACTTGAGGACGCGGCGCTCAGCGAATACAACAAGACCATTTTCCAGGAGAGGGAATTGGTCATGAAAATGAAAAACGAGATACGAACGAACTATGATTCGCTCAACGAGCTTCTCAAGCAGATCAAGATGTCACGGCTTGTCATTTCCAACGCGGAGAAGCATTTCGTCCTGGCGCAGAAAAGTTATGAAACAGGGGCCGGCTCCCAGCTGGACATGCAGGACGCCCAGGTCAGCGTGATCAATGCAAAAATTGGATTCATCACCGCAAAATACTCATATCTGAATACCCTGGCCAAACTGTCAGCCATTGTGGGATTAGGAGAGGACCATTTATGCAGAAAAAATTAAAAAAGAAACCAATAATCATCGCAGTAACTCTGATCGTATCGGTCCTTTCCGTTGTTTTTATAGTACGCTCATGCGGATCATCGGAGACCAAGGAATTCGAGTTCGCAAAGGCGTCTAAGGAAAGGGTCAAGAGGACAATATCGGTTTCCGGAGTTGTTGAAATCACCGATACCCAGCGAATTTTGAGCAAAGTGAGCGGGATCATCAGCAACGTTTACGTGGATTTCAACGACACAATTCGGAAGGGCCAGGTTCTTGCCGCCATCGACCCGATCGAAATAGACCAGAAGTTGATGAAACTCAAATCACAGCTCGAAAGCGCCAACCTCGAACTGGACATCGCGAAGGAAGAACTTGAAGGGAAAAAAAGCCTTTATAAAGAAAACTTGATCTCCAAGGCAGCGATGCAGAAAGCCGAATTGGATTATAAATCCGTGACAATGAAGCATAAGCAGGTCCAGCTTGATTATAATCTCGCATACACACAAAAAGAGCACACGCGAATCACGTCACCCATTACCGGGATCGTCATATCGAGGGAAATCGAGGAAAACGTACCGACAGACCAGACGAAAGTACTCTTCGTCGTCGCGCCAAGCCTGCGGAATATGCGGCTCATTATAAGCGTCGACGAATCGGATATCGGCCTTATAAGAAAGAATCAATCGGTTTATTTTACGGTAAGCGCATACCCGGATGAAAAATTCGAAGGCAAAGTCGATCAGGTGCGCATCAACCCCGTCCCAAAAGGCGGTCTTGTTTCATACCAGTCGCTGGTCATCTGCGAAAACGAAAAGATGCTGCTCAAACCGGGAATGACCGCGACAGCCACGATCGTCGTAAACGACAAGGCGAATGCACTCTGCGTACCGAATCAGGCATTTTTCGTGTCACCGATCGATATTGAATACGAAAACGGTAAAAAATTCCTCTGGAAGAAGGTTGACAGGCTCGTTGACGGCATTCCCATGATAAGGGTTGAGGTGGAAACGGGAATCAGGGGGGACATTTTTACCGAGGTTACAAAAAACCTGAAGGCGGGAGACGAAGTGCTGGTCAAGGTCACCACAAAAGGGAAAAGCGGTTCATAACAAACTTCATGAATACAATTATCGAAATACGCGACCTCTATAAAATTTTCAAGCTGAGCGACGAGGTGAGTGTGAAAGCGCTCAACGGCGTTTCGCTCAATATTAACCGCGGTGAATACATATCCATCATGGGGAGTTCCGGATCGGGAAAATCAACCTTCATGAACGTTCTCGGTTTCCTTGACACCCCGACTTCCGGCACCTATCTCCTCGACGGCATCAACGGAAGTTCCCTCTCTAAAGATGAAAAAGCCGAAATCAGGAATCGAAAAATTGGTTTTGTGTTCCAGGGGTTTAACCTGCTTTCGAGAACCTCGGCTCTGGAGAATGTAGAGCTTCCTCTCTTTTATAAGGGGGGCGAAAGCCCGAAGGAGCAGCGCAGGAAAGCACGCGAGAATCTTTCGCTTGTGGGCCTTTCGGGGAGAGAGGAACATCATCCAAACAGGCTCTCAGGTGGAGAGCAGCAGAGGGTCGCCATTGCCCGCGCGCTTATAAACGATCCCGCGATCATTCTTGCGGACGAGCCTACTGGGAATCTTGATACCTGGAACACTGAAGAGATAATGAAGCTTTTTACAAGGCTTAACAAAGAACTCGGTATCACCATCATCATGGTCACGCACGAACCCGAAGTGGCGCAATACACGAATAGAAAAGTCGTTTTTCGGGACGGCCATATAATTGAAGATTCAATGATCCCGCATGAGATAAAAAAGGATGTTTCGGCGAAATCCGGCAGAAAAACCTCGGGAAAAACCACAAAATCGCGTTCGTAATTTTACCGAATTTTAAAAAAAATTCGAAAAAAACCCTCCTTTTTTAAAGACATAATTCACCACAACCGATATATACAATGAAATCAGACGTAATATTGTAACTTACCTGGTATATTCATTACATTAAATTAGGGGCGAAGCTACCAATAAGAAGGAGTCCCAAGTGAAAGAATTACAAGCCATCAAGAGGTTTAAAAAATTTCTCCAGATCGAAAAAGGTCTTTCGCCAAATTCCATCTATTCATACACTTATGATTTGAAAAAATTCAGCGAATTTCTCATTTCGAAAAACAAGACAATTCTCAACGCCGATCAGGAAGACATCCAGCAATTTCTGGTATTCGAAAAAATCAGCAAGAACAACTCCAGCCGCACACAGGCAAGATCTCTGGCGGCGATACGGCAGTTTTACAATTTCATTTCGGATAAATTCGAGCACATCGACAATCCAACGATGAAAATAGAATCACCCCATATTGAGAAAACCCTTCCCGATTTTTTGACCATCAACGAAATGAGCAGGCTTTTCGGTTCCATTTCGGAAAACGACATATACGAGCTTAGAGACAAGGCGATATTCGAATTGCTCTATTCCAGCGGGCTCAGGATTTCCGAAGCGATCGAAATAAGATACAATAACATTGATTTTGATGAATCATTCATTAAGGTCATCGGGAAGGGGAACAAGGAGCGTCTCGTGCCTTTCGGCGATGAAGCCAGACGGCTGCTGCAAAAGTATATATCAGAGTCCCGCGGCGGCATTCTGGGTTCGAGAGAGAGCGACTTCCTATTCATCAGCAAGAAGGGCTCCAAACTAAACCGGAAATCAGTATGGAGACTGCTCAAGAATTATGCGGTGAAGACAAAGATAACCAAGAATATTACTCCTCATACCCTGCGGCATTCCTTCGCAACTCACCTCATCGAGAACGGCGCGGACCTGCGGTCGGTACAGGAGCTATTAGGCCATGTTGACATTTCGACGACACAGATATACACGCATCTCGCGAAAAAGAAGCTCCAGGACATCCACAAGGATTTCCACCCAAAGGGATAAGACCGGTAATTATGGCGAAAACAGTTTACCGGTGGATTCCTGCATCAATATTTCTGACGGCCTTCCTGGTTCAATCATGCTTGCCCCCGTCCGGTGGAATTGTCAGACGGGACGGGAGACAGAATCTTGACGATCATACGGTCCGCGTCCTTATTGCCGAATCAAAATCCCCCATTACCATTTTCTCGAAATCCCGCGTGAAGATCCGAGGGATAAAAAGCGGAAAAGTCCTCCTTGATACCGACGGAAGGAGCATTACACTTAATCCGGAAAAAATCCTCACGCCCCTTATCGTCGAATCCTGGAATTCCCCGATTGAAGTGGACAAAAAGGCGTACCGGGGATCGATGGAAATTCACAATGTCCTGGGCAAGATCAGCGTAATAAACGTCCTCTCCATGGGAGATTATCTGAAAAGCGTCATACCTGGAGAAATTCCCGCAAACTGGAACGCGGAGGCCCTTAAAGCGCAGGCAATCGCCTCAAGGACTTACGCGTATCACCATATACTGGGCAACAAAAACAGAAAGCTTTACGATCTCGATGCCACCACCAGTTTCCAGGTATACAAGGGTATGGTGTCTGAAAAACCATTTACCAACGACGCGGTGGAAAGCACTTCGGGGGAAGTGCTGATGTACAACGGTGGGCCCATTCTGGCGTTCTTTCACTCGACATGCGGGGGACGGACCGCTGACAACGGCGATCTGTGGGAGGGTAAAAACCATCCCTATCTTAAAAGCGTTCCCTGTCCCTACTGCGAGAGCTCGCCGCATTACCGCTGGAGCACCGATCTAACGCTCGACAAGATCAGGGAATCGCTTCAAAGGCACAACCAGTTCACGGGAAGGATCAGGTCCATCGCCTTCAAGAGCCATGAAGGCAGGGTCACCGACGTCATAGTGCGCCATACCCAGGGTGTCACGACCATGAAAGGAAATCAATTCAGGCTCCTGTTCCCCACAGATTCTCTGAAGAGCACCTTTTTCGTCTCAAAAAAGGGGGGCAGGGGATTGCATTTTGAGGGAAGAGGATGGGGACACGGAGTGGGCCTATGCCAGTGGGGCGCACGTGGAATGGCTGAAAAGGGATTTAACTATAAAAAAATCTTGCAATACTACTACCGCAACGGGAGAATTGAACGGCCCACCGGCAATGATATTTAGATTTTTCGGGAGCCTGTTCCGGTATACTTCATGCCTTCTGAATCCATTTCCCTTGACGATTACGATTATGATATCCCCGATGAACTGATCGCACAGCATCCCTCTCCCCAGAGAGACGAGTCCCGTCTTTTCGTCCTTCGTAGAGACGAAGGCATCCATGAACATCTCGTGTTCAGGGAAATAACTAAAATTTTACGGTCCGGCGATATCCTTGTATTCAACAACGCCAGGGTCTTTAATGCGAGAATTTTCTGCACCCGCGGATCGGGGGCGAAGATCGAGTTGCTGTTGACCGAAAGAAAGACCGATATGAAATGGAGCGCTCTTTGCAACAGAAAGAAGAGGCTCAGAGTCGGCGAGATCATCCACGCCCTTGAGGACCCAGAAATCACATTCACCATTGAGGACAAGGGTGAGGACTCGATATGCCTGAAATCATCCGTACCTCTCACCCCGGACATTCTTGATCGTCTCGGGAAGATACCGCTCCCCCCCTATATCCGCCGCCAATCGTACAGCGAAGACGCATCCCGGTATCAGACCGTCTTCGCCACCGTACCGGGTTCCGCGGCCGCGCCCACTGCCGGACTTCATTTTACAGAAAAACTTCTTTCAGAAATCGATCGTATTGGGGTCCGGAGGGCATTTCTTACGCTCAACGTATCATGGGGAACCTTTATGCCGGTGAGGGAAAACAATATCATCGAGGACCGTCTCCACCGTGAGACTTACCATCTTCCGGAGTTATCAGCCGAAATACTGAATGAAGGCAGAAAGGGCGGGGGCAGGATCATCGCGGTGGGAACGACGGCGCTGAGGGTGCTGGAAACGACATATATCAATGGCGAGAATGTCCCCGGTCACGGTGCCACTGATTTGTTTATACACCCGCCCCGGAAGATTCTTTCGGTCCAGGGACTGATCACCAACTTTCATACGCCGAGATCCTCCCTTCTCATGCTTGTTTCCGCATTTGCCGGTCGTGATCGAATCATGTCGGCCTATAAAACCGCAATCGAATTGAAGTACAGGTTTTTCTCCTACGGTGACGCGATGTTCATAATAGAGTGACCTGCCGCATTTTTCCCCTCTTGCCCGTATCGGCGATATCTGCTTGACAAAACCGGGCATGGCATCGGTTACTGAACATATTATGTCGTAATAAAGCGCGGTACAATGATAACAGAAATTGAAACAATGGTCGTACTCCAGAAGCTCTGGGATGAAATCATGAAGGCACGAAGTGAAATCGACCGGCTCAATCGCTCGATACTCTTCTGGCAAAATGATCTCAAGACGAAGGAGACGGCACTGGCATCATTGAAAAAAGAGATGACCACGGACAGGGCCGGGCTCAAGGAAAAAGAGCTTCGGCTATCGGAAACTGAATTGAAAATCAGGAAACTCGAGGACAGAAAGACGTCAGTTCAGACGGAACGGGAGCTCACCGCGGTCACTAGCGAGCTCGATACGCTCCGGGAAACGAAAAACCTCATCGAAGAGGAAAGCCTTGCGCTGATGGAGTCGATAGACGCAAAGGAGAAGACCCAGGAAACCGCCTCGGTTGAGTTGGAGGAAACGAGAATTCAGGTTCTGAAGGACACCGAATCCCTGAAAAATGAGATCGCGGGGCTCGAAGGCATAAAAGCGGAAAAGGAAGCCCTGTTTCACAGCGGATCCGAGGGACTTGCCGCAGCGGTCAAATCCCGGTTCATGAAGCTCATTCAATCAAAAGAAGGCCGGGCCATCGCGGAGGTCCGTGACGAGACATGCCTGTCCTGCAATTTTCAAATTCCCCCCTCGCTTGCGCTGCAGGCTTCGCGTGGAGACACGATATGTGTATGCAGCAACTGCGGCAGATATATTTACGCGAAATCGTGAATGTTTTTTTCAAGTTTAATCGTTAATCAATAAGGAACATGGAATATGCTACTAAGTATCGACAGAGTGCTGCAACTGCTCATAGAGGGGAAATCCCTCGAAAAGATCGCAGAGCTCGCCAACTGCGGCGAAAAAGACGTGAAGCAGGTGCTTGAAGAGTGCAGGGAACTCATGCAGAAGCACGAAAAAATAATCTCCAAGAAAAAAATTATCATCAAAAAACATAGAGACGAACTCAGCGAGGAAGAAGACGACCATACACGGGAAATCTTCGAAGGATCGGAGCTTACCGCCGTGCCACTCGGTTCGGCGCTCACCGCCTATATCGACGCCGCCTCCAGCGGAAACACGGGGCCCTCGGGGATCGGGGTTGTCATCCTGGACAGCGATGACCGCCAGGTAGGGAAGGTCTCGGCGAAAATCGGTGCGGGCGCGAGCAACTACGCGGAATACCAGGCGCTCATAAGGGCACTTCGAATCGCTATTTATTTTGAGACGAAAACGCTGAAAATCCGCACGGATTCCGAGCTGATCGTCAGACAGATCGAAGGGAGTTCCATCGTAAAAAACAAATCGATCCGAAGGCTTTACGACATCGCCATTGACCTGATGAAAAAAATCCCCCAGTGCAAAATAGAACACGTCACCAGAAGCCTCAATGATAAGGCCGATTACCTTGCAAAAAAGGCGACCCAGTACACCGACCAATGAAAGATCACTGGCTGATACGATCAAAGGGGCCCTTATCCGTGCGGCGCCACGACGATATTCTCCAGCGAATTCTTGAAGGGCGCGGCATATCCGATCCCAGGAGTGTAGACGAATACCTGCATCCGCGGCTTTCCGACCTGCATTCGCCTTTCCTTATGGAGGACATGGAAAAAGCGGTCGGCCGCATCAGGAAGGCCATTGCAAATAAAGAGACAATAGGGATATTTTCCGATTCCGATCTTGACGGTATAACCGCCATGGTAACGCTCAATTCCCTGCTGACCCGCCTCGGCGCCATGGTGCAGCTGAGGCACCTTCAGGACGATGAACAGTACGGACTTACGCGTGAAATCGTGGATGAACTCGCCGGGCGCGGCGTAACGCTTCTTATAACCGCGGATTCCGGAATCAGGGACATCGACGAGATACACTACGCGACGTCACTGGGTATCGAGACGATAATCACCGATCATCATGAAGAGGATACAGCGGTCCCCCAATGCCTGGTGCTGAACCCGAAAGTAAAATCCTGCGGATACCCCTTCAGGGACCTGGCAGGGGTGGGTGTGGCCGTAAAGCTCTGCATGGGCCTTCTCCTGAGTTATCTTCCCAGTTATAATCGCCTATTTCTTCTTGTCAGCGCCGGTCCTGAAGGCATTCGCTGCGCTGAAATGATCAACGGTGTCTTCGCGAACGGAAAAAGTGTTAATGTCCCGGACAATCTGCCGGGAACCTACGATCCGGGCGCCACGACAGTGATTGGTCTTGACCGGGATTCCATCGCGGAACTGCGAAATCTCTTTAGCGGTTTTGCGTTCTATACCCTTGCCGAGCTTGCCGCTCCGCTGACCGGAGGGAAAGAGGCCGCGACACTGGACGCAATCTGCTCCTCCCTGGCGTTGCGCTCCGACCTGTATGAAAACAGGCTCGTACTGGCTGGTAAAATCCTTTCGTACGTACAGATGGCTTCGTCACAGAAAATAATGAACTTTCTCGGCGAGGCGCTGGGAAACGCCTCCATCGGAAGCGTGGCCGATGTTGTTCCCCTGACAGGGGAAAACAGGATAATGGTCAGGGAGGGGCTCCGTTCCCTGGAAAAAACCGTTCACCCCGGGCTGTCTCTTCTTGTAAAAAACGGGCCGGTGAACGCAAAAAAAATAGGATGGGGGATCGCGCCGCTCCTCAATTCTCCGGGAAGAGTCGGAAAAACCGCGCTTACCCTGAATTTTTTTCTTGAGCAGGACCCCGGAAAATCGCGAGAGCTGCTGCAGGAGATCGAGTCCCTGAACGTGCTCAGAAAAACCATGGTCAGAGACCTGTGCAACGATCTGATTGAATCGCATCGAAAGGACATGAATGCGCATAAAAACATCGTGGTGGTGAAATCGGAGCGTATCGCCGAAGGTTTCGCCGGTCTTATCGCCAACCGGCTTTCCGACACGCTCCGGAAGCCGGCAATAGCGGTTTCCCTGCAAAAGGGGAAGGGGAGTGTAAAAGGCTCGGGCAGAAGCGGGAGCGGGATCGATTTTTTTTCATATATCCAGCCTTTTGCGGACCGATTCGAGCGGTTTGGCGGGCACGCGCAGGCGTTCGGATTTACCATAAACCCCGAGTATCTTGACGGAGTCATGGATATGGTGGACCACTCCATGGGCGAGACGCAAACCGACATGATGCCGCTAAACATCGACATGGAATTGCCCCTTGACCTCGTGGACCTCCGCCTTATCGAACATCTCGCCTCAATGGAACCCTTCGGTAAAGGGAATGAAATTGCCACCTTTTTGACCAGGGGACTTCACATAAGCTCATTTTCAAGATTAGGCGACGGAAGGCACGGAAAATTCCAGTTCAGCGAGAATCCAGGAATCACCGCCATCGGCTGGGACATGGCTGATGCGATGGAATCGCACCATGCCGCAGGAACAAGGGTAGACCTGGTATACTCCCTGGAAATCAACGATTTTCTCGGACGCCGGGAGCCACGGTTAATAATTGCAGAGATGGATGCGACGGCGTCAGGGAGTGATGTCGCGTAGGATTATTTCTATGCGGTCGGCCTTCCGGTACCCGAGATTGGTTTCCATTGCCTCCCGGTTGCCGAGGCCGATACCTTTCAGCCTCACCGCAGAAATGCCTTTTGAGGTGAAATAATCCGCCACGACAGAGGCCTTCCTGCCGGTATAATCCCTGGCGTCGTATTCAGCGGAATGGCTCACTATGGTTGCAGAACATTTCGGGAAACGGCTCATTATGTATATGATGCGGTCTATCCTCTCTTTGCCGAAATTGTCGAGGGATGTTCTTTTTTTTGAAAAAATGTATTCATCCAGAAACTGAGTACGATACACGTCCCCTTTTTTTTCGAAACCCGATTCCAGCATTGCGTCAAACACATCACCGCTTATTCTTGCCTTTGAAATATTCATGCAGGAATCCCGCTGCTTTACAATCAGGTCATACTCGTATTTCACGGCTTCGGCGGCAACCGAGGCGATCTCGAGTTTGATAATGGAGAGATTCGCGTAGAAATAGGCTGAATTATAAAGGCCGTCCTCCAGCTGGTTCCTGGCGTATATGATATGCAGCAAGGCGTCGCTGTAAGAGTCCGCCTGATAGAATTTTTTCATGCCGGTGTTCTTGTCGATTTCAGTCAGCACGGATTCGGCTTTCTGTATCAATGTCTCCACATCTCCTTTTTCCATGCCCCATCCGGTGCGGAAGGAGGCGAGCAGAAGAAAGGCGATGATGAAGGTTCTTTTTACCATGTTGTCGTAATCGATCCGCTTATTTTCCGGCTCCCTTACCGGAATCAAAACTTTCAAAAGCCTCACGGGCTTTCAGGAGCCGCTCCCTGGCTTTAATGAGAGGAAAATACTCGACCCCGATACGTATCTCATAATAGGCCATGTCGTTTTCCCCTTTTTCAATGAGGATTTCGGCCCGAGTAATCTGATCCTGAATTCTTTTGGTTTCGTTGACAGCGAAGGAATCCGCGCCCTGGTCTTTCGCTTCTGCCAGTTTTTTTTGAACCTTTGAGAGAATCTGCTTCACTTCATTTGCGCTGTGATAGTCCGCTCCGCCTCTGCTACCGGGCAACAGAGTCATTATAAGAAAAACAATCAATGTAATGAATCGCAATGGTTTCATGTCTTATCCGATGAATATTCATATCGCATAATTGGGTACCAGTCAATACTTTTTTACGCGCTGTTGGGCCGAAAGTCACCCGTGGACCCGTCAGGCGGGGGAGTGGTCATGCTCATGAAAAACGCGTGATTTGAAAATTTAAAGTGCAGGAAAAATTTCTATTTGACTTTGAAGGGTTATAATTATAGTGTATTAATATTCATTCACAAGGGCTGGAAATATGGACATTGAAGTCAAAGACGATACTGATGTCATAAAAATAACAGTAAACGGCGACATCGAGATGATGACCATTAAAAGCTTCAAACAAAAGCTTTTTGAAATAGGTCAGAACACCGAAAAAAACATCGAAATTGACCTCTCCAATGTCGATTACATCGATTCCTCCGGGGTCGGAGTCCTCATAAGCCTTCTCAAACTCCAGAAAAAAAAAGGGAAATCCCTTATTATCAATAAGGTAAGCTCTAAAGTGCTCAATGTGCTCAAGCTTAGCTCCCTTTCCGATGTGTTCAATATTTAACCGTTCCGCTTCCCGTGAAATCGATCTGTAATTCTTTCCGCTTTTCAAGACCGAACGGCAGGGTCAATTTTAACTGACAGGGGACCGGTATGGATATCCGCGTCGGCAATGGATTCGATGTACATCGATTTTCTGAAAACAGGGACCTAGTTCTGGGCGGGGTGAAAATCGATTACAAGTACGGGCTGCTGGGGCACTCGGACGCCGATGCGCTGGTCCACGCGATTATAGACTCCCTCATGGGCCCCTGCGGACTCGGCGATATAGGGACCAATTTCCCCGACTCGGACGAACAATACCGGGGCGCCAGGAGCATCGATCTCCTCGAAAAAACCGCCGAAATGCTCCGCGCGCGTAAGGCACGCATCCTGAACATCGACTCAATAATCATCTGCCAGGCGCCGAAAATCGCGCCCCTGGTTTCGGCCATGAAGCGAAACATCTCGCAGGCCCTTGACGCGCTCCCCGAAGACAGAATAAGCATAAAGGGGAAGACAACGGAATGGCTCGGTTTCACCGGCAGAGGCGAAGGTATCGCTGTATACGCAGTGTCTCTGCTGCAGTTGGATTGAGCAAAGAAAGAAAATAAATTCTAATGAGACATAATATATCTTATCGGAAGTTGTATTAATCGGACATCCGTATCCTGGCGAAAAAATCCCTGATAAAATTCGCGAGCCTTGTGAGCACCAGCGCGCTTATGACCGAATCCAGGGTTCGGGGTATTTCGAATCCGGTATTGTAAAAAAGCCCGAGCATGGTCACTTTAAAACAGAGAAAAAGCGCGACAAGCAGCACCAGCACGTCGCGGGCCGTTTTTACCGGTCTCGTGTCGGAAATGTCCTGAAGCGCCGATATTGAGAAAACCGCCGAAACCGACGCCTCGAGAATCACCGCGATAATGAACAGATTAAAGATGTTTTGAAAGAGGATCTCGCCTTTCATTGTTAATCCACCTCCCTGTGTGTGAATATTTCAAGGTACACCCAATGAATATAAAAATCAAGCTCATTTTTTATTTATCGCGCAGTCGCCGGCAGGCGGCGGAAAAATTACGAACAGAGGCATCCCGAAAATTCCGACGCGTGATATGAGCTCCGCACCAGCGGCGCGCTCTGCACTTTCGGAATGCCGATTTCAAGCGCCATCCTGGCGATCAGTTCGAACTCTCCGGGGTTATAGTATTTCGCGACAGGCCTGTTTTCCCTGCGGGACCTGAGATACTGTCCCACGGTGACGTGCCGGCACCCGGCGCGTTTCAGGTCCTCCAGAGTGAGGCGGATGTCGTCGATTGATTCGCCGAAGCCGACCATGAACCCTGATTTTACCGGCACCCCGCGGGAGGCGGCGTAACGTATAAGCTCTATGGAGCCTTCGTAATTTCCCATGGGCCTGAGTTCGCGGAACAACCCCCTCACCGCCTCAATATTGTGGTTGAACACATCGGGGCGCCGCGCGAGGATTGTGTCGACCGAGGGTTTCATGGAGCCGGAAAAATCGGGTACGAGCACTTCAATCCCGCATGCATCATTCACCCGCCTGATCTTTTCGATCACCGCGGCGAAATGGGAGGCGCCCCCGTCGGGAATATCGTCCCTGGTCACCGAGGTTATCACCGCGAATGTGAGGCCGAGTTTCATTACCGCGCCGGCGACGCGTTCCGGCTCACGCTCGTCCACCGGGCCTGGAGTCCCCTTTGTCACCGCGCAATAGGCGCAATTTCTTGTGCAGACATCGCCGAGGATCAGGAATGTGGCAATCCCCCTTCCGAAACACTCGCCCATGTTGGGACAGCGGGCTTCAGTGCACACGGTATGAAGGCCCTCCGCCTCGATGACCTTCTTCACCATGACATAGCGGGGGCCGCCGGGAACGGAAAAGCGGACCCATGGCGGGATTCTTCCTATCCCTCCCATACAAGCACCGGCCTACGCGCGGCGATAACCGGATCCACCCTCTTTACCGGAGTGGTCTGCGGGGCGTTTTTCACCTTTTCAGGCTCCTCATATGCCTCGCGCCGGATCTCGGCCATAACGCGTATAAAGGCGTCGAGGCTGTCTTTTGTTTCCGTTTCGGTGGGCTCGATCATAATTGCCCCTTCGATATGCAGGGGAAAATATACGGTGGGCGAATAAAACCCGTAATCGAGTATCCGCTTTGAAATATCGTTGGTGGTGACTCCGTTTGGCATATCCCTGTCGCTAAGCACGAACTCATGCATACATCGCCTTTCCACCGGAAGATGGTAAAGCCCCTTAAGGCTCGCCAGAAGATAGTTGGCGTTCAGCACCGCCGTTTCCGCAATGTTCCTGACCCCTCCGGGCCCGAGAGATCTGATATACGCATATGCTCTGAGTGCGATGAGAAAATTTCCGTAAAATGAGTGAATCCTGCCTATGGTGTCCGGCCTGTCGTAATCAAGATAGTAGCCGTCCTTCCCCTGCGCCACGATTGGAACGGGAAGGTACTTCGCAAGGGCCTCCATCACGCCCAGAGGCCCGGCGCCGGGACCGCCGCCTCCGTGGGGGGTCGAAAAGGTCTTGTGAAGATTTATGTGCATTATGTCAAAACCCATTTCGGCCATTCTGGCCTTCCCCACAATGGCGTTTAAATTCGCGCCGTCTCCGTAAAAAAGAGAGCCGTTGCGGTGCAGCATGTCGGCGATCTCCCGAAGGTTGCGGTCGAACAGTCCAAGCGTGTTCGGGCTCGTAAGCACCATCGCGGCGACGTCGCCGTCGAGCATCTCCTTCAGCTTTTCCACGTCCACGTCGCCGTCGGAGTTGGAGGGGACTTCCTTCACCGTAAATCCGCACATCGCCGCCGACGCCGGGTTTGTCCCGTGCGCGGTGTCGGGCACAAGCACGACGTGCCGCGCCTGGCCCATGTCCTGAAAATACTTCTTCACGACCATCGCCCCCGAAAGCTCGCCGTGTGATCCAGCCGCCGGGTTTAATGAAAAAACCATTCCGGTGATCTCCCCCAGATATGCCGCAAGCTCATGGAGCACCTTCAGACAGCCCTGTACCGCTTCAGGGTCCGCCATCGGGTGGATCCCGGCAAATGAAGGGATCGACGCGATCCGCTCGTTTATTTTCGGGTTGTATTTCATGGTACAGCTTCCCAGGGGATACATGCCGTTGTCCACGCCGTAGTTCATCCCGGAAAGATTCGTAAAATGACGAACCACCTCCACTTCGGTGACGTCCGGTAGCGGCGAGGCGTCGGAAAGGTATTTGCCGGGAATGGGATCGTAATCGTCGGCGCCTGGTTCGGGAATCTGATACCGGTTTTTTCCCGGCTCGCTGTGTTTAAATATAACATCCATGTTATCCTCGCACCAGGTCCTGGATTTTCGAGACAAGCAGATCGATCTGTTCCACGGTGTTTTTCTCTGTGACGCACACCAGAAGACTGTCCTCCATACCCGGATAATAATCGCCGAGCGGAAGACCGAAAGAAAATCCCTGCTCCAGAAGCCCCTTGCGTATGCTCACCGCACGTTCATGGGCCACGGTAAACTCATTGAAATACGGCGCGTCGGACATTTTTCTGAACCCGACATCAAGCAGCCTTCGACGCAGGTACGACGCGCGCGCATGGTTCAGCCTCGCGAGCTCCCGGAGCCTGTTTCCCACGATGCAGAGATAGATCACCGCCCTGAGGGCGCAGAGCCCCTGGTTTGTGCAGATGTTGGACGTCGCCCTGTCGCGCCTGATATGCTGTTCGCGCGCCTGAAGGGTCAGGACGTACGCCGTTTTCCCGTCGGCGTCCAGTGTCCTCCCGACGAGCCTCCCCGGAATCCTCCGCATGAATTCCTTCCGCGCGGCAAGCATTCCGAGCATAGGGCCGCCGAACCCGACGGGATTGCCGAAACCCTGGCCCTCGCCGCACACGATGTCGGCCCCCATTTCACCCGGGTTCTTCAGAATTCCCAGGCTCAACGGTTCGGCCACGCAGACGATGCAGTGCGCTCCCGCCGAATGGGCCGCCGCGGCTATCGCTTCAATATCCTCAAGGGAACCGAAAAAATTAGGGTTCTGCACCACGACGCACGCCACGCTGTCGTCAATACTCTCCCGCAACAGGTCCGCGTCGGTGACGCCCGCGCGGTGAGGGACCTCATGATAGAGCCTGTCGCTCGCCCAGGAATAGGTTTTCATCACGCTCCGGTAATTCGGGTGAAGGGCGCCGCTTACCACCACTTTTTTCCTGCCATTGGCCCTCATGGACATGAGTACCGATTCCGCCACCGCAGTGGCGCCGTCGTAGAGGCTTGCGTTGGCGATGTCCATTCCTGTGAGCCGGGCCACGAGGGTCTGGTATTCGAAGATGGCGATCAGTGTCCCCTGGCTCACTTCGGCCTGATACGGCGTATAGGAGGTATAAAATTCTGAACGGCCGGACAACTGGTCCACGGCGGCGGGAATGTAATGATCATAGGCTCCGGCGCCGATAAAACCCGCAACCTGGCGGTTCATTGAGCCGAGCGCCCCGACATGCGCCTCCAGTTCCATTTCCGACAAGGAACCGGGAAGGTCCAGCGAACCCTTCATGGCAATGGACTCCGGAATGTCGGCGAAAAGCTCCTCGACCGACGCCGCGCCGATCACCCCGAGCATTTCCTTTTTTTCCTTATCGGTTATGCTGGTGTACATGTATCAAGCTCCTGATTCAACATACTCAATATACGCCCGTGGGTCCATGAGATCGTCAAGTTCACCTGGATTTTTTATTTCAATCTTGAAAATCCAGCCGTCGCCGTAGGGGTCGCTGTTTATAAGCTCAGGGGTGTCTTCAAGCGCGGCGTTCACTTCGGTGATCCTCCCTGTGACAGGAGCGTACACGTCCGAGACCGCTTTCACCGACTCCACCACCGCCACCTGTTCCTTCTGAGCGACATCCAGGCCCACCTGCGGCAGTTCGACAAAGACGATATCGGTCAGCATTTCCTGAGCATGATCGGAGATTCCGCAGATACCGGTAAAATCGTCCACCATCCGTATCCATTCATGGTCCTTTGTATATCTCAAGTCTTCGGGAATTGTACTCATCATATCCTCCTGGGCATTTTGGGTATTAATCTTCACGCAACAGCCGTATCCCCCCTCTGTCGGACGGGTATGGCCTGTGCCGGTATTCTCAATCAAAGAGACAACGGCGCGACTGCTGTCCTGAATGTCGCAATCCTATGTCATAAGAGAATTATTTCAAGAAATAAATTCCGTCCCGCAGCCGTTAAATCGCCAGTTTAAAAGAAGATTACGGTTGTCTCATCGATTCCTGCGCCGTTTCCCTGAAATCGAGATACTCCTGGAGCGGATTCGCGCTGATAGCCCTGTCGATGAACCTCAATGAGGCGATGAAATCTCCCGCGGAAAGTGAATTCCGCGCCATCAGGAGATAGAGGCGATCAAAAGCCGGATCGTGGACCGATGCTTTTTTCAGGACATGAATGGCGTCGTGCCATCGCTGCTGCTTTTCATATATTTCCGCGAGGGTGACGTAGGCGTAGATGAAATACTCGTTCAGTTCAATCGCCTTTTTGATGAATTTTTCGGCCTTTTCAAGATCATTCTGCTGTATCCACTGGCACCCGATTTCATAGCTGTCCTCGGATTCCTGATACTGATACTCCTTGTTGATCCGCTCTCTGTGTTTCATCTGGTATGCCCGATCCGCCAGGTGTATGTGCAACCGGTATGCGGCGTTTTATGACTCAGCCGCGCCCTCATCGATCCTCCGCCGCATTTCCGCGACAAAATCGTCTATCGATCCCATGGCGAAGGCCCTGCTCATCTCACTGAGAAGACCGTCGTTCCGGACAATGGCCTTCAGAATCCTGCCCCGCTCTTCCGAATCCAGGCCGGCGTGTTCTCCGCCTTTCTGGAGAGCCGATCTGACCGCCTTCAGCGCCTCAAGGGTGATCTCAATATCCGCCGGGAGCGACGCCTCGATTTCGCGGCGGATGCGGGCGGCCATTGCCGGAGACGCGCCGCCGGTGGACACGCAGAGAATCAGATCGCCCTTTGTCACCGTGGAGGGAATTATGAAACTGCAGTGGTCCGGATCGTCCACGGCATTGAGAAATATTCTTCTTTCCCTGGCCTCGGCGAACACGGCGCCGTTCACCGCACCGTCATTGGTGGCCGAAAAGGCAAGTGACGCGCCTTCGAGGTCCCCTGGCCGGTACTCTCTCCGCACGATGCGGAGCGAAGGGGCCCCTTCCGCCTCCAGCGCGGCGATTTCACCGCAGATTTCAGGAGCAACCAGGGTCACCATGGCGCCCCGCTCCAGCAGGTCGCGAACCTTCCTGCAGGCCACGGCGCCCCCGCCGATGACAGTGACCGGAAGCTCCGTGAGATCGAGCAGTATCGGATATAAATTCATACCCCGGTCAGGCCTCCCGGCACGCAAGCTCATGGGGTATCGGAAAATCTTCCCTGTTCCTCTTCAATTCACGCACCATCCCTTCGGTAAGGCCGATCTCCTCGTCGGTGATATAGCACTGCGGGTCCGGCGCCCAGGGGTCGTTGTAGGTCCGGTACGCCCTGACACGCATGGCACCGTTGCACAGATCCCTGTATGAACAGAGCCTGCATCTTCCCTTTATCATGTCTGCCTTGTGTTTCAGGCCGCGCATCAGGCTGTCGCTTTCATCGAGCCAAATCTCCCCGAATTTTCTTTCCCTGACATTGCCGAATGAATAATCCTGCCAGAACTGGTCCGGGTGCACCTCGCCGTGAAAGTCAACGCACCCGATCCCAACCCCGGTGGAATTGGCGCCGCCGCCGTTCCATTCGAGAAGCCCCCTCACCTCCTCGGCCCTTGCCGGATCTTTCTCCCGGAGCCTGAGGTAAAGATACACGCCGTCGCAGTGGTTGTCCACCGTAAGTATATTGATGTCTCGCCCGCGCCTGAAATAGTCCTCGGTCCTGTCCAGGATCGTGTCCATTGCTGATCGGGACTCGCAGTGGGTGAGGTCGTCGGCGAACAGGTCCTTCCCCCTTCCGGAGTAGACCAGATGGTAAAAGCAGGCCCTGTTTATGCTCTCCCGTTCGATAAAATCGAAGATCCTGTCCAGGTCCAGGTAATTCCTCCTGGTGAGGGTGAGCCTGAGTCCCACCCGCTGACCCGCGGCGACGCAGTGCTCGAACCCCTTCATGGCGCGCGAAAAGGCCCCCTTCACTCCCCGGAATTTGTCGTTGTTCTCCTCCATGCCGTCCAGGCTTATCCCCACGTACACGACGCCCGCGTCTTTTATCGCCCTGGCGGCGCTCCTGTCTATGAGGGTGCCGTTGGTGGATATGACGGGCCTTATGGAGCGCGTCGTGGCGTGCTCTATCAGCTTCAGCAGGTCCTTTCTCATGAGCGGCTCGCCGCCGGAAAAGAGCAGCGACGGCACGCCGAATTCCGCAAGGTCGTCGATAAACCGCATTCCCTCACTCGTGTCCATTTCACCGGTATAGGTCCTGTTGGACGAGTCCGTGTAGCAGTGGACGCAGTTCAGGTTGCACGACCTGGTGACGTTCCACACCACGATGGGGCGCCGCTCGGACGCGGATTTCGGCGCGGGATGAGGCCTGTTGCCGTGCGAGTCCGCGGCGCCTTCGATGCCGTACCGGATCGTGTCACCGGTGGATATCCCCTGGCAGTTGAGCTTTCCTATATCGATCACGTTATGTATCCCTCTGGTTCCATGTTTTAAAGGCCGGAGAAAAATATATCACCTTCTCCTTTTTAAGCTCGCGCAGCGTCTTCAGCGAAAGATAATCCGTCACGCCGGATTCTTTGGACAGGCGGGCGATGATACCGGCCAGCTCTTCTTCGTTTTTCCCGTGGATCATGGCGAACAGCGGATAGTCCCACTTTCCCGGATGCACCGTGCGCCGGTACAGGTGGGTGACCGCCCCTTCGCTGATAAAGATTTCGGCCGCGCGGTCCGCGGCCTCGTCTGACCCGGGTTTCCACACGGTCATGGCATTCGCGGTGAAACCGCTGTGCGCGGGCCGTATGACCGCGGAATAGCGCCGCATGTACTTCCTCTGCTTGAGTTCGTCGCCCGTGCGCAGGAGCTCGTCCTGAGACATCGGTTCCCCTGCCGATTTCAGCAGGCTTTGAAAAGGCTCGCTTTCAAGGGGAAGGTCCTGCTGAAGGATGAGCACCGCGGCGCGCTCCCTGTCGCCGAGGCGGCCTTCCGGCCTGCAGTCCGCCGCAGGAGCAGCAGCCGGCTCATCCATGCCGCTGTCACTGCCGCCGACGTTGAGTTTCAGGCCGATTTTATACTGCTTCTCGTTATAAAATGACAGCGTATCCGTCGCGCCCGCCTTTTGTGCCAGAAAACGAAGTGTCCCGGCCAGCAGATCATCGCTCTCCTCGGCCAGGGTGAACCAGAGGTTGTACCGGTGGTCACGCAGATAATTGTGGCTCACGCCGGGATGGGAATTAATCGCCGCGGCGGCGGCCTCGACCGACCCGCCGGGAACCTGAAACGCCGCCAGCAGGGTGCGGTACCCGAGTGCGGCAGGATCGAAAATTCCCGCGATGTTCCGGACCGACCTCATCTCCTTCAGCCTGCCGATGACGCCGATCACCTCCTGTTCCTCCAGGGACAGTTCGTCACCGATTCTCCTGAAGGGATGAACCTCAATCGGCATGTCCCGCTGGATCCTGTTAAGGACTCTGGTCTCAATGTCGGTGAACATCAGATGGCGCCGCCTTTCGGTTCGTAGACGCAGTAGGGCTCCTCCGCCAGAGGGTCCCCTGTCTGATAAAAGGCCCTGGCCCTGCACCCGGCGCAGAAGCCCCGGAATTCGCAGCGGCCGCATTTCCCCTTGAGCAGGGAAAGATCCCTGAGGGAGGAGAACAATTCAGAACCGTCCCATATCTCCTTAAAAGGCGTCTCAGTCACGTTACCCGCAACGAGGGGGAGGTATCCGCAGGGCTGGACGTCTCCCCGATGGGAGATAAAGCAGACGCCGGAACCGGCGAGACAGCCCCTGGTCACCGCCGACATGCCGTCGGTCTCGAAGGTGATCCGCCTCCCCTCCTCTTTCGCCCGCTGCCGTATGATCCTGTAGTAGTGGGGAGCGCAGGTCGCTTTCAGCTCCATATCGACCCGTTTCGATACGTCGTAAAACCAGTGGAGCACTTCCTCGTACCGCTCCTTGCTGATCATGTCGGTTTCGGCAATCTCCACGCCGCATCCCACCGGCACGAGCATGAACAGGTGAAGCGCCCTGGCCCCCAGGGACACCGAAAGATCGACGATCTCATTCAGGCGGTCTGCATTTCTTCTGGTTACGGTGGTGTTGATCTGGAACTCGACCCCCGCGTTTCTGAGGCCCGCGATTCCGAGAAGCGCCCGGTCGAAGGAACCGTCTATGCCGCGGAATCCGTCATGGGTCGCGGCGTCGGCGCCGTCAAGGGATATGCTCACCCTCCCGATTCCCGATTCCCTTATTTTCACGGCGACTGTGTCGTCGATGAGCGTGCCGTTTGAGGCAAGGGCGACAGTCAGGCCACGGCGGGTTGCGTGCGAGGCGATGTCGAAAATATCCTTCCGGTACAGGGGCTCTCCGCCGGTGAGCACCAGGATCGGCGCGTAGTCCCCGGCGATATCGTCGATGATTCCGGCAACTTTTTCGAATGGGAGATCGCCGCCGCCTTCGTCGTCATCGGCCTCCGCGCGGCAGTGAAGGCATTTAAGGTTGCAGCGTTTTGTCAGCTCCCAGAATATGAGTCGGGGTGTGTTCTTCATTTTATTCTTTTGAAAAGCTCGTCAACGATCGTCTCGATGTCGAAATGCCCCCGGGATTTGGAGGCCTGGTACCTTTTTATCGCCATTATCGGGTCGTGCAGGGTTTTGGTCATTATCTGGTGCGTCAGGTCCTCGATTATCTTGAAATCCTCATCGGAGACGTGCTTCAGCTTTCTTCTCCTGTATTTATCAAGCTCCTTTTTCCTCACCTCATTGTAGCTCCGTCTGATTTTCGTTATCAGAGGGACCACTTCCAGTTCGTCGTACCATTTCATGAATTCCCCGGCATCGGCATTGATGATCTCCATCGCAAGATCGGCCTCGAGGAGCCGGTTTTTCATATTGTCCTCGGCGATCTGCTTCAGATCGTCGATGTTGAATAAATGCGCGCCGTGTATCCCTTTTACCGCGGGATCTATGTTTCTGGGCACCGCGATATCAATCATGAAGAGAGGTTTTCCTCGCCGGCGTTTCAATATTTTTTCGGTCATTTTGGCGGTGATCAGATAGTCCCGGCACATGACAGAGGCGATGACGATATCGCTCTCGGCAGCCTTCTCGGCGATATCGTCAAGCGTAACAATCTCAGCGTCCGGAGCGCACCCCCTTACGGCGCGCTCGGCGTTGTGAAGCGACCTGTTTGCCACGGTGATGCCGCCTATGTCGTACTTCGCCAGGTTTTTAATTATCAGCTCACCCATCTCGCCGGCCCCGATCAGGAGCGCTTTCGCGTTCCCCAAATCGCCCAGTACCTTCGATGCCTGCTCCGTGGCGATATATGCGATGGAGAGGGGGTTCTGGGAGATGTCGGTTTCGGTCTTTACCTTTTTGGCGGTGCTGAAGGCCTGATGAAAAAGGCGGTTGATGAGCATGCCGGTATTCTTGCACTGCACCGCGGCTCTGTAGGCGGTCTTCAACTGGTTGAGAATTTCGTTTTCGCCGATTACCATGGAGTCGAGGGCCGAGGCGACGGAAAGAAGATGAATCACCGCGTCGCGGGAACGCTTTATATACAGAAATCTCTCGAATTCATGCCGCTTCATGCAGGTTTTCTCTTCGAGAAGTTCGATGAGCCTGTTCCGTGTTTCCTCGGCGTGCAGGGCGGTAAAATATATCGACACCCTGTTGCAGGTCGATATATAGACAATCTCCTGGATCCCCGCGTCCCTGGCCCTGTCGGTAAAATCCTGCAACTGATCGGGAGCGAGGGCGAATCTTTCCCGCACCTCAACCGGCGCCGTTTTATGGCTGATCCCGATAAGCATTATTTCCGGAATAGTGCGTGTATCCTGGTGTTTTTTCATGTTCATAGTTCTTTCTGCGCCCCGAATCCTTGTTAACGGGAATCGCCTCCGGAAACCGTCAGTTCATCGCCGCCGCGAGCGATTGTTCCAGCGCATCGGCGGTTTTCACGAGATCGCCGGTGTTGTGCGAAACGGAAAGAAACCCGACCTCATACCCCGACGGCGAGAGATATATCCCCCGCTTCAGCATCTCACCGTGGAACCGTGCGAACATTTTCATATCCGATTTCCTGACGTCCTCAAGGTCCCGTATATCGGTGACGGAGGTGAAATAGAGCGCAAATATCGATTCGAGCTGGAGAAACAGGACCCTCCCCTCGTATTTTTTCATCACCACCGACAGCATCACTTTTAAATCATCTGCCCTTGCGCGAAGGTTCGCATAGGCGTTTATTTCGTCAAGCCGTTTCATTGTCGCGATTCCGGCTGCCATGGCAAGGGGATTGCCCGACAGGGTGCCTGCCTGGTACACCGGCCCGTCCGGCGCGATCCTTGCCATGATGTCTTTCGATGCGCCGTAGGCGCCCACCGGGAGCCCCCCTCCGATAATCTTCCCCAGCGTGGTGATGTCCGCTTGGACGCCGAAGTACTCCTGCGCCCCCCCGGGCGCGAGCCGCAGCCCGGTGATGACCTCGTCAAAAATAAGGAGTACGCCGAACCGGTCGCACAAATCACGCACCCCTTTCAGATAACCGCTCCCCGGAGGAATCAGGCCGTAATTGCACGGCACCGGCTCGAGAATAAAGGCCGCGATGTTCCCCTTCTCGCGTGTGAGGGTTTCTTCAAGCGATTTCAGATCGTTGAAGGGGACAACGAGCGTGTCCATGGCATTGTGCTCCGTCACTCCCGCGGAATCGGGCGTGCCGAACGTGGCCAGCCCCGAGCCCCCGGCCACGAGCAGATGATCGGCATGGCCGTGATAACAACCATCGCATTTGATTATTTTGTCCCTGCCGGTAACTCCCCTGGCAAGTCGTATCGCGCTCATGACCGCCTCGGTCCCGGAATTGACGAACCGCACCATTTCGATCGACCGGAACCGTTTCACCACCATTTCGGCGATCTCCACCTCGTAGCGGTTTGGCGTGCCGAAACTGGTCCCCCGGGACGCGGCGTCCGTCACCGCGGCGATCACCGACTCGTCGCAGTGCCCGAGGATCATCGGACCCCAGGACATGCAGTAGTCGACATATTCGTTGCCGTCCTCGTCCCAGAGGCGGGAACCCTTGCCCCGGCGCATGAACACCGGTTCCCCGCCCACGGACCTGAAGGCCCGTACGGGTGAATTGACGCCCCCCGGCAGCAGTCCCGACGCCCGGGCATAGAGTTCTCTCGATTTCTCCAGGTTCATTTCACCCCCGGGCTCACAGCAGTCCGTGCCGGAACACGTCCCTCGTGTGATAGGATATCACCATGTCCGCGCCGGCGCGGAATATGGAGGTAAGTATTTCAACGGTCAGGGCATTCTCGTCTGCGAACCCTTTCTCTCCCATGAGCTTCACCATGGAGTATTCGCCGCTGACGTTGTAGGCGCACACCGGCACGAGGATTTCCTCCTTCACGGACGCGAGTATGTCGAGATAGGAAAGCGCCGGCTTCACCATGACCATGTCGGCCCCCTCCTCCACGTCCAGAAGCGCCTCCCTGACCGCCTCGCGGGCGTTTCTGAAATCCATCTGGTAGGTTTTCCTGTCGCCGAACTTCGGCGCGCTCCCGGCCGCCTCCCTGAAAGGGCCGTAAAAGGCCGATGAATACTTCGCGCCGTAGGACAGGATCGGCGTGCCTGAATACCCGTTGTCGTCCAGGGCATTTCGAATGGCCCACACCCTCCCGTCCATCATATCGGAAGGGGCGATGATGTCTGCGCCCGCTTCCGCGTGGCTCAGCGCGGTCCTGGCGAGCAGTTCAAGCGTCGCGTCGTTTTCCACGCACCCGCCGGCCACGGTCCCGCAGTGGCCGTGATCGGTGTACTCGCACAGGCAGACATCGGTGATAATCAGCAGTTCCGGGAACCGTTTCTTCACGCCGCGCACCGCCTCCTGCACCACCCCCCGTGGATCGTACGCGCCGGTACCGGCATGGTCTTTTTTATCCGGGATGCCGAAGAGAAGGATATTGGCGATGCCCAGTTCCATGTCCCTGCCGATATCCTCAAGCAGCAGATCTGCTGACACCCGGGTGATGCCCGGCATTGAGGGGATTTCCTGCCGGATCCCTTTCCCTGTGACGACGAAATATGGCATGATAAGCTTGCTCCTGTCCGTCACCGTTTCGGCGGTGAGGGTGCGTATCGCAGCCGAGGTTCTGTTTCTTCTGGGTCTATGGATCATTTTCATGGTTGTATTAATTTCAATTATATGAGGTAACTTTTTATGCCGGGGTTACATTTTGGCAAGTACTTTAATGCTCAAATAGGTCCATTTCGTTTAATAACGAAAAGATACATAAAAATTGGAGAAAAAGCGTTGAAAAAAAACCTTAAAATACAGGTACTCGCATGTATGCAAAAACCTGTACAGACTTTACACTGTAATGCCGGGGCCGGACCGCACACGAGGAGCATATAAATGGACACGATAAAAATCGGAACGCGAGGGAGCGAGCTCGCCCTTGCGCAGAGCGGCGCCGTAAAATCCATGCTGGAGCGCGCGATTCCGGAAAAAAAAATCGAACTGGTGATTATTAAAACGACCGGAGACAAAATACTCGATTCCCCCCTGTCCAAAATCGGCGACAAGGGGCTCTTTACCCGGGAGATCGAGGAGCAACTCCTTTCCGGCGCCATTGACCTTGCGGTCCACTCCATGAAGGACCTTCCCACAAAACTGCCGGATGGACTCACCATAGGCGCGGTGACGAAGCGGGAAGACCCCAGTGACGTGTTCATATCGAAAAACGGCCTCCGCATCGTGGATCTCGCCCCTGGGGATATGGTGGCCACCGGAAGCCTCAGAAGACGGGCCCAGCTGATGATGATGGCGCCGGGAGTCGAAATAACGGATATCCGGGGAAATCTCAACACGAGGATCGCCAAATTCCAGAATGACCCGCGCCTCAAGGGGCTGATCCTTGCCCATGCCGGGCTCATCAGGACCGGGCTCACCGGAAGGATCACCGAAGTGATCTCCCGGGACCTGATGGTTCCGGCAGTGGGCCAGGCGGCACTGGCACTGGAAATCCGGAAAAATGACCGGCGGGCGGAAGAGATCGCCGCGCTGATGCATGATGACGCATCGGCGCATGAAGTGGAATGCGAACGCAGTTTTCTGAACATGCTCGGCGGGGGCTGTCAGGTGCCGGTGGCGGGATCGGCCGTCCTGTCACACGGCAAAATCACCCTGACCGGCATGGTGTCGTCCCTCGACGGAAGGACCGTGTACAGGGACACGGTCACCGACGCGGCCGAAAACCGCGACGCCCTGGGAAGACGCCTGGCGGAATCGCTGCTGGAGCGTGGCGCAGGAAAAATCCTCGACGAAATATATCACAGATCCGGAACAGGGGTGGAGAATGAATAAGTACGGCAGGGTATATCTTATAGGGTCGGGTCCCGGCGACGAAAAGCTGATAACCGTGGGCGCAGCCGAAGCGCTGGGCAGGGCCGACGTGGTGATTTACGACAATCTCATCAACGAATCGATCCTCGACCTTTACTGCTCCCCGCGGTGCGAGAGGCTCTATGTGGGAAAATCAGGCTCCAGCCATACCCTGGAACAGGACGAGATCAACGAGCTCATCGCGGAAAAGGCGAAAACCGGCGCGACGGTGGCGCGGCTCAAGGGGGGCGACCCGTTCATCTTCGGCCGCGGCGGCGAGGAGGCCATGCATCTCAGAAGGAACGGCATCGAATACGACGTGATCTGCGGCATATCGTCAGCCTACGCGGTCCCCGCATACGCCGGGATCCCTGTCACGCACCGCGGCTACAGCTCGTCTGTGGCCTTCATCACCGGCCACGAGGATCCCACCAAGGAGAAGAGCGACATCGACTGGTCAAAGCTCTCCACCGGGGTACAGACCCTGGTTTTTCTCATGGGGGTGAAAAACCTTTCGGCCATCATGGCGCGCCTCGCTGAAAACGGGAGAAGCCCCGACACGCCGGTGGCGGTCATACGCAACGGCACCTATCCCGGACAGAGGACGGTCACCGGCACCGTGGAGACCATCGCAGAAATCGCGGAAAGGGAGAAAATCGCCCCCCCCTCCATCGTCGTGGTGGGCGACGTGGTGTCCCTCAGGGACGAGCTCGGCTGGTTCGAGTCGAAACCCCTTTTCGGGAAGACGATCCTGGTTACGCGGTCCAGGGAGCAGGCCTCCGTGCTTTCCGCGAAACTCAAGGACCTTGGGGCCGGCGTCATCGAGATGCCGGCGATACGGATCGAGCCGCTGGAGGACACCTCAGTGCTGGATACCGCCATTGGGGAGATTGAAAAATATGATTGGATACTGTTTACCTCGGCGAACGGTGTTGACCACTTTTTCGTACGCCTGCGCGCCCTGGAGCTCGACGCCAGAAGACTCGCGGGGCGGAAAATCTGCGCCATAGGACCGGCCACGGCGTCGGCGCTGGAAATCCGGAACATCATCCCGGACCTGGTGCCGAAAAAATTCATAAGCACCGACATCGTGAAGGAGCTTTCGGCGATAGGAGAGGTGAAAGACAGGACATTCCTCCTCCCCAGGGCCGATATCGCCCCTGAGGTCATGAGGGAGGAGCTGATCGCCCTGGGGGCACGACTGGCCGACGACATCGCCGCATACCGCACCGTGGGGACTGAATACAGCGCCGCGGAAAACCCGCTCATGGGGGACAGGATCGGACCCGTTGACCTCGTCACCTTCACCAGTTCCTCGACGGTAACGAATTTTCTCCGCGCCTCGGACGGAATCGGGCCGCTTGAAGGGGTTCCCTGCGCGGCAATCGGGCCGGTGACAGCCGAAACGGCCGTGAAAGGGGGATGCAACGTGGTCACCGTGGCCCGGGAGTACACCATCGACGGGCTGGTGGAGGCGATTCTGGAATATTTCGGAAAAAAATAGTCTTTTATAACAGGCTCTGACCCTCTGCCTGCATGGCACCGTTTTCAATAGATCAGCATGTCGTCCCGGTTTATGACCTCGTTGAAGTAATCGATACCCAGAATGGCCCTGATCTCGTCGCTTTTTTTCCCCATTATCTTGTGGAGCTCGGAGGAACTGTAGTTCACCACACCCTTCCCCACCGCCTTTTTCTGGCCGTTCATGATCTCGACGATGTCTCCCATGTCGAATGACCCCTCGACCCGGACGATGCCACCGGCCAGGAGCGATTTTTTCCCTGCCACCAGCGCCTCCACCGCGCCGTCGTCCACTATCAGGGTCCCTTTCCGCTTCACCAGGGCGAGCCACTTTTTTTTGCTGGAGAGCTGTTTCCTGTTTCCGGCGAAGACGGTGCCGATCCTCTCGCCGTCAAGAATCCTCTGAAGGACCGACTCCTCGCTCCCGCGGGCGATGACCATCATCTCGCCGAATTGTATGATCATCCGGGCCGCCTCGATTTTCGTCATCATGCCGCCGGTGCCGTACTCGCTCCCGGCTCCGCCGGCCCGCTTCACCACCTCGTCGGTGATTTCGGTCACGCGGTCAAGGGGCCGGGAATCCCCCAAATCCCAGTAAAACCCGTCTATGTCGGAGAGAATGACGAGCAGATTCGCGTCGATAATGCTCGCGACATGCGCGGACAGGGTGTCATTGTCGCCGAATTTGATCTCCTTGATCACCACCGAATCGTTTTCGTTCACAATCGGGACGATCCCCAGTTCGAGAAGCGCCTCCAGTGTATGGCGCGCGTTGAGGAACCGCCTCCGGTGTTTGACGTCGTCCTCGGTGAGCAGAATCTGCCCCACATGAAGACCTTTCTTGCGAAACTGCTTTCTGTATTCATTCATGAGCAGCGTCTGCCCCACCGCGGCCAGGGCCTGCTTTTCCGGAATGGTGAGGGTCTTCCTGTCCTTTTTCACGGCCGCTGCGCCGGCGGCGATGGCGCCGGAGGAGACCACGGTGACCCTGCATCCCCTTTCGATGAGAGACGCGACGCCGTCGACGAAAAGGGATATCTTTTTCACCGAAAGCCGCCCCCGCTCCGTGAGCGAGGACGAGCCGACTTTCACCACCACGTTTTTAACGTTCTTCATCAGGGTCTTTCGCGGCATTTCCCTTCTCCATGAGTGAATCGACCGCACTTAAAAGCGCGTCAAGGTTATATCCGGACATTGCCGAAACCGGAATCACCGTCTCCTTGAAAAGCCGGCTTTTCTCCTCGATAACGGCCGTGTCGACAAGATCAGTTTTTGTGAGCACCACGATATGGTCCCTCTCCGCCAGCGATTCATTGTACGACTTCAATTCAGAGCAAAGCAGTTCGAAGTTGTATTCCGGATCGTCAGCGGTGATGTCGATGAGGAAGAGGATCACCCTCACCCGTTCAATATGCTGCAGAAAGGACAGACCGAGTCCGAGTCCGCGGTGCGCCCCTTCGATAATGCCGGGTATGTCCGCCAGTTTGTAGACCGAATTACCGTATTCCAGAATTCCCAGGTTTGGGATCAGGGTCGTGAAGGGATAATCGGCGATCTTCGGCCTCGCGTTGGTGAGCATGGCCAGCAGGGTCGATTTCCCCGCGTTCGGAAGGCCCACCAGACCGATATCGGCTATCAGCTTGAGGTTTAAAACTATCCGCTTCTCCTCGCCGGGCATTCCGGGCTGGGCGAACCTGGGCGTCTGGAAAGTCGAAGACTTGAAATGGCTGTTCCCCTTGCCGCCGATACCTCCCGTGGCAACGACAAATTCCACATCTTCAACCGTCAGGTCAGCCAGCTGCTCCCCTGTTTCGAAATCGACGACTTCCGTACCCGGCGGTACCGCTATCCTGAGGTCCTGTCCGTCCCTGCCGTGCTTGTGGTTTCCGGATCCCGCCTTCCCCTGCTCCGCCCTGTAAACCCTGTCGCGGTAAAGATGGGAAAGATTGTAGTATCTTCTGTCAGCGTAGATGATCACGTTGCCCCCGGCTCCGCCGTCACCGCCGTCCGGCCCCCCTTTCGGAATATACTTCTCCCTTCTGAAGGAAACAGACCCGGCGCCTCCGTTCCCCGCATGTATCTGTATCGTAATCGTATCGGCGAATTTACCCACGTATGCTCCTTTCAGTTGCCCTTTCGTCGCGACATTCCGCGCAGTTTCCGGAGACTTTTTCCCCGGCGGCTAAAAACGACAAATCGCGCACGATACCTTCGTTGCGCGATTCATCGATGATGTCAAGTTGTAAAATTTCGCTACGCGACCGGATACACCGATACTTTTTTTCTCTTTTTATCAAAACGCTCAAAAGTAACCGCGCCGTCGATCTTCGCGAAGAGCGTATCGTCCCCGCCGCGGCCGACATTGGTCCCGGGATGGATCTTCGTCCCTCTCTGCCGCACAATTATCGTCCCCCCCTTTACCAGCTGGCCGCCGTATTTTTTAACGCCCAGACGCTTGGAGTTGGAGTCCCTGCCGTTTCGTGTCGATCCTCCGCCCTTTTTATGTGCCATCCGATTCTCCTCTGTTCAATCTAAATGATATCATCTTCACCGGCGAGGATCCTTATCCTGCCAGGATACTGTTTCGCTATCTCAATAACCCCGATTAAAAACGAACCGATCAGGGTGTAAAGAATTTTTTTTTTCATCTTCCAGCGTGGAGTGCGCGATCCGCGTGCTCAAGACTCCCTCTCCCCGGCGATACTCCTGGGAGATTCCGCCGATTACTTCGATTGACCTCACCATGGTCTGGGAGAGCGCCGATATCGCGGCGCACAGGATATCTCTTCCTTTCGCGTCGAAGAGCGCATGACCGCTGACGGATAACTCAACAAAACCGCCCTCATGGACCGGTTGCACGCTCCCGCCGTCAAATAACAGATTGTGAAGGGAGACGGTTATCAAAATCAGCCGACCGCCACATCCAGAATCTGTATTTTCAGATAGCGCTGGCGGTGTCCCATGGTGCGGGTATAGTTCTTTCTTTTTTTGAACTTGACGCCCCTCACCTTGTCCCCCTTGGTCTCTCCAAGGACCGATGCCTTCACCTTGACATTGTCGAGATAGGGCTGTCCGAGCCGCACATCCCCCCCGTCTGAAAAAAGGACCACGCTTTCAAAGGTTATTTCCTTGTTTTCCGGTCCCGTCACGACATCTACGTTGATGACCGCGTCCTTCTCGACCCGGTACTGTTTTCCGCCGATTTCCACTATTGCGTACATGCCATATTCCTCTATCTGGTTTCAGGTGGTGTCACCCGTACAATGTGGGCCCACAGGGATTCGAACCCCGGACCTACTGATTATGAGTCAGCCGCTCTAACCGACTGAGCTATGGGCCCCATTGGATTTATGCCATTTATCACACCGGAGCCTTTTGTGTCAAGTAAATATACCCTCTTAAAGGAATGAAACCATATTCCGTCCGTTCTTTTTCGAGAGATACAGCGCCTTGTCGGACCTGTCGAGAAAAGAGTTCTTTTTTCGGTCCATTTCCGCGTCAAATTGGGTAAGGCCGACGGAAACGGTGATTCTTAGATCCTCATTATTGTGCACAACCGTGCAATTTTCGATTGCTTCACGTATGCGCTCCGCCACAATCAGCGCCTCATTGATGTCTGTTTTCGGCAGAATGATGGAGAACTCCTCGCCACCGTAACGGGCCGCAATGTCCATCTGCCTTACATTCTCCTTTATGATCTTCGCTACATTGACGAGCACAATGTCCCCGGCAGTATGGCCGTGCTTGTCGTTGAACATTTTAAAGTGGTCGATATCGATCATAATAAGGGACAGCTGCCTTCGATACTTAACCGCGCGTTCCATCTCCTCAAGAAGTATTGTATGGAAATAGTGGTGAATTTTCAGCTTCGTCATCATGTCCGTTGTGGCCATTTCATAAAGCATGGCGTTGTTGATGGCGATTCCGGCCAGCGAGGAGATGTTGAGCAGGTATTCTTTTTCCGATTCGGTGAATTCGTTCTGGGTGATCCGCTCCCCGAGAATGATCACGCCGTTCAGTTCCCCCTTGCTTTTCAGGGGGAGCACAAGCTGGGGCTTGAGTCTTTTTAAAATGCCCATGGCATCATCGTCCTTCACCGCTTCCTCGAGTTCATGAAGGGTGTGACAGTGGAAATTACCGTCCAGATGTTCCACAAGGGCGGACTCCGCATTCAGTTCATATTCGAGATTGTGGTCGATTTCGAAACCTTTGTAGTTCCGGTGAAGGGAATAGTTCTCGAAACCGATCCCCTTCTTCAGGAAAATACCCGCGTTGAGCAACTGCATCTGCCCCATGCAGGTGAGGAGTATGGAATCGATCAGGGTGTTGTAATCCAGGGTCGAGTTCAGCCCCTTGCTGATCTCGATAAGCTGTTTCAGGTCGTATATTTTTCGTTCATACTGCTCGATCTCGATCGGCATCCTGAGGTCGAATATGTCTTTGTCGCGGTCATCCATGTTTTTAACCGTTTTCCCCGATTGCGGACAGCGCCTCGGATAAATCCACCCTGCCGTCGTAAATGGCCTTTCCCACAATGCATCCCTTGAGGCCGGGTTCACCGATATGTCTCAAAGCCGTAATGTCATCCATCGAAGACACTCCTCCCGAAGCGATGAGCTCTAATCCGATAAAACGTTCCAAAATCCTTTTCATTGCCGGTATGTTCGGCCCGGTCAGCATTCCGTCAGTGGCGATGTCTGTGTAGATCACTTCGCCGATTCCCAGGGACATCGCCTTGTCTATCACATCCATGGCATCCACGGAGGAGACGTTTTTCCACCCATGCGTGGCCACCATGGAGTCCCTGGCGTCGATTCCGGCGATGAGGCACCCTTTATACTCCGTCATCAGCCTCATGTAATCGTCCGACAACAGCACCGTACCGATTATTATCCTCTCGATGCCGGCCCTGATATACCGGCCGATGTCTTCTGACCGGCGGATGCCGCCGCCGATTTCGATCGGGATCGACAGAGATTTCGCGATCTTTATAACGAGTTCGCCGTTCACCGGCGAACCCGAAAAGGCGCCGTCGAGGTCCACTACATGGATGAGCCGCGCACCCGCCTCCTGAAAGCTCAAAGCCATTTTTACAGGGTCTTCGGAATACATGGTCTCCCTGTCCGGGTCCCCCTGCAACAGGCGGACGCATCGCCCTCCCCGAAGATCAATTGCCGGAATTACGAGCATACCTTACCCACGAAATTCTCAATAATTTTCAGCCCCACATTGTGGCTCTTTTCCGGATGGAACTGGGTGGCAACGCAATTCCCTTTTCCGACTATGCAATGAAACTTCACCCCGTACTCCACTTCACCAACCGCCCACTCCCTGTCGTAGAGTTCCGGGTAGTAGGAATGGATAAAATAGAAATGGCTTTCCGATGGGATGCCCCGGAGAAAGTCATTGCGGCCGACGAGCCGTACCGTGTTCCAGCCCATGTGGGGGACCTTTAAATCTGGCGCGCTGAAGCGGACCACTTTCCCTTTAATTATATCAAGCCCATTGTGGTGCCCGAATTCCTCGCTTGTCGAGAAGAGAAGCTGAAAACCGAGACAGATGCCGAGGAAGTACCCGCCTTGGCCGATATATCGTCTCAGCTCCCCGACCCATCCGAGCCTGGTCAGGTTTTCCATGGCCATCCCGAAAGCGCCGTCACCGGGCAGGACAAGGGCTTCTGATTTATCGATGGAACCTGGATCATCGGAAACAGATACGGGCCGGCCGTATTTTTCCAGCGCCTTGACGACCGACCTGATGTTCCCCATGCCGTAATCGATGACCGTGATCATTCCATGGTACCTTTTGTCGACAAAAGACCGCCGCCGAGATCGGGATCGACGGCAGATGCCTTGTACAGTGCCACGCCGAGCGCCTTGAAAATCGATTCATGAATGTGGTGTTTGTTTTCTCCGTGAAACACCTTGACATGAAGGTTTATTCCTCCATGCACCGCAAAACCCCGGAGAAATTCCCCGGTGAGTTCCTCGCTGTAACGGCCGATATAGCCTGAAAGGGGAATGCCGTCGTAATGGAAATAGGGACGGCCCGAAAGGTCCACCGATACGAGCGTGAGCGATTCGTCCATCGGTATCACCGCCTCTCCGAACCTGAAAATCCCGGTTTTGTCTCCCAGCGCCTTCTTTAGCGCCTGTCCCATGGCGATTCCTATGTCCTCGACCGAATGATGATCGTCCACTTCATTGTCGCCGCGGCACTGAAGACTCAGGAACAGACGCCCGTGTTTTGCCATGGACATCAGCATGTGATCGAAGAAAGGCACCCCGCTGTTGATCACGGAATCGACGGTGCTGGACAAGACCAGCTCCGCGGTGATGTCGGTTTCCTTTGTTTTTCTGCTTATTTTTGCCTTACGTTCCATAGGGCTCCTTAAAATTCCATACCGAGACTGAATATGCATACCATTTTTCCGAAAGTCTTGGTATCATACGGCCAGGCAAAGTCAAGCTTTAAAATCGTAAGGGGGTAAATTGCATATCTGATCCCTGCGCCGATGTCAAGTTTCAGGTCCCTCAGTCTCCCGGATGAGCGGCTGTACGGGACATACCGCCCCTTCCACGCAGAACCCGCATCGGCAAACAACACCCCCCCGAATTCCCCGAAGGAAAAGCTGAACGGCCACCCCATACGGATATCATCGAACAGTGTGAACCGGTATTCCACGGCGGCGAGAAACATGAACGTGCCGTGTTCCGAAAAAAGGTCGAACCCGCGAAGCGTGTTGTGCCCCCCGATATAGTATTCGAAATCGCCGCTGTCCGGTCCCGTAATGGCGCCTCCGGCGAACCTCAGCGCCGCCGTGCTGTTCATTGATAGCCGGATGTATATCCGCAGATCCATATTGACGCTTGTACACACAATATCGGAACCGGTTAAGGGGACCGATTGGTCCAGCGTTGCCTTCCACCTGAAACCATGTATGGGTTTCTGGTATCGCCACAGGACATTATCGAACACCATGGAAACGGTGAACCGATGCAGCCCGCCGGCGACATCGCTGCGAAGTGTTGTCGACGGATACTCAGCCTCGTACCGGCCGGAAGAGGCTCCCATTACCAGGCGGAAGTACCGTGTGAACGGGTACAACGCCGCAAGGCGGCCTCCGTAGCGTCTCATATCCGCTGTCCCGAAATTAACGCTGTCCTCCAGGTCATTGACATCCTCGTCGCTGAACAGAAACAGCGGATTTTCCTGGTAAAAAACGCCTGCCGCGAAATCCCACCGGTAACGCAGGAAAAGGTACGTTAAATCGGCATTGTAGTCGCTCCTCCCCTCCACCCGGAAATAGTTAAAAGTCGCGTTGATGCGGTGATCACCCGTAAAGTCCGACACCCCCATCCCGACGAAGCCTGCGAAGCCGTAACGCAGAGCCCCCTGGAATCCGGCCACGAATCTGTCAGGCACCGCTTCAATGCCGTACTCCCCGTAATCACCCGCCTCAGGGACCAGCCGGACAGGCGGGAATAACGCCGGAAAATAGCTGATTCCGGGCTCCCTGTCGGGAGGATACGGTTCTGACACGGCGAGGTCCTTGATGTAGACATCATATCCAAGGCGCTGATATGCCACATACACGATTTTTTCCGAGCCGGGCACCCATCGGGGATTGTATACCCCGGTAAACGTGTCAGTCAGCCTTTCGCGGGTACCGTCCTCGAGGCGCAGGCTGAATATATTGTAAATCCCCGACCTGTTGGAAGCAAACAGGAGATGCTCTCCGTCCGGGGACAGGTCGGGATGCACTTCGTTTTCCGGTGTGCCCGCAAGAATCCGGCTTTCCCCCGTATCCAGATTGTGCCGAACGATGTCATAATCATCACGGCCGCTCTCCGGCCCCTCGTCCCTGGCGCAGTAGACGATTGACTTCCCGTCAGGCGAAAACCTCGGGAACCTGTCGGTCTTATCGTCCGCGGTGACCCTCATTGTTTTCATTTTCTGGAATGTATGGATGTAAATGTCGCTGTGGAACCTGTCGACGCCGCTGAACACGACGCTTTTTCCGTCAGGTGACAGTGAAGGATCCATGATCTCCCGCAGATTAGGCGTCACTCTTTGAAGAATGTCCCCGTTTACCGGGTTGACGAGGTATATCGTATCACGCCCGTTCCGCTGGGCGATGAGCGCGATTCTTGTACCGTCCGCGCTCCATGAGAGAGAGTTGATCCTCACCAGCATGTCCTCAAAACCGGCGCTGCTGTTGCCTTTCAGAACGGTCCTTTCAATTCTTTTTTCTTTTCCGATATCGGCAATGACCAGGGTCACATACACGTCACGGTTGGTAAGATAGGCGATCCTGGCTCCGTCCGGTGAAACAGCCGGATACAGATTGAAGCTTGCGCCGGTCTGTTCATGGTCCGTGAGCCTTTCTCCGTCCTCGCTGTCTGATTTCGCCAGAGTCACCAGGGGATAATACCGGCGCTTGAGATACATCTTCCACTGATCGTCCAGCCCTGAGAGGGTTTTACCGGTATGGACCTTCATTACATCCTCGAAACCGCCGATGTCCCTGAGGTCCCGAAAAACCTCTCCTATCGCCCTCCTTCCGTAATTGTTTTCAAAGAAAAGAAAAAACGCCTGGCCTTCCTTGTACAGCACATATGACGATCGGACGGACCGGGCACCGAGGTCGGCCAGGCCGGCAAACCTGTCGTTCAGCACCGCATCGCGCATGAACGAGTCGGTGCCTTCGTCGTAACCGAGCGAAAGATACTCCGCCATGCCTTCGGTAAACCAGAGGGGAATCCTCGGCGGCAGTACGCACAGGCGTCTTCTTCCGGTATCGTCCCAGTAGAGCATGTTGAACTGAAAGGCGTGAACCAGCTCGTGAACCAGCACGTGACGGAATTCGCGGAACGAACCGGTATAGGGGACCGCGATTCTGTTTCCTACCGGTTCGGTGAATCCCCCGATGTTCTCGCCGGTCAATCCGGGGAGGATATTGTTGTTCTGAAAATCGCTTCTCGAGGCGTAGATTATCACCGGCACGGTCCGGGTCAGCTCATGGCCGAGGTATTCCGCCACGCGCAAATAACCCGATTCAATTATGCCGGCCGCGTTCGCCGCGAGTTCCTCGAAACCCGCGGGATAGTAGACGGTGAAATGGAGCGTGCGCAGCGTCTTCCAGCGTGCCGGTTCCAGGTTTATTCTGTTTTTTCCGAATGGAAACGTATGGGACGCGAGAATCACGAGTAGAAAGATGGCGGCTGGGAACGTTACTCTTCTCATTGAAGATTATAGTGCGCTGTCATCCTTGCCGAGGAAATAGAGCGATTTGATCTCTTCCGAGGAGATCCTTCCCTCATTTAGTATTTTCAGGTCTCCATCGCTGATATCGAGGACCGTTGGAAGAGTGTGGTCCTTGCAGAATTCCTCGATAATGAGGATCATGTCGACCTGGTCCCTGAATCCGTTGAGTATCGATAATTTTTGATACACCAGGTGGCTTGTCGATTTCATCAGAGGAAAAAAAAGAAGCGGTTTTCCCGCGAGGTCGATCAGCTCCTGGGACAGTCTTCCTTTGGGCATCCTCATGGGTATCCGATGCCCGGAACATCCCTTGTCCTTCAGAAAAACCGACATCTCTCCCGGCCAGATCCTGTGAAGAAAATCGAATTCCAGTTTGTCAATGACGGCGCAGTCCTCCAGCATCTTGAAGCTTGATATAAGACGAGATACCGACTGGAGATGATCATTCCACTGATTCAGCAGGCTATCGCACCGCCGTCCCCCGTCGATACAGCAGACGCCGTTGATGAAATCGACAGGGAGAATCACGCACCCGCCCTCGACGATGCGGTCCGCGACGGTCTTCATGATTTCGCGGTCTATGGAGCCGTCCTTTTTCAGCTTTTTCAGCTTGATGATATGAGTTTGCGAGCCGGTCATTTCCAATTATTTAACCTCTCGGGACTCTCCGGTACGGCCGCTCCCGCGGTCACAAACCGCCTTTGTCGTGGACCGCAGGTGACCTGCCCCGCCGTAATTTCCCCACCGCTACCCATGGTTTTCAGCGGCACTCTTGGGCCTCACCAGAAACAGAATGATGATGATCGAAAAAGTCACGATACCCCATCCGATCCTGTAGATTCTCATGGCGGCTCCGTTGTCGGGAACGGATAATTCGTCATCAGCCGTTCTGCGGCTCCCCAGAGCATCCTTGAACAATACCACCCTGTCGGTGTCTCTCAGAAACCCGGAATTTATCAGGTCCTCGCCACTCACCTTTCCGCTGTCATAATCCCGAAGGATTGACTCAAGAATTTCTCTGTCAGCTTTGATTTTTACCGTTGTTCTGCTCAGGGCGCGGTCGGCCTGTTTCAGCCTTGACCGCTCAATCATCCCCCCCTCGCTGAGGAAAAACAGATACACTCCGATCAATACGAACATGGAGATCAGGATCGCCAGCCTGTGGGTTTTCCTATCCAATACTGTAAAAAACCTCTCTCCCCCTGTACAGGGCGGCGTCGCCGAGCTCCTCCTCGATTCGAAGCAGCTGGTTGTATTTGACCAGGCGGTCTGTCCTGGACCCGGAGCCCGTCTTTATCTGTCCGGTATTCATGGCCACCACCAGATCGGCAATCGTGGAGTCCTCGGTTTCACCGGACCGGTGCGACACGATGGCCGTGTAATTCGCCTTTTGCGCCATTTCTATCGCCTCTATTGTCTCGGTAAGCGTTCCGATCTGGTTTACCTTTATAAGGATTGAATTGGCAATCCCCCTGTCTATCCCCTGTTTAAGGCGTTCCGTGTTGGTGACAAAGAGATCGTCCCCGACTATCTGGATCTTGTTTCCAAGACGCTCGGTCATCAGCTTGAAACCGTCCCAGTCGTCTTCGGCCATGCCGTCTTCAATGGAAATTATAGGGTATTTTTTCACGAACCCTTCCCAGTAATCGACCATTGCGGCGCTGTCACGCTCGCTTCCGTCGCTTTTCGAAAAAACATATTTCTTCTTTTTCTTGTCGTAGAATTCGCTTGCGGCCGGATCAAGGGCGATAAGAATGTCCGTACCCGGTTTGAGACCCGCCTTCTCAATGGCCGTGATAATGAGCTCCAGCGGCTCCTCGTTTGATTTCAGCGATGGGGCGAATCCGCCTTCATCGCCGACGCTTGTGGCGTAACCCTTCGATTTCAGAACGCTCTTCAGGGAATGGAACGTTTCAATCCCCATTCTGAGCCCCTCCCTGAAGGATTCGGCTCCCACCGGCATTACCATGAATTCCTGAAGATCCACATTCGAGTCTGCGTGGGACCCTCCGTTGATGATGTTCATCATCGGCACCGGCATCTCCCTGGCGTTCACGCCGCCGATATACCGGTATAGAGGAAGGTTCAGCGTCTGCGCCGCCGCGCGCGCGCAGGCCAGCGACACTCCGAGAATCGCGTTTGCGCCGAGTTTCGATTTATTGGGAGTGCCGTCAAGCTCCTTCAGCAATTCGTCTATCTCGACCTGATTGATCGCGTCCATTTCGATTACGGCGCCGGATATGATTTTGTTCACGTTGTCGACCGCCTTCAGCACGCCTTTCCCGCTGTAACGTTTCGGATCCCCGTCCCGCAATTCCACCGCTTCGTGCTCCCCGGTGGACGCGCCCGATGGCACGGCGGCCCTGCCGACGAATCCCGATGACAACTCGACTTCCACCTCAACGGTGGGGTTTCCCCTGGAATCCAGTATTTCCCTGGCTCTCACATCAGTGATTATCGTCATGGCGGCACCTCTCAGATTCAATTTCGATTTGTATCAATTATCATCCATCAAGGATAATAGATCAAGCATTTTATGGCCGCGGGGAGCGCCCTCTATGCCTCAATTCTCAGGGCGTCGGACCACAGTTTTTCCAGCTGATAGAATCCGCGCAGGTCTTCCGAAAAAATGTGGATGATAATATCGCTGTAGTCGAGAATAATCCATCCGGATTCGAGGTCCGGCTTGTTTCTCGGGTGTATCTTCCTTTCGGAAAGATGTTTCATAAGACCGCGGGCGAGCGCCCTGCAGTGTACATGGGAATTACCGCTTACAATAAGAAAAAAATCAAGGTAGCTGTTGACCTCACGCAGGTCCAGAATGACGACATTCTCCCCTTTTTTTTCCTCAAGGAGTTCCGCGCATTCCCGCAGTACCGACCTTGCATCATATTCGTTATTTCTGGTCTGATTGTTGATCACCGATGTAGTCCTTTCCGATTATTATCAGCACGTTATAGAGTTCCGTGCTGTCAATTATATGATAAATATGGTTGATTCCAGTGATTTCCGAAATCTTCTGCACCGCCTCGTAATTTCCCTTGCGGTTTATTATCATCGAATAATTCTGCTGATCATAGGGCGAAGTCCCGAATTCCATGACATTGACCCCGTCACGGATGAGGAGGTTTCTCATCTTCCTGGCGAGTCCGGGCACGCTGGTGCCGTTGAGAAGCTTCACTTTTATCGCCGGATCGGCTTTCTTGTCAAGAATCACGGACTGTAAAAACTCCTTTTCGTAGAGCCTGAAACTTATATCGTCGGTGATATAAAAATCCTTTTCAAACCCTCCCGGCAGGAGCGTGGCGATCATACCGCCGTTGTTATAAACTATCCCGCCCAGCTCAATGAGTTCCTGGGGAAGAAGATTTGTTTTCACCGATTTGAACAGTTCCTCGATAAAATCTTCGTTGAAAAATTTCCTGTAATTGTCCTTTTTGTCGTACAGGCTGAATAAAATGTCCGAGATTCTGTCATATTTGACATATATGGAGTTTTCGGGCACGGAGTTAATGTACCGCATGATCCTGGCGCCGTCGAAATAATTTTCTCCGAAATCCAGGTTGGACCCGCCGTCCGCCTGGTCGAGCACAAACAGGTTGATCCCTTCGAGCAGATCGACGATCCTCACCACATCATCGCCGTAAAGCTTGATGTAGAAAGGCACATTCATCTTTAAATCATCGCGGAATGTATCGCGAATCCTGTCGAAGTAGATGAAATCGATGCTTTCCAGCTTCTCGTAATCATCGCCCCCCGTCTTGATCCGATAGGATGGTGGAATGAATGTTATCCCGATTTTATTGTTGATGGGATTTATGCTGAGGATGGAAAAAAAACGGTGCTTGTTGTCGTTGTATTTATTCCCTCCTGCGACGAGGATGTTGATCATTTTCTTGTCCTTGATCAGCTGCTCGACGGCGTTACGTGTCTGGCGGGTATAGCAATTATATCCCAGCACCAGCAGGACGATCGACAAGACCGCGGCAATTATAATTTGTTTTCGTTTCATGTTGTACGGTACAGACCTCTTTGTTGTATGTGTCGCTGAACGCCCTCCGGCACCATGTATCGTATGGACAATCCGGCTCGCACCCTCTCCCTGATGATCGACGAGCTTATATCAATCAGCGGGTTTTCCGCAAAAATCAGTTTCCTGAATTCAATTTTTTTCTTTTCCGCCGGTCCACCGGCGCTCTGCCTTCTCATGACAATAACCGGCACCATGGCCGCAAGTTGTTCATATTCCTTCCAGGTATCGAATTCCAGGTACGAATCATACCCGATGATAAGATGAATGGCGGCGCCTTTCACCGTCTCCTGGAGCTCTTGAACCGTGATTATCGTATACGACGGAGTCGGGCGGTCGACCTCCATCCTGGATATCTCGAAAAAATCATTGCCCCGAATGGCCTCTTCCACCATGAAACAGCGGTCTTCAGTCGTGACCGGCCCGTCCAATTCCTTGTGCACCGGCGCCTTGGAAGGAATGAAGATCACCTTGTCAAGCCGCAGTTCCTCCCTTATGGTCTCGGCGTTTACGAGGTGCCCAAAATGCACCGGATTGAAGGTTCCGCCCAGCACGCCGATTCTCACTGTCAGCGAACCTCGCCGGCGCCATACACGACATATTTAAGCGTGGTGAGGCCCTCAACCCCCATTGTGCCCCGGGCATGCAGTTTTCCCGTTGATATGCCCACTTCAGCGCCCAGGCCGAACTCGCCGCCGTCGTGGAACCGCGTCGATGCGTTCACGAAAAGGGCCGATGAATCGACCTCCCTCAGAAACCTTTCCGCGTTGAAATAGTCGGAGGTGACAATCGCCTCTGAATGGCCGGATCCGTGAATTGCGATATGCTCCATGGCCTCATCCAGGGACGAAACGATGCGCACGTTGCAGATAAGGTCAAGATATTCCCTGTCCCAGTCCTCCTCTGAGGCGGCGCGCACCAGAGAAGGGAAAAGCGCTTTTGTGTGCTCACACCCGCGCATCTCAACGCCGCGCTCCGCGAGCGCACGGAGCACCGATTCGGCGTGCGGGAAATCACGGTGGACCAGGAGCGTCTCCATGGCGTTGCATACGCCGGGCCTCTGCGCCTTCGCGTTGACCGCTATTGCGCCGGCCATGTTCGCGTCGGCTGAACTGTCGATAAACACATGGCAGATTCCCTTATCGTGCTTGATGACCGGTATGGTCGACTCCCTGGTCACCAGGGAAATTAGGCTGTCCCCCCCCCTGGGGATAACGAGATCGATGTGCCTGTTCATTTTTAGAAGCATCGGCACAAGCGCGTGGTCGGTGCGACGGACCATGGACACGACCGTTTCGGGGTAACCGGCCTTAGCCAGCGATTTTCGGATAATGTCATGAAGGGCGGAATTCGAGTTGATCGCCTCTTTCCCCCCCCTCAGCACCGCCGCGTTTCCGGATTTTATCGCCAGCCCGGCGATGTCGGTGGTGACGTTGGGCCTGGCCTCGTAGATCACCGCGACCACGCCGATGGGAATACGCATCTGGCCGACACGGATACCCGAGGGGCGAGGCCTCATGTTTTCGATCCGTCCCACCGGGTCCTCGAGCATCGCGATTTCTTCGAGGGACCGGGCCATTGCGTCAATTCTTTCCGGAGTGAGTTTCAGCCTGTCATAAAGGGCGTCATTCACACCCGCCCGCTTCGCCGCTTCCAGATCCTTGCCGTTTTCGTCCAGAATAAAGCCGGTCGCGTCCCTCAACCCGCCTGCGATGGCGGCGAGTATGCCGTTTTTTTCCGCGGTGGAAGCCCTGGCGATAACTCGCGACGCCTCTCTGACGCCTGCGCATAATGATTCAATATATTCCATGTCTTTCATATCATGATCCCGTTGTCATTCCGTTTGGACAACACATATAGAAACGCTACATCCCTTGTAAACCATTTTTAATGCTATTTTTTCTGATGAAATCCCTGTACCCCCCGGGATCGACCCGCGAAAGCGATTTAAGTATCTGCCCTTTTATTGGACCTGATGAATCCGCGTATGAGTCCGTCAGGAACTTCGCCACACCGCTGCCGTGGGAAAACCCGAGCATCCAGACAATGGTCCTTTTCACCGTATCGGACCGCTCCAGGGAATACCGTTCCATCAGAAACGCGTCGTCACCGTGCCCGTAATCAAGCATGGAATAGTATCCGCTGAGCCGTATCAGATCGTTGTCGCTGTTTATCATGGAATACACTGAAAAAAACTCGCCGGCGGGCCGGAACAGGAAAAAGGCCGCGGAATCGGCCAAGAGAGCCCGATGGAGCATGACGGAGCCGCAGGAGAGACCGATCCCGAGTCCGAGGCACAAAGACAGGGCCAGAAGTGCCGGATACCGGAGCTTCCGGGCGACAAAGACGAAAAATTCCACAAAGACTCCTCTTATTAATATGCAGCCATACACGATCATTGACCACGCCCCCGCAAAAAGGTTACACATCACCATTTGCAGAGATGAGAATGATCATGATTCCGTATGATCAGGATTTCAACGGATATCATCTGTAAAATCAATTAAAAAATTTCCCTCGCTCGATATTTTAATTGTCATACACCGGAGGTGCGGGGATACTGTTCCAATCAAGGAGAACAAGTCGATTTTATGGAATATGAACCTGTCATAGGTCTTGAAGTACACGTACAGCTGAACACGGCGACCAAAATCTTCTGTTCCTGCTCGACGAAGTTCGGCGCGCCTGCCAATTCACAGACCTGCCCTGTATGCCTGGGACTGCCGGGAGTCCTTCCGGTGCTAAACGAGCAGGCCCTTATCAAATGCATCTCGGCGGGATTGGCATTACAGGCGACGATCTCCGGATACAGCAAATTCGACAGGAAAAACTACTTCTATCCCGACCTTCCCAAGGCCTACCAGATATCACAGTATGACAGGCCGATATGCGAGCATGGGTCTATCGAAACCACCGTCGGCGGAGTCTCCAAAACAATCGGCATCACCAGGCTCCATCTGGAAGAAGACGCCGGCAAGCTCATCCACGGCGAGGAGCAGGGGGAAAAAATTTCAATGGTGGACCTCAACAGGGCCGGCATCCCTCTGGTGGAGATCGTGTCGGAACCGGACATCCGGACCGGTGACGAAGCATACGAATATCTCCAGAAAATCAAGACCATCATGAAGTACATCGACGCGTCAGACGTCAACATGGAAGAGGGATCTCTGCGATGCGACGTGAATATTTCGCTGAGGGAAAAGGGGGCGGAAAAATTCGGGCAGAAGGTGGAAATAAAAAACCTCAATTCCTTCAAGGCGGTGCGCTCCTCGATCAACTACGAAATTGAACGGCAGACAGCCATGCTTGAGGCCAAAGAGAAAATCATTCAGGAAACGCGTCTGTGGGATGACGGTAAAAACGTGACCTACGGCATGAGGGAAAAGGAATACGCCCACGATTACCGCTATTTTCCGGACCCGGATCTCCCTCCGATTATCGTCACGGACGAATACGTCGGCATGATTCGCGCGTCCCTGCCGGAACTTCCCGACGCCAGACGACTCCGGCTGATCCAACAATACGGTCTACCCGAATATGACGCGCAGGTCCTCACCGCCGAGCGGGCACTGGCGGATTACTTCGAAGCGGTCATTCGGCCCGGCGTACTCCCGAAAAAGGCCTCCAACTGGATAATGAGCGAAGTCCTGGCGGTGACTGAATCGGAGCGCATTGCCGGGTTCAGCGTCAGTCCGGACCATTTGTCGGATCTGCTCATGAAAATCGAAGATGGGACCATAAGCGGTAAAACCGCGAAATCGGTGTTCCAGGAAATGATTGCAACAGGCAGGGATCCGGCAACAATAATCGAGGAAAAAGGGCTGAGGCAGATATCCGACAGCGGCGCCATCGACGAGGTGATAGAAAGGGTGATCGCGGAAAACCAGCAGTCGGTGCAGGATTACAGGAACGGCAAGGAAAAAGCGCTGAAATTCCTGATCGGACAGATAATGAAGGAAACCAAAGGGACCGCGAACCCGGTAATGGTTCAGGAAGCCCTTTTATTGAAATTGAAATAGCAGTGCGGGGGATAATATGGATACGGTAACACAGCTGGAAATACCGGGCGCTAAAAAACTGTACAGCGGCAAAGTGAGGGACCTTTTCGCAATCGACGAGAAGCATATGCTCATTGTATCGACCGACAGGGTCTCGGCCTTTGACCACGTTTTCCCGAACGGTATCCCAGGAAAGGGAATAATACTGAACACAATATCGAACCTCTGGTTTAAAAACATCAAATTCATCCCGAACCATATCGTTGAGACAAACTATATAAATTTTCCGAAACCCTTCAGGGATTTTCCCGAGCTAATAAAAGACCGGTCAGTGATAGTAAAACGGACCTCCCGGGTCGACTTCGAATGCGTAGCCCGAGGTTATATAATCGGCAGCGGATGGAAAGACTACAAGGAGACGGGATCGGTGTGCGGAATCAGGCTCGCGGACGGGCTGAAACTTGCCGAAAAGCTCCCCTCCCCGATTTTCACTCCCGCGACAAAGGCGGACTCCGGGCACGACATGAACATTGATTTTCAGAGCGTCGCTGCCGCGGTGGGAAAGGATCTTGCGGACCGTCTCAGTGAAACGACACTCAGCATTTATCGCTATGCCGGCGAGTTGATGGAGAAAGCGGGGATACTTCTGGCCGACACGAAATTCGAGTTCGGAGTCCTTGACGGTGAGCTTCTGCTCATCGACGAGATTCTAACCCCGGACAGCTCCCGTTTCTGGGACAAAAAAACCTATTCCGTGGGTACCTCGCCGGTGAGTTTCGACAAGCAGTTCATCCGCGACTACCTGGATACCACCTCATGGGACAAGAATTCGCCGCCTCCGCCCCTCCCGGATGACATCGTGGACAAAACCATGGGCAAATACCGGGAGATACTCCAGAGGATCAAGGAACTGTTGACGGAAATGTAGGGCCGGATGAATTTAATGGTTCAGTTATCGGGTTTTCGGTACGATGTATGTAATGCAACACGATTTGTCAGTAACGCGGGGTGATCATGACTGTGCCGAAAAAATCAGCCTTTGACGAGTATAAAAAAACACAGGTCACCACAGCAAACCAGGGCAAGCTGATCGTCATGCTCTATGACGGCGCCATAAAGTTCATCAACATCGCCCTGGAGAATATGGAGCCCCAGAAATACGACATCGTTAACAGCAATATCATCAAGGCCCAGGACATCATCACAGAGCTCCTTCTTTCGTTAAACATGAAAGAGGGGGGCGAGGTCTCATCGAACCTCTTCAATCTATACATCTATTTCAAAAAGACCCTGCTGGACGCAAATATCAAAAAAGATCCCGAAATACTCCGGCACGTGCAGAAGCTGATCAAGGACCTGAGGGACGCTTGGGACAAGATATCAGCAAGCGAAGCGAAGACCGATAAAAACGACATGGGATCCAAGGGCAACTTCAGCATTGAGGGATGATATTCAAAACCACTTCACCTCGATCAACTCCTCACTGCACCGAAAACTCCGTCTGCTGAGAGACCTTCTCGAAAAGGAACGCGAGATCCTTTACTCCCTGAAAACAGAAAATACCGACCGGGCGGCGGACTTGATCGAAAGCGACGACGCGTTGATCGAAGAGATAAATACGCTGGACGCGCTTGTCGCTGAAAAAAGGCGGCTGATATGCGCCGCCGCCGGTATCGATTACAGCGGGTTCCATTCCTTTTTCAAGGACATCGAAGAGGAAGCCGCGTGCGAAATGCGCCGGCTTGAGGAATCAATGCAGCCGGTCCTGAAGGAACTGATGGAGATGAGGATCACTGTAGGAGATATGCTCGCCGGTGCGCTCGGAAGGACCGGGAAGGACATTGAAGAGCTGGAGAGAATCGATAGACTGAGGAATATTCAGATCGGATCCGATGTCCATTTTAAAGATCGATGAGGGACTTTTTCTTCAGCATTTCCTCTCTTTTCACCACCATCTCGTCATAGTTAAACCGGAACCTGTGTTTTTTATAGTATTTATTGAACAATCCGCGGTATGCGCGTGAATTGAAGTGACGGCGAAGGCGCTCGGAAACATAGAATATCTGCTCCGACGGATCATATACCTGGAGCTCCATTTTAGTCTCATTGATTACCGTTCCGGTGATCATACCCCAGGATATGTCAAGCATTGAATAATTTTTCAGGTCCCTCAGAATCGCCTGCAAAATCGCCTCATGAACTGGGTTGTAAAATTTAAACTTTTTTGAATACATGACGGCGCCGTGCATGTGGTCCGGAACATCCATGAACCCGTCCTTTGTGATCTCCTTTGCCACGATATACATCATGTCGAAACAGTATTTCAAAATTCCCAGACCCGGCCTTTTCTGTCCCGGCAGCTGCGGCTTGTCTTTCGAGAACGAGTGCGTGGGGTTTTGAGCCGACAGCCATTCAATGACTATCATGTCATAGGCAAGATTGTCGAAACCCATTTCCAGCATCTCTTTTTTCGGGGTAAACTTGGATTCTGACACTCGGAGGTCCAAAAGAAGGTGCTCCGGTTTTTTTTTCTCTGTGTAGAGTTTCAGGTGATTGACATAGTTTTCATCGATATCGACGTCGATGACGCAGTCGCTGAAGCCGACATTTTCCAGATGGTTGAGGAGGCCGACCTTCCCGATTATCTCCATGAGGTCCGCGGGTTTGAACCTCTTAAGAAACATCTTTTCCCCGTGCATAAGCTGGGTATTCCCCAGATTCGCTCCTACATCCGCCGATCCAAGGTCGAAATCCATTTTATCGAAGGAGTTGAAAAGGCTTTTCTTTTTTTTCAACTTATTCTCCAGGCCTCAGTTAGCCGTGCCGGATTTTTTCTACGTCACGGAGACAATTCTCTTCTATTCGACCCATCTGTCAACGTTATAAACGAGGCTTACCTGTTTAAAAAAATGCGGGAGGTTTTGATGATCCAGCGCCGGGACGACGAGCATCCGGACATATTTGTCATATTTTCGGACATTTATGAGGGCGAGTTTGTAGGAGGCGTTCAACTGTTCCCCTATGATGATAAGACGCGCGTTGCTCCGAATGTATTCCTCCAGGAGCTTTGAGGGGTCGGTCACCGAAATAACGTCTTCAGTGGGCAGGAAATCGGGCGCGATGAAGTTGTTCAGTTCCGGAATTTTTGATACGAGAAGAGAGATGAGGTCGGTATTCATTTTAAAGCGCTCGATGTATCCATTATTGGAGGGGATCGAAAGGTCGACGAATACAAGAATGGAAACCTCGGAATTCCTGTAATAAAAAACTTGTTCGCGATCGATGCTTCTTTTCAGAACATTCCATTTCCGGTAATCGATGATTTCATTGTGCCCCACAAGGATGATCTTTTTCCCCTGGGCTGAATCAATGGCGTACAGGTCCCCGATCATCTGGATATATCTTTTACGGCGGGTATGGGCGTTCGCGGCATTCAGCGCTTCAAGATGACGGTCCAGCTCAATGAAGCTCATCTTTCCGAAGGGCTTTCTGAAATCCTTCGGGAATTCAGCGCTCAGGCATCGATAAAACGGTCCGTCGCAGAACACTTCTACTTCTTTTATATCGTGGTCCTCAAGCTGTTTTACATGGTCCGGAAGGAGAATGTCGTTGGACAGAAAGGCGTTTCCTCTGAATACAAGATCATCGAAATATCTGATATTCAGTTTTTCATCATATTTCGAGAAGAGAATTTTCAGTTGTTGTGTTGTTAACTTCATACATTGATTATCGGGACATTGATACTTTTCAAGTACGCAAAAGGCAAGTAATTTTCATCAACGTATCGACTTACGCCCCCCTGGAGACCGACTTTTTAAGATACGCGTGGATGAACCTGTCAATATCACCGTCGAACACATATTCGACGCTTCCGGTCTCCTCGCCGGTCCTGTGGTCTTTGACCAGCGTATAGGGTTGAAAAACGTAGGACCTGATCTGGTTGCCCCAGGATATCTCCTTTTTCTCGCCCAGCTTCTCCATCTGTTTCTCGTCCTGTTCCTTGCTGTGCAGATCATATAACCTGGATTTCAGGACTTTCATGGCAAAGGCCTTGTTTTTATGCTGGGACCGTTCATTCTGGCACTGCACGACGATACCGGTGGGGATATGGGTTATTCTTACCGCGGAATCGGTCTTGTTGACATGCTGGCCGCCGGCACCCGAGGCCCTGTAGGTGTCTATCCTCAAGTCGGACTCATTGATCTGAACGTCGATTTCATCGGTAACCTCAGGGATCACCTCGACCGACGCGAAGGAGGTGTGCCGCCGTTTGTTGGAATCAAAGGGGGAGATGCGTACGAGCCGGTGGACCCCCCGTTCTCCTTTGAGCATTCCGTATACGAATTCCCCTTTTAACAGCATCGTGGCCGTCTTGATCCCAGCCTCCTCGCCGGGCGTATAATCAATAACATCAACGGTGATGCCGTTTTTTTCGCTCCACCGGTAGTACATTCTGAAAAGCATATTTGCCCAATCCTGGGATTCCGTCCCTCCGGCTCCGGGATGTATGGTGATGTAGGCGTTTTTTCCGTCATCCTCTCCTGAAAGGAGCTCCAGGGATTCCAGGCGTTCGAATTCAACTTTCATCGCGTCAATGGATTTGCATGACTCCGCAAGCATCTCCTCGTCCCCCTCCTCCATCGCCATTGCCATCAGTTCGAGGGTGTCGTTGACCGATTTCGTGAGCTTCTCCCAGGGTTCCACCTTTTTTTTCAGGGAATGGACCTTCTGGTTCACCTCTGCGACCCTTTCCTTGTTTTTCCAGAATTCCTCGCCCATTGTTTCATTTTGAAGCTCTGTCAGGTTGCGAGTCAGCGAGGCCAGATCCAGCGTCTGGTGAAGTTCACGTATTTTACCCTGAATGCCTTCCAGCTCCTTTCTGTAATCCCTGTATTCTTTCTGGTCCAATGTATCGCTCCATAAATTCGTTGCTCCGGGGCCACTTACAGTCCGGCCCGCTTTCAGCGGTTACTCAGAATGTCGGCAATCTTTTCATTGAAGCGCCGCAGATGCTCCCCGGCAGAGGCCCCCTGGGGCCGGAAGACCGAATCCCATATTTCTATCGGCTCCATGCAGAGATATACCGGTATCCGGTCTGTATACTGGATAATTCTCTGATACAGCAATCCATAAAGGGCAACTCTTTTTTGTTTCAGGTACCGAAATTTACCGTCAAACGAAGGGAACAGCTCGGCGCAGGTGAGCGCCTCCCGGGGAAATTTCTCCCGGATCGCGTCCTTGAAAAGGGGGCTAAACCTGAAACAGCCCATTGATATCCAGGCGATCCGCTCCGCCGGCACCGCCGACATGAGGAGATCGACGACGCGAATGTATTCTTCGCCGCACCCCCGATAATCGACAATTGGATCGAAATGAAATGCCACGAGATACCCGGAATTGGCCGCCCTGCCGGCGGCGCCGAGCCGCTCCGCGAGAGGTGCGGTGTCCGCCTCGTAGCCGGAAATGACCGTTTCAGTGTTGATGCTCCATGACAGTACCGCGTTCCCCTTTTCTTTGATGGATAAAAGATGGCCGATGTTCGATGATTTCGTTTTAAACTCCACCATGACCCGTGGCGAGTCCTTAACCCTTTCAATGATGGATGAGGCGATCCCGGTGACCTCGTCGAACATCAGTGAATCGGTGAATTCCCCGGTCCCGATGCGGCGGATGCCTCTGCCTGCCGCTGCGATACCCTCCAGCTTTTCCAATATCTCATCCAAGTCGATTATCTGTCTGATGCCGAAAGTATTGAGGTACGAGTTCAGGAAACAGTAGGTGCAGTCGTAAAGACAACCGAAACAGGTATTGATCACATGATAGCCGCATCCCAGAACTCCCCTGGTGCAGGGGCATTCCTGCACGGTCCTCCCCTGAAAATTATTGAGAATCACCACGTCCTTGGTGCCGCGCCCCTCCCTGATGAGTTCCCGTACAATCACGTCAAGTTCCTCATCTCCTGCGTAAGGGAGGCCGACGGCTTTCTCCAGCGCGCTAAACCTGCGCACCATGCCGTTGTCGGTTAATCCGGCGGGATACATGACAACCGATATGTCACGGACACTGCGCTCTGTCATGGCATTCCCGTTTCAGGGCTCATGAATTGAATTCCCTCGATCAGATGATTGCGCGTTAATAGCTTCACTGGAGTTTTCATCGGGTGATTTGCATCAGACCGTTTCGGGCATGCCGGGAACAGGGATGAAACGGGTGATACGAGACGATTACGGTCTTCCTCCATTATACCGGTACAGGGGCCGCGGGACTGTCTTCCCCTTTACGCCTTTGTTCCTGATCAGAATCTCTATCTCATCGCCCGGCTCCACCGTGCCGGCCGCAACGAGGGCCATTCCTATCCCATTCTGAAACGTCGGGGAGAAAGTCCCGCTGGTGACGATGCCCGCTTCAACTCCTCCCCTGAGGACAGGATATCCCTCTCGGGGGACGCCGCGCTCAGTCATTTCAAACACGATCAGCCTGCGCCCGCTTTTTTCCGAAATCTGCCGTTCGAGAACGTCCCTCCCGATGTAGGGGACTTCGGAGCTGACGATCCATTTCAGACCGGACTCAACCGGCGTGATATCATCGCTCAGCTCGTGGCCGTAAAGCGAATAACAGGCCTCTATCCTCAGGGTGTCCCTGGCCCCGAGTCCGGCCGGGAGGACCCCCTCATCCGCGCCTTCCATGAGTAATGCGTCCCACAGCTCCGCGGCGATATCGTTTGGCATGTAGAATTCGTATCCTCTCTCGCCGGTATATCCGGTGTGCGAGACCATAATCTCTCTGCCATGAAAACCGGTGACGGTGAAATCGAACCGCTTCAGGCCGGTCACTCCGGTGTCCTTGAACACTCTCGTTGCGATATCCGCCGATTTCGGGCCCTGGAGATCGATCTTGGACAGGGCGGCAGACAGGTCGACAAGCTCCACACCCGCTTTCATGTGGTCAGTGATCCAGAGGAAATCCTTTTCCCTGGTTCCGGCGTTGACCACCAGCATGTATTCCTCGGGGCCTTTCATATATATGAACAGATCGTCCACCACGCCCCCCTTCTCGTTGCAGAAGGCGGAGTACATGGTTTTACCGGGGGCGAGCCTGTCCAGTTTCGTGGGAATGAGGCCTGCCAGGAGCCCCGCGGCGCCGGGTCCCTTGACCAGGAATTCACCCATATGGGACACGTCAAATATTGCCGCCGCCTCCCTGACGGCGACATGCTCGGCGGTGATGCCCGAGTACATCACCGGCATCTCCCATCCTGCGAATTCGGTGAATCTGGCCCCCAGGGCCTTGTGGGAATCGTACAGCGCGGTTTTCTGTGTCATTTATTTATTCTTCTCATCGCGAAATCCGCCGCTCTCATGAGCGGGTCGTACACCTCGCTTACCGCGGGGCAGTAGGCCATCTCGACCCTGGAGAGGTCCTCCAGGCAGGCCCCCTGTTCTATCGCGGCGCTCACTAGATTAATCCTCTCCGCGGCGCCTCGCCGGCCCACGGCCTGGGCGCCCAGTATCCTCCCCGTCTTTTGGTCCGCCAGTATCTTTATTGTGATGTCGCTGTTTCCGGGAAAATATTCCGGAAGCAGCGCCGATCTGATTTTTCCTGAACGGGCGCTGTACCCGAGGCTTTCCGCCCTCTCCGCGGTATACCCGGTCCCCGCTATCTCGAGCTCGCCTATCCGCGTGACAAACGTGCCCGCACTCCCCCGGTATTCGAACGATCCACCCGCCGCGTTAATCCCCGCCGCGGTCCCCTGCTTGTACGCCGAGGTGGCAAGTTTCGCCTTCAATACCGAGCCGTCTATCACAGACCATCCGGACACGCAATCCCCGGCGGCGTAAATCCCGTCGATGGATGTCCGGAGATTTACGTCAGTTTCGATCCCGTTTTCGTTGCGGGTCAGGCCGGGACAGAGCACCGATTCATCAGCCCGAAACCCCGCCGATATCACGGAAAAGCCCGCTGTCACCGCACCTGCCGATGTTTCAACAGTGACGCCTGCAGCCGACGCGGTCATTTCGGATGCCCTGGTATTCGTTCTGAGGTCGATCCCGAGCCCCGCAATATATTCCTCGACTGTCCCTGCCATATCCTGGTCCAGAACACCGGAAAGGACCTGCGACTGCATTTCCAATACGGTGACTTTCACCCGCAGGCGGGCCATTGCTGCTGCGGTTTCAAGGCCGATCGCACCGGCCCCTATTATGACGCACCCGCCGCTTTTCCGGCCGGCGTTCCGGATCAATTCCAGCTCTTCGGCGGTGTGCAGGGAAAATGCGGAAATGCCGATCAGCGCATCCAGCCCCCGGACCGGCGGTATCACCGGCCTGTTCCCTGTGGCGATGATAAGCTTTGAGTATTGCAGTGAACGATCGCCGCTTTCTGTTCCAACCGTGAGCGTCTTCTCTTCGGGGGCGATTGCGGCAAGCCTCCCCTTCACTTTGGTTACTCCCATACGTTCCAGGCCAATATCCTGACTCAGGAGCGCGGCATCCACCGTCCCCTCGAGGGAATAAGGAAGCCCGCACGGATGGGCGAGATCACTCTCCTTTGCGTCGATTACCGTGATCGCTGTTTTCGGGTTTATCCGCCTGATGGCCGCCAGCGCCGCGTAGCCGGCCGATCCGAATCCCGCAATGCATATTTCCGACATAGTTATCGCCGCCCTGTTGTCCCATATATAGCATTTACCGAAATGCGCGTGTAATGATGGTATTCACAACCGAATTGCGGATTCACCGGCTTCGGAGAAAACGGATTATTCCCGCAAGCCCCAGCATATATGATTCCGAGCCGAAACCGGCAATCTGCCCGATGCAGACCGGAGCGATATGGGAAAACCTTCTAAACTCCTCCCGCGCATGAACGTTGGACAAATGGACCTCCACGGCAGCAATTTTCGTTGCGGCGATGGCGTCCCTGATGGCGATGGAGGTGTGGGTGTAGGCGCCGGGATTAATAATCAATCCGTCGGCGTCCCTGTTTTCGTGGATAAAATCAATGATACCCCCCTCTGAATTCGACTGGAAGGCGACCAGTTCGGCGTTTTCGGCGGACGCCTTTTCACGCAGCCGGGCATTTATTTCTTCGATGGTCGCGGAACCGTATATTTCCGGCTCCCTCCCCCCCAGCAGGTTAAGATTCGGTCCGTGTATGACCACTATTTTCAGCGTGCGCTCATTCATTTTTCATGTCCAGATATTCGTACAGGTTTTTTGCCTGACTCAGCAGATCGCCCCTTTGAACACCGTCGATCACTTCCTTGAGTACCGCAAGGGACTTTTCCCTATCGTTCATCTCATCATAAATAATTGCAATATTAATTTTAGATTTCCATTTATAAACATCGTCTCCGCCCGATTCAACGGCCTTCTGGTAATGCTTGAGGGCTAGGGGCATGTTTTTGTACAGCAGCATCGACATGGTGCCGAGCGTATAGTTGGCTTCCCCGGCATAAGGCCCGTCAATGTTCGCCAGTCTGTTGAAGCTGGAAATGGCGTTTTGATAATATTTCGACTTATAATAGAATTTTCCGCTGAGGTAAGAAAGGTATTCCGAGCTCCCTTTAAACTGTTTCATTATATCCGCGTACTGCATGAACTTCTGGACATTGTCGGTACGGTAATAATGCTCAAGATTCAGTTTAATCGCCTCCTCGCCGTACTCGCTCGACACTATTCTGTACAGGTTGTTTTGAGAGTACTGAACCCCCTTGTCGAGCTCCCCGGATTTAAAGAAATTGATTGCGGTCAGGGCGTCTTTTTCCCCCAACTGCGCCTTGTCCCTTACTTTCGCCAGCAGTTCCGAAGCTTCGGCGTATTTCTTTTCCCTGATGTACAATTCTGAAAGCTCGATCCGCCCTCTATCCGCCGCGGACGCCTGAGTCGCATTGGAAATCATTTTCGCGAAATATTCGCCTGCGAGTTTAAGGTCCCCCGATTTCCTGTAAAACCCCGCCAGGATGTACAGTGATTCGTCGTAATGTTTTGATTCGCGGGGCATGCTCTTTACTATTTCCTGGGCCGTTGCCGCGTCCCCCACTTCAATTGCGCTTTTCGCGAACATGAAAAGATCGCCGTTTTCGTACTTCTTCAGGTTCTCAATATAAAAATTATTGTACACCTCATCGTAATGCCTTAAATTGAAATGCGATCTGCTTGCAAGCAGGGGAATACGCTCCCACTGACTCTCGTCCATCGGGGGGAGATTTCCTTTCTCCAGCGTTGCGATCACCTCGCCGTACTGATTCAGCTGGTACAGCGATTGCAGGCGGTTGTAATATACGGCGCCTCTGCCGTCCTTGAGGTTTGCCGCCAGAAACTTGTCATAAAATACGATCGATTCCTTGTATTTTTTTTCACGGAAAAAATTCTCCCCTATCCTGCCATACATCCTCACCGCGGTGTCCGATTTGGGGAAACGGTTGATGATGATGTTGTAGTATTTCCATGGGCTCTTCCCCCTGGAATCCAGAGCCGCGGCGAATTCATACACCGCTTTCTCGACCCCCGGCCTGTCGATGTATCTCGTTATGATCCTGGCAATAACGTTTTCCGCCTCTTTCATGTCGTTTAATTTCATGTGGGAGTCGAAGAGGAGCAGGTTCGCGCTGTAGGGATACCGCACATTCTGGTTTTTCAGGTAGGCGTTCAGAAGCCCCGCGCATTCCTTCGTCTTTCCAAGCCTTCCCTGGGCCACGGCAAAAAAGTATTTCGACTCGACGAGGTACTTTGAAAAGGGATACTCACGTTCCATCTTCTCCAGACTCTGCGCCGCCAGGGGCATCTCTCCCTTTTCGAGATGAATTCGAGCCTGCAGGAACAGGACCTGGTCTGCATCACGGTCAAACGGGAACTTCTCTCTCAGTTGCCCGAGGACCTGTTCGCATTTCTGAAAATCGTGAAGTTTCAGGTACGCTTCGGCAAGAAGAAGCATCACCTCCTTGCGGCGTTCGGGATCCTCGGTGTTCACCGCCTCTTCCAGATACGGGACCGCCTTTGACGGATCTTTTTTCATGTACACAAAACTGAGTATTTTGGTCGCGCCTACTCTCAGGTATTCCTTGGCTGAGGATTTCCGGACGTCTTCGAGATATTCCACACCCTTATTTTTATCCGCGGTGGATAAAAGCAGCCGTCCCATCTCATATTTCCCGTTGTAATACCAGGGGGACTCCTTCCCCATGAGTAGAAATATATCGAGAAGCGTCAGTGCCTTTCTTGTATCCTTCAGCCTGATTTCCGAAAGGGCCTGAAAATACTGGGCTTCGCTGATCCCGCTTTCCCTGAGCAGGCTGTCCGGGATGCTCTGGAACATGGCGATCGCCTTCCCGTGATTGTTCATATTCTGATATATCCTGCCGATGAGGAGCTGGGCCCTTGCCACCGTTTTCTGCTTCGTCCGCGAAGTGAGCAGCGGATAAAGCCTCCTTAATGATTCGTCGTACCTCTTTTCCCTGAAGAGAGCCTCGCCGATTTTATACACCCTGAATGCGTTGGAGTCCCTGTTCTTGCTTTTTGAAATGGCCGAGTTCCATTCAATGATGGATTCATCAAAACGGCGCTGGGAAAAATAGATGCGGGCGATGCGGTCATGGGCGGCCGGGACATACCTTTCGCCCGCGCCGACTGTTATGTATCTGTTGTATTCCTCGATCGCCTTGACGTGCTCGTTGAGCCGGTAATATGACTCGCCCATCCAGAACCTGGATTCCGTGGACAGGCTCGCGGTCCTGCTCTGATTCACGAAACTGTTGAATTCGTATATGGCAGATTTGTATTTTTTCTGGTGGAAAATCGACCTGGCGTGATAGAACCACGCCTTGTCCCTGTAATCGTCCTCGCCGGAATCGATTATTCTCTTGAACAAGAGTTCCGCAGATCCGTAATTCCGTGATTTGAATGCGCCCATGGCGAGCTCGAACTGCCTGTCTGAATCATCCGATGCGTCCAGGGACAGCGCCGCGAATGCCAGGCACAATGCCAGCAGTAGTATCTTCTTCATTGTTTCCGCCGTGCCAGAAGTTTTTTCCTGAGGGCGTCAACCGCGGTGACAGCGGCAATCCTTCTCACCCTCTCCCTGTCTCCGCTGAAACTCATCGTCCACGCGGCATCCTCCCCTGCGAAATGAACGCCGAAACATACGGTACCCACCGGCTTTTCTTCGCTCCCTCCATCGGGCCCCGCGATTCCAGTGACGGATATGCCGATGTCCGATTTCATAACCGCGACGATCCCCCTTGCCATCTCTTCAGCCACCTCTTCGCTCACCGCGCCGTGCCGGATGATTTTCTCCTCATAAACGCCGAGAAGATCGATCTTGCTCCTGTTGCTGTAGGCGACGACGCCTCCCATGAAGACCGCTGATGCACCGGGTATATCGGTGAGCCTTTTTGCGATAAGTCCCCCGGTGCACGATTCCGCCGCGGCCAGGGTCAGTCCGTCCTGTTTCAGCAGGGCCAGCACTTCCTCTTCCGGCGTCCTGTGCGCTCCTGAAAGCGCCGCGACGCCGAACAATTCCCTGCACTGTTCCGCCAGCCGGTCCGCCGTGCCCGCCGCGCCTCTGCCGGCCGTGAAGTAAAGTGAAGTGATCCCCCCTTCCGCGGTCATGCCCCAGGTGACCCCTTCAAGGCGCTCCCCCATGGAGCGCACCGCCGAATTGATCTCCGACTCTTTTTTTCCAATAATGAACAGTGTTGCCGTTTCCGTCTCATATACGCCGAGCCTCTTTTTCAACGCCGGAAGGACAGAATGCCTGAGCATCAACTCCATCTCACGTGGCACGCCGGGCAGCGCGACGATCATCCGCCCCCCGGCTTCAAGAATGAATCCAGGGGCGAGACCATGCCGGTTTTCAATGACCGTCGCCGTGGAGGGAACCGTCACCATTTTTAAATCAGCGTCCCCCGCCTGCCGTCCCAATGCGTCGAAAAACCGGCGCATCCGATCATGGGACGGTTCGTGCACCGCAATTTCGAAGCCGTAAAGCATTTTGAGGGCGGATATGGTGATATCGTCATCCGTTGGGCCGAGACCGCCGGTTATGACCAGTGCGTCCGCACATTTCAGGGTTTCTCTCACCGCCCGGGCGAGCGATTCGGCCGAATCACCCACCGTAACATGGGCGGACACTTCCAGCCCCTCGCTTCTGAGCAGCGCGCTGATTACCGCGGCGTTTGTGTCAGCCTTTACGCCGTGGAGAATTTCATTACCCGTGGAAATCACGATCAGTCCGGCCATGGCACCCGGGCGCTACATCCGTTCCGGGGCCGACACCCCGATCAGTGCAAGTCCGTTTTTCATCACCGTCCTGACGGCGTCGGCAAGAAGCAGATAGGTGTTGCCGCTCTCCAGGTTGTCGGTGAGTATCCTGTGTTCGGTGTAGAATTTATGAAAGGCCTGGGCCAGTCTCATCAAATAGGTGGTCATGCGGTGAGGTTCGAAAGCCTCGGCCGCGTCATCGATCTCCTCGGGGAATTTCATGAGCATCTTCATCAGCGTCAGCGACTCCGGGTTGTCAAGGAGTGACATGACCGAGGAGTCCGGCGTGTAGGGTATGCCCCTCTTTTCCGCTTCCCGGAAGATTGAACAGATCCTGGCATGGGCGTATTGAAGGTAAAACACCGGGTTTTCGCTGCTCTGCTTTTTCGCGAGGGCGAGGTCGAAATCCAGATGGCTCTCAAGCGAACGCATGACGAAAAAATACCGCGACACGTCGACGCCGATCTCCTCAAGAAGCTCCCGCATGGTCGAGAAATTGCCGAGCCTCTTGGACATCTTCACTGTCTGCCCCTCCATAAGGAGGTTGACCTGCTGGGCCAGCAGAACCCTGAAATTTTCGCGTTTCATGCCCATGGCGGTGACCGCGCCGGCGAGCCGGGCTATATATCCGTGGTGGTCAGGCCCCCAGATGTCGACTATGAGGTCGTACCCGCGGTTTATCTTGTCCCTGTGATAGGCGATATCGGCCAGAAGATACGTCGGCCTTCCGTCATCGCGTACCACCACCCTGTCCTTGTCGTCGCTGAAATCGGTGGACCTGAAGACTTTCTTTCCCTCTTCGTCGTAGAGGTATCCGAGGGATTCCAGGTGCCTGAAGGTCTCCTCCACTGCACCGTTCTGATGGAGAGTTTTTTCCCTGAACCACCGGGTAAAGTTCACGTTGAAGCCACGAAGGTCGTCCATCTGCCCCTTCACGTTGTATTCCACCGCTTTTTCAGAACAGAAGTCGATGAGGTCATCCTCATCATGGATGGCGGCGATCTCATCCTTGAAGGCATCTCTTATATGCGCGGCGATATCCATCACGTACTCGCCGTGATATCCGTCTTCCGGAAAGGCGCTCTCGGCCCCCTGCAGCTGCCGGTACCGTGCCAGGACCGATTTCCCCAGCAGATGCACCTGGTTTCCGAAATCGTTCACGTAAAACTCCCGCTCCACGGTGTCGCCGCAGGCTTCGAGAATATTGGCGATGCTGTCGCCGATGGCGGCGGCCCGTGCGGACACGATATTCAGCGGCCCCGTGGGATTGGCCGACACAAACTCTATATTGATCTTTCTGGGACTCTCCTTGATGTTTCTGCCGTAAGAATCTTTTTCCCTGACAATGAGAAGGAGATTCCGCCACAGATGGTCCAGGGAGAGAAACATGTTGATGTATCCCGGCTTCACCACGTCGATGCGGTCCAGTATTCCGGTCTCGCTCAGGTACTCTTTCAGCGTCTCGCCGATCTCCATGGGGGAGCGCCTGGCCGATCTGGCAAGCTCCAGGGCGACGGGTGTCGCGTAATCTCCGAACCTCTGCTCTTTAGGATACTCCACTTTAATATGGAGATTTTCGAGGTCGGGAAGTCTGTTGTCCGCCGACGCTGACTTGCAGGCTTCGGCTATCTGCTGCTGGAGGATTTTTTTTTCGTTCAAGGCACTGTTCCCAAAGAAAGATTTCGGAAAAAAGCAGAAACTACAAAAAAGGGCGATATGAGGATTTTGTCAAGAATATAATAGACTTATTGCAAATCTAACTGTCATTCCGGCAGAAACGAAGCAGTGTGCCGGAATCCACTTTTAAAATGCAGTGGATTCCCGTTTTCGCGGGAATGGCGGGTCATATATTGCATATCATTCGAGTTTCGCTACAAGTCCAATGCACCTGGAAGTCAGGGGGCCCCATCCGCTGGAATGATACGGCGATCCCGGACCAGTAAAAATTTGATGCGCCCAGGATAAAAACACTTGCAATAATTGTCGTTTTCAACACAATCTATGGACACGCAATTTAGGGATACCTTTTACCAGAGGGAATATGATGATAAAATTCGAGAAAAACCATATCATAGGCCTGATGCTTTCGCTCGCCCTGGGAATACTTATCGCGGTCATATACTCGTGGACGAACCTTTTCGACAGACTTGAAGTCGGGTCCACGGATTACCGTTTCTGGCTCAGGGACCCCTCGGAAAAATCCATAGAGCAGAAGGAGGGGGTGATAGAAGGGGAGGCCCGCCGCTCGGAACCGAATAAAAAAGCGCGCAAGGACATCATCATCATCGGCATCGACGAAACCACAATTCGCGAATTTTCAGACCAGGGCATCAACTGGCCATTTCCCTGGAGCAAGCATGCGCTCCTGACCGAATACCTAAGCTCCGGACACCCGGCGGCAATACTCTTTGATATCATGTTTCTGGATAAAAAACCCTACGAGGATGCGCTGGCGTCGGCGATTCGTAAAGCAGGCAACGTGTTCCTCGACTATCCCTTCGAAACCGAAAACCTGGCGTCGGACTACGTCGACCAGGAGGAAAGGATATCCCTTATGAACGCGGTCCGCTGGCCGGTTGAAGGGGCCGTAAAAATGGAAAAAAATGAGGAACTGGTGGAGGAAGCGGTCCCCCCGCGGCCTTCGTTGATCCGGGCGGCAAAAGGCATCGGGTTCGCAAACGTGTTTCCGGACGTCGAGGACAAGGTAAACCGGAAGATGCCGCTTGTGATCCAGTACAACGGCTGGCTCTATCCGAACGTGGACCTGGTGCTGACGATGCACTATTTCGGCATCACACAGAAAGACGTGGAGATCAAGCTCGGGCGATATATCAGGCTGAAGAACCTCCCCCCGGACAAGATGACAGTACCGACCCCGGACCGAAGCATCGAGATTCCCATCGATAAATTCGGCGCCATGGATATTAATTTCATCGGCGGCCCCGGCAGTTTCAGAAACTACTCATACAGCCTCTTCTGCAGGGAGGGGACTATGGAGGGGAACGAGTCGTTGAGGAATAATCTTCTGCTCGTCGCAGCCTACGCATCCACCGGCATCGCCGAGGACGTGAAGCCGTCTCCCTACGGCGCCACCTTCGGGATCGAACACCACGCCAATGCGCTCAATACAATCCTGAACCAGGACTTTATCTTCCGGCTCTCCACGATGCAGAATGTCATTCTGATAATGGGCATCGCCCTTCTGCTGGGGTTTCTTGTGCCGAGAATGTCGATAGCCATCTCGTCGCTGATAACGGTGGCCGCATTCATTTCGCTGACCGCGGCGTCGCTGCTGCTGTTTTTTTATTCAAGCGTCATCATCGCCACCGCCACACCGATACTGCAGATCGGTCTGACCTTTACCATTATAATCACCTACCGAGTTCTTACCGAACAGAAAGAGAAAAAGTACATCCGCCAGACCTTTTCAAAATTTGTGTCGAAATCTGTGGTTGATGAGCTGCTCCGTTATCCCGACAAGCTGAAGCTGGGGGGCGACAAGAGAAACATGACAGTGCTCTTTTCCGACATCCGGGGATTCACCTCCCTGTCGGAGAAACTGACGCCGGAACAGCTGGTGGAGCACCTGAACGTGTATCTTCAGACAATGACGGACATAGTGATAAAGTACAACGGCACCCTGGACAAGTATATCGGCGATGCCATAATGGCATTCTGGGGGGCGCCGATTCCCCAGGATGACCACGCACTTCAGGCCTGCAGGGCCTGTATTGAAATGATGAAAGAGCTTAAAAACCTCAACACGATGTGGGAGAAAGAGGGGAAACCGAGTCTGGATATTGGTATCGGATTGAACTCGGGAGACATGGTCGTCGGAAACATGGGCTCTTCATCGCGAATGGACTACACTCTCATGGGGGACAACGTGAATCTCGGGTCCCGGCTGGAAGGGACCAATAAGATTTACAAAACCAATATAATCATCAGCGAATTCACTTACGACCCGGTTAAAGACCATGTGATCGCACGGGAGCTGGACCTGATCAGGGTGAAGGGTAAAAAACTGCCGGTTAAGATTTACGAGCTTCTTGACGTAAAATGACCCGCGGGGGCCTCCTCCCCGCTACTCCGCGCAGAAGGGATTGTCCTCCTTGCCCTGCTTCAGGCGGAGACACGGCCTCGCGAGGGGGCCGGAGATATGCATCGGGACCTGTTTCATAACCCCCTCCCCGTCCTTCAGCATGGTCTGGGCTGTCACGTCAAACCCGTCAGATACCGTATATTTTCCGTACACTGCCGCATTGATATCCACCGACTGCACCGTGCTCCCTGTTATATAATAATTATCCGCCAGCAGCGCCATATTGAGATCCACTTTGTCCAGGACGATTCCCCTGTCCGGAAATGCATACCCCCGCGTCCCAAGGTACTCTTTTAAGTCTCGGAGGATTTTTGATCCCCTGATGCCTCCGTCGCTGATCTGCAGGCTGAACCTGCCTTTTGAATTTTCAATAATGTGGGATAACCGGTAAAATGACAGCTCGTATTCAAGCCCGCCGCTGATGACTCCGCGATAGAGTCCCTTCCTCTGTTTCGGAAGTGGCGGATCGTCGATACGGAAACCCCGCACGTCCGCCGACACCTTCAGGTAAGGCTGCTCTGTTCGCAGATTTCCCAGGATATTGAATGAATACTCGGCTCCGTGGCCGCGGAGTCCGAAGTCCCTGCTGGTGAGTGAACCGTTTTCGAGAGACAGCGACAGGTACAGGTCGTCGAGGCCGAGACCGTCCCCGAGCATGACCCTGCGGACAGTTCCATGAAACTGGGCATTGTTACTGTTTAAAAGCTTGCCCGCTGCGCTTTGCAGGAAAAACTCCTGATCGTACCCCTTCCTTTGATCATCATACGCGGCTTCATACAGGGAGTCCACCGCGATCCCAAGGGCCCGCAAAGCCGACAACGCATCGGCCGTACTTGAATTCATCGAAATATATGAATCAGACTGCAGAGGAAACCATTTCCCGATATGGCTTTTCACCGCCAGTTGAAGGTCTGTCGCGCCGATGGTTCCAGCACAGGATATGCTGATCCTGCCGCCGCCGGATGCGAATGAAAAAAACCCTTCGCCCACCTCCCGAATTTTCACCCCCTTTACATGGCGATACAGAGCCATGTTCTGGAGAGAGACTGATATGTCGGACTTTTCGACTTTTCCCGCGGCGCGGCTGAACCGGATCGCTCCTTCGGAGTGAAATGTCCCTGCCAGAGTGTAATCCTTTACCGGTGTGAAATAGGTCGTAAGCTTCTCGAGGTCGATCTCGTTGGTCATGTACCGCAGAGCGAAGAGCTCGTCCCCCTTGAATTCCCCTGCAAGCGCGACATCGACACAATCGTCAAAAATCCGGGCCTTTCTTATCCGGAACAGGCCATTGGCATCGAATTCCGCATCCAGTTCGATGTCGATGTTGTCGTTCATCAGTACCGTGTACTTGCCGGGTCTTCGGTTGGAGAGTTCCACGCTGTCCGCTTCGATTTTACCCCTGAACCATCCGGAACCGGCGCTCGAGGAATACTCGGCCCGCATATCACCGTACCCGCGTAATTCCAGGTCCGTCAATCCGTATTCCTCAATGAAATTATTCGCCAGGGTAAGATCCACCCCTTCCAATACGACCGTGGAGCGTATTTTTGAATTGTCCAGACGTCCTTCGCCGGTTGCCAGAAAGAGCCCGTTTTTTCCTGATCTGTCGCCGGACGGCACAACGGTGCCGAAAACCTTGAAAACAAGGTTCCCACTGTCCAGTTGAATGGCCGCCTCAACATCCCCGGCCGACACCTCGGTCTTTTTTTCCTTGAACATTTCCTTATATTGCAGTCTCGATTCAATGAAGCGGACCCTGAGGCTGTTTGAAGGACCGCCATTATTCCCGCCGTTCTTTTCAGCGAATTTCCTGAATACGCCGAACTGGTCAGCAAACTCCCGGTAGGTCATGCCGTACCGTTTGTAGAGCAGGATGTCGGCGTTGTGAAAATCGATCCCCCTTATGCTGAATTTTCCGGAAAGCATGGGAAGAATCCGCAGATCGATACGCACTTTTTCAGATTTCACAAGACTCAGATTATCGTTAAAATCGTTGGTCATGGACATGTTGAAATGCCTGACGGTGACGTCCCCGAGCAGGCCCACGCTCAGGGATTCAAATTTAACCGCCTTTCGCATTTCTTTTTTGAAAAAGTCGGTAACTTTGACCTTGATATCATTTTCAGAATAAGAGACACGGATTAGAATCCGGAGCCCCGCAAAAGCCATTACCGGAAGAACGGCCAGGGCGATTAGTGGATAGATGAATTTTTTTTTCATGACCGGCATATTTTTATTGATTCTATCGTAAATACTCTCTATCTGTGATATGGACGAATTTAGATCAAAGATCAAGTATAATTAAATCTCAGTCAAGAATTTATCGTTATATCCGCAAAGAACCAGGTGCCGCAATGAAAGACAAAAAATATTTAAAAACGCTCCTGGAAATATCCAAGGGTTTTGAAATCGACAAATACAGGGAACTGAATTTCGATAATACACACAAACCATATGAAGGGACGCCGAAAAAACACCCCCATGACGACAAGGTCCTCATCCTGTTAACGGACGCTTATTCAAACCTGAACGAGTATTATGAATTCTCTTTCGATTCCATCGGTCATGTCGAAGATCTTGGGACCATCACTTCGGAAACGGGGAAAAGCGTATACAGGATTCGCGTGTGGGTAAAAAAGGGGATGCCGGCGATCAGATCATCCCCGTTTTTCGTGGAATAACAATCCGCGCGCATTCGCGGGAGCACCCCGACGGGGTTTGGAAATTAATTTCCCTGCGGGTTGCAGATATTATGGTCACCCGCCATGTAAATGACTTGACGTGCCGATCTTCCCATTATCAAATTATTTTGATCGCCTTCTGAAGGGTCTGTCGGACGCATATCAAGGGGTCTGTGCGGTAAATGCGAAACGTCAAATATCATCTTTTAAACATCACGGCGATGACACTTTTCTCACTTGTCACGTCCTTTACGATAAACCAGGTCGTCAGGTACACGATATCCCCCGCCTACGGGTCTGAATTCCATGCGATGAAAAAACAGACTCTTGCCGGGCCGGCCAGGGACATCGATTATTACCAGAGCATCGTCTACTCCGGGTTTTTCAAGGTTGCCGCGCCCGGATCTGTGGGTGAAGGTTCCGAAGGTGAAACTGTCAGCTCAGCGGGGGACCTCCAGCTCATGGGCACGATATCGGGACCTCCCGGAATCGCAAGGGCCCTGATACAGAAAAAAGGTGAACAGAACCCGAAAGTGTTCGCGCTCTACCGGGTTTCCGGTGATGTCACCAATGACGTGTACGGCTTTAAGCTGACAAGGATTCTCAGGTCGAAAGTGCACCTGAAAAGCGACGGTAACGACATCGTGCTTGACGTGTTCACCAAATATCAGCCACCGGGAGAACAGAGCACTCTCGGCCAGATGGGAGGACAGACGGTTACAAAAACGCTCAGCAAATCAGAATTACAGCAGAAAATGTCGAAAAACATGGACAACGCGCTGCAGGGAATCGCGGCAAAACCCAACACTGTCAACGGGGTGATCAACGGCTACTATATGGTGCGCATTCCGCCGTACAATATCCTTTATTCAATGGGGATACGCAGCGGCGACATCATCAAACGAATAAACAACCATCCCATTGACAGCACTCAAAAACTCCTGCAGCTGTGGGAGACGCTCATGAACGAATCGAAAATACGAGTCGACGTTGAAAGGCAGAACCAGATCATCACCTTCGACTATACCATTACGAATTGACGGAACGGTTAAATGAAAAAAACAGACTCCCGAAAAATCATCATCCTCTTTATCGCGCTGGTTGCGGCCTCGTCCCTAAGTATTTCGGACCGTGGCAACTGGACGATCAGTGAGGCCTTCGGTCAGGCAAAGACATCGAAGAGAGGAAAGAGTTTCTCCCTCAATTTCAAAGAAGTGGAGATAGCCGAATTCATCATGGCGATCAGCGAACTTGTGGGGAAAAACATCGTGCTGGACGACAAGGTCAAGGGGAGGATCACGGTCAGTTCCGCCAGGGACATCCCGGTTACCCAGGCCTATGAAATCATGAAATCGATCCTTGAGATACGCGGTTTCGCGGTAGTGGAAACGCCGAACCTTGTCAAAATCGTCCCGGTCAATGAAGCGATGAAAAAAAACGTCGAGGTCATCATCGACGGCAAACAGTCTCAGATACCCAAGGACCAGGACCAGACCATCACCTTCATGATGAAGATCAAGAATTCCGACGCCGCCGAAATCGCCGGCTCGCTGAAGGAGCTGAAATCCCAGACAACGCAGATCGTCATCCATAAATCGATGAACATGCTCATCTTAAGCGGCATGGCCAGCGAGGTCGCCGGCCTAATTAAGATCGCCAATGCCCTGGATGAAGAGGTATCATCGCTCGAACCGGATAAAATCATCACCAAGGGGAACATACACGTGGTGCACCTTGAGAACTCCAACGCCGAGGAACTGGCAAGCGTTCTCTCGCGGGTCCCCTTCACCGATCAGACGAAGATCGACACGTCGCCGTTTCAGAAGACCCCGCCTCTTCAGCCGAAGTCGGACAAGGGGAAGAGCCTTGTAAAAACCCAGACCCAGCTGGCGTCGGACAAGCAGAAACTCTCCATCATACCGAACAAGGAGACCAATTCGCTGATAATCACTGCAAAACCGGACGAATTCAAGGAAATTCAAAGGGTGATCCAGGAGCTGGACATTGTACGGCAGCAGGTTCTTATTGAAGCGCTCATCGTCGAAGTGAATGCTGAAAGCGGCTGGGGTTTCGGGATAAATTGGATGCTGGGTCAGAACATAGGGGGGGGAAACCTCGTCGGCGGTTCGTCGATCCAGGGAAACCCTCCGGATTATTCAAAACCAAGCTGGATTGACAGCACAAAAAAAATTGCGGTGCCTCTTGCGACAGGGCTCCAGCTCGGGTACCTTGCGGACACGTCGGTGCTTGGATTCGCCCTGCTCAACGCATCCATGAACGACAACAATTTTAAAATTCTGTCGACACCGCAGATCCTCACAATCGACAACCAGGAGGCGGAGCTCAATGTAGGGGAGGAAATCGCGGTACCGACGAACACCCGGATCACCGATACCGGCAACACTTTCCAGACATTCGATTACAAGGCGGTGGGAATCAAGCTGAAGATCACCCCGCATATCACCAAAAAGATGAAGATCACCCTGAACCTTTACCAGGAAGTGAATACCGTTATCGGCGAAACCCAGGTCCTCTCCGGTGGCTCGGTGGTTCCGCCGAAACTGGGAAAACGGGACATCAAAACCAAAATTTCCGTATTCGACGGCAAGACTATCGTGGTGGGGGGGCTGATCAGAAACAACAGGACCGAAGAAATTTCCAAAACCCCGATTCTGGGCGATATCCCCCTTTTGGGATGGTTCTTTAAAAGAAAAACCGTTTCATACGTAAAGTCGAACCTCCTGGTGTTCATCACGCCCCATATCGTGACGCGCCAGGAAAAAATCGACGCTATCACCAAGAAGAAGATCAATATGCAGCGAATAATTCGTAGGGATGACTGACGGCCCCATGACCAAGAGCACACGACAAAAACAACTGGGTACAATCCTGGTTGAGAACAACGTCATCTCCCAGGAACAGCTTCAGGAGGCGCTGACCCTGCAGAAAAACACGCCGGGCCGCCTCGGCCAGATCCTTATTAAAAAAGGGTTCGCGGGCGAGGAGGATATACTTCGCGCCCTTGGACAGCATTATAACATCACATCAAAGCTTCATGTAGAATACAGCGACCCCCAGGGCATACTGAAAAACGTTCCTGTCTACTTCCTCAAAAAAAACATGATGGCCCCCTATGAAGTCGACGGGCGGACAATTTTCGTCGCCATCACGGATCCGCTGAACATCCAGCCGCTGGACGACCTGAAGATGCTGTTTCCCGACTACGACCTTGAGCCGGTGCTGACCCGGGAGATCGACATACAGAAGATCATTCAGAACCAGTACAGCGATCTGGGCGGGGAGTCCACCGCGGACGTAATAGAAGACCTCGAGGATTCCGACCTTGAGCTGATATCCACGGCGGGCCTGGAGACCGAGGACCTGATGGACATGGCCAACGAGGCGCCCATCATAAGGCTTGTGAACACCTTTTTCAAGGAAGCGGTGGGAGGCCGCGCAAGTGATATCCACATCGAGCCTTTTGAAAAGGAGTTGAACGTGCGGTACCGAGTCGACGGCATTCTCTACAACATGCACACCCCTCCCAAAAAGTTCCAGAACGCGGTCATCTCCAGGGTCAAAATCATGGCGAATTTGAACATCGCCGAAAACCGGCTCCCCCAGGACGGCAGGATCCAGATAAAGATAGGCGGCAAAGACATCGACATCCGCGTCTCCACCTACCCCACCCAATACGGCGAGCGGTTGGTGCTGAGACTGCTCAATAAATCGGACATGAAATACGACCTCCATTCAATCGGGTTCGAAAAAGTAATACTGTCGCAGTTTGAAAAACAGATCCAGAAAACCCACGGGATCATCCTGGTGACGGGACCCACCGGAAGCGGCAAGACCACGACCATCTACAGCGTGCTGACGAAACTCAACACGCAGGACGTAAACATACTCACCGTGGAGGACCCGATAGAATACCAGATTCGGGGCATCGGCCAGATGCAGGTGAAGCCGTCCATCGGACTCACCTTCGCGTCGGGCCTCAGGTCAATCCTCCGCCAGGACCCGGACATCATCATGATCGGGGAGATCAGGGACATCGAGACCGCGGAAATCGCGGTGCAGTCCGCCCTCACCGGCCACAGGGTCTTTTCCACGCTCCACACCAACGACGCGCCGTCGGGGATCACGCGGCTTCTGGACATGGGAGTGGAGCCGTTCCTCATCTCGTCTTCGGTGAACGCGATACTGGCACAGAGGCTCGTGCGCACCATCTGCCCCCACTGCAGGCAGTCTTTCAGACCGCCGACCGCCCTTCTGAAAGAGCTGGGCATCCCGGCAGCGAAGGCCAGGACCCTCAAACTCTACGAGGGGAAGGGGTGCGACAAGTGCCTGAATACGGGATATTTCGGCCGTATAGGAATATACGAACTCCTCACGGTGAGCCAGGGCATCAGGAAACTTATCATGACGAACGCCGACTCTGAAGCGATCAAGGAACTGGCGATTCGGGAGGGGATGACGACCCTTCGTTCAGACGGCCTCGTCAAGGCGATGGCCGGGATCACCACCGTGGAAGAAGTGCTGAGGGTGAGCTGACATGGTGTTCCGCTACCAGGCGCTTGATCGGGACGGCAACAGCGTATCCGACATCTTAGACGCCCAGACCGAAGCCGCGGCACGGCAAAAGATACGCGGCAAAGGGCTTTACCTCGTCCATCTGACGAAACAGAACGCCGAGGATGAGGGCTCTGAAAAAGGGGGAAGTTTTCCTTTCAAGCCCCTCATCGACCGGATAAGCGGCATAATCAATGTACGGGCAGGCCGTCGACAGGTGGGTATATTTTCCCGGCAATTAAGCACCCTCATAAGCGCCGGCGTCCCCCTGCTCACCGCCATAAGCGACATCATCGACCAGATTGACGACAAACATTTCATGAGCGTTGTGGCAGACATAAAGGCGAAAATCGAGGAAGGCTCATCATTCTCATTCGCCCTTGTGAAACACCGCGCGATCTTTTCCGATATGTTCATCAACATGGTAAGGGTCGGTGAGAATCTCGGGTCCCTCGATCAGGTCATGGAGCGTCTGGCCGACATTGAGGAAAAGAGGACCATGCTGAAAAGCAAGATCAAAACCGCGCTCTGGTATCCGCTTTTTATGGTCTCCTTTGCGATCGCGGTGGTGACTTTCCTCATGGTGAGCGTTATTCCCTCAATCGCCGACGTGTTCCAGGAGCAGAACCAGGATCTGCCGCTTCCGACCGAGATCGTGCTCGCCATCAGCGGGTTCCTCTCGAAGTTCTGGATTCTTATCCCCGCCGGGATCGTTATGGCGGTATACCTCTACCATCGCTACGTTCGGAGCGAAGAGGGGCGCAAGAAGGTTGATGAGATCAAGCTGAGGATACCTCTGGTGAAAAACCTGTATAGAAAACTGATCGTACTGCGCTTCACTCAAAACCTCGGGATACTGATCGGCAACAGGGTTGATATCATAAAATCATTTGAAATTGTGGAAAAAATCGTCGGCAACAGGATAATTGAGGAGCGGATCGCCGCTGCGGCAAAAAGAATACGGGAAGGCACTTCGGTGAGCGTGGCGCTGAACAAGGCTGACTTTCTTCCGAAAATGGTGCTTGGAATGATATCCGCCGGCGAGGCCAGCGACAGGCTGGACGCCATGCTGGTCAATATCGGCAGGGTGTATGAAAACGAACTGGACCTGTCGATAACGAGCCTCACAAGCCTTCTGGAGCCGATTATCATCATTTTCATGGGTGTCGTGGTGGGCGGAATCGTCATGTCGGTGATGCTTCCCATAATGAACATGAGCACCCTGCTGAGATAATGAAACGGACCGGGTGACAATAATCACGGTAAATCTACTATTTTGAAAAGGAGTTTTTCCATGAAAAGAGCGTGCAAAAGAATACAAACCGCACTGAAGGCCGCCAGATCGGACGAGGGATTCACCCTCATCGAGCTGATGATTGTGGTAACCATCATCGCGATACTGTCCGGGATCTCGGTAACGGTGTACAGGAATTACGTTCAGCGAACCAAGGTGACCGCCGCGTCGAACCAGATCAAGCAGTTCGACCTGCCCCTTCAGACGATGGACACGATACCCACGTCGGAGGAGGGATTGAACAAGCTCGTGGAGGAGGGGCTTGTCAAGAAAAGCGGCCTCAAGGACCCCTGGGGAAACCCCTACCTGTATAAATCCCCCGGCGACAATGGCGAGCCCTACGTAATCTGGAGCCTCGGAGCCGACGGCAAGGAGGGGGGTGAAGGGTACGACAAGGACATTATCAGCTCCGAACTTGAATAGGATATCTAAAGGCATGTTTCCCGCGAAAAAGCGGGACCCTGCCCCGTCATGCCCGGCACACAGGTACATGGCCGGAGGGTTCACCCTCATAGAACTCATGGTGGTGGCGGCACTGCTTTCAATAATCGCCATGGTGGCGGTGCCAAGACTCTCGCGTTTTTTCAGCAACAGGGCTGAAAACATGTCATTTCTCACAAAATACATAGCCAAGACCCATGATGACGCCTTCCTGAACGGCAGGACAAATTTCCTCGCGATCCATCTGTATAAAAAAGAGCAGGAAAAAACCATACTTTCCGGAGGCGTCTTCGACAGGAGGAACGGCGTATCTGTGCTGAATTTCCGTGACAACGTATACACTGACAGTACCCGCAGACTGCTTCAGCATTACGAGTTTCCCGATTCCTTCAGGATTGAGGAGGTGGTGCTCCGTACCGGAGAGGTCGTCACCAGCGGAAGCGTCGTCATCCCGTTTTATCCCCAGGGATATTCCGACAATGCCGTCATTCACGTGATCACGGGCGACGACAAGAAATGGTCGGTGAATATACGCAGACACTTCAGGGACCCGGAGGTGGTGAATGACTGGATCAGGTAGCCCGCCCAGCCGCAGGCGGAACATGGGCGGATTCGCGCTGATTGAGGTGCTCATCTCGGTGACGATACTGTCAATCGTCATGCTCAGCGTTATTTCAGGCGTTCTCTCCTGCATTTACGTGATCTCCGAAAACGGCAATTATACAAGAGCCATGATGATCGCCAAGAGCAAAATGAACGAATTCCTGTTAAACAATTCCCAGGGGATGGACCTCGACAGGGAGCAGATACCAGAATATGCGGGATTCTACTACAGCAGAAAAACGGTCCCTTACGAGCATCCGATGCTTCCCTTTCCGGTGAAAAAGACGGAAATCATCGTCACCTGGAAATCGAATAGAAGCAGAAATCCCTATAAAATCACCTATGTGTACGCACAGTGATGGCACGAAACACCCATACCGGCTTTAACGGCCTCCGGGGAGACGGAGGGTTCACGCTTATAGAGCTCATGGTAGCAGTAACGATCGCGTCCCTGATCATGGTCATGGCATATACATCCTACAGGACAGTGATACAGTCTATCGCGCGGCTCACCGACCGGGAGGCCTTTTACGAATCCGTCAATAACGCCTATACATTCATAGACCGCGACCTGTCAAACGCGTATTTCCGGTCTGAAAACCTGAAGCTCTGCATGATAGGAGACATCGAGGATAGAAACAGCGTACTGAACTTTGTCACTGTCATGCACAACGAGTTCAGCTATCAGGGCGATCTGAAAAAACCCTATCCGGTAAGCGATATACGCGAAGTCGGATATTACCTTAAAGGGGACCGCGCAAAGTTCGGGCGATACCTCCTCATCCGAAGGGAGGAGATGCATTATGATGAAGATCCGGAAAAAGGGGGTGAGGAAAACGTTATTCTTACCGGTGTAAAAGGCATAAAATTCGAATTCAAGGAAGGGAACGACTGGACAGACCGGTGGGACTCCCGCCAGGACGTAAAATTTCCGCCGGCGGTCAGGACCACCATCACGGTTATCGATTACGAAGACCGGGAAAACACCTTCGTGTTCCTTTCGTCAATTAACATGAAATAGAGGCTGAAGCATTGCGCATAGATGCCGACATTGTTTCCCGCTTTATACGCAACTACAGAAAAAGGGAACGGGCGCTTCTGGAGAACGGGGTACGCCCCCTGTTGTTCAACAGAAACGGGTACGTCCTGGCGGTGGTGCTGGTTATCACTACCATACTCATGACGGTGACAGGTGAATTCGTCATAACGGCAAGGACCGATATCGGACTGATGAACAAATATAAGAACAGGATCCGGGCGATCTATGTCGCCAAATCCGGTATCGAGCTGGCAAAATACGTACTCTTCATCGACGAAAAGGGGGCATCAAGCACGATACAGGGAATCTCCTCGGACAGAAATGTCGACAGTTACCGGGACATCTGGGCCTTCGATTTTCCTCCGGTGCCCATCGACGACGGTTCCATGACCATTGCGATCACGGACGAGCAATCCAAAATAAACCTGAGCGTGCTGGCAAGCGAGGTCGTCGACAGCTCCCCCTACTATGGAATGGTCCAGAATTTTTTTATTAGAATGGGTTTCACTCCCGACCTGGCGGACGGAATAATCGACTGGGTTGACATCGACGAAACCCCCTTCCCCTACGGCGCGGAATCCGATTATTACCGGAGGCAGACCCCATCGTACGCCGCCCGTAACGCGTCCATGGAAAGCATCAACGACCTTCTCCTGATCAAGGGGATAACTCCAGAGATTTTCTACGGTCTCGGAGGGGGGAATTTCGGCATGGAGCGGGACCTGGTGGAGGACAACAAAGGATCCCTGACGTTCGAGGGAGGAAGCATGAAGGAGATGTCCCGCCAGATTGAGAAAATTAAAAAAGAGTCTGGCGCGAAGGAGACCCACCGCATCGGGCCTGAAAAATCGAGAAGGCTCCCGGATTATTTCCGCGTATACGGCGAGAGGGGAAATTATCTCGATGAAATTAATAAAATTAATATTAATACCGCGCCATTCAGGGTGCTATCGGCGTTGACACCTGATATGACTGATGATAAAGTGGCGGAGCTGATCATGAGAAGGCTCATAGAGCCCTTCAAGGCAGTCAGCGAAATCAGCGATTTGATTACGGATCAGGACGTGAGAACAAAACTGCTTACGGTTAAATCGGCGCTTTTCGGGATCACGTCGACCGCTTCCTTCGGAAACGCGACAATTACGATCCGTGCGGTCTACAACAGGGAAACGAGAAAAATTTTGTACTGGCAGGAAGAATAGTGTTCGGGGGCCGGAATATTGTTTGAACGTATAGCAGCCATCGACATCGGGACATCCTCCATCAAGGTCGTCGCGGCCAAAACTGGATTCCGTGATTTTCAGCTAAAATCCCTTTCCTACGAAGAGATCGATCCAAGCATCGAAAATCAGGCCGCCGCCATCGCCGAAGCCATCACGAAAATCCTGCAGGACGAGAAACTCGAGGAATACAGGGTCATCACAAACCTTCCCATGGAGAAGGAAATCATACGCAACATATCCTTCCCCTTCAGCGACGTGGAAAAAATCGCCGAGGCCATCCCTTACGAAGCGGAGGAAAACATTCCCTTCAAGCTGGACGACATGGTCATGGACTTTCTTCCGATGAAGAGCGGCAGGGACGGCGAAGGAAGGATTCTCCTCGCGGCGGCGCATAAGGAAACCGTGCTGGAACACCTGAACCTTCTGCAGGAATTCGGCATCAAGCCTATACGGATGGGGATGGAGTCAATCGCGCTTTTCGAGTGCTACAAATACTTCAACAGGATCGGAGACGAATCGGTAATACAGATAGATATCGGCAACAATAAAACCATCGTCAACATCATACAGAACAACCAGCTTCTCTTCACCCGGTCAATCGCCATAGGCGCCGGCCTCATCCACACGTCGGTCGCCGAATACCTGAAGATGTCCCATCCGGAGTCGATCCGCTTAATCCAGCGCCTTAACCTTGACCTGACTTCTTATGAAAACAACGTGCAGCGTGAGCACTATAAATCAGTTGATCTGACGCGTCCGAAACTCAGAAAAATATTCGACATCGCCGCGAAAATCGTTCAGGAGCTCAATGAACAGATATTCCTCACCATCAAGGCGCTATCGGTTGAATACGGCGCGATAACCTTCAACAGGATACTGGTCTCCGGGGGCGGCTCCAACATAACGGGGCTTGGAACAATCATCTCAAGGGAATTCGAAATTCCGGTAGTATCTATACCCTTTCTCGACAGTTACAAGGAACAGACGGTACGGACCCAGTTTCCCATCGCCTTCGGCACCCTTCTCCTCTATGTCGGCAACAAGCGCAACTCGGTTAATTTTCTTAAAGGGGAATTCCTCCCGGACGTGGCCGGCACGTCGAAAAAAATATATTACCTCGCGGGGACCTTCGCCGTGCTCGCGCTGCTTGTGCTCATGGCAAATTTCATCCTTTCGATGATCTTTTCCATCAAATCAAACAGGGAATATCATGAAATCATCGGCAGGCAGTACAGACGGTTTTTCAACTCCATGACCGTCCCGGAAGACCCGATCGCCGAAGCGGGAAAACAGCTCGTCAAGGAAAAAAGAAAACTCAACGATATCACCACTCTCCTCCAGGATGACAGCTCGGTCCTTGATCTTCTCAAAGACGTCGTGGACAGGTTCCCCAGGCAGTCTGATTTCGAGCTGAAGAATCTCGTCGTTCAGCAGAACGTTCTCCGCGTCGACGGGCTTGTGGCTTCGAGTAAAACCGTTGACGATTTCAAGGACAGCCTTTCCAAATCGAAGCAATTCGAGCACGTATCGGTGAGCATTACCGGTTCAGCCAGGGACTTTACAAGGTTTACCATGACAATCAAACAGAAGAGCGCCGGCAAGGAAGGAATTAAAAGGTAGGGCGATGCTTCAGTTAAGCAAACGTGAAAAGCTTCTGATAAAAGGGCTGATAGCGGTCGTTTCGGTCGCGGCGGCGTATTTTCTCCTGATATCGTCGCTGATGGAGCTCAGAACCAGCATAAACTCGACGTACGACCAGAACGTCGCCAGGATATCGACACTGCAGAGGATCCATGAGGAATACCAGCAGATCAGACTGAAACGATCACAGTACGAATCCCAGATACAGAGCGGCCAGGGGATTACCACCCTCATCGAGGAGAACGCGAAAAACCTGAAAATTCTCGGGAATAAAAGCTACGTCCGCGTGATTCCGGGCACCGTAAAGGACAACTATAAAAAAGTGTCCGCCGAGGTCAAGTTCGTCGGGATCGACGTTGTCACCGCGATTAAATTCATTTACGACATGGAACATTCGAGCAGCCTCGTAAGGACAAGCTACATCAGGGTAAGCGAAGCCCTGAAAGGAAGGGACATCTATGACGTCGAGATCAAATTCGACAATATCACCTCCCACTAAAGGGGTCGCGCGATGATCTCTTTCAGCGAAATAACCGGCGCGTTGAAAACCGGCGTCTCGCAGGTCGCGGCGATACTCAAGGAAACCATCAGGCTCCCATATGCGAAAACGTACCTGGCGGCATCGGTCGTGCTGATATGCCTGTTTACGGTGATCACGTTTCCGGTGGAAATCCTGATCAAGCGGGAACTGCAGGGACAGGAAAGGCTTCTTGGCGGAAATCTCCTCATCGGCGACATGGATATCCGCTATGTGGGCGATTCATCCATAGATAAATTTGATTTTACCTGGAATAACGGCGACGAGCTTCACCTGAGCGATATTGTCCTGGATTTCAACACACTGGGACTCGTATTCAACCACATCCTGAAACGGGACTACCGGCTGGACGGAAGCTTCTCATTTACCAGGCTGAAATACGATTCAGAAAAAATACGAATCTCGGGGACCGCGAACGGCAACATAGATTTGCGGATGCAGAGGAACCCCTTTATGATGAAAAAGGGAGACGTAACGGTCCTTCTGCAGAACGCGGTGATCATACTGCCTCCCTTCAACCTCCCTGAAAATTTCGGCGGCTTCGAGATCAAGCTCCCGCCGGTGAACTGCCCGTCTCTTACCATAGAAATCACCTTCGACGAAAGCGTCATCCGCCTGAAACGGGCCGTGCTTTCCGGCAAAGACCTGCGCGGCATGTGCAGCGGCACCGTCAGCCGAAACAGGTTTTTCAGGAATTCATCGCTTAATCTGAACATCGCAATAGACGAAAACTCCGGCATTCTGGAAAGCTACAAAATGCTTGTCGCCAAGTCCATCACGGACGAAAAGCTCAACATTCAGATTAAGGGGACCGTGGGACAGCCCTCGATCGAAATGGCCAGGTAGCGTTTCAAGATGAAGATAACCCTGGCGAAACATTCAGGTTTCTGCATGGGCGTGAAGAACGCCGTGCTCAGGATTATCAACGAGCTGAGCGATAAAAGCGGCGAAATTTACGTATACGGCCCCCTCATTCACAACCCCCAGACGGTGGAGATACTCCGGCTCAGGGGGCTTCACACCATCGGCACCCTTGAAGGAATAAAGGGGAGGCAAGTCGCCATCCGCTCCCACGGCATACCCCTGGACCAGTACCGGAGAATACAAAGCGAGTCGGACCGCGTCATCAATCTCACCTGCCCGAGGGTGGCCAAGGTCCAGTCGATCATCAAGAAGTACGCGGGACGGGGATACCACACCATCATCGTCGGTGACAAGGACCATGCCGAAGTGGACGGCCTGAAAAGCTACGCAACCGCCGGCCATACCATCGTTTCGGAAAAAGACGATATAGGACGCGTCCCGGAACGGGATTCCTACATTCTCGTGGCGCAGACCACTGCCGAGAGGTCTTTTTTTATCGAAGTTATAGAGGAAGTACGGAAACTTCCCGGCCTTGTGGAGATCATCGATACGATTTGCGATTCCACGCGGCTCCGTCAGGAGGACGTTATTTCCGGGATAAGAAACGGCGTCGACACGCTGGTTGTGGTGGGGGGTAAAAATTCCGCAAACACGAAACGGCTGGCCCATATAGGCGAAAAAAGCGGCGTCAGGACTCTATTCGTCGAAACAGACGAAGAGATATCGGAAAAGGATTTCCGAGATACCGAGTCTGTGCTGGTCACCGCCGGCGCATCGACACCCGGCTGGATCATAAACAACGTGATGGAAAGGCTCTATGAAATACATTACAGGAAGACAAGCGCCATCCTGTATGGACTATTACGGTTCCTCGGTGTGATCGTGAAGACCAGCATTCTTTCTTCGGTGGCGGCGTTTTTCATCACCGCCATGGTGTTTATCGTATCTGACATGCCTGTCGATTACACCTACGCCGCGGTTTCGCTTTTTTACGTGTTCACCATGTATACGATAAATAACTATCTCGAAAAGGATTCCCTGAGAATAAACAACCCCTATAAATACCGGATCTATAACAAATACGGCCGCACGCTGCTGATCTTATCTGTCGCCGCGTCATTGGGTATTATTCCCCTCAGCCTCGGCCATGGACCCGTGTCCGGCGTGATTTTGCTTGCATCTTTCGTGATCGGAGGGGTGTATTCCTCCGGCTGGGTTAAAAATATGATCTCAGCCGCGGACATGAAGATGATACGAAATATTTACAATTCCAGGATACTCACCTGTTTCGGATGGCTGATGATCACGGTCGCGGTACCGGTGATCGACGTGAAAACTGGATTTCTGCCGGCCGCGTCACTGGGAGTCCTGGCCTTTTCAATCATACTCATGCGGCTTATCCTGATCGACACCATCGCCTTCCAGGGGGACCTCATTCTTGGAAGGGAGACGCTGGCGGTTCTTCTGGGCAGGGGCGCCCAAACCGCGCTCTTCACCGCCTTGGGCGCCTGTACCGCTTCCCTTATCATCGCGACAGCCCTTTTGTATAATCCGTATTTTTCCCTTTTCCTTATAAACACTGCTTTTTATACTGCACTTTTCTTCAGCCTCAGTAAAAAGGACTTCGTCGCCTCTCTAAAATATGAGCTGGTGGTGGAGGCCAATATGCTTCTTTTGTCCCTGTTCGCCTCTGTTCTTATCTATACGCGGACCAGCTGAACCTGCGGTCCCAGTTCAAGCTTCATCCTTCTTTCGCAGCAGTACATGTCGCCGTCCATGGTGTAATCGAATTTTCCGTCAGCATCGATGGTCATCTCGCTGTAGATACCGTCAACCAGGAGAGGGTGGTTGATTTTTATGCCCAGCAAAAAGTAAATTTTCGAAAGGATCTGTAGGCCGCTGAACCCGGACACCAGTGCATGGAATGAACGCTCCTTTTTGTTTGCCCTCTTAAGGGGTGTCAGCCCCCTGCTGATGTTTTCCACCGTGCCTGCCAGGATGGCGGTGATTTTACCGAATGGGACCTTCATCCCATCGACCGCGACCACTCCTTCCATCCCGTGATACAGCGATCCTTCGGCGGGCTCCCTGAACGCGTGGGAGATGGCCTTGAACGCGACCCGCGCGTTTGTCACTATCCCCTTTTCATAACGGTACACTTCGTTAAGAAAATTCGCCACGAATCCGGTGCCGAAAAGAAAACAGTACCGGTCCCCGATTTTTATCAGGTCCCTTTTATACAGGTCGATCTTTTTCCCCCTGTCAAGTGCCTTCAGAAAACGTTTCAGAATCCCCACGCCTTTGCCCCGGAGGCCGATCGATTTCGCCACGTTGTCCATGGTGCCCCCCTTGAGTATCAGCACAGGGGGTATCGGCGCCTTGCCGTATACGCGTATCATCCTCATTATTACGTGATGAAGCGATCCATCGCCGCCGGTTATGCCGATGTAGTCGATTGCGGATTTTTTAAAATCACCGAGCACATCGTCGATCGCCTCAAGCGTGGGAGTAACCCTGACATCGACTCTGCCGGATTTCATCTCCGTGAACTCCTCGATGGAAACTTTCCCGGTCCGGACCTTTTTCGCATTAGGATTGACAATAACACCGATCTTTATCATACTATAAACCTGTTAAAATTTATTCAGCGAATGGTACACTGTAGCAATGAAAGATTTCATGAAAAGCATTTTTTTCTTCAGGGAACGAATAATTGGCCCTTCGGTTTCGATTCCGCGCGCCCCGGCTCTCACTGCGGGTCCTTTCACGAGGCGACAATCATGAACATTAACGCGCACACCGAGCTGTACTGCATCCTGGGAAACCCTGTCGGCCATTCCCTTTCCCCGATAATCCACAATACGGCGTTTAAACTGACCGGCATTAACGCGGTGTATCTCGCCTTCACACCGCGTTCTCTGAAAGAGGGTATCGACGCCCTGCGGGCACTGGGAATCCGGGGTGCCAGCATCACCATCCCCTACAAAGTCGACGCCATAAAACTGCTCGATTCCGTGGATCCGGCGTCGGCGCTGATCGGTTCGATAAACACGGTGCATAATCACGAAGGAATGCTTACCGGTTATAATACCGACGGATACGGCGCACTGAAGCCATTTACTGAAAGGAACTTCGATATGGGTGGGAAACGCATCTTTGTGATAGGAAACGGCGGTTCAGCGCGCGCGGTGGCATATACGTTTCTCGAGCATGGAGCACGCGTGATAATTGCCGGAAGAAACACCGTAAATATTTCCGGACTTACCGGGGAGCTGATGATGCGCTACCCGGGCCGGGTCGACAGCATGCTTCTCAAGGGTATCGACCCGTCTTTCATGGAGAGCTTGGATGCGATCGTCAACACCACACCGGTGGGGATGTCCCCCGATACTGAACACTCGCCGATTGACACCGCGCTGATAGACAAAAGGCACCTGGTATTCGATATCGTGTATTCGCCCCATGACACTTTTCTCCTCAGGGAGGCGAAAAAAAAAGGGTGCGAAATCATCCACGGCATGGAAATGCTGTTATACCAGGGGGCGCGCCAGTTCGAAATATGGACCGGCCATACCGCACCTGTTCTGGAAATTTCAAAAGCTCTGAAACGCGTTTTAAGAAAACGGGCATGATCGAAGAAAAACTCGCACGGTTTATCGACAATGAAAAATCGCCGGCCTTCAGGAATTACACTCTTGGGCCGGTAACGGCCCTACTCGGCGCATTCGGCGATCCCCACCGCAGATTCCTTTCAGTGCACATCGCCGGCACCAACGGGAAGGGATCAACCGCCCACATGCTTTCCGGCATCCTGAGGGAATCGGGATACCGCTGCGGGCTCTATACCTCCCCCCATCTCCTTGATCCGGCAGAAAGGGTCAGCATAAACGGAGAGCAAATCGATGCCGGGACATTGGACAGATACGCGGACGATGCGCTGGCGTTCCTTGACGGGGAGCGAGGTCTGGAACCGACCTATTTCGACATTTTCACATTCATGGCCTTCATGTACTTTTCTGAAAAAAAAGTCGATGTCGCGGTGGTGGAAACAGGACTCGGGGGCCGGCTGGATTCGACGAATGTCATAAACCCACTCTGTTCCGTCATCACCGATATCGGACTCGACCACACCGCGCTGCTGGGGGACACGCCGGAGAAAATAGCCTCCGAAAAGGCGGGAATAATAAAGCCCGGCGCGCCGATGATCACATCAAACAAAGACTCGTCGGTTCTCGCGGCGCTATCAGGTGCGCTGGCCGACGCCGGGTCAAAGGGATATTTTCTTGCCAGGGATTTCCATTACGGTAATGTTCGAAAAAATACTGACGGTTTTACATTCGATTACGAGCCCATACAGGGCCGGGAAAAATTCCGCATTGCCGATGTTGCGCTCCCTCTATATAACCGTGTCCAGGTGAAAAACGCGGTCCTGGCCATCACCGCGGCCTCGCTCCTCAGCGACCGTTTACCCGAAATCAACGCAGCTTCAATTAGAAACGGAATAAAAAATATCCGTATCCCCGGCCGGTATGAGGTGCTTTCCCGCGATCCCCTTATTATTTTCGATCCTGCCCATAACCTGTCCGCTCTTGTGCCGCTCATTGACACCGTCAATGAACGGCACAAGGGGAAAAAAATTGTCCTGGTACTATCCCTGATGAAGGATAAGGACTTCGTGAGGATCATACCTGCCGTAAGGGACAGGGTGAAACGCGTGGTCTACTACAATCTCGACATTCCCAGGGGATTGAGGATTCCGGAGCATTTCGATCCGGGAGATGACCTGGTCAGGGCCGACACCCTCCGGTCGCTCCATGAAATTGCGGGGAAAAACGGCGATTACGAAGTTATTCTTTTCACCGGCACTTTCAGGCTGTACAGCGCCGCAATTGGATACGCGCGTTTCAGCAAAACTGCGAATAAAGGGGCATGACGATGAAAAATTCCGGCGCAGAAGAACTGCAAAGTAAAATAAAAGAGACCCTGAACGGCCTTATTTCACACACCCTGTCCAAATCAGAGGCGGTGTCAGCATATAATAAATACGTGGACGAGTACCGGAATCTTCTGCGCCTGACCCCGCCCGGGGAGCGTTCACACATCAGGGGGCTTCTGTATCTCCACAATATACACAACATGGCAAAGGTCACCGTGGTGTACGAACATGACGAATCCCGGCGGTTGAAATTTATCGCAGGGGACGGCGGTCTTTTACCGTCCATTGATGATAATGAGGGATGGAACGGGGCCCTTTCAGCCACAGGTCGCATCGGAAGCCTTGACCTCGGTGATGCCGCGAAGGGGCTTAATTGCTACCATTATTCCTTTCGCTCCGGCCCGAGGCGGTTCACCGTAATGACCCTGACAGGATCGGTCTACTTTGAGCTCAACAGGTTCGCCAGCCTGTGCAAAATGATCGAGGACGCCGCCATCCATGTTCTGAAGGCCGCGGCCCCTTCCGGCAGGGACAGAGTCAGGGAACTCGTTGAGACCCTGAGGTCTATCGTGTCCGTTCTCCCGGGGACACCGGTTCTGCTCCTGTATTCGATTAAGAGGGCCGAACACGTCCTGGCCCATGTGGCCTATTTCGACCTGATCAGGATGCATGATATGATCCGCTCGTACCTCGAATCCTCCTTCCCCGGCGCCGTCTCGGTGGTGCCGCTCACCATTTTCAGGTACGCGGTGATCGGCGAGGATTTCGAAAAACCGGTCACGACCCTCACCTTTCGCGGCATGATAGTGCCTCTGGCGGTACGGCGCTATGAAATCGACGATCCATCCATTCTCTACAAGGTTTTATGGGAGACATAGGGGCATGAGAAAAAAACAGGTGCTGGTCATAGGATCATCCGACGAAAACCGGTATCGCGCCGAATGCCGCGTCATAGGAAATTTCATCGCCAGAAACGGATGGGTCCTGATCACGGGCGGCCGGGGCGGTATTATGGAATCCGTGTCCCGGGGTGCGGCTGAAGAGGGGGGCGTTGTCGTGGGTATACTCCCGGAAAGCGATCTTGACGGGGCCAACGAGTACTGCTCCATCGTGGTTGCCACCGGGATGGGCCATGCAAGAAACGCGATCAATGTCCTTTCCGCGGACATCGTGGTCGCGGTGGGCGGCAAGGCCGGCACGCTTTCGGAACTGGCATACGCGTGGATGTACGGAAAACCGGTCGTCTGCTGCGTATTTGCCGATGGATGGAGCAGTATGTTACCCGAGATGCGGATCGATGACCGCGAATCGAGCAGAATTTTCATTGCGGCAACGGCGGAGGATGCGTGCGAGCACTTGCGGAACTTCTTTACATGATCCTTCTGCTCCGGTCCCGCGGCGGATTATCACATCCGGGTGCCGCCAGATGCCTGTTCCCACTGCAGCCTGATCAATCGGGCCGCTTCTTCATGTGAAAATGGAGGTTTTGTAAAATCGGATATCTTGAAGGGGCGATGGAAATGTATCCCCGATACCACCTCATCCCGGCGTGTCACGCTCACCGGCACAAGAACAATTTCAGCGGTGTATGAATAGAGCGAATCGACTATCACCTTGAAGAATCCCTCGGAATATTCCTCACTGCCGGATTTCTCGGAACAGAAATCGGGAAAATACAGAAGCGGCACACCGTGTTCAATCATGATTGAAATATACTGGTTGAGCACCTCACGGAAGATCGGGTTCGCCATTTTATCCGCGTCGACGATATAGCCCCCGCTGTAACGGATGAGAAGCCGTTTCCACCTCCCCTTCACCGCCCTGGAGTCGACCAGAAATCTCGGAAAAGGGAGACCAAAATAATCGATCGACAACAGTAACCGCATCAGGTCTACGTATGACGCGGTCGTACCGAGGTAGATCAAATTTTCCGACTTTTTGATTTTCTTGACCGCTTTTATCTCGCCGGACACGACGCTATCGGGCGAAAACCCTTTCAATAGGAAATGCCTGACTATAAACAGATAAATCCGCTTGACCAGTGATTTGTGGGTGTCGATCATTTCATCGGCATACTTGGCCACCAGGGATTCTATGGGCCCGTTGTAGTTGTCCCGGGTGAACGACCTGATCAACTTCAGCTCTTCCGAAAAATTGTCCCTCTGTTTCCCCGCGTATCCCTCGGCGTACGCGGACAGAAGGCCGGTCAGACGCGCCCTGACTTCATCGTCCCTGTTTTTGTCGGAATTCCAGAAAGTGTCTGCCGCCCTCTGGACTATGGCCTGCCTGAACACGCTCCCGCGGATGTGTTCGAGACCGGATTTTCCGCCTGTTATGTGGATTTTCGTCTTCCTGTACAGCTCTTCGAACTTTTCCGGGTCCTTTATTGTTTCAATAAGCAGGGTCGGGTCCTTTTTATTGAGAAGCACCTCATAGAGGGAGCGGTAGACGGGAATTGACACATTGTGCCGGTCGGCAAGCTCGATGAGAGGCTCGATGGCGTACGCGCCTTCGGCCAGATAATGAAGCTTTTTACTCATCCTCTCGATGACGCTCTCGGGCTTGAGCTTGAGCAGAATCCTGTCATACAGCCGCAGGGGGCTCTGTTTCTGCATTATCTGCCGCGCGATGTCCCTTCCGAAACGCCTGTTCCTGCTGTGGTCGCTCAGGGCGGTGGCCACGAGGTCGCCGAGCCCGGAGATATCGATCATGATGTCGTCCTGAAGCCTGAAGAGCCTGCCGAGAGTGATCATCTCTTTCAGCGCCTCGGATATGAGCGCACCGCTCAGATTGTCGCCGCATTTCGGAAGAATCGATATCATGCCGGCCGCAATGGCAGCGGGGTTTTTCAGGGTGCCTCCCAGGTCGACGCCGATTATGTCAGCGCACTCACGGCACTGGAGGTATTCGTTTCTCAGCAGTCCGGCGATCACGGCTCTGGACGATTCATCCTGTCCGGCAACATTGAGGCAGGTATGAAAACGCGCCGAAACCTCCTCGGCGTGGCTGGGTCCCGAAATCGCCACAACCTTGTCCTTGAAATAGGGCATGGTCTGGGAAATTGTCTGGGAGATGGTGAACACCTCGTTATGGATTCTGCAGAAACCCTTGGACAGGTATCCTATATGGGCGTCCCTGGAGATGTATTTGCCCGTTTTTACCGAGATGTCGTACAGGACCTTTGATGGCGTGGCCAGAATCACGGCGTCCGATCCCTGAACGCAGTCTTTCAGATTATTGTAGGCGACGATATTCACCGGTAGAGAAATTCCGGGAAGGAATTCGTCGTTTTCATGCCGGGAATTGATAGAACTGACCACCGATTTTTCATGGGCCCAGATTCGGACAGTGACATCTTTCCGGTTCTCGGCGATGACGACCGCTATGGAGGTCCCCCAGGACCCGGCCCCGATAATGGAAACCGTCCTTACCGAGGCCAGTGCGTGTGATGTCACCCTGTTAATCAATGTCCCCTTTCAACCTTAGTCTGATGGGATTTACATGTAATCGAGATAATCCTTCAATTTTCTCGCCCTGGTGGGATGACGCAGGCGTCTCAGCGCCTTCGCTTCAATCTGGCGTATCCTCTCTCTGGTCACTTTGAACACGTATCCGACCTCTTCAAGGGTGTGGGAGTACCCGTCATCAAGGCCGAACCTCATGCGTATCACTTTCTGCTCTCTTGCCGGAAGCGTGCTGAGCACCGTGTTGATCTGCTCGTGCAGAAGCCTGTAGGCCGCGGTGTTTGCCGGCGAATCCACGTCTTTGTCCTCGATAAAATCGCCCAGCAGGGAATCCTCTTCCTCGCCGACCGGAGTTTCCAGAGATATTGGTTCACGCGCGACATTTTTTACCGCCTTCACCTTTGAAACCGGCCATCCCAGCCTGTCGGCCAGTTCATCCGGGGACGGCTCCCGCCCGTGCTCCTGCTGGAAAAGCCTGGTTTCCCTCATTACCTTGTTGATCTGCTCGATCATGTGGACCGGAACGCGGATCGTCCTTGCCTGGTCCGATATGGCGCGCGTGATGGCCTGGCGGATCCACCATGTGGCGTAGGTCGAGAACTTGTATCCCTTCCTGTATTCGAATTTGTCCACCGCCTTGATGAGCCCGATGTTCCCTTCCTGAATCAGGTCGAAAAAATGCATGCCCCTGTTGGCGTATTTTTTCGCGATTGATACAACAAGACGGAGGTTTGCGTTTATCAGCTCCTTTTTCGCGATGGAAATCTTCTGCTGTCCCATGGCGATCTGTTTTCCCCAATCCATGATATCGTCAGCGTTCGAACCCGCCTCCTGTTCGATCCTCCGGATCTTCCTCTCGTTGTTCCTGATGTCCTTGACGATTTCCAGAAGCTCGTCCTTGTTCGTGATGGAAAGCTCCTTCAGTATCTTCTTTATATCCTCGCCCTTTTCCACCTTCCTTGCGAAATGCTTCAGCTCTTTGAGGTCCTTGTCATATCTCTTCTCGATGGATTCGAAAAAGGTGTAGGTTTCCTGGATCCTGCTTACCATTGAGCGGATTTTGTAGGACAATTTATGGATTTCAGACTCGTTGATGTTGAGCTCACTTATGGCCTTTTTTACTTTTGCCTTGGTCTCCTTCATCCTGTCTTTCAATTCCAGGCCTTTTTTTGAGGTATCATCGGCCTTCTTCAGCTTGTTGCCGAGCTGTATCAGTTTTCCGTCCTCTTCAATGATGATTTTCATCTTCTCGTGATAATTCTTTTCAAGTTCCTGCAGATCAGCTGATGAAAAATAATAAAGCTTGTTCACCTTGAGCATGTCGGTGAGTTTGACCTTCCCGGTTTTCACTTTGGGGTGGTTTTTTATCAGGTCGTTGACGATAAGAGTGGAGTTGTAGACCGCGTCCTCGATGAGGATCTCACCGTCTTCAATCCGCTTCGCCAGATCGACTTCCTGGTCGCCCGACAGCAGGGATACCTTCCCGATCTCTTTCAAATAGAGCCGTATCGGGTCGTCAAGGTTCGAGGATGTTTCAGAGGCGCTGGCGGATTTTTTTGAGGCGCCGCTCTTCTTTTTCACGGGCGCCGCAGGCGATTTCCGCGTCGATTCCTCGACGACATCAATGTTCATCTGGTTCAACAGTATGAATACATCGTCGATTTTTTCCGAATTGAGAAGCTTGTCTGGCAGGATATCGTTTATTTCATCATAGGTCACTTCGTGGTTCGATTTGCCAAGTTCTATCAGCTTTTTTACTTCGGGAATAGTCTCTAGCATCAATTCGTTTTTACTCATCGTAAATGCATCCTCTCAGTTGAATATTGATACGCGATGGTCAACACTGATATGTCACCATAGGCCACGGCGAAGGATAAAACCGGGTTACGCCTGAACTGTTCAGCAAAACCGGTCTTTGCCAGTGTCCTATAATAATATACAAAAAATACTAATGTATCCTTTTATTTTGGATGTAATTCTGCAGTTTTTCCTTTTCCCTCTTTAACACTTCCACTTCGGTAAGGTCATCGCGGCCGCCGCTCCCCGATTTCACATTGTTTAAAAAAGAGTCTATTTTTTCATCGATTTCATGAATTCTCAGGTTGATGTATATTTCGGTATACACGGCATCGGGATCTTCGAACGAGTAGTCTGAACTGAGGCATTCGTTCAAAAACTCCATTTCTTGACCGTCGGTAAAAAAGTCAAACATTTTATCTACGGAAAAAACTTCATCAGATCCGTACGTGCGAATAAGTGCGCCGAAAACGCTTTTTGTCACCGCGTCCGGAATGCTCTCCTCGGAAAAATCAATGGCCGCTTTTTCGATCAGTACCGGATAGTTGCACAGAAGCTTGACAAGGTCCCTGTAACTGCGGCTGATATAGCTTTCGGCCTTTTTCTCCTTTCCGGGGACGTCCCTTTGACCTCCAATGGCGCCTCCCTTGCCGGACTGATACATCGCAAAGTCCTTTCTCACGAGATTTTCATCAATGGACAGAAGGGAACTTATTTTTTTAAGATACCCGCTCTTTTCTGTTTCGTACGGCACGTCCCTGAGGACCGCAAAGGATTCCAGAAGCGAGGCGATCTTACCTTTTTTCGAAACTGATGACGCTATCCTTGTGAGCCGGTAATCAACCGGCTTCATGGACGAATCCACTATGGCCATGAATTCCCTTGCGCCCCGATTGAGCACAAAGTCAAAAGGGTCCCCTTCCGGAAGCAGGCCGACGCGCAGGTCGATGTTGATCGACTCGATTTTCGAGAGCGCCCGCAGAGATGCCGTCTCTCCCGCCGAATCGGCGTCGAAGATCAGTATCACCTCGGTGCAGACCCTCGATAGGACCGACAGATGCTCCTCCGTCAGGGCTGTACCCAGGGGCGCCACAACGTTCTGCAGCCCCTGCTGATGGCATCCGATCACATCGAGATACCCCTCCACCACGATTGCCCGGTTAAGGTCCCGGATGTGGTCTCTTGCAATATTAAATCCGTAGAGAACCTGCCGTTTCTTAAAAAGCTCTGATTCAGGTGAATTGAGATATTTCGGCTCCCCGTCGCCGACGATCCTCCCCCCGAAAGCAACCGGCCTTTGCGACGCGTCAAATATCGGAAACATGATCCTTTTCCTGAATCTGTCGTAATACCGCTTTTTCCCCTCTTTAACCGCGGAGGAAATGAGCCCGAACTTCACCGCAATCTCAAGGTCCGTTCCTGAAGATTTGAGTTTATTTGTTAAAAAGTCCCATGAATCCGGCGTGAAGCCCAGTTTGAAAGCCTCCACGCTCTCCCGGGACACACCCCTGCCGTCCAGATACGCCAAGCCGGATTTTCCGGCATTTGAAAACAGGTACTTTTGGAATAAATCCGCCGCGGCGCCGTTCATTTTTACCGATTTATCTATAAGCGTTGATTCTGTTGTTACGTTTTCCCGGATTTCCATACCGCTCATTTCGGCAAGGAATTTTACGCTTTCGGGAAAATCAAGGCGTTCTATCTGGGAAATAAACGTAAATACGTTCCCCCCATTGTGGCAGCCAAAGCAGTGGAATATCTGTTTTTCCTGGGACACGGTGAATGACGGTGTTTTTTCCTTATGGAAAGGGCATAATCCGATATGGTTTTTCCCCTTTTGTTTTAAAGAAGGGACATACTTCTGAATGACATCGACAATATCAACTCTCGCTCTGACGAGATCTATAATATCGCGTGAAATGTACAAAGTGTCTCCGGAAATTCATTAATAAAATAGCGTACAGGCATTTCAATTATCGTGGGTTTGGGAGCGATAATGAATTATTATATAAAAATAGTATTAAAAATTGACGGTATCGTCAACAGAAAGAGGCGAATTACTCAATATTTATATATAAAAAATTGTCTATATGCGGGTTGAGCGGACACACGATATTGTCGATAAGGTACGTAGTGCCGAAAAAAAAATTTGTTTACAATTACCCGATAATTCCGTTGGATATCCAAATTCAAAATCGATAACCCGTCAGAGGTACACATGAAGAAAGTCGCATCAATCCTGATTTTCCTCGTTTGCATATTCCTTTTCGAGAACTACAGATCGAATTTCATCAATGCGGGAGATAAAAACTCGAAGTCAGCTCAGGAAACCGACACGATTATCACCGACTATACAAAAAATTCCGCCTATAAATATCCCGATTTCTACAGGGGCATATACCTGACCGTGGAATCAGGGAGAAATTTTGAACGGCTGAAAAAGATTGTGGAGCTCGCGAAGAAATCACATATAAACACAATGGTCGTGGACGTGCAGAGCTCCAGAATCACGAAATGCATGATCCCCCGTGAACATGTCCAGTACCTGCTGGAAAACGGCATTCATCCCATCGCCCGGGTGGTCATGTTTCCTGACGGGCTCAAGGATTACCCTCTTCCCAAGGGGCTTTTGGAGGACAGATTGGCCATCGCCGAAGAATCCTGCAGAAACGGGTTCAAGGAAATCCAGTTCGATTATATCAGATTCAACGACTCCAACAGGCTGAGACACCTGTCCCTCAACGAGCGATACGCCTTTGTTGAGGGAATACTGGGGCGGTCGCGTGAAATACTGAAAAAATACAATGTCCGCATCGCCGCTGATATTTTCGGCCGCATACCGCTAAACAAGGGAGACCTGATCGGCCAGCGCATGGAGGGCCTCGATAAAGTTGTCGATATCATCTGCCCCATGGCCTACCCCTCCCATTACACCTGGAGCACCAAGCTCCAGCACGATCCGTATCACACCGTGTATATGACATCCAAAAAAGCCCGGGAGCGGGTTACGCAGGCCCGAATTGTCACCTATATACAGGCGTTTAAAATGAGAATGGGATCGAACCCGTACGATCAGTATGTAGAGGACCAGATACGGGCGGTCCATGATGCCGGCATCCTCGGTTTCATCATGTGGAACGCCAGGCAGGATTACGATATACCCCTGGCGGCGGCGAGAAATTATTATTCCGGTAAAGTATCCCGAAAGGAAGCAGCGGCGGAGACGGACCGGGTTGACTGAGCCCATCCACGGGCCATAAGTTCCGGTCCGGTGCGGTCAGTCAATGCTCACCTGATAGCGGGCGGCGCCGGTGCGGTCGATAATTAATTCCACCGATACGGTCCCGCTTTCTGGAACGTCGAAATAGAGGAAATCCGGTCTCGGCTGATCGATATTATTCGGTTTCACGTATTTTTCCTGCCTCTGGTCAAGAACCCATTTCTCGACTTTCAGAAGGTGGCGGTTCGGACGCAGGGTAGCCTTAAAATACTTTTTCTGTGAATCCAGGGCTATCTCGGTCCTCCCCTCCTCTACTTTATCGATGAACACCTTGTAATAACAGCGAAGATCCCTGTCCGGATCGTCAATCCCCAGGTTCTGCGCAACAAGCATGAAATTGTAGTCCCTTGATATGACTCTCGGACCGTCGTCAGCCGGTTGTCTCCCCCCCCCGGCACAGCCGATAAGGACACACAGCACGATACATGAAGCGATGAACACTTCTCTTCTCATTTCGCCCCCCGTATCGTCACCGTATACGGCTCATCAAATCTTTCAGATATCGATTCCACGATGATATACCCTTTTTTATCTATCATCTCGCTCAAGTTCACCATACCTTTTCCGTCGACATGCACGCTCTTGATAATATACCCCAAAGGGTCGGTCACCGACACCTTCATTTCGGCGCCGCGGACCCCCCGAATTTCAAACACCGCGGCGACCCTGTCCTCGTATTCCACCAGAAAGTAGTCCTTATCGCCACGGCGGGAAAGGTAACCGGAGAATTTGTTTCCCTGCACTTTCGTCGCCCCGGCTTTTGTATCGTTCGGTTCAAGCTCCATGGACGCGACATCGGAAAGCTGGGTGACGGAGAGATTATACCCGCCTATCGAGACACCTCCCGACTTTGCCGATACCGACAGGTAAAAATCGCCCTGCATGGCCATGTCCGGAAAAAGCTCACCGGCACCGGTCGTAAAATTATTGATATCCAGCACTTTTTCCTTTCGCGAGTTATAAATGCCCACCGTGTAATCAAGATTATCCGTGCTGTCCAGCGCTATCCGGTAAATGCCGAACTCGTCGGCCGCCTTGTAACGGAAAAAATCGGCGTCTCCAGCGGGATTTATCTCGCCGGAAATACTGTCCTTCAAAATCGCCGTCGCCGAATTAATATCGTTATTCGGCTCCATCTCTTTTGAGAGGTCATGTTCGCGGAACGAGACCAGAAGAGAATAAGGCCTGTCGGGATCGGACTCATAATTTCTTCCGGCCACCATGAGATAGTAGGTTCCGGATTTTTTTATCCCCACCCCCCTGATCTCCTCCCCGGAGCCGCTGATTCCTGAATCGACGCATATGATCTGCTCTCTATCCGGCCCGTAGAGACAGAGTTCCGCATTAATCCCCTGCACTCCTGTGAGATTCGCGTCCAGGAGAACAGGCATGTCTGAATCCAGCTGGATGTCCAGAGTGTACCAGTCCTCCTCTCTGTGCTTGAATTCCTTGCTCTGATTTTCCCTGTTGTAGGAAGGGGCATAGTACCCGGTCATCTCGGTCCCCGGAAGGATCGTTGTGGCCTGCTCCATGGAATCGTCGGGCTCCATCTCCTCGTTCCCCGGCTCACGGGTCTTCCAGGTCAATGTGTAGTAGTCGCTGTCGCTGGCGGCCTTCACGTCCTTTTCTCCGTGAAGGATCTCTATGTAATACGTTCCCGGCTGTTTCATGTACAGGTTGGGAAACCGCTCGGGCGAAGATTTTCGCGTGTCGTCAATGAGTTTGAGCGGACGCGGATCTGCCCCCCCCTCCCATAACCGTATGGCAAGGTTGATCCCCTTGACTCCTGAAACCTCCACGTCCAGAACGGATTCGCTGTCAGCCGTGACTGCATAAAAATCCCTGTCCTTCAGGTCTTGAAGGTACCCCCTTATCTTTTTCCCGGGTTCCAGATGCTGGGCCTGAGAAAAAACATTGTTCGGCTCACGTTCCAGAATATAATCCTCTCCGCAGGAGCAGAACAGGACAAGGACTGCCTGTATAAGTAGAATTCGCTTGACACGCATGGGCATTACCTCTCAAACGAGAGAGAATGTGGGGAAAAAAAATTCCCCTGTCAATAACATTTCTAGAGGAAAGGGTCGCACGCACACTAAAACAGCATGACAATCAATACAGTGACGACCGTGGAAATCATTAAGCCGCTTTTCGGGGGGATGGGGCTTGGACGCCATAATGGAAAGGTGCTGATGGTCCGGGGTGCATATCCGGGTGAAACCGTGCGCGCTCGCGTCACAGCCGGGTTCAGGGACTACACGATCTGCGATATCGAAGAGATCGTAACCGCCTCACCCGCCAGGATAACACCGGCATGCGAAAATTTCGGCGCCTGCGGCGGGTGCGATCATCTCGATATCCGGCAGGAATTTGAGAGAAAAATAAAATCGGAAATACTGAAAGAAACGCTGATAAGGATTACAAGGCTGGCTTCCGGCGACATACCGGAACCTGAACTCCTCGAAAGCCCGAGGTTCGGCTACAGGTCCATCGCGGATGTTCAATTCAGCGGCGGATCGGCCGGTTTTTTCGGAAGGGGGACTCACCGGACGGTACCCTTCGCCGGCGGCGGATGCCCGCTTCTGGCGGAAGAATTGCGGGAAGGGATACCGGCTCTAAAGGGTCTGTCGGGGCGTGTGCGTGTTGCCTGCGACCATCTCGGGGGATTTCATGTCCAGGGTGACGGATCATCGGTCAGGGAGATGGAAAACGGACTGCTCTATGAACGGGAGATCAATTCCTTCTTCCAGGTTAACCGGCTGATAAGATCGCCACTGCAGGATATGGCATACCGTTTTTCAGGCGCCCGGGGATCAGAACTGATGCTGGAGATCGGATGCGGCGTCGGCTTCTTTTCCCTCTATTTTGCGCAAAAGTCGGTCCGCACCCTCGGGATCGACATCAGCCGGAAAAGCGTTGAATGGGCGATTAAAAACGCGGCTGCCAACGGCATGGGAGATGTCGATGGCTTAAGGAATGTAAAATTCCGCGTCTGCGCTGCCGAACGGTTCCGCTATGAGGGAAAAAAGCCGGACATACTGCTGATTGATCCCCCCCGTTCGGGGCTGTCGGCCGCCGCCCGTGAAAGGGCGGCCGCTCTTTCGGCCGGGACTGTGGTGTATATCTCGTGCAATCCCGCCACATTCTCCAGGGACGCGGCCCGTTTCATTGCCGCCGGCTACAGGCTGGCACGGCTTGCCATCGTGGAGATGTTCCCCGGGACCCATCACATCGAACTCATGGGGCGGATGGAAAAAACATGATCCCCCGGGTACCGCGGTCACCCGGCATTGCGTAAACCGAAAACCGATCTGATCCAGTGGAGAACACTGCGCGCAAACCGGGAGATCAGAATAACGAATTTTCTAAAGTAACTCGCGTCGATATACCGTCTCTCCTCATCAATTGCCGCCATTTCAAGGGGGGTAAACCCCTTCCTTACGACATTCTCCTCGACTTCGATGTTGAATTTCTCCTTCCTGGTTTTCGCCTTGAGCACATGACACTCGATTTCGTTCCAGCCGAGCTCTTTTGCGGCAAGGAGCCTCCGGTACCCGGCGAGCAGCTCGTTGCTCTCGGTGATGACCAGGGGCGATATAAGACCGATTTTTCTCATGGACTCGCGCAGTGAATGGAGGTCACCGGAATCCTTTCGTATTCGCTTCTTTACTTTGATCTTTGATACGGGTATTCTCACATCTATCTCCGAAAAAGGCGGGTTATATATGTCCATACATAATATAATTGATCAGCCGCGCAACAAAATAAGCGCCGATGATGAGAAAAAACGGCAGCGTTATGAGAAATGAAAAAAACTCGCTTTTCTTGATGACGCCGCTTTCATACACTTTCTTTCCGAAATAATTGAAATGAAAAAAATCCGGGTTCTTGGTCCTTAAATAAACAATCCTCAGCACGGCAATCTGTATAAAAAGGGTAATGGCCAGTACGATGCCCGACAGTACCCAGAGTATCAGCTGCACGTTCAGATTCTTTATCGTTTCCGGGCTTCTCAACGCGGCGATGATGAGCCCGAGTGAGAGACACATATTCGTCACAAGCGTGGACACGAAAAAGTTGAACACCTTTTTCGACTTGTTCAGAATATAGAACACGATGGACGTGATGTGGGAAAAAAAGGAAATTAATAGCAGAAAGAGTAGCGCGTAAATGACCATGTCTCTTAGGGATCCTCAGCATTTTTTTTTCATGCGAGGCCCCCGGTGTCAAGAAACTAATAGGTACGGTGTATAAAAGAATCTAACGGCGCAGGCCCTTATCTGATGAATCCCTTTCGCGTGTTCATCTCGATAACCTTCAAGATATCACGGGCCCCCTTGTTATACGGGTCCGATCTGACGGCTTTCATCGCGAAGTCCCTGGCTTTATCGGAATTTTTATGCTTCAGATAGAGACGGGCCAGGATGATGTTCGCCTTTACGGCTTTTTCATGATCCGGATTGATCTCGGTGACTTTTTCCAAATGGTCCCTGGCCTTGGCGTCGGAGGGTTCTGGATTCCGGTAATAGAAGACACCGAGATAGAAATGCACATCAATGGATTCAGGATACAGCTTCAGCGCCTCGTCGCAGTATCGGATGCCCTCCTTCAGGTATTTAACCTTCAGGTCTGCGGGGACATCGCTCTCATAAATTTCCCTGAAACGTACCGTCACCATGCCTTTGAGGAGCCTGAATCGGTCCCATTTGTCGTAGATCCTGTAAAATCTTGAATACCCTTCCACGAATTCCCTGAAGGCGAATTGATTAAGCCCCTGCTTCAGGTAAATATATCCCAGCTCCAGATGCGCCTCCGGGTTCCCCTTGTCCTTTTCCAGGGCTTTCTTGTATTCCAGAATCGCCTTCCCGGTTTCTCCCATATTCAGATAATAATCGCCCCGGGTCCTGTAGATTGCGCCCGCCCTGGAATACGAGTCCTCCTTGAGCTGAACGACCCTGTCGTTAATCGAAGAAAGCCTGAAATTTCCCTGGCCGTTGAGCAGATATCCGAAAGAGCCGCTCTTAAAAATATTGGTAACCACCATTTTTGCGGTCACAAGGTTTTTATCGTCTATCACATACAGCACGTCCCCCTGATGGACCGCTTCATTGTTAAACAATCGCACCGAAGCGGCTGTCCTGTCCTCAACCTTGTCGATGACGCCGCCTGGATCGCCGTCTTTCCGTGCGGTGTACATGAGGACTTTTCCCTTTATATACGCATACTTGCCCACGGTATCACGCTGGTTGAAAAACACCTTGGTCTTTCTGTTCTCGTTTTTAAAGTACGATTGGCCGTACATCGGCGAGATCATGGTTACCAGAACGGCTGTAAGTAAAATCTTGGTTATCATTCCCTTAAAAACCTCAGGGGATTAAGGGGTGTGAGATATTTTCTGAGCTCAAAATGAAGGTGGGCCCCTGTTACGGCGCCTGAATTGCCTGAATAGGCGATAAGGTCACCCTTGCCGACCGAATCGCCGCATTTTACGGTATTGCTGCTGTTATGGGCGTACACGGTAATATACCCGCCGCGATGACGAAGCACCACCATTTTGCCGTATCCGCTTTTCCATCCTTCGTAAATCACCTTTCCGTCAAGGGCCGCTTTCACTGGCGTACCGGTATTGGCGCTTATGTCGATCCCGCAATGGAAGGCACGGGTCCCCGCAAAGGGGTCTCTTCTGTTCCCGAAACCGGAGGTTATCCTCCCTCTGATAGGCCATAGAATGCTCAGCCTCCCCCGATCGCTGCTCTTATCAAGATTGGCGACATGCCGCGGCTGTTCACGCGTGGCCTGTTTCGGCCCTGATGAAATAACCGGGGCCGTGGCGTCCGGGATAAAAAGCCTGGCGTCGGCGATAATCACGGACCCCCGGATTCCGTTTTGCTCCCTGATCTTGCCGATCTCGACGCCGTACCTGCGTGCAATGGCTGTCAGAGTGTCGCCCCTTCGCACTGAATGATACAGGCCGTTTTTGGTGGGAACCATGATGGTCCTCCCCACTTTCAGCATGTCGGGGTCGCGTATATTGTTGAAATCGATGATCATATCGTGCCTGATGCCGAATTTCCTGGCCACTGTCCAGAGATTGTCGGACTTTCTGATCCTGTATTGCACCAGGTGCCACCGCCGGTCTTTCCGCTGGAGCCCGCGAATCAGCGTGTCCCGTTCTCCCCTGGAAATGGCGTTCTTCCCCCCCTTTCCGTCGATCGCCGCATTCTCTTCAGGTGAATCGTCAAAGGCGTTGTTGTATATGATCTGACCGGATGAGTCTTCCCGGTCATCATCAACAAGTGGCTGATCCGATTCCATGCGAATTCCGTCGATAATGATCGCGTTTTCCAGAGAGAGATGCTCGCCCTCCGGCTCTGATGCGCCTCCGGAAAAGAAAAATCTCCCCGATAAAAGCACCACCGTGACCGCAATCAAAAACGCCGCCGCCCCTGCGATTATCTTACTCATACAGATACAATCGGCCGTTCCGGCCCCTATCTGAAACCATAAATCAGCCGGAATTCCCGTCATTTGAATATAAAAAAACCCCCGCTCATGCGGGGGTTTTTTTTAATCAAACAATGATGCGGTGCTATCTGATAGCGTGGTTGAAGTCGATTGAGATCTGGCTGTCTTCCCTGCTTTTGCTGTACAGGAAGTGGATGATCGTCGCCTGGTTCCATGCGATCACGAGGCCGCCGCCGTAGCTCCATTTGTAATCCCCCCAGCGCGGGTGTGAAAACGGATCCCCGGAGTTGTCGTATACGTTCCCCGCGTCGAAATAGCCGATGAGCTTGAACACGAACCTCTGGCCGAGACCGGTAAGCTCATACACTTTGAGCCGCGCTTCCAGCTGTGCCAACGTCATCGTCCTGCCTGCGAACCTGTCTCCAGGATAGCCGCGGAGGGTCCTGTTGCCCCCGAGACCGCTCTGGCGATTGTAGGGGAATGACCATTCAGACAATTCATAGAAGGGGATGTTGCCGGTTGCCGTGGTATAGGCAAGCCGTGACCCGAGTGTCAGCATGTCAAACAAGGTGTGATAATAACGAGCCGCAGCAGTGTGCCGGTAGAACACGTAATCGGAACCGAAAAACCGCTGGCTTGACTCGAAATTGTAATCCGCATGAACACCCCGAGTCGGATCCGGCTCGAAATCGATAGTGGTGTACACAAGGCCGATTCGCAGGGTGTTGGCCCATCCTCCATCTATACCCCTCGGACGCTCGTTTGAAAGCTGGGTGTCCGTGGCATACCATTTCCGTCCGTTGAGGTCAAAACGCCTTCCGTCCCATGTTCCGATGCTCACGTAGGTTACCTGGACGCCGACGATAAACTTGAGGTTGTCTATGATCTGGCCGTAGAGGTCGGCGTAAAATTTCGGACGAGTGATCTGGTAGAAGTTGTATTTCCAGTAACCGTGGTATCCGTTCAGACCGTAGAGCGGATTATTGTTGTACATCAGGAAGTTATCTCTCCAGCTCTTGTAGGTGTTGAATTCAATACCGTTGTAACTGGTCAATCCGTACCGCGTAGTTCTTGACCCTATGCCGTAATAATGAGCAGCAATATTATTCTCATAGACGATGGAGGTGCTCAGCCGCATGTTTGTGCCGAAGAGCTGGTACTGGTCCCAGTGCAGTTCATGATATGACCATCCCAGGGTTGTTTGAAAAAACTGGGCGTATACCTGCGTGAGATAGGGAGTCGTACAGAAATAGTCCTGCCCTCTTTCGCCGTTATTATACAAAAATAATCTTACTCCATACCCGACACCGGTGTCACTTGTAAAGTTTATCAGTGGGAGACCGGTAACATACCACCCCTCTTTCTTCTTTTCACACTCCTCGGGAGTGAGCTGGTCCGCGAAGACCGCGTTCGCAATGAATGCAAATGAAAAGACCATTAGCATGATTGCACAGATTTTTTTCATCGATTTGACCTCCAGAAAGCTGCAATTTTATTTTTGTAATATTTACATACTAAATGCAAAAATGTCAAACCAAAAAAACAATTTTTATCGATAACGATTTAAATTATTATTATATGAACACGGTTCATTTTCTGCGTTGCTTAGAGATACCGCAGTATATCCGTGGCCTTCATGCGGGGGCGGCTTGTTGAGGCGATGTAACGGTCGGCAGCCCTGCCGTGAATATAGGCCCCTGCTCCGGCGGCATAGAGCGGGGACAGTTCCCCTATCAGCAGGAACGCGCCGATGATCCCGGAAAGGATGTCTCCGGTTCCTGCTGTCGCCAGGGCAGGATTTCCGGAACTATTGATGAGCGTCCTTGTCCCGTCTGTAATAATGGTGCCCGGTCCTTTCAGGAGGACAACCGAACCGGTTTTTTCAGCCATAAGACGGGCATGAGAGCACCTGTCTGATTTGATTTCATCGACCGGCACTTTCATTATCCTCGATGCCTCCATAAGATGCGGAGTAAGGATGAAATGACTGCCCTGGGGAGGCTTCGTTGGCTCAGGCAGGCCAGCAAGATGGTAAAGACCGTCCCCGTCTATCAGTATCCGCCCAATGCCATAGGCTTCCGCGGAAAGTACGAACCTTCGGAACAGGGCTGCAGCCCCCTCCTCTCTTCCAAGTCCCGGCCCCAGGACCATCGCGTCGTAGCGCCTGCCGGACATGTACGAATCCAGATCATTGAAAAACGCGTCCGGATCTCTCTTCATCAATTCCATGTCGACACCGCGGGTCATCATTTCCGGAATTTTCCCCGCAATAATCGGCCGCGACCGCTCGTCGGTCAGCAGGGACAGGTACCCCACACCGGCGGCCAGGGCTCCCTGTCCGGACATGATGGCTGCGCCTTCCATTCCGGGAAACCCTCCCACAAGAAGCAGGTGCCCCCGCCGGGACTTATGCACATCCCGCTTTTCCCGCACCCGCATCGCCTTTTCAAAAAAATCCGCGTCTACAAGATCCGCGGCAAGTTCTTCCGATTCGGTCAGTTGCCGGGGAAAACCGATATCGGCCACGGAGAGAATTCCCGCGTATTCCATGCCCGGATAGGTAACCAGCGATATTTTCGGAAGCCCGATGGTGATCGTGCTGTCGGCCCTGATTACCGGCCCGGAAGGCGCCTCGCCGTCGGAACCGAGTCCGCTGGGGAGATCTATCGCCAGCACCTTTGCGCCGGACACGTTTATCGCCGTTATCACTTCCGCGGCAACGCCCCTGGCCGGTCCGGTGAAGCCTGTGCCGAAAAGCGCGTCCACCACGAGGCCGAACCGGGAAAAATCGGCCATGCCGGTGCCGTTTTCCAGAAGCGTTACCGTCAGGCCGGACTTTACACAAAGATTGCGGTAGATGGAGGATGAGGGGGAAATCCTGTCCGCACTTCCGATACAGAATACCTCGGTCTGTATTTTTGCATTATGGAGCAGATAGGCTGCGACAAAACCGTCACCGCCGTTGTTGCCGGCCCCGGCCACCACCGCCACGGGAGCGGCGGAGGAGTAGTTGTCAATGATATGCCGAAACACCGCCCTCCCCGCATGGGCCATGAGAACCTCGCCGGGTATGCCGAATTCCTCAATGGCGATCCGGTCAATGCGCCTCATTTCCGATGCGGTCAGGACTTTCATTTTATTCCCATCGCAGAATCTGCATTCCCCTCTTCGTCAGGCTCGTCGTGTACAGATTCCCTGACCTGTCCGTCATCAACGTCGAGTAGAGGGGGTTTTTCATGTCGATTCCGAGACGCACATTTTTCATGACCGCGCCGTCCATACCGCAGAACATCAGACGAATATCGCTCCCGTCAATGTTCCAGAAGCAGAGAAGCCGGTCGTTGATAACGCTGAAAAGAACATTTCTCGGGTCGGGAATGTTCATTAATTCCTTTCCGATATTGTTCCGGGTGATGTCGTATTCGAAGACTTTTCGGTAAATGAGACGAAGATCCTGGTAGTACGCCACGGAGATAAGGAATTTATCACCCTCTTCCATCAGCTTTACGGTTTCGATCTTGCCTCTGTACTCGTCATCGCCGTCCTTTTCATCGAAGCGGAGCGATCCAAGGTTTGCGTGAAAATCCCTCTTTTTTCCGGAAAATCGGAACACGCTCCATCCTTCCGTCTGCCTTGATACCACGAAAAGCCGCCCTTCACCGTCAACCTCCAGGGACTCTATCTGATAAAAAGGGATGTCCGGCGTCCCCTTCTGTCCGAGAGTGTACTGCAGGTCCCCTTTTTTATTGAAGGCCATGATATAAGAAGGGGAGAGATCCATTGCCCCTCCTCCGTAGGCGTCCCTCCTCCCCTGGGATATGCGGTTCTGCACAAAAATATTCCCGTCGTCATCGGAGGTGAGCGAGCCGATAAAGTCGAACTTGAAACTCTCTGAAGGGACATTTTTCGTGTCGATGCCGTCAAGAGACCCGATCACCAGATCCACATCGCCGTCGGAATCCAAAATCTGCACGCGTTTCAGAACGTTATCGGCCAGGAGTATCCTGTTATTATTGATCCAAACGGATGTCGTTAATTCCTGGAGTCCGTAATCGTCTGTTCTGAACATCACTTTCCCCGCGCCTTCCCCCTTCTCGATAAAAGAGTACTGCCGTGACCTAAGGTCCACGACGTTCCACTGACTGCAGGAGACCGCGGCGCACATCAGTAACGCCGTTATAAGCACTTTTTTCATATCATACTGTCCGCTTTTCTAATAAATGCTCCTGCCGCGCCAACCCGGAATTTCCGGCCGCATTACACGGGCTCGAAACACTCCGCGGAAACGCAGAATACACGCATGCAGGAATTGTACACGTAGTAACAGTGCGGGCCTTTATTTTCAAGATAAAAATTGACTCTGGGAAAATTCGGCGCCGGGGCCCTCCAGCGTAAAATCTAGATTTGATCTTCCGGCCGTATTTTACCATTTAAAATACCTTGACAAAAAATATACTGAAATAAGTATTTCATTGAGGTATTCGGCGGGTCAACGGTTTGGAGCGGCATGACAATTCCCCTTCGGCCTCGTGCCCGGCAATGCGTGATTGACACCAGGTGTGCCAGAGAAACCGGTTTTACAACCGCCCTTACAATATACAAGATTTAAAATTCAGAGGTGAAGTATGGACTTTCAATTGACCGAAGAGCAGCAGATGCTGCGGGACACCTGCAGACAGTTCGCGGAAAACGAGCTTAAGCCGAAAGCAGCGGAATACGACAGGACCCATGAATTCCCATGGGAGCATGTGAAAAAATTAAGCGATATGGGAATAATGGGGATAGTATACCCGGAGGAATATAACGGCGCAGGCATGGATTATCTGAGTTATGCCATCGCCGTAGAGGAGATATCGAGAGGCTGTGCGTCCACGGGAGTCATCGTTTCGGCCCATAATTCACTCTGCCTCTCCCCCATCTACTATTTCGGAAGCGAAGACATCAAAAAAAGGATACTGTCCCGGCTGACAACCGGGGAATGGATCGGCTGCTTCGGCATTACCGAACCGAGCGCCGGATCCGACGCCGCAGGCACCACAACCACTGCGGAGCTGAAAAACGGCAAATGGGTCCTCAACGGCACGAAAAACTTCATCACCAACGGCGGTGTCGCCAGCGTGGCGGTGGTCACCGCGGTGACCCAGAAGGGCATCGGCAACAAGGGGCTCAGCTTTTTTCTCATTGAAAAAGGCACCCCCGGATTCAGCGTGGGGAAAGTCGAGGACAAGCTGGGCATATGCGCCTCCTCCACCACGGAACTGGTGTTCGACAACTGCGAAATTCCCGAAGGAAACATGCTGGGAAAACCGGGAGATGGGTTCAAGATCGCCATGCACACCCTAGACGGCGGAAGGGTCGGTATCGCCGCGCAGGCTCTCGGGATCGCACAGGCGGCTTTCGACGAAGCGGTGGCCTATTCCAAGGAGCGTGTCCAGTTCAACAAACCGTTATCCGCCTTTCAGGCCATACAGTGGATGCTCGCGGACATGGCCACAGACATCGAAGCGTCCAGGCTGCTGGTGTATCAGGCGGCAAATTTCCTTAACACAGGCGACCGTCAGCGGTATTCAAAATATTCCGCAATGGCGAAACTCTTCGCCTCGGAAGCATCGCACCGGGTCACCCACAAGGCCATTCAGATATTCGGCGGATACGGGTACTGCAAGGAATACCCGGTGGAGAGATTTTACAGAGACGCGAGGATTACTGAGATTTACGAGGGAACGTCGGAAGTACAGCGAATGGTCATCGCTAACAACGTCCTCAAAGACTGATCATACGCACCCGGCCGTCCGGGGCCGATATCCCGGAAGGAGTCAACATCCTTATTAACAGAGGTTTACGATGAAGACACGCATTACCACGCTTCTCGGCGTCAAATACCCCATCATACTGTCCGGTATGAGCTGGATCAGCACTCCGAAGCTTGTCGCCGCGGTATCCGAAGCGGGCGGACTCGGAATTATCGCATCCGGCGTCATGTCCGCAGAGGAGACCCTCGCGGCAATACAGGAAACTCGCAGGCTCACCAAAAAACCCTTCGGCGCCAACATCACGCTCTACTTTCCCGGGGCGGAACGCAACGCGAAAATCATCATCGACCAGAAAGTGCCGGTGGTGAATTACGCGCTGGGCAAAGGGGACTGGATCTGCCGCGAGGTACATAAATACGGCGGAAAGGTGATCGCCACCGTCACCACGCTGAAGCATGCGACGGCGGCGCAGCGCGACGGCGCTGACGCGGTCATTGTAACCGGGCATGAGGCCGCCGGCCACGGCGGCGCGGTGACC